>NZ_CATNVE010000002.1:0-655895 GCF_951230145.1 Dysgonomonas sp. Marseille-Q5470 | reverse complement strand
GTTTGCTTACGTTCAGCATTTGGCACAGGTCTTGATTGTCTAAAAGCCGTTCGCCGTTCAGTACGTTATGTCGTCCGCTCATTATATCCATAAATTTATCCAATCGGTCGAAACGTCCCATAAATTGCTCAAACCACTTTTGCATGAAATCTTTTATTCCTTCATCCTCGCTCATGGTTTGCCTCCTTTCTTATTCTTGTTTACCACAAGTCCCGGTAATAGACGTTTGACCTCTGCCAACAGATACCATACTCTACCTCCCCTGATTGAATAGATTATTTCTCCGTTACTGCGTAACCGCTGCATAGTGCGTCTACTTACCCGTAATATGGTAGCAGCATCTTGATCACTCAGCCAAACCTCTGATGGATCAGATTGTTGTAGGATGGTATTTTCTTTTTCTTGTTTTACAAAAGAATGAATCCGGTCGATTTTTTGTAGTAGACTTTTATAGGCTTCCGATTCTATACTTATTACTTTCATGCTCGTAACTTATTGGTTTGATGCAAAGTTCGAGCGTTTTTTGATACTTGATAACGAGGTCGGTACTACTCTTTTTGAATATTTCTGTAAGTAGCTTATATATAATCGAATATAAGTAAATTTTCTCCGAAAAAGAGAAATAGAAAATACAGAAAAGATCGGTATAATGCGTGTTTAAGCATACATACCGACCTCGGTATTATTCTTTTCTACCCATACGCCGCAATAGGGCATCTTTTAACTTGTCAAGAAATGGTGTAGGGGTATTCCGTATTTTCAAATCACCAAGAGTTCGCGAAAGATTGCTATCTAACTGGATATTAAATACATTTTGGATATAATCGTAAAGTTGTGTCAACGGTAGGTCTCCAAACATTCCGGCACTATCCCATGAAAATATTTGCTCCTGTAACTCGGCTTTACTACCCATCCAAGTCTTTTTAGTCGCAGGAAAGCCAAAAGAACAACTCTTCATACCGTTATCATCCAACAACTCCACTTCGTGCATCAAATAGACAGAAAGCATATCATTTGCTAAAATCTTCGCTACCTTAAAATCGCAGTTAGTCGAAAATTGGGGATCAAATTCATAATAAAATGTTTCGAGATATTGCTCCACGTCTGTTTTATCCCGCAGAAAATAAATAGCGTCTAAATGAGAAGAGTCTGATCGGTAATAACGGATAAAATCAAGCCTTTTACCATTATATTTGTTTATATCATTCAATAAATCACAGAAGTATTCCCGTTGTTTATTTATACCTATGGGGCGATTCATCTCAATATTATAGACTTTACGATAGAATATTAAACGGGAGCATAATCTGGGTTTAGTTTCTTTGAAAAAATAAATTTCCTCTTCCTCATCTTTAAAATTGTATGATAAAATAAATGCTTTTAATTGGTTGAATGCTTTGGCAAGTATGCGGGAAGCATCCAAAGACTTCGTAATCATACTCATTTCAGAACATTCTATTTGTTCAATCTTTATATCAATTTCTTTTTTTAGATGGGAAGTAAATCGAATCATAAATATGCATCTTTTAGACCAAACAGTAAAACAGAATTCTATTACTAATTGAACTACAATAGAGCACGAAATCTAATATCTCAAGTTTGATTTCTTTAAAAAATATTTTCATTAGAAATATCATTAGAGTTTAAAAAAAGAAAACAACTTCTCATTTTATTCAGACAATCGCTAAAGAGTCTTATTATTGATTCAGATTCTTCAATGGAAATTCATCAAAATGATGGTAAAACACACCGACATATATACTACAACTTATCAGGTTATTTCATATGCCGGTGTGACACTTACCAGAATCAAATAAAAACAATTAATATTTCCATCAGGTATGAATAAATGGATTTTATTTCATTCGTAACATCAACGCATTTATTGCAACTATTACTGTACTGACGGACATTAGTACAGCCCCTACGGCAGGACTCAATATAATACCTACAGGAGCGAGAACTCCTGCTGCCAATGGTATGGCAATGATGTTATACCCTGCTCCCCACCATAAATTTTGCACCATTTTTGTTGTTGTGTTTTTTGCAAGTGAAAGAAAATGGATGATATCATACGGATTACTTTTTACCAATACCACGTCTGCTGAATCTATCGCCACATCTGTTCCGGCACCGATTGCCACACCGATATCTGCACGTGCCAATGCCGGCGCGTCATTCACTCCGTCACCCACCATCATAACGCTTTTCCCCTTATGCTGGTATTCTGTTATGACCTTCTCCTTATTTTCGGGTAAAAGAGAGGCATATACATCGCTGATACCCAACTGTCCACCAACAGCCTTTGCCGAGGCTTCATTGTCTCCTGTTAACATGACCGGAGTAATTTTTTCATTTTGAAGTTCTTTTACTGTCTGTTTGGCTTCTGGTTTAATTTGATCTCCTTGTGCTATTAAACCTGCTACATCATTATTAATTAAAAGGTAACTTATGGAATTGCCTTTTTCTGCCAAGTCATTAAATAAGGATCTATCATATGACACTGCATTTTTATCCAGATATGCAGCAGTAACAATTTTTGCATCCTGTCCACTTACAGTACCCGATAAACCTGTTCCACTTATAAGAGCAACATTTTCGGCCTTTGGTATCTCCAATTTATCTTCTTTGGCTTTATCCAATATACCTACTGCTAATGGATGATTGGAATGTACTTCCATTGCTGCCATTGTTTTTAGTATATCAGTATCATTCCATCTATCCGAAA
This sequence comes from Dysgonomonas sp. Marseille-Q5470, assembly GCF_951230145.1. NCBI lineage: Bacteria > Pseudomonadati > Bacteroidota > Bacteroidia > Bacteroidales > Dysgonomonadaceae > Dysgonomonas > Dysgonomonas sp. Marseille-Q5470. The sequence goes on along the minus strand of NZ_CATNVE010000002.1, from coordinate 653,167 downwards.
GACTTTTAACAACGGAAACACGGAAATTTCCTTCAGTAAGCGTACCCGTTTTATCCATGGTTACAACAGATATATCCTTTGCTTTCTCCAATGCGTTACGGTTACGGATTAGTAAACCATGTGTTGCACCTAAAGATGTAGAGCGAGCTACTACAAGGGGGATGGCCAAGCCTAAAGCGTGTGGACAGGCAATGATAAAGACAGTTACCATCCTTTCCAATGCGATATTAATATCTTTGTCGATAATATACCAAACGATAAATGCAATGATACCTACTATCAATGCTATATAAAAGAGTGCTTTGGCTACTTTATCGGAAATGGATTCCGCTCGTGATTTTTCTTGTTGGGCTTGTCCTACCAGTTTCATCACTTGTGCCAGGTAACCTGATTCGCCTGTACCTGTCACTTCTATTACGATAGATCCCGAACCATTGACCGAACCGCCTATCACGGTTGCTCCTTCGCTTTTCTTTATGGCTTTGGCTTCCCCGGTTACCATTGATTCATTAACAGATGTTTCACCAGATATAACTTTCCCGTCGGCAGGCACTTTTTCTCCCGCCTTTACCATTACATGCTGCCCTTCTTGTATTTGTTGAAGAGGAACATCATTAACACTTCCGTCAGGTTGTACCAGATGCGCACTTCCAGGCAACAACTCAGCCATTTTCTGCAATGCGTTTCCCGCATTACCCACAGCCTTCATTTCTATCCAATGACCGAGCAACATAATAACAATCAGTGTCGCCAATTCCCAAAAGAAATCCATTCGGTGACCTGGCACTTGCAGAATGTAATTGGTAACAAAAGCATACACACTATATATATAAGAAACAGTGATACCCATTGAAATCAATGTCATCATAGCCGGATTTTTTGCTTTTAATTCACTCGCAGCTCCGGTAAGAAATGGCCATCCGCCGTAAAAATACAGGAATGAAGCTAAGAACAATACTACCCAATATGAACCCTGGAATGTAAGGGTAAAAGGAAGTTTCATGCCCATCATAGGGGATAACAGAATAATCGGTATTGCTACGATAAGGGAAATCCAAAATTTCTGTTTAAGATTTCCCATATGAGCCATATGTCCTCCCGCATGATCGTGATTCTGATGTCCATGCCCACTATGGTCATGTCCTTGGTGCATACTGTTCATTTCTGTATGATCCTGATGATTATTATGCGATACGTTTTGAGCATTTTGAGCCATTTCTATAGTATAATTGCCAATTTTCGATAAGGCATCCTGCAATACTTCCGTAGATATATGTTTATCCATACTGATGATGGCTATAGGAGGATCAAGAGTAACAGTTGCATGAATGCCTTCAATAGCATTCAGTGCTTTTTCCACACTTGAACGGCAATGATTACAAGTCATACCGTTTATAATATATGTATGTTTCATGTTTGGCTTCTTTTTATAAGAGGAATGCTCTAATTGAGCATTCCCTATAAATATAATACTCACTTATCCCGGTCATTTATTCACCGTTTAAATTATTTCTAACAGAATTACCTGTATTTGCAACAGCCGGGTAGGGCATTATACGTTTTTTTATCTGTTTTGTCCTTTTCTGTATCATGTCCCACTTTGGCAACGGCCTTACTTATTGCCTCGATAGATGTTTTCTTTTCGTCAAAGTTAAGATGTAATTCTTTCGTCTTTTTATCCCAAATAGCCGAAGACACACCTTCCACATTTAATGCGGCTGTCTCAATTCGTTTTTTACACATATCGCACTTACCTTCCACTTTGAGCATCGCATGAGATTCTTTCATTTCACTTTTTTCTTTTTGATGATGTCCGGCATGTATGGTATCTTTTTTTTGTAGGCTATCCTGATTGTTAGCAGTCAGGCTGTTTGCTGATAAGAATATTATCACTGTTAAAAACAAAACTATCTTTTTCATTTCTTTTTTATTTTAATTGATTAATTATTCGTATTTCTCTTATTTTCTGTATTTGCAGCAATCGGGCAGTGCATCATATGCTGCCTGGTCAGCCTTATCTCTATCCGTATCATGTCCTGCTTTGGCAATAGCCTTGCTGATTGCATCCAGATTAGTCTGATGCGGATTGAAGTTCAGATGTAGTTCCTTCTTTTCTATATCCCACATAGCCGAAGATACCCCTTCCACACCTTTTGCTGCGGTTTCTATTCGCTCTTTACACATTTCACAAAGCCCTTGCACACCCAACATGGCATGTTCATCCTGATGATGTTCTGGGGCTGACTGGGCTGTCGGTTCCGTTTTGGATGTATCGTTACCTGATGTGCTTCTTGAGTTACAGGCACTAAAAGACAGGATGCCTAATCCCAATACGATGACTAAAATATACTTCTTCATTTTATTCTATTTTTTAATGGTGAATATTCCTTTTTTAGGTTGTTATGTTTATTTCCTATATTTGCAACAGTCCGGTAGTGCATCATAAACAGCTTTGTCTGCTTTGTACTTGTCTGTGTCATGCCCAACTTTGGCTACTGCTTTACTTATAGCATCCACATTGGTTTTTGCCGGATCAAAATTCAAATGTAGTTGTTTAGACTTCTGATCCCACGAAGCCGATGTTACTCCGCTAACACCTTTAGCGGCTTTCTCAATACGTTCTTTGCATATTTCACAGAGTCCCTGAACACTGATCATGGCATGTTCATCTTTGGAAGCGACCGGTTTTATATCACTGGACGTACCGCCCATATCATGTCCTTCGTGTCCGGTGGAAGTCGCAGTTGTAGCTGATGAAGCTTGTTTGCTATCTTTTGACATGGCAGACATATCATGTCCCTGATGCTCATTTGTCGAACCTGTTCCTTTTTGGGTATTATCTGAACATCCCGATGTGCCATGCCCCTGATGCCCTGCGGTCGAAGCCGACGATTTTTTATTTACTTTACTGCGGCTTCCGCAACCACCTTGCATATCTGTCAGGTATTCCTGTCCGGGCGATGTACTTCCTATGACAGACGACTCGTTTTCGGACCGGTTATTACTTTTAGAGTAAGATGGAAGGGAAAATAAAATGATTGCTATTGCACAAAAATATTTTTTCATAATCTGACTTTTTTAAAATTATTGGATACTTGTTACTTTATTATATTATTTTCTGTATTTACAGCAGCCCGGCAAAGCATCATAAGTTGCTTTATCTGCTTTGTATTTATCCGTATCATGCCCTGCTTTTGCGACAGCCTTACTGATTGCGTCAACCGATGTTCTGGAAGCGTCGAAATTCAGATGCAGCTGTTTCGTTTTCTGATCCCACGATGCAGAAGATACTCCGCCGACCCCTTTAGCGGCTTTCTCTATACGCTCCTTACACATTTCACAGAGTCCCTGAACATTAATTATCGCATGTTCTGACTTTGCAACAGTTGTTTGTTGCCCGTCGTTGCCCGTTGCAGACATATTATGCCCGGAATGCGGGTCTGCCTTGGTGTTTTGTTCCATATTCATATTCTCCATTTTATTGTTAGAACTTCCTGTCATATTGTGCCCTTCATGCCCCGTCATAGGACGTGAAGCTTCCTTATTCATCATACTGCGTTTACCTTCCAATTGTGCACTGGCATCAATGGAGAATGCCCCGTTGGTAACAATTTCATCCCCGTCTTCGATCCCTGAAAGAACGACATAGGAATCACCCAGTGAGGGGCCTAATTCTATTTCACGCAACATAAATGCCGGGGAACCGGTATCGGGTTGTTTGACATATATAATTGAACGTTTACCTGTCCACAGTACCGATGATTTAGGAATGACAATCTCATTATCATACTGCTTTAGCGGAGCTTTCACGATTGCACTGGCATACATTTCAGGTTTTAACTGAAATCCGGGGTTTGCAGTTTCCACCCTTACTTTTGCCGTGCGGGTAATCCTGTCCAGTATCGGGTCTATGAATGTTATTCTTCCCGAAAAGGTTTTTCCCGGAGCACTTTGCAACGTGAAATCGATTTTATCCCCGATTTTAAGGAAAGGCAGATCGACCTCATAAGCATCGAACATCGCCCATACCTGAGAAAGATTGGCTATATCGAACAGCACGCTGCCCTGATTGATATAATCGCCCTGACTGACTTTCTTGCTGACAACAATACCGCCGGTATTGGCTTTAATATCCACAAGCGGAGATACAGTACCCGACTTCTCGATTGCCGAGATCTGGTCGTCGGACAATTTCCATAATCTCAGCTTTTCTCTGGCAGCCTGAAGCAATGCCGGTTGTAGAGATACCATCTTTGCAGCCTCCAGCAATTCCTGTTGTGCACTTAATAACTCAGGGGAGTAAATAGTGGCGATAATCTGCCCCTGTCTGACACTTTCTCCCGTAAAATTGAGAAACAGCTTTTCGATACGCCCGCTAACATGCGAAGTTTGGGATTGCGATAAACGTTCGTCCGCCTGTATTGTTCCGTATAAACGCAAATCCTTAACCGGATTCTGACGGCTTACGACAGTGGTCTGAATATTTGCCAGAGCGACTGCCTCTGCCGACATCTGAATGGCATCGGGGTCTACGGCTGCATCAGACCCGCCTGTGGTTTTTAAAGGGATCAGATCCATTCCGCAGATCGGGCATTTACCGGGTTTGTCCATTTTGATTTGGGGGTGCATGGCACACGTCCATACCTGTCCGGCAGCATCTTCATGGATATGCTCCGCCGTTTCATTGTGACCGGCGGATGAACCGCCGAATATCGCCCAGCCCAGAAATAAGCCGGCGACAAGAATCAAACCATATTTTAAATAGTTATTCTTCAGAATATTTTTTATTTTATTAGTTTCCATAATGTCTCGCTTATTTTTGTTGTTCGGTTTCTTTAGATGAAATCAGTTTTTGAATAGAGGCAACCATTGTATTGTAACTGGCTACGGCTTCCGCACCCTTTAGTTGATAATCCAAAAGCTGGCGTTGTACCTGGATCACATTGGTCAGGTCGCTTTTGCCGGAAATAAATTCCTGTACAACCAGATTGTATGTTGTTTGAGCCAGATTGGTTTGTTTTTTAAACAGTGCGATCTTCCGGGAGGCATCATCCAGCTGGTGTTTGGTCTTGTACAATTCCGCTTGGAGTGTATTCAGGGTATTTGTATATTTTTCCCGGCTTGCCTGCCACCAGAATTTACTTTCCCGTTGCTGGGCCTTATACTTACTCCTGTAAATAGGGATCGTGACAGAAAGCATCGGCATGATCATATCCTTGCCGTTCATACTGCTCATCGTGCTGCCTGTACCCATATCCGTATTCATCGGGTCGGCTTGGGGGGCAAGGCTCTTGTTCATAAGCATATACTGAAGGCCTATACCGAACATGGGGTAACTCATTTTCTTATCCATCTCGGCTTTTGCCTTATAGGCTAAGCCTTCTTCATTTATCATTCCCAGCATCGGATTCTGATCGGCTATCCTGTCCATGGCGGAAGCTCCGTCAAAGAGAAATGGAATCTGCTCGAAAGAATCGGGTATTTCAATATTGGTATCGGCAGAACGGTTTAACAGGGCATTGAACCTGGCTTTTTCAGCCCTTATTTCCGACTGTATACTTTCGATGTTATTATCCAATTCCGTTATTTCAAGCTGGATACGCAGCACATCCGACATACCCGAAGATGCACCTGCCGACATACCGCCACTGCCAGAACCACCCATAGAGGACATTCCGCTGCTTTGTGATGCTGCCTGTGCAGTCGCACCACCCATTCCGGCCATTCCACCTCCACTGCTTGCGGGCGGAGTACTTGTCGGAGGTGTCGGGGCAGACAGGGTATAACCCGATCCGGAACCTGCACCGGGAGATGAGAATTTTCGCAGTGCCAGTTCTTCCAACTGTGTAAGCAGTTTCTTATTCTCCTGATTGTTGATCAGCTTTTGTTGCAAACTGCAAAGCAGGAACCATTGTGTGTATACATCCAGATAGAGGTTATCCCTCGATTCCCGGAATTTCTCAAATGACATTTTTGCCATATGGGTCGCTTCGGTACGGGCGGCTTTTTTTGTCCCGAACCACGGAAACATCTGCATCAACTTGAATTCACCCACCTGACGGCCGTCGACAAATTCCATCGGTTCAAGGAAGAATCCCATTTCCAGTTGCGGGTCCTGATAAGCACCCGCCTGCGGTATCTTCTCCAAAGATGCTTTATAAGCCATAAAATCAGCTTTTATACCCGGATTATTCCGGGCGGCTATCTCCAGGTAATGGCTTAACGAATCAGTCCTTTGTGCATAGGAACCGATACTTAAAAGCATCAGGGATAGCAGCATCACAACATATTTATATTTCTTGTCTGACATATTGCTCGTGTTATTTATTTTCACTCTTCTATTTTACCGTGTTTACTGATTGCACGTTCCCGCCACCAGCATTGGAATACCGGAACCACAAACATGGTCATGGACTGGATAAGCATACCGCCGAAGGTCGGTATGGCCATCGGAATCATGATATCGGCTCCCTTACCTGTCGATGTGAGTACGGGAAGCAAGGCTATCAATGCGGTCGCCGTAGTCATGGCGGCAGGACGAACCCTTCTCAGCCCGGCATGGATCACGGCTTCCCTGATTTCATCCTTGGTCTGCGGATTTCTTTCCACAAACGTGTCGTGTATATAGGTTCCCATCAATACACCGTCATTGGTGGCGATACCGAACAGGGCGATAAAACCGACCCAGACGGCGATACTCAGGTTAATGGGATGCATCTGGAACAGGTCACGCATATTCATCCCTCCCACAGAAAAGTTCATAAACCAAGGTTCTCCGTATAGCCACAAGAGGATAAATCCGCCTGCAAAGGCAACTATTACTCCCGAAAAATGGATAAGTGACGCTGTTACGGTTTTGAACTGGAAATACAGTACCAAGAGGATGGCCAGCAAACTCAGCGGGACAACAAGCAATAAGCGGGTAGCTGCCCTTTTTTGCTGCTCGTAATTCCCTGCAAATTTATAGGATACTCCTTTAGGCAGTTGCAATTCGCCCGAGCTGATCTTTGCTTTGAGTATTTTGTCGGCTTCATTGACGACATCCACCTCGGCTTTTCCGGCGGCCTTGTCGAAAATCACATACCCTAAAAGGAAGGTGTTTTCGCTTTGGATCATCTGGGCTCCTTTGGTATATTGTATATCGGCCACTTCTTTCAGCGGAACCTGTGCCCCTGTAGCTGTGGGTACAATCAGCCGTGCCAGTTCTTCGGGATTTCCTCTCAACTCACGGGGGTATCTCAGGCGTACAGGAAACCGTTCCCGTCCTTCGACGGTCGTAGTTAAAGGCATACCTCCCACGGCGGCACTGATCACATCCTGTAAATCGGCTACCGTAATTCCGTAACGGGCCATATTCTGCCTGTTGAGTTTAATCTCGATGTAAGGTGCACCTACGGCACGGTCATAAAATACGGTCGATGGCAGGATAGAGGGCACTTCTTTGAGTGCCTGTTCCATAGCCCGCCCCCCTTGCTCAATAGACTCCAGATCGGGACCGGAAACTTTGAGTCCCATCGGGGCACGCATACCTGTGGATAACATCACAAGTCGGGCTTCGATCGGCTGGAGTTTAGGGGAAGAGGTCAGGCCGGGCATATGGGTAACATTCACTATTTCCTGCCAGATATCGTCCGTCTTTTTGATATGCGGTCGCCATTGGCGGAAATAATCCCCTTTACTGTCTGCTACAAGGCTATCCGGGGGTATCAGCCTGAATCCGTCTTTCGGATTATAGGTTAAGCCTCCTTTTAATAAAAATTCGCCGTCACGGTTGGTTTTGAAACGTTTGCGGTGGCCGTTTTCATCCAGTATAAACTCGGAACGGTAACTGATCGTATTTTCAAACATCTGGGTCGGAGCAGGGTCAAGGGCTGAATTGACACGTCCCCATTTACCGACTGTTATTTCCACTTCGGGAATATTTGAAATCCGTTTATCGAGTGTTTCAATAAATTGCAGGTTCTGTTCGATCCCGGTATGAGGCATACTGGTGGGCATCAACAGGAACGATCCTTCATTCAGGCTCGGCATAAATTCTTCTCCGATGCCCGGAAAACGATTGCTCGAAGCCTGCCAGAATCCTGTCTGGCGGAAAGTTTTCCATCCCACGGTTTCAAATCCTTTGGCTACGAAGCTGAAAGTGCTGTCAAATCCAAGCCAGATAACTATTCCGAAAAAGACGGTGGTAACAGGCAGCAGCATAAATTTCCAGCGATGAGCCAGACACCAGCGTAGAATGCCTTCGTAATAAATAACCAAAACCCATAACAGGCCCAGTATAACGGCGATACAGGAAATCACGAATATAAAGTTCAGGAAGAATCCTTCCTGCGTACCGATTGGCAGCCATTCTATGGTCAGATAGTATACTGCTATCAGAAGTGCTATTGCGATATTGATATATGTCGGTATTTTATCTTTTGTCCAGTACCACGCAAAGAAATTGTTTAAACCCAGCAAGGTAAGCCCCAATGCAGCAACAACCCCTGAGAATACAAACAGGAGTATACCTGCGGCGATAAGGACGATATTTGCGATTTTACGGATTTGTTTCGATGATAATTTCAGCGAAAAGATATAGTATGCTATTGTCGGCAGCATGGCTATACCCAGCAAGAATGCAGAGGTCAACGCGAATGTTTTTGTATAGGCCAGAGGCTTAAAGAGTTTACCTTCCTGTGCTTCCATGGCAAAAACAGGTAGAAAGCTGATAATGGTAGTGAGCATCGCAGTGGATAATGCACCGGAAACTTCACTGACGCTTTTGTAAATCAGGTTTACAAATGCCTTGCCTCTGGTTATACCTTTATTGGCCTCTTCTTCCATTTCGATGTGCCGGATAATATTCTCGACAAAGACGACCCCGACATCTATCATAACCCCGATGGCAATGGCTATACCCGATAATGCCACAATATTGGCTTCGACTCCCGTGTATTTCATAATGATAAATGTACACAGTACGGCGATAGGCAGGATACTGGATATAATAACCGATGCCCGCAGGTTAAAGACAAGTACGATAACCACTATAATACAAATCAGTATTTCATGTGAAAGAGCCGTTTCAAGTGTTCCGATAGTTTCCTGTATCAATCCCGATCTGTCATAGAAAGGAACGACAGTTACTTTTGAAACAGTACCGTCAGCCAGCGTTTTCTGAGGAAGGCCGGCTTCCATTTCTTTTATCTTGGTTTTTACATTTTCAATAACCTGCATCGGATTGGAACCGTAACGTGCCACGACAACGCCTCCTACGGCTTCAACGCCTTCTTTGTCCAGCCCGCCTCTTCGGGTGGCGGGTCCCAGGTTAACAAACGCCACATCCTTTATTTTGACGGGCACACCGTTGCGCACCGTTATTACGGCTTCTTCCAGATCGGATACATTTTTGATATATCCTAATCCCCTGACCAGGTATTCGGCTTTATTAATCTCTACGGTTTCGGCTCCTATATCCAGATTGCTCTTCTGTACGGCACTCATCACGTCCATGATCGAGACATTGAATGCACGCATGGCATCGGGGTTTATATCGACCTGGTATTCTTTTATAAATCCGCCTATGGAGGCTACTTCAGAAACACCCTCGGCAGAGGAAATGGAATATTTGGCATAGAAGTCCTGTATGGTTCTCAGTTCATCGGGGTCCCAGCCTCCGGTTGGCTTTCCGGTTTCAGGGTTCCGCCCTTCGAGTGTATACCAGTATATCTGACCAAGGGCCGTTGCATCGGGTCCCAGGGAGGGCTGCACGCCTGTGGGGAGAGTTCCTGCCGGAAGCGAATTGAGTTTTTCCAGAATACGGGAACGGCTCCAGTAAAATTCGACATTGTCATCGAAAATAATGTAAATAAACGACATACCGAACATGGAGGTACTGCGGATGGTTTTTACTCCGGGAATCCCCAATAAAGAAGTGGTCAGCGGATAGGTAACCTGTTCCTGCATATCTTTGGGGGAACGCCCCATCCATTCGGTGGCTACGATCTGCTGATTTTCACCGATATCGGGAATAGCGTCGACCGGTACGGGATCACGGGGCAATAAGCCTCCGTGCCAGTTGAACGGGGCGGTAGATAAGCCCCAGACAACAATCAGGACAAGCAATAACATCGTTATTAACCTGTTCTCAAGAAAATACTTGATAATTCTGTTCAGCATAGTCTTATTTATTATATTTCAATGATTTATCGACGTTTTGCCAGGCTCCGCCATCGTATACATTAGTAAACCCCTGAAGTGTTAATATTGTTTTGGCTTCTTCACTTCTTTTGCCACTCCGGCAGACAACAATGATGTATGTGTAATCCTTCAGTAAGCGTGCAGATTTTTCCAGAACGTCAAGAGGGATATTGACCGATTTATCGATATGTCCTTCTTCAAACTCTTCGGGTGTACGCACGTCAACGATGACCGATGATGCTTCACCGGCTATATGGCTGATAAATTCGTAACGTACTTCTTCCGCTTTGGATATAACGGAATCTTTTACCGCAGGATAATTACTGCCATGATTGGGGTATGACTGCCCCATGGTATAGCTTGTGGAAAAGGCTATACCGAATAAAAAATATATAGGTCTCATTGTCTTTTGATTTTATAAGCATATATAGATAAGTATAAATATGTAAAACAACTCCGGACATGACTTGTTTTTAAATCTGTTCAGATCATCTTGTTTTAATCAATAACGGCGGTTATTGACCTTATAGAATCAAATACGGTAGATGCAGATATAGGTAAGCAGGTCTATATGCTGCTTATTAAGCCCTCCGGGCGGAAAGTTTTGCCCGATGGCAACAGTAGTATCGGGTTCGACAAAGTTGAACATATAGTTTAATGTAAACCATACATACTCTAAAGAGGGAAGGATATGGCTGATATTAAACTGCCTGTCCTGATGCTGATAGTCGTCTGTGGAGAGTTGGACTTTTTGGATGTCGCAACAGTCGTCATGCGATTTATAGGCCTCGTGGTTATCTTCTTGCGAAGTTGTAGCCTGAGCCGCAGAACAGCAGGAGTCGGTTTCAGGTTGCGGCATATCTTTCATAGCCGCACAACATGATTTACTCATCGAATCATCCAAAATACCTACGGAATATAAATTTCCTTCGCAAAAATGCATGGCCAGTACCGGATGAGCTCCGACGACCACCATAATCAGAAGTAAAAATATAGCTGTAATCCGTTTCATTTCAATGGATGATTTTTCAAAAATGTAACCATTAACGCAAATATATGTATATTAAGTGTACGGAAAAAATAATAACGTACTTTTTGACAAAAATTAATAGTTTGTTAAAATATACCCGGATATATTATACTGGTACTGAATATATTTTACAGGGCTTAACTAATAAAACGTAAGTGTATCCCATAGTTGATAACAGGAAAATACCGATAAAAAAAGGATCTGCCATTTTTTCTTAAAAAGCCGAAATCGGATTCTCAATATAGTAGGTTATTTTTATCTTGTCATAAAAAAATATAAAATTCATATCAGATGGATTCCCAGATTAAAATATTGATAACTTTGCTTTTACATGAAAAAAAGATTTTTTGCGATAGTAGCAATACTCTATCTGATATTTTCCATCGGATTTATCAATTATAGGGTTATTTGCCGGAACGATTTGGTAAAATCGGGTCTGGTTGCCAATGATCGTAAAAATGTGCCCTGTGGCAGATGTAATGAAAACGGATGTGAAAACTCAGGCAAGGGAAAATGCTGTGAACATCGTGTTCAATTACTAAAAATCAATATGGATCAGGCCGATTTTAAACCGGTCCTGGATAATGAATTAAGTCATCTGGCAGCTTCATATATATTTCTGCCGTTTGATAATTCTCTTTTCGCTGTAAAATCCTTCGCATATTCGTTTTCTTCAGAAAATGCTCCTCCTGACAGCGGGCAGACTCCTCTGAATATTCTTCATTGCACATACCTGATTTAATTCCTTACAATACAGGCAGGTTGCGTTTCGTCTTTATCCGGGCATAATATATGCTTATACAAAGAGAAGCAGTGTCTGTTTGTTTTTTTGAATCTGATTCAATTTTCATTTGTTTTTTATAAATACATCACACGGGGCAATTGTAAAATTGTTCGTGTTCTGCCTGTATTTATAATATCCTTAAATTATTTGTAATGAATTAAATTATAAAATTATGCTGAAAAATGATATTGGTATCGACGCAGGTTTGATCTGGCGTTTATTGTCCGAGAAGAAAGTATTGTCAATAAGGGAAATAGGAGAATTCTCAGGTTACAGGGATTCTATGATTTTTTTGGCTCTCGGCTGGCTGGCAAGAGAAAACAAGGTTTGCTTTAGAGATAATAACGGAACTTTATATATAGAATTAAATAACATTTTAACTGAACTTTATTATTGAACGGAATTAATTTATGCTCAAGCTGTTTTCTTTTGAATAAATAATTGCTGTTCGTGTTATTTGAAGTCTATAAATTCTAATACTTCAGGCCATGAGTAACAAGAAAAAATTGAAGCCTCCTGTCAGCGTAGTGGAACATGGCAGGTTCAAAGTGATTTTCTTAAAATATATATCTGTCATCAGCCTTTTTGTCGGTGCATGCATAGGATTGATTATCTGGTATTTTTTTATCAGATGTGGTCATTCATATTGTGTAAAACATAATTATCCGATACCCGTTATCGGTACATCTGCTTTTATCGTATGGATAATATCCGTTGCTGTATTTAAAAAGTAATAAATTTGGATTGCAGGAATATTCCTGCAATCCGTAATATTTAATACAAATCGATGACAGATATACTAAGTTAAATTGTAAATATCAATAACGTTTATGTAAAGTTTTATATACCTATCGTTTTGATTAAATACATGCGACCTCTTCAATTTTATATGATCTTTGCATTAACTCTGATTATCATATAATCATGTGTAAATAAATAATCTAAAAATCACAGTTCGCCATATTGCGAATCAAAAACATATTCGTATATTTACGAACAATATTTTTATATGGAAAAGAAAGAACTAACAAAACAACAAGAAAAGCTAGCCAGATTTGCAAAGGCACTGGGGCATCCGATACGTATAGCAATACTTGAAATGCTTGCAAATCAATCATGCTGCTACCATGGGGACATGTCGGGAGTGCTGCCAATTGCTAAAAGCACACTTTCACAACATTTGAATGAATTGAAAGATGCCGGATTGATACAGGGAGAAATAACACCTCCTACTGTAAGATATTGCATCAACCGAGAAAATTGGCATCTGGCGAAGAATCTATTTTCGTCATTTTTCTCTAGCAAACAACCTGAAAATATTTTTTGCGAATAAAAAAATTTAAAACAATAATTCGTTGTTTTACGAACAGCGAATTAAAAGTCTAAAAAATTTTATTATCCATTATATGAATACAATCCGATCAGCAAAACCAGAAGATATAGAGCAGATAAAGAAACTCTATCGGGAAACAATACTATCCGTAAATATCAAAGATTATACATCCGAGCAGGTTGACTTGTGGGCAAAACGTGGAGTTGAGAATGATGTTTGGCAGCAACGTATAAATGAAGAATATTTCATTGTCTGTGAAATCGAGAATCAAATAACTGGCTTCTGCTCCTTAAAACCCGATGGCTATTTGAATACCCTCTTTATCCATAAAGATTTTCAAGGGCAGGGTATTGCAAAGGCTCTGTTATCAACTATCGAGCAACACGCCAAAGAAGTCGGAATAGAAGAACTTAGTGCGGATGTATCTCTTACTGCTAACGCCTTCTTTTTAAAGAATGGCTATACCAACTTAGGGCAACAAACTGTCTGCATAGGTATACCGATGATTAATAGTAAAATGATCAAACAACTAAAAATAAAATAAAAGTAATACAGTGATGAAAGTACTTATTCTTTGTACAGGCAATAGTTGCCGTAGTCAGATGGCTCATGGTTTCCTTCAATCGTTCGATCCTTCGCTTATTGTCTGCTCGGCAGGGACAAAAGCGAGCGGAAAACTAAATCTCAAAGCTGTTGAAGTAATGAAAGAAGCAGGGATAGATATTTCACATCATACTTCTGATAGTCTTGACAAATATCTGAATGACGAATGGGATTATGTAATTACCGTTTGTGGTGGTGCGAATGAAAGCTGTCCTACATTTACAGGGAAAGTAAAACACCGTTTGCATATAGGTTTTGACGATCCTTCCGATGCTGTGGGCACACCTAAGTTTATTCAATCCGAGTATATCCGGGTACGTGACGAAATTAAGAAAGCGTTTTATGAATTTTACCTAAAAGAGATAAAAGGAAATGAATTGTCAAATAATATAAGACACTGAATTGATGAGAACAAATAAAGAGAAAAAAGAGATGGTAAAGCAACGGTATAGTGAATTGGCTTTAAATAGCGAATTGCTTAAATCGGGTTGTTGCTGCGGCACTAACCCGACTATACCATCGAAAAAGGTATTTACCATAATGAGTGAAGATTACAGCCAATTGAAAGGATACGAAGCTGATGCGGACTTGGGTGTAGGCTGTGGATTACCAACAGAATATGCAGGGATTAAAGAGGGATATACTGTGATTGATTTAGGATCGGGAGCAGGTAACGATTGTTTTATTGCACGAGCCGAAGTAGGCGAAAGCGGTAAAGTGATCGGCATTGACTTTTCTCCTCAAATGATAGAGAAAGCTCGAAAAAATGCAGCCAAACGTGGTTACACCAATGTTGAATTTATGGAAGGAGATATTGAGGAAATGCCTGTGCCTGATAATACAGCCGATGTGGTTGTAAGTAATTGTGTACTGAATCTGCTGCCTGAAAAAGATAAGATTTTTAAAGAGATTTATCGTGTTCTCAAAAAAGGCGGACATTTCTGTATTTCCGATGTTGTGCTGAACGGTGTGTTTCCGAAAGAGTTTACCGATAATGCTTCGATGTATGCAGGGTGTATAGCCAGTGCTATTCAAAAAGAGGATTATTTAATGGAAATTGAAAAAGCAAACTTCGCCAATATTAAAGTGGAAAGAACAAAAACGGTTGTTATTCCTGATGATGTATTACAAGAACATTTGGATGAAGTAACCATTGCAAAATACAAAGCTGGCAATGTTGGTATTTATTCTATTACGGTGACTGGAGTAAAATAACAAAATATTCTAAAATAAGCAACTAGAGAGTGTGTCAAAAGTATGAACACACCCTCTTTTTATTGTTTTTATTCGGGTCTGTATCTGAGATTGATTTCAAATATTCAAATCTCAGAGAGTAAATTTTACTTTTGACACACCCTCTTGATCTTTTATTCATATCGAACCTTGTCAGACATTTGTTACTATTCTGTTCGCTATTTTCATTAGCAAGGCTTTGTCTTTTTCATTATTCCAAATTGATTTATCTAATCCCCAATAGAAAGTATGATAAGTCTTTTTTGAATTAGTGAACTGCCCTTTATTGTTTTTTCCTTTGGTCGAATAGAGTCGCACTACTTCTCCTTTTTTGACCTCATAGTCTGGGAATAAATAACAATGCCTTAAAAGATTTGATACACTCCCATCATTATTATAGGTAGTGTCCAAAACCATGTAATCAAATAAATTACAGTCTTCCAGAACTTCAATTATTAGTTGTTCTTTACCTTCATCATCTTTGTCTGCTATTTTTGAAACAGACAATCGCATCTTTGTACTTGAATCTTTAATTTGCATAATACTCAAATCTAAATTATTAATAAAAATTATCAACCACAATAGTATAATAAAAATTATCAATTTATCGCACTTAATGCGAAAAGTTTTCTACCTGTTCAAAACTATGTTTTAGAAATGATCTACAAAATATTTGTATATTTCTCTCAATATAATTTGCAGATCTCATAAGAATAGAATACGTGGAACTCACACCATTCCAATAGGAGGTACTGGTATACCCTTTGAAAGAAACAAGCAAGCCCACGCCATACTTTCGTATAGCATGAACATTGTGCTATTAGCCCTTTCAAAATGAAAATTACCAGTTTTCGTGTTGAGACTTTCAGCGAACGTTATGTTATATATAAACGGATAAATCCGTCATTATTCTATTTTATTAATGCAAAGGTAATTATTTCATATGATTTTATATTGAGTATGTTACTGAATTATTTGTTGCAGTAAATTAATAGAAATTAGAGCACACACACAAGGATTATTTTCTATCTTTGACAAAGATAAGTCGCTCTTTAATATAGTGAGGAAATTAAGCATATCTAAGAACCAAGCTAGTTTCTAAATCGTTACCAATTGAAAAACGAAGACTGCATAATCGACTGATTAATAGTTTATAAAAGATTTTATAGTGTCTTGCAACATGAGTGCTAAGGTTCTTCTTTATTCCACACAAATCAGCGATTTCTTTCAAATAACTATTCATCTTTTGATTACAGGGAACAGGCAGTAGTACATTCTGTTTTTCACAGAGTGGATAACCTCTATATTTCTCAATAATCGCCAAAGGAACATCCAACAGTGGGATATTACACATATTCTTAGTCTTTTGTCGAGCCTTCCGAATCCAAAAATTTCCCTCTCGGTCTTTTACAATATGTTCTGATGTCAGTTGCTTTACATCTATGAACGATAGCCCAGTGAACGCACAGAAAATGAAAATATCCCGAACCAAATCAATACGAGGCAGTTCAAACTTTTTATTAATTACCGTTTGCAGTTCATCCCA
Source organism: Dysgonomonas sp. Marseille-Q5470 (assembly GCF_951230145.1). Lineage (NCBI taxonomy): Bacteria > Pseudomonadati > Bacteroidota > Bacteroidia > Bacteroidales > Dysgonomonadaceae > Dysgonomonas > Dysgonomonas sp. Marseille-Q5470. The sequence goes on along the minus strand of NZ_CATNVE010000002.1, from coordinate 636,456 downwards.
TGTAAGAAACTCCCTGTTCACTTCTTTTTCATGAAATTTGATTCCAGTAAAAGGATCTTTGCTTATCCATTCATTGGCAAGAGATAAATTCGTAATCTTTTTCAAACACTTCATGTAGCGGATAACAGTATTTTGAGCGCATTCCTTTTCTGTTTTTAAATAGAAATCAAAAGCCCTAATAAATTCTCCATTTATATCCTTGAGTGGTAAATCTTCCTTTTCATATTTGATTTTGATAAGTTCGGTTAAGTAACGTTTGCAGCTTTCATAACGACGTACAGTTATTAAAGCAAAGTCTTTACCTACTAATTGGCGACACCGATCGTTATGCTCCTGAAAAATGGCTATAAGTGTTTTTGGTTCTTCTTTCTTATCCAAGCTAAAGAACTTATCCCGAAGAATAGTAGCTGTAATAGGTAAGCCTTCTTGTTTTAAATCAGCATGGATATTATACATCTTGATTCGGGCTTCGTCAATAAACTTGTTTAGGTCGTTTGATTTGCGGTCTTTACCGCGGGAATATTCCTTTGCCTGATTCCACAGGGAGGGGTTAATGCTTTTACGGATATTCGTTTCAGCACGGACATTGTTTACCGTAATTCTCATACATACAGAGGCTTCACCGTTCTTCAATAGTTTTGTTTTCTTTAGGAAAAACAAAACACTAAATGAATTTCTTTCCATCATTTTTCTACTTGTTTTAAGTGATACAAAATTAGGGAAAAGTGGAAAGAGTTTCGCTACGCAACAAGCTGACAGTCAGCGACAATTAAGGTCAAAAGGTGGAGATAAATATCTCTCTAATTTGCTCCACCTTTTGCTCCACCGAAGTAGGTTGAAATTTGCTGTTTTTTGCGTAATGGGTAAAAATAAAAACTCCCGATATTCACTGAATATCAGGAGTTTACTTCTTTTTGCTTTCTCTAAAAGTGGTGCCACCAGGAATCGAACCGGGGACACAAGGATTTTCAGTCCTTTGCTCTATCCTGCATTAAAAGCTCGGCAAGCCTTCGCTTTCAATGCTCCAACTGAGCTATACACCACCGTTTTGCGTGTTATTCAACCTCTTATTTCGAATATTATTCTATCTTTCATTATACTCGGTTTACACACTGGTTTACACAAGTTACTTGATTAATACTAATTTAATTCTTTCTATACTAAAACGGCAAACAATATTTCATGCTTGCCGTTATTATAACTTTATTATTTTATTCTCTGGAAATTTTCGTTATACCCCTTTAGATTCCCCTTAATGTCATATCCTTCTATAATTAAACTAATAGAATTTAATTCATGTATTTTATAAATATCCCAATCTTGAACATCATCTTCATCCCAGATTAAATATAACTTATCCGATTCAATTTTATATTTACCTGTTTCACTATAACTATCTTTTGTATAGAAATACTCAAACGTCCCATTAGATTTATACTCAATTATTTCATATGTATCAGTATGACCTTCACCCATTACTTTCCATTTGCCTATAATTGAATTATCCTCTTTTGTGCCGTCTTCATTATCACTGCTGCAAGCTGTAATATTAAATACCATAGTTGCGAATAGAAGTAATACCGTAATAAATTTAATCTGTTTCATTTCTTTTAATAAATTAGTTGTTATCTGTTTAGCCAATAATATTCAAATATTGCAATTACAATAATGTAGATTATCCAAGCGAACATCACACTATTGCCATAAGGGTTACTGTTTCTTAAATCATTGGCAATATCAATAACCACGAATAATAGAATCAATGGAACTGTAATAGCTCCAATAATAGTAAGAGGTAGGTTTGTCTTTTTTTCTCCCATAGTAAATAAATTTGTTTATGTCTTTCTGTCCTCTTAAAAGACGATTAAATAAAATAAAAAAGCATGAGAACGATTGCCAAATACCTGATTTGAAGGGTCTCGACTCCCTGCCATTCAAGATAAATAGACAACCGCCTCATGCCATTATCTTATATAATACCAAATAGGTTTATACATTCCAAATGACATGAAAGCGAGTTGCTATTATTCCCTGATGGCTAAAAATTGTCGAGATTTTCAAATCAAGAATAATGCTTTTATGCTTTCACTAATAAGTCCCTCCAATATCGACCCTTCGATAAATAGGAGTTGCGACAAAGTTAGATAAAAGCATTTCAGTTACAAATAGTTGGATTGATAATTTTTGAAATAGTTGTATTTTATTTTTATTCTGCTTTATCGGTAAAATAATCTGATTTAAAATCTAATCAAGAAGTTACATATTGAACTTTAATAAATCAGTTTTCAGGGAAATAGATTTTTTCTTGGGAATCCGATTGTTTTTTACAGTACCGTTGTGCGTTTTTAAAGCATTCTTTTTCTTATCGAACTTTGCGGGGGTCATAAGGGGTACTAAAGGACTCCATATGTATATAAAGTTACTTTTCATTTAAGGGGGAGGGTTATTTTTATAGATAAGGTTCTTTTAGCGCAAGCATGTTATAGTTGGAGATTTTTTATAAAAATTTCTTCTATATGCCCCCGAACAGGTTTTATCCCGAATTTAAATTTGAATAGAGAGGTATTCAAATCAGCTCAATTTTATATCGTTTGTTTCCTAGTATTGTAATTTTCACACTAGAATTAGTGTTTATATTCAATTTATTCATTAGGGTGCTGCCTAATTTTAAAATATGGCTTCTATCTTTATCTGGAGCATTCTTATTCGTAAACTTGACATTATATATTTCTTTATTATGCTCGAATATTAGTATATCATTATAATCTGGAAAGTATTTCTTACATGCCACTGTTATTCTTAACTGATTCTTTTTTATATCATTATCGGTAATCTTGTTATTTTTGTTTTGGTCTGGCAATATAAATGTGTTATTTGATTGAAGAATATTATTTTTCATAATGTATATTGGGGTTATGTTATAAAAATCAGTATCTAATTCTAATCCAAACTCTTTAATTGTAAATGTAGATAGAGTTTTTAATAACTCTCACGGACTTCACAAAAAAAACATAATTCTATATCATTTTCAGTTCTGTGTCATTGTCTTTATAAATATCAATCATTATATTGCGGGAGTTTTGAACACTCAACTTTATTTACAACAGTACTGCGGAGTAAATCTTTATCACTAAAGCAACGGGATATATTTTGGACTAATTCAGTGTAATTATCCCATTCAATTTCTTTTTCATCATTCATCTTTTCGTAGAAAAATGGCTTTATAGAAATACAATTTTCATGTTGAAATAATTTGCGAAGTATGGTTCTGTCTGCCATACCACATGACATTCCCATAATGAATATCTGATAAGAATCTGACTCAATAAATCTTTCCAGATCTCTGTAATTAGATGTTTTTAGGTAGTTGATAGATTTTACATTATCCAATAATCCTAGTGTCTCAGATTTTTCCAACTCTTTATATTCATCGGCTTCTTCGTCTCCATACCCGAATATCATATGATTGTCATCTGGCGATATTGTTCCATGTATAGAGTTTCGATTTACTAAAATATCATCAAGAGGAAAATCTCGCTCTCTTGCTTCCTTTCTATCAATATATAATGTATCTGTTTCTGTGTAGTTAAAGTTTAATAGCAAAACATTGGATGGTCGGAAAAATGCATTAGATTCAGTGGTTTCTTCTCTTTCTAGAAGTATTTCGGCAATCTGCACTGAAAAAGTATCATTAATGCGATTAATTATAGCTAGCGGATCATAATCAAGTATCATTTTGTTAAACCAATTTTTAACATCTTGTTCTTTTGATAAAAACTGAACATGTTTAGTTAATTGCTTTTTGAAATTACCCAATGAATCTATTTTTATATCTTTTATTCTTATTGGAGAGTATATTAACTCTTCAATCTTATCTAGTTTATGAGGTTTGTCTAATGATGCTAAATAAGTTTTTAGCATTTTTTTAATTTGATCAAAGTCTTTATTCAGATTTTTTATATTGTCCTCAGAATTCCTATTGGCTAATAATTCTTTATAATAATCAGCTTCTATGTCAGACCAATTTTTTCGAGTATAATTATTTGTTATAATTTTGAAAAAACTGTTTGTAAACTCACATCCTATTTTTGTTACTCCCGCAATTATATCTTTAATGTATTTAGAATCAAGACTTACAGAGATACCATCTTTTGGAATATTTATATCAAAAACGTAGTTCTTAGTTCTTATACGCATATATCCATTGAGTTCATTATACCCGATATTCGAATATGTTATTTCAACTAAATTATTACTATCTCTAAAAATGCGAGATTCAGAAGTGTATCTGACAGCACCCTTCCTTGCTTCATTTTCTAAATCTTTATAAATACCAAACCATAGATGTTCAATAAAATCCTTATAGTTTGTTTTCATACCATGTGCAAGATCAAAGCCATTGCCAATCAATATTAATCTGTTCATACTATCATAGGTTATGTTATAAGGAATACATATCCAATTCAGATTTAAACCCTTTAATTGTATATGTAGAAGGAGTTTTCGAATTATTCTCACTGACTTTACAAAAAAGCTTTATTGTATCCTGTATTACTTTCAGCTCTATACCATTGTCTTTATAGATATCTGAAATAAGTTCCTTAGCTTCATTTTTTGTAAGTTCGATTCCAATGCCATGAGTTTTCCGTATTTCATCCTGTATTACATGGAATAAATCTATAACTTTTCGCTCAGACTTAGTTTTTATTAGGGCTTCTCCTAACTTTTTAGGACTTGTATAGCCAATTTCCTCTATTCTCTCTTTACCTAGATAATCAAAACACTCTACTATAAACTCACCTCTTTCGGTAGACGTAATTTCAACTTGTTTAATTAACTCTTTAGGAGTTTTAATGTCAAAATCAGGATTAATTTCTCTTTGTTTAAGAAGCTCTTCCAATGACATAACAATATGCTTTCTCTTTTCTTTTGTTGGCATACTCTTCATTTGGAAATAATCCGTATCGAAAGTAAACGCAGAATTATTTACAATTTCAGTCACATTAAAATGTTCTGTGTCTTTATAAGCCTGTATCAATAATTCAGGATTTGAATAATAGCCTTTTACCCGTTCCTCATTATATAAATTATCCTGAGAAAAATAATTAATATTTCCGTTTTGATCTAACAGTTCTGTATATGGTGTAGATTGTATATGTTTAGTTATAGCTTCTTTTGTTATATCGTCAGTTGCTTTTTCCAAATCTTGTTTTAATTCATCATAATAACCCTTGCCTATCTCTATTACTCGGTCTATATCACTTCCTGTTTTTACCTTAAAGTGAGTATTGATATTTGTTATATGAGTAAGTGAATTAAATGGAATTTCACCTCGAAAATGTTTATCCCTAAAACGTCCATAAATTTGAATCGCTTCGGTAAATGGGTCTATCATTGTATGATTCGCATCTTTCAGATTAGTCAGAATAATAATATCTGGCTTATACTTTAAAGTAATATCGACAGCGGAAAAGAAACGGCAAGTAAAGAAGTTATATTTAGCCAAAGGTAATTCAATACTGTCAGAAGCAATATTGTATTCTTTCTTCTTTAGCTTTTGTACACTCTTTTCAGAACAAAATATCTTTGATTGTTTTTCGATCCCTAGTGTATTTATCAGTTTATCGATACTATCGGTCTTATTAAGAAAAATACAAATATGTGCACTGTCTTTTAAGTCCATTAGTTTGTTATAAACAGCAACTTCATATGTATTAGTAATAATAAGCTCTAAATCTTTTTTATAACCAAAAGTTGGCTCAACTTCCAAAATCTGAAAATTTTGATTCTCAAATTCGGGATGAATCATATCTAGTGCTGTTGCAGAAACAAAAGCCTTATTTTCAAACAAGAAAAAATCATTTATCGGCTGTGTTATATTATTCCTATAATCAACATCCTGAATCAATTTTTCGCATTCATCGAATAGGCAAAAGAAATCTTTATAGTAATCTATTTTTACATTTCTATTTAAACAGACCTCTTTTATTAAATGGTAACTTTCAGGTGTAGTAATTAATTTCTTGTATTTAATTTCCCTGTTTTTGAGGTATTTCTCTATTTTGGATTTTGTTACACCTTCATAGACTCCAAGTAACTCAGGCTTATCTTTTGTTTTACCTGTAATTACAGGAACGTTCGGTTCTATGATGATAGAATGTCTCTTTGCATTTATTTCGCCATAGGTAGCACCCAGACCAGGCAATGTCTTTTTTAGTATGGTATTTCTAGGAATATTCGGATAACCTTCATTTTTTAAAGCATCAGATAGGTATTGCTTATGTTTAATGGGTATGGGCACTCTTTTCATCGTAATATTTTTATTAGATGTGCAAATTAACATAAAATATTTAATGTGGGGAATACGGGTAAAAATTTCTTCTGTACCACCCCGAAACTATTTTTCCCCGTTCCCTTATTATTCAAAATATCATCCTCTTATACGAAAATTCCCCTTGTCGAGTTGGTATCTGTCCCTAAACAGAATCATTATTGCAGTATATGTTTACTAATTAGATGGAATCAACTATGCTCTTAATTATAAATAAGGGCATAAGATCTTTATGCAAATGTTAGCAAAGGAGAAAACTATCCGCACATAGACGGATAGCTCCTTTCTGGTTGACCTTAGGCTATAAGGGCATCTCTTAGCCTGTTCATAAACAATCCTTCATCTTTTGTCTCTCTAAAGTCATCGATAGAGAGTTTTCCTAAAGCTGTTAGAGCTTCTGCATCCGTTCTGGATTCTGCGAAGTGGATAAATCCTATCACATAGTATCTTTTTGTTAGTACTTTTATATTCATATCTTTTATACACATTCCTATTGTGTAATATCCATCTGCTCTTTGGGTTAGTTTATCTTCATCCTCACTAGTGATGAAATTTACATTTCCTGATATTAGCAATTCCTTCTGTTCAGAAGGAGATAGTCTCTTTCCCATACATAGATGAGTGGCTGCACTTGCGTTAAAGCCTTTCCTTATAAGCTCATCTGTCTTCTGAACACATTTGTTTTGAGAATTAATTGCAGACACACAAGCCTTATCTGCTTTTGACCAATCGTGTCCTGCTGTATTGATGTTAACAAGATATTCCCTGACATTCTCAATTTCATCTTCAATATGAACATTCGGTATTACTATTTCTCTGTCAGTCCCTTTATAGGTAGCGTTCACCATACTGAAAGCTTTGATGCGATGTTGTCCATCAAGAATGACCAGATAGTCAGAAGCATTGTCCTTTTCTATTGAGTTGCCTTCAAAGTCCACTATATTGCATTTGTCAACCAACTTCATTGCCTCAATAGTTATAATCGGTAGTATTTTGTTGTAATTTCCAGCATGAATTTTTTGAAGGAAATAGCATACATTTTTCTCCTGTATTGGGCGATTTTCTTTTATTAAGGCAAATCTTCTTCTGCTCTTATTCGGGATATAACTTCCATCTTCTGTTTCTCTCATAATTTGTACTTTCATTTCACTTGATGTTACTTGTTGTTGTTTGATTTGCGTTAATTCTTTTTCCATAATTCTTTCCATATTGGTTAATCTAGCTAAATTCTTTTTTTCTTCCACGGTGGTAAATTTTTCTAATTCTTTGATAAGGTTTACAATTTGTTTTCTGGTTGGTTCTGGTATTTCTATTTTTCTTCCTGTTCTTGCGCCAATGTTTACTTGTGTTGGCTTGCATCTTTTAATAAGCTCAACAAGTTCTTCTTGGTCAAAATCCATAATAGGCTCAATAGTTACATAAGTCTCAAATCCTTTAGCTCCGATTTCTTCCATTGCTGAAACCCTTTCTTCAATCTTAGGTGCATTATTCATAACTTCTGGATAATCCCTGTTTGATTCGATCGTTGTGCAAATAACTGATTTCTTAAATACAGGGTGTTCAATAAATTCAAGGAATCTGCGAGGATTTTTTGATTGGAATAGATATTTATTATCGAATTTGTCGCAATAGTCAAGGGTTTTAGTAATCCATTCCGATGGAATATTACTAGCAAACATATCTGTTCCTGTTACAACAAAAATAAAGTTGCTTGTTCCCAAATCATCATTTAATAGTTTTTCGTCTAATCTTACTGGTTTTGCCTTTTCTCCCAAACGGTTCATGTAGCAATATGCACAACCATGTTCACATTTTCCCTTAATTGGATTCCATGTATGCGATACAAAACTGTACATGTCTCCTTTAGCTTCTTTCAAATTTGTATTTCTCTTTTTCATAATTAATTTTTAAGAGATTATTACTATATTAATTTGTCAGTAAGTTGCGCAACCGTTTGACAGTACAAATGTATGGGGTATGTAAAGCATGAGAAAGGAGTAATTAAATCCAAAATCAAGGTCAATTACTCCCTTAGTCATTAATTAATCAAAACTTGGTGTTTAGACTTACTTTGTAATTTAGGTAGTGATAGGGAAGCTTTTCGTTTACATTTTTCTTGTTTTTTCACTTCTTTATTGTCTGTAATACTATTGTTTTCAATCTGTTTTTCGTCTTTTCTGCTAGAAACTAAGGCATAGTACTCCGAAAGCACCTGTAGGGAGTAGCTAGAACCAAAACTAAGGTTGTTTATTTCTATCTCTAGCAGAGCTTCTCTTGACATTGTGATGGTTTTTTGTTTTGTTTTGGGGGTTGCTGTATTTACAGGGTTATTTTTGCGTGGATACGGATGAAAAACTATAACGCCTTGTTTGTAGTAAATTGAAGAAAATTTCGATAACACAGAGTAAGACCATGTAACTTTCTTTCCCTTATTTTTTTCCGTTTGGAATAGTTTTATTTTAAAGTCAATATCTTTTTTATTGAAAGATTCTAAATCATTTGGATTAATTTTTGAAATATCTCCTAGTATGCCAGATTCTAAATAATTCAAAACTAAGTCTAAAATTTCTTGATTAAGAAATAAGCGTATTTCTTCTGTTTCTTCATTTTCTTTGGTTGCTGTAATCCAGAAAGAGGCTGTATCTCTTAATTTTGATTTAAGTTCAACATTGATGTAATATTCTTTTTGTGATAATTTGCAGAATTTTTCAAAAGCTAGTTGATTGTTTACTTCGTTGTTGTTTCTCTTTGCATTCATAATGTTTCTATTTTATGGGTTATTGTTTGAAACAAAAGTATGGAGAGGACAAAGCATGAGAAAGGAGTAATTAAACCCGAAATGAAGGTCAATTACTCCCTAAATTATAGAAGACTGTAAATTACGTGATTAACTATCTTATTATAGATTGGATATATTATATCTTGTTAGAGGTTGATTAAGCTTTCCTAATTCTGATTCAGGCTGTTTTTCTTTAATATCGGAAAATACATTACGCCAAGGTAAATTCCATTTTGGTATATAGTTCCGTTTTATCATATCCTTAAGGTTATCCCTAATATCATTGACTGTATATTCATTTTCTATATTTAGATGGTCTAAATATCTAAGAATAAACTCACATATCTCATTGCTGATTTTTACTTTCGAATCTTTAAACTGTGAGTGATGGTTGTATAGGAGTTGATATGTTCCCCATATCAGAATCATTACATATGGATTTGAAGACTTTCTCCCTGCTTTCTTAGGTGTAGGAAGTAATTCATTGATTTTATCTAATGTGAGTTCTGGAAAACGGTCTTTGAAGTATTGTTCCATGTCATCCAAAAACCAAGCACAAGTATTAATATCTATTTTATCTTGTTTATAAGTAATTGTTATTTTATCCCCTCTGTGTTTATATTTTTTTGATTCAAGAATCATTTTGTACAACGAAAGTATTTCTGGATAGATGGCATTATGAAGAACAGATTCATATTCCAGATTGAGAAATTCAATAAGGATTGATTTGTCGAATAATTTATTTACTTGTTTGTAGTATATATATCCCATGTATTCTAAACATAGGTAGACAAAGTAGTCGTTTTTTATCCTTTCTTTATCTTCTCCTTCGAAAATAAAATATTGGGGGTATTGGTCTGAAATGTCTTTATATGGGTATTCAGAGTTTGTAAAATACATCTTCTGATTTTCATAAAATGTTTTTAAATAGTCGGTTGTAGGAATACCATTATTGAAAGTTATATAATTTACTCCGCTAGTTTCAACTGTATGTTTGATTTCATCTATTAGCATAGAGGAGTCAAAATCATAGTATTGTTTTAATAAGGACTCTGTCTCTTTTAGAAAAAAGGATTGGATATAGAATATAGACTTTTCGGACATAGAAGTAAATTTAAACTTTTGGTAAAGATAAAAATAAGACTGCTTTAATAAAAAACGGCCTTCATTATTGATAAAAGGAATTTAAATTAGTGAAATAGATCGTTGGCTGTAAATTATTGTTAAATTTGGAGGATATTATTAACTTATAATAAATAATTAGTGTATATGTTTACAAAATATAACTTCTTGAAAAAATTACACATACACTTAGTGTTTCATTTTTGAATTTCTTAAAAAATCATTATGTATAATTTACAAATAGAAAATCAATCAGATTCACTCATATTTCATTATTTAGATATAAACGAAATTGATGAAGAATTTCAAAATTTAATAATTTCCAGTATTACTGAGATTTGTGGAGGTCGATATACTCAATATTCACTAGATTTCTTCAAACGTAGATTATATAATTTTCTAAATGGAAAAAATGATGAAGGGAAAAAGGGAGCTATTGCAGAGTTCATTATTCATATTCATCTCAATTATTTATCTTTCTCACAAGAATTTCTTTTCTTAAATTTAGAAGAGCGGTCTGTAAAGAAAGGATTTGATGGATATTATTTATTAAATGGAGAACATTGGATTGTTGAAAGTAAATCTTCTGGTATTGTTAATGAAAAACATGAATCAAAGATTTTAGAAGCATATAATGACTTAAAAAGTAAACTTGAAACAAAAATACCTAATAATCCATGGAATAATGCTTACAATCACATGAGGCATCAAGATGTAAATACTAATCAAAGTATTGTTTCTGTTATTCGACAATATTCAGAAGAATTTGAAAATGAAATATTTCAAGACATCAAAAAATTTAATGTTATTCCTTGCTCCACATTATATCTTGGAAATGACTGGAATCCAATTAATAAGGAAGATCTAGAGATAAAACTTCAAACATTATGTCAAAGATTTGGATATAGAAAAATGATTATCATATGTATCAATAGTAAATCGTTCCAAGACTTTATAAACTTAATATTAGTATGAAAAATTTGACAAGGCTTAGAGATATCAATTTATTTAGAAATATATTTAAAAAATTAACTTTAAATGAAGTAATGTCTCTAAAAGAACAAGAATATATTCTATCAATATCTTTACTCTTCATTCATTACTATAATAAAGATAAGAAGACTTTGTCATATCTGGATATTGCATATTACATAATACTTAAATACAGTTTAAATCAAGATAATTATGAACCTCTCCTAGACTTTTCATCTCAATTTGGATTTTATCCAATCGTTAAATGGATTAGAGAAAATAAGCTTATAAATGAATCTATATTAGACAATATTCAAGAATCAGCAATTGAGGCTTTTTTTAAAAATCCAATGAGTCTGTATATTGAAACACTAGAACAAAATAATCAAAGAACAAATATCATAAACAATCCAGCAAAAGAGATTAGTTATATTGCCCCAACTTCATTTGGTAAAAGTGAGATAATACAAGAGTATTTACATAAATACAACGATCAATACCACAAAGTAGGGGTTATTGTTCCAAGCAAATCCTTATTAGTTCAAACATATAAAAGCCTAAAAGAAAGGAATCTTAACTATAAATTTATTCTTCATGATGAGATGTATAATGGTGAATCAGATATTTTGGGGATACTAACTCAAGAAAGAGCTTCGAGTTTAATAAGAAGGAAAAAACTGGTCTTTGATATACTATTCATAGATGAAGCTCACAATTTATTAGATAGAGATAATCGAAGTTTGATATTGGCTCGTTTGATAGAGTCTGCAAAACTATTAAATCCAGAACTTAAAATAATATATTTATCTCCACTTATAGAGGATAGTAGAAATCTAGCAATTGGAGACTCTCAAATCGAACAATACTCTATCAATTTTAATATAAAATCATACGAAATATATGTATTATCTAACAGTAATGAATTATCCATATATGACAAGTATATTGATGTTTTATATCCGATCTCTGTAGAACAAGGTTATTTTGAATGTATTATAAATCATTCTTTAAAGAAAAATTTTATATATACATATAGACCTAAACTCGTTGAAATATTAGCAAAAGAATTATATAATAAATTACCACAAATAGAGCAAGATGCTAGTTTGCGAGAAATTATCAATATTCTTAAATCAGAAGTTCATGAATTGTTCTATGTAACACAAATTTTAGACAAAGGTGTGTTGTTCATACATGGGAAAATACCTGATCTAATAAAAGAATTCTTAGAATATTGTTTTAAGAATACACCTACACTCAAATATTTAATAGCTAATAGTGTCATTCTTGAAGGTATTAATCTGCCTATTGATCGCTTATTTATAACAAATACCCGTAGTCTTTATGGTAAAGAATTAACTAATCTAATTGGAAGGGTTAATCGTCTAAACTATGTTTTCAATCAAAATAATTTGTCAAAACTCATTCCTCATATATTTTTTCTTGAAAATAAAGAATACAACTCAGGTTATGAGTCTATGATTAATAAGATTAAATTATTAAGAAAAAGAACTTTCCCTGATGAAGTTACTAATCCTAATTTAAAGGAATATAATGATAAAAAAAATGAACATAAAGACGAGGATAAGGATATCTATCTACAAAATAATATATTAATTAATAGTTTAATTAACCCATTTCAAGATTCCGATGAACACGTCTTATCGCATATAGTAGAAAATCAAATATATGAATTTTATGATGAGAAGATGACATTTGATGGTCAAAAAGAATTAGCAAAAAAAATAAATGCCAAACTTATTATATACAAAAGAGACCTTGTAAATCAGAACTATACTTTGTTAGATAAAATCTACTTTTTTTTCGTTTTAGAACTTATGAGCAAAGATAATAACGATAAAAAAAGTGATAAAGCTATAAAAAGGTTGCATCATGAAGATACCCGAAATTTTTACACCAATTTTATTACAAATATCATAAGGTATTCTATTTCCGACAAAATTAAGTGGTTCTATAATAACTTTTTGTATAGAATAAAAGAAAATAAAGGAATACTATTATATGTAGGACATTCCTTTGGAGAAGTCAATCGAGAATCTCAATCTTATGATCATTCTCAAAATGTATATGTGAACTTAGAGAATAAGAGTGAAATTGAATTAATAAATTTAGCCTTAGTTAAATTAAAAATAGAAGAGGATTTTGTCAGTTTTAAACTCAATAAAATGATTTTTATGCTCTATGATTTAGAAGTAATATCAGAGGAGGAATATAATAGTTATGTCTATGGCACAACTGATATAATTATTATAAATTACTGTAAATTGGGATTGAGTATAAGCAGTATTTCTAAATTAATTTTAGATGATCAAATTCATAATATTGCTCTAAATGAGTATGGTAATATTATCAGCAAACCCGAATTTTGGGAATATGTTAACACGCAACCTAAATTATTTCAGTTTGAAATTAGAAAATATATAATTGAAAATTAATTTAATGGGGCTGGATAATCTGCCCCATTAAATTTACAATAAATTCTTCATCGCCTCATCAATCTGACTATTTTCAAAACTATCTAAATAGATTTGAGTAACTTTCTCTGAACTATGCCCCAATGATTCAGAGATAATAGAAGTATTTACTCCACTGCGTTTTAAAACAGTGGCAAAGCTATGGCGTGCAACATAGGTTGTTAAATCAATAGGTATGTTTAGCTCTTTTCCAATGTCTTTTAACCGTTTATTGACTTTACCTATTACCTTATGAACTCGATTTGCTTTTTGTTGCTCTGTTTTATGGAAACTGTTTAAAATCGGAAATAGATAAGGATTCTCGGAATTAGAATATTTATTGATAATCTCCATTGCTTTATCCTGTAATGGCGTTTTTATCAACTTATTTGTCTTTCTTCGGAAGTATATTAATCTATCCTCAATTATATTATCTCTGGTTAAATAAGCCATATCAACAAAATTTATCCCTGCCATTAAATAAGAGAATGTAAATAATTCAATAGCAAGCATTTCATATATGTTATTACCATCATAAGGGTAATTTATAACAGAAATAATATTACCTTTTGAAATAGAACGCTTTACAGTTTCCTGCTTTAGTTTAGAAACATTATATTCCTTAAATGGATAGTGTTCCGCTTTGGCAATGTTCTCTTTAATCGCTGCATTGTAAACGGCTCTCAAAGTCCTAAATCGGATGCCTATCGTGTTTGTTGATATATTGTTGCTTCGTAACCAAGTTTCATACTTCTTCAGCCAAGAAACATCCATATCCGAAAAATAAATATCAAGATGCGTATTATACTCTAATAATGAATTTAAGACTTGTAAATGAGATAAGGCATATCCACGCCGTTTTTCTTTGAATAACCGCTCTATCTGGTCTTCAAATGCTTCTTTTACTGTTTTCTTGATTATAGGATTATGTACTTTATCGATTAATGATTTAGCGGTAAACTCCTTATTTGTACTTTTATATTCAATTATTTGCTCTCTGTATTCTTTTGTTCTCTCTGAAATAAGGGTTAATATTTGCTCTTTATTGGGACAGTTCCGTTTCGGCTTGTTTTTAGTAAAATCCCAATACTCTGAACTGATTGAAATTCCAAGGCTTAAATATCGCCTTTTCCGATCTTTCGTCACTCTTAACATCAAAGGATTCTCATTGTTTTTCAACACTTTAGATTTATAACAAATCACATCAATTGTCGCACTCATGGTTTACACATCGGTTTACACAACCTATGTAAAACAGTGTATTTCCGTATATAAAAGATAGGGAAGTTATATTAAACGAAAAAGCCATAATTCAATGAATTACAGCTTTTTACTAAGTGGTGCCACCAGGAATCGAACCGGGGACACAAGGATTTTCAGTCCTTTGCTCTACCAACTGAGCTATGGCACCTTAACCGTTTTGCGTGTGCAAAGATAGTACATAATTTATATTCTCCAAAAATTATAGGAACTAATTTGATAATATTTTCACAATTCATAGAGCCCTGCAAGCTGCAACCAGCCTAATTATTGAGCTTTTTAGCCTCATTATCAGAATCTATAGACTAAATAAAGTCGGCTGAAAAATATTAAAAAAACAGGTGATATTTTTCATATCAAATCGTATTCAGGCACGAAAGCTGATTCGCTTTACTTCAAAACAAAAATATCAGTCTTAATTCGATACTACTTTCAATCCAATAATTGAACAGACAAGCGTAAAAATAAAGAATAACCGCCAAAAGCTAGAAGGCTCTTTAAATACCAAAATACCTAACAATACAGTACCAACTGCACCAATGCCTGTAAATATAGCATAAGCTGTACCCATTGGTATTGTTTGAACAGCTTTTATCAACAAATACATACCCAAAGCAAGACAAATACCAAAACCAATATACCAGTAATAGGAATGAGGAGCAATTGCCTCTTTTGCTTTTGATATGCAAAATGTAAACCCAACCTCAAACAAACTCGCTAATAATAAATAAATCCATCCCATAATACTATACACTAACTGAACAAACGTTCAATATATTAAAAAAAATAATACTACTTCAATAAAAAAATATAATGTAATAAAGCCTTTTCCAGATTCTGAACGATCGAATTTCCATCTGTACTGAAAATACTTTGAAACCAAATACCATCAGTCAGGGTGAACAATTGCATCGCTGAAACTTCAATATCTGTATCCTGCTTTATCTCTTTCTTCGATACACTATTTCTCAGCGCACTCTCCCACCCGATTTTTTCTTTTTCGATTGTAGCCTGATATTTATTTCTAAATATGGCATCACGTTGCATCACTTGATAGAAAAGAAAATGATAGTTGAGCATCGACACATTTGTATTCTTAGATGCTTCGCCAACAATATCAGAGACTATTCTGGCGATCTTCTTAAAACGCTTACATATAAAATCAACAAATTCGAAAACTGTGTAATTTGCCGTGCGTTCAACTTCAAAATCAAATATTCTTATAAAATACTTCTCAGTAACCTGTATAAACAGATCCTCTTTATTCTTGTAATAATGATACAGAAGACCTCTGGACAGACCCGTCGCTTGCTGTATATCAGATATTGACACAGCATCAAAACCTTTCAAGAGCAACAGCTCGAATGTTCTTTCTAATATTAATTCTTCTGATACCATAATTGAACAATCATTCAACAAAGATATATTTTTATACCAAATCAGACAAGATCAAATGTATAATTATAGAAAATTTATAGAATAATAGTCTTTATAAACCAATCGTAAAACAACGAGGTAAGAATCCAATTAAGTGAACCATAATAGAGCAGCACGGGATAAAGATGACAATAGATACAAAAACGATGAAAAGTTCTTACCTTTGCCCTTTCTTTATTTAGATCGAAATATAACAAAGGTATCGAGAAAAATGACTGTATTATACGAAGACAACCATATCATTATCATCAATAAAACAGTATCTGAGATTGTACAAGGAGACAAAACCGGAGATAAGCCACTTTCAGAAATTGTAAAAGAGTATCTAAAGGAGAAATACAACAAACCCGGAAATGTATTTTGCGGGGTAACACACCGTCTCGACAGGCCGGTAAGCGGCATTGTTATCTTTGCGAAGACAAGTAAAGCCCTTAGCCGTTTGAATGAAATGTTCAAAAACAAACAGATAGACAAAACCTACTGGGCAATAGTAAAAAACATGCCAAAAGAAGCTGAAGGCACACTCAGTAACTATCTGGTTAGAAATGAAAAACAAAACAAATCGTATGCTTACGATGTGGAAAAGCCAAATTCGAAGCTAGCCATACTGCACTATAAGTTGATAGCACGATCCGACAGATATAATTTACTTGAAGTTGACCTTGAAACAGGCCGCCATCACCAGATACGTGTACAACTGTCTAAAATGGGATGCCCTATAAAAGGTGATCTGAAATACGGCTTCGACAGGTCTAACCCGGATGGAGGCATCAGCCTTCATGCACGTAAAGTATCTTTCCTACATCCTGTTTCAAAAGAACGGATCGAGGTCACTGCCCCTCTACCGAAAGATACCCTTTGGCAAGCTCTGGAAAAAGCAATTAGTTAGAACTTACAGGAACTTCTTTCCCCGAAATGGCATCCTCTATATATGAACGTAGAGAGGTATATTCCACGCCCTTAGAAAAAGCACGTCCGTAAGTATAACGTGTTACTCCTTTTATTTTAGAAACTTTGTATTCCCCTCCTGACTGATTATCAAGAGATGGTGTATATTCAACGAAAATAGAAGAGTCCACTTCTCCCGAGTCATTCATCACATAGAATATATTTTTAACGAAAGGCTGAGATGAGCTCTCTTCATAACGCTCATATGCATATACATCAAAAGAACCAACTTTAAACTGATCTATACAAAAATTATCAGAGATGGTAGTCGAAGCCAACTGGCCTTCTTTATATGCATTATATAGCTTAGTCTTAGATGCAGCCGCCTTGTTGTACTCCCCAAGCTTAACATAACACTGAACCAGCTTTTCATACGAATAATAATCGTCAGGAAGATAGCCGACTAATTCCTCATAGGCTTCTGCAGCTTTGGTATATCTACCAAAATCATATTCTATCCGTGCTATATTATAAAGAACTGTAACCAACAATTCCTCATCCTTCTTAATTTTGTCTTTGGCATTATAAAATACATTCAATGCATCAGACAGATCGTCTCGGCTTGCATATATTACTCCTATCATGTAGAACGCTTTCTCAGACGGAGGATTAAATGATGTAGCCTTCTTATAGTTTTCCAAAGCTTTATCAGTATCTTCCTTTGCAACAAATACATCACCTAATCCGACGTATGCATCTGCAAAATCAGGAGAAATAGCGATAGCCTTTTCAAAACTACCTTTTGCATCATCTGCACTGCCATTTGCATTCTGAACTAATCCTTTCACATAATAAGCCCGGGCACATTTTGCACTCTTCTGTACAGATAAATCTATATATCGCGACGCATTGATCAGATCGTCCAAGTAAAAATAAGCCTCTGCTACATAAGCAAGGTTATCGGCCGAAAGGCTGCGTGGCTGAGCGGCATATTGTTCTACCACCTCTTGATAAAGTCCTTTATCAAACAATGATTTTATATCCTCTGTTGGTTTTACGACTTGTAGCTGTGCAGAGAGCAATGACTGTACCGAAAAACACACTAGAAACGCCATAAAGAACAACTTAACAATACTCTTTTTCATACTTAATTTCCTTTATTTTTCTTAAAACCATTTCTGTCTTCTTATCCAAAGGTAAGAAAGAACCGCAATCAATATAAGAGTTATCCAAGCTCCGAGATAACCATATTTCCAATCCATTTCGGGCATCAGCTTGAAATTCATACCCCAAACACCTACCATAAATGTCATTGGAATAAATATGGTAGACACTATCGTCAATCGTTTTATAATATCATTCATCTTTAGGTTATTGTTATTATAATACAAGTCCAGAAGGGAAGTCAGCGACTCATGGAAAGATGCCAAGTTGCCCAAGATAGAGCGCATACGATCATCAAAGTCATTATAATAAACAATATTTTCCTCTTCTATCAATTTGTTGGTGTTATGCAAGAGGTTGACAAATTCTTCGCGCAGAGAAGTTATGGTACGCTTTATATGCATATAATCGACCCGGCATTCGTGCATCAAACGCAGAATATCGATAGACCCTTTGCCTTCTATCAAATGATCTTCTACATCAGCCAGCCTGTCTTCAATATCCATTACAGTATTCACATTCGCCTGATTCACGGCGCTCATCAAAATGTATAGAAGGAAGTCAGCTCCTTTCTGACGCACTACAACATTATTCTCTTCTATATTTCTTTTTACATCATCAAAAACAGGGATTGCTGCCTCCTGAAAACTAACAACAAAGTTCTTTCCAAGAATAAACCCAATCTGCATATCGTCAATATCTGTAGTATCTTTTACCTGATAAAAGAGAGACATCAGAACAAATGAGATATTTTCATACCCAACGGCCTTTACAACTTGTCTGTTTCCTAGAAGGTCCTTAATATCAAAACCGTGTAGTCCAAGCTCTTTACAAATTCTATATACAGTATTAGCATCAGATATCCCTATTATCTTTATCCAATTTACCTTCGTTGTATCTATCTTATCCTTAATAGATTCTTGCAATTGAATATTCCTAACCTCCAGACGTGTCGTATCATATTGAACGAGTTCAATAGACATCGGAATATCCTTATCGCCAAGATATACGGGTTTGGTTAATAGATAATTGTTTCGTGAAACTTTATTCTTCGATTTTCTGGTGGTTCGTTTACTCATACTGCAAAATTATGTTTTGAGTGATATTAAACAATATCAAAAGTAAGAATAAAATACTATATTTGTCGACTCTAAATCCGTATTATTTAAACTAAGGCAGATTTACTGACGATAAATTATTAACACTTGTGATGTAACCAATGAACGAAATATACAGCATATTAAAGAAAAAGAAAATACAATTCTTTTTCTTATTTTATATCCTACTCCTACTGCCTATACTGTGCCCTTTAGCTCAAAATTTTACTTTTTTAGACAAAGTTGCTGTTTTCTTGGTCTGTGGTTTATTCTTTGCTGCTATCTGGATCTTATCGCTATTTATCAGTTCCAGATCTGAAAAGATCATATACTCCATCATGTTGGCTATCTCGATTATTCCGGGATCAATCTATCTGGCATACTTACTGTTTGCACACGTTATGCTTGAGCAAAACAGTGTGACCAGTCTATTCGAAACCAATCCCGAAGAGAGTAAAGAATTTATAGCGCATTATCTGAGCATGTGGGTTATAGCCGGAGTTGTAGTATATGCTGCGATACCTATCGTGATGATCTGTAAAATGCGATCGTTCAGAAAGCTCAAAATAAAAGAATATAAAACGCTGTTTATATTGAGTATAATAACAATAATAGCCATTGTTGGCATAGGCAGGGTATCACGGTCTGTATATTTCATCAATTTCTACAGAACATTTATCAGCTATAAGATCCGTACAACCCATGAGGTAAAAGAGATACAAGCACGTCAAAGCTTAGATTATGAAGTAAAAACTAACCATAAGGACTCTATCCCTCAAATCATGGTATTAGTGATTGGCGAATCACTGAACAAACATCACATGTCTCTCTACGGCTATCCAAGAAATACAAATCCCTTGTTGTCACAATACGGAGACAGCCTTGTTGTATATAATGATGTAGTAGCTCCACATGTGCATACAATTCCGGTGGTTCGTTCTTTATTATCGATGAACGAAGTAGATCATTCGGAATACTTCACAGAGAAACCATCTATGTACGAATTATTCAACCGTGCGGGATACGAAACATACCTTATAAGCAATCAGAGATTTAATGACGAAATGCGGGCAAGCTACGACATACTGCTATCGCTTGCGAAAAAAAGATATAATCTGGCATCTTACAGGCAACACGATGATATTGTCCTTCCCATATTAAATAAAATACTGGAGAAGAATGACAAAAAAGATAAATTGATTATCATACATCTCATAGGGAATCACATGGCCTATGAATTCAGATATCCCAAAGAATACATCTTCTTCAACAACCAAAAAGACGGCTTGGTGAAAGATGCTCCATACAGAGACGAAAAAGCAAAAAAAGCAATAGATGCTTACGACAACTCTGTTCTCTACAACGACTATATAGTAAACAGCATTATCGGTTCTCTAAAAAAATTACAGCATCAAGATGCAGCCATGATCTACTTATCCGACCACGGAGAGGAAATGTACGATTACAGAGATTTTGCAGGTCATGCTTATGAAAAAGTATCACCAACGATGAGCGAAGTCCCTTTTCTTGTATGGCTATCGCCGTCATACAGAAAATTCAGGAAAGATCTTGTCTTTGACAAAAACAGAGTTTATTCGTCAGCAGACTTTATTTATTCTGTATCCGATCTGGCAGGAATAAATTATGTTGATTATGAAGACTCGAAGAGCATATTCTCCACGCATTTTGTTCCTCGTGAGCGTTATGTAGGAGAAAAAAAATATGAAGACATAAAAGAGAAGTTTGAGAAATAGAAACTATCTGCCGGTGTAATCAGAAAATCATTTTATAGCCTATTCCCCGAATATTTATAATTTGAATTGTAGGGTCTAAAGCTAACTTCTTACGCAGCTTTACGATAAACACATGCAGACTGCGTGTATTAAAGAAACTATCATCGCCCCAAAGCTCAATCAGTACAGCTTTATTCTCTACGATATTATTCTGATTAGAACAAAGACGTTCCAATATAGCAGCTTCACGGTGAGAGAGGATTTCAGTACGTTGAGAGTGAACCAATTTCTGCATCAAAGGATCGAATGTATATTTTCCTATCTCATATATTTTATCTTGAGGGATCTCCGTTTGCGCTCTGTTTAGCAAAGCCTTGATACGCACAATGAGCTCATCCATTCCGAAGGGCTTCTTCAAGTAATCGTTTCCTCCTATTTCAAACCCCTGAACCACATCGTCCGTCCTCGACTTAGCACTTAAGAATAAGATCGGGGTTTTCTTGTCACTTTTACGTATCAGCTGAGCCATTGTGAAACCATCCATTTTTGGCATCATTATGTCTGCCACGACAATATCGGGCTTCAACCGATGAAAAAGCTCGAGTCCTTTTTCCCCATTAACTGCTATATCAACAACAAACTCCTTTTTCTCTAAAGCATCTTTAACGATCATAGACAAGGCCGGTTCGTCCTCTACTAACAATACATTTATCTTATTCATCCTATCATTATTTCGAAACAGGTTCCTTTACCTTCCACACTTTTTGCTTTAATATTCCAGCCATGCTTAACAACAATCGTCTTTACATAAAAAAGCCCTAAGCCATATCCTTTAACATCGTGAACATTACCTGTATGAACACGGTAAAACTTATCAAATATCTTATCCAAAGACCCGTCCGGAATACCGATTCCGTTATCACATACAGATAAAACAATTTTGTTTCCCGACTTACGTGCCGACAACCGAATCTCTACCGAATCGTTGGAATATTTGATTGCGTTTTCAATCAGATTACTTACTAGATTACCAAAGTGCAATCGATCGGCTTCAATACTCAATCCTTCAGGTTGTATATCTATTACAAATGAGGTTGGTTTTACAGTGTTCAGCAAAAACTTATTTTTCTGGCTTTCAAATATGCTGCCCACTTCTATATTTTCCAAATTCAGTTTGAGGTTTTTCCGCTCTTCTACCGACATCGTTAGTATCTGTTCCACAAGGCTATTCAGATACATTAACTGCTCACGTGAAATATCAAGATATTCTTTTCTTTTTATAGGGTCATCGCCAAATCCAAAGTTTTGGAGGGAATCTACAGCCGCGTAAGTAACTGATATCGGGGTTTTAAGCTCATGTGTCATATTATTTACAAAGTCTGTTTTTATTTCATCTATTGTTTTTTGTCTTAATATGATTTTAAGTAAATATATAAAAGTCACAATTAGTAAAATAACCATCAATACAGAAACGGAGGTCAACCCCCACATACCTTTAAAGATATACCACTTAGGATTATCCATATACAAATAATAAGTATGTATCTGGGTTTTGAGACCTTCTAAAACATATTCCTTACTATTCTTAAAATCGAAAGTTCCTTTAGGTATTTGAGTCACCAAGGTATCTCCAATAGATGTTCTACACTGGATAACATGAGGTATATCGAATCCTTGTGCAGACAAATCGGCACTCATAATACTATCCAAACGTACTAAGTCGAGTGGGGTTATTTCTCCAATAGCAGACAAAAGTCCTTTCTTGATTTGTATCGTTACCTCTTGCAAGTCTGCGTAAATAGAATCAGAGCTACTTTTTTCGCCTCCTCGTTCTTTGGAGAAACTCATACTAATGGTTGTCTTACCTTTGCCGGAGTTATAAGTCTTTGTTTCTACAGAAGCAGGAATACCATTTTCTGCTTCTTCCTCTTCAGCATCCTGGGCAGATATGGTAGACATTCTGATTGCCAACTCTTTGAAGGAACTGCTTTCTGCCGTATTGTTTATTACTGTTTCTAACTTCTCATATTGCTGGTTATAGAAATTGACCAACCAATAAGCCTGATAAGAGCAAACCAGAATTAACAAACTAAAAATGACGATCGCTATGGATTTAAATCTGAACTTCATACATGAATTCATTATCGATAAAGCAAATGTAAACAATAGCTTAGAAAGAAAAAATAGTGATAACACTAAATAACAGTAGAAAGACAAACTATGATACAAATGATTTCGATAAAATTATCTTATATAAAGACAGTTATAGTTACAAAAAATAAAATACAGACACTTTTTGTAACAGAGAAAAGGTGACAATAAAAACAGATCGAAAAGGTGTTACTTTTGTCACTTTTTATTAGCTATATCATTGTTTACTAATATTTAACAGAACATTTATATTTTGTCACTTTTTTAACTAACATACAGTTCTCTATTGCTTGCTGGGATAGGCATATTATATCCGCTTTTTTTAGTACTTTTGCAACTTATTACGGAAAAATCAATGAGCGAACTTAAGAAAGAAATACAAAAAAGACGCACTTTTGCTATTATAAGTCACCCCGATGCGGGTAAAACAACCCTTACTGAAAAGTTATTACTATTTGGAGGGGCAATACATGTTGCCGGAGCAGTAAAGTCAAATAAGATAAAGAAAACTGCTACATCGGACTGGATGGAGATAGAAAAGCAACGTGGTATTTCTGTTGCCACCTCCGTTATGGGATTCGAATACGATGGTTATAAGATCAACATACTCGATACTCCCGGTCACCAGGATTTTGCCGAAGACACTTATCGTACCCTGACTGCAGTGGACAGTGTGATCATTGTTGTCGATTCAGCGAAAGGAGTTGAAGCACAAACACGCAAGCTGATGGAGGTCTGCCGTATGCGCCATACTCCTGTCATGATATTCGTCAACAAGATGGATAGAGAAGGTAGAGATCCTTTTGAATTACTAGACGAACTGGAAGCCGAATTACAAATCGGGGTTCGTCCTTTGAGTTGGCCAATCGACAGCGGACAACGTTTCAAAGGAGTTTATAATATATATCAGGAAAAATTAGACCTATACACTCCAAGTAAACAAACTGTTACGGAATCTATAGGTTTTAAAGATATAAATAGCCCTGAGCTAGAAACATACATTGGAGTACCCTTGGCGGCAAAGCTGAGAGATGACATCGAGTTGATTGACGGAGTATATCCCGAACTGGATATGGATACATACCTCAAAGGACAAATTGCCCCTGTATTCTTTGGATCGGCTCTCAATAATTTCGGGGTAAAGGAGCTCTTGGATTGTTTTGTAAAGATTGCACCGTCTCCACGTCCTGTAGAGGCAATCGAGCGTGAAGTAAAACCTGACGAACAGGCTTTTACGGGATTCATATTCAAGATACATGCCAATATGGACCCTAATCACCGTTCATGTATTGCCTTTGTTAAGATATGTTCAGGAAAGTTTGAACGGAATGTAAACTATAAACATATGCGATTGAACCGTTCGATGAAGTTTTCCTCTCCTACAGCCTTCATGGCTCAAAAGAAAGAAACTGTAGATGAAGCTTTTGCGGGTGACATTGTAGGTCTGCCTGATACCGGGAATTTTAAGATCGGGGATACACTCACATCGGGAGAAGATTTACACTTCAAAGGTTTACCTAGCTTCTCTCCTGAAATGTTCAAGTATATCGAAAATGCTGACCCGATGAAGTCGAAACAACTTCAGAAGGGAATAGACCAATTGATGGACGAGGGTGTAGCACAGTTGTTTACAAACCAATTTAACGGACGCAAAATTATAGGAACTGTTGGGCAGCTGCAATTTGAAGTAATCCAATATCGCCTATTGCATGAATATGGTGCTCAGTGTAGATGGGAAGCAATCAACTTGTATAAAGCTTGTTGGATAGAAAGTGACAACAAGGAACAACTAGCTGACTTTAAAAAGCGTAAGGCTCAATATATGGCAGTAGATAAAGAAGGACGAGATGTCTTTCTTGCAGACTCTAACTATGTATTGATGATGGCTCAACAAGATTTCAAGGATATAAAATTCCATTTCACTTCTGAGTTTTAAGATGGTAGAAATTGTTATTAATCCCGAATATAAATATCTGGAAGGTTTTGTAGAAAATCTTTCTGCCTCTTTTGCTTATGAAGGTGAAACACTATATGCTGCTCGGAATATTATAAAACTATTTGATGTAGATGGGTTTAAGGTAAACGTGAAGTTCTTTAAAAAGCCTATTTTTATCAATCAGATAGTATACAGGACATTTAGAAAGTCTAAAGCTCGACGCTCATACGAATATGCCTTTAAGCTAAAGGAAAAAGGGCTTCATACTCCCGACCCGATAGCGTATATAAAAGAGACTAAATTTGGGTTGCTTAAAAACAGCTTCTATATATCAAAGCATGAGTCTTTTGATGGCACAATGCGTGAACTAAAAACATCATTCCTCTCAGAAAAGGAAGAACTGATAAAGCAGTTTGCAAGGTATACAGCCGACCTGCATGAACAGCAAATACTCCATTTAGACTACTCTTCTGGGAATGTCTTATATAAAAAGGAGGGAGACGATTATACCTTTTATCTGGTAGACCTTAATAGAATGGAGTTTGATAAACCTATCACTATGGATACGGCTTGTTTTAACTTCAGGCGATTATGGGGTAGCGATGATATGATTTTCTTATTTATTAAAGAATATGCCCAAAACAGAAACTTTGATGTAGAAGATTGTCTTAAACGGACGTTATACTACAGGAAGAGATTTTGGGATAATTTCACAAAAAAGCATCCGGGTTCTTCACCATACATAACAAGCTACTAATCAGTTACAGAAAAAAAAATATTTATTAATATTTATCTAACCCATTTTGGCAATAGGTTCCTTCACTATTAATAGTTTCTAAGAAAGTTTTGTGATTCTGATTGACTTTGTCTCTACTATTGATAGGATGATCAAGGTGATATCCTACTGCTCCCATCTTTAAGAATTGTCTTTTTATTCCGGCAAAAATAAGTCGTGCTCCTAACTCATTATCTTCATATCCCCAACCAATAATATCTTCGTTATATCCGTTTACCCTTAGCAAATCCTCTTTCCAAAAAGCGATATTACACCCCCGAACAAGGTAAGGATGATTTACTTTATATATGAATCGAAAATAGTTTTGCAAGAATCTTAACCTTAATCTATTGGGTTGAAAGAATGAAGACCATGAAAAAGGAATATCCACCGTGCCATTCCTTAATATCTCCGAGCTAGACTTTGGCGATAACTTCACTCGACTTCCTTGTGTGAAAAAACTCTTTTGAGCAAATAAATAATGATCTTCTATAAAGTGTTTTTCTAGAATAATATCTCCATCTATTTGAACAATATAATCACCCGCAGCTTTCACTATAGCTTTATTCCTTATTTCAGACACCCTGAAGCCATTATCTTCTTGCCATACATGAATAAGTTTGCATGGGAAAGACTTCTGCATCTCTTCTATTAGTTCTCTTGTATCATCTCTTGAACCATCATCCGCTACGATTACTTCTATTGGTAAATATGTTTGATTGATGACACTAAGCAATATAATTTTAAGAGCTTCTGGCCAATTATATGTTGATATGATAAGTGTGATAGAAAAGTCATTATTATTCATGAATACTATTTACAAATTAATAGATATAAGATGTTAAGTCCTCTATATGTGTTATATTATATTTCTCGTAAGAAAACACCAACGACTTATTGGGGTTGATAAATAAATCCCTTTTAAGTCGATCTTGCAAATTCACCTCTACACCCACTGGATAGAAGAGTAGTAATCCCGAATAAAACTCTGTTTTTTCGACCTCACTCCTAAATGAGAAAGCATTAGTTATCTGCCCTTTATCATTTACCTCTATAATATAATTTTTCAGATATATATTCGGATATATAAAGGTATAATGCGAATAATAGCGTTTCATTTCAAAACTTTGAAGGTATAGGAATTTCGATTTTTTAATTAGGCTCCGGACGACCTAGACTTTCCTTACGGATATTATCTGTTGATCTGTTCGGTTGCCTTGTAGAAAGACCGTCTTTATGTCTTACAACAGCTACAGAATCTATATAGCTTATATTATGTATCAAGACATTTCCACTACTCGTATTATTTTTAAGGTGTATATACCCTGATATGCCGTTCAGTAAGCTATCAGGTAACGAAGGTTTACTTATTGAATAATGACTATTACTTTCGATAGGAATCCTTGTTTTAACTAAGGTGTCCTTATAATTGAAATAAATTGCAGCCTCAGCTTTTTGCTTAGCGCTCAATCCTTGTATATCAAACTTTAGGTGAAAATCGGATATATTCTTTATACTCTTCATCTTCAATGTATCTATATTGAAAGAAAGAGTTGGAGTATAACTATTCAGATAGTAAAATGGAGGTATTATCAAATTACTCTGAGCCCCCCTGCTCAGCATCGCAGATCTAGAATTTAGAAGCGATTCATTTCTAAACTTGAGGCGTGCGGCTACAGTATCATTTATTGCTGCGTAATATTGTATATTATCCGAGTACCACAAAAGAGATGTATCTAGTTCGGCTTGAGTTATATTATGCTTTTTGAGCACTCCCGCCACTAACGCATCTTTCATGTCATCAGACCTGAATTGAGGATCGTCATTGAAAATAGATTGGGCTAGCCTTATATCGTATAAGACATCTGTCATCTTATCGGGAGAGATTACATATCCCGGTCTTCTTCCGCAAGAGCTAAACAGAATAAGAATAGAAATAATGATATAAATAACAGATCGTTGCATAATTATGCTTTGCCGTTTTTTTCTAAAGATAGCGCAAGAGTCTTACGATAGAAAAGAAGAAGGATAAAAATACCAACAGTAATAGCTGAATCAGCTATATTGAATATAGCACTGAAGAAAACAAATGGTTGTCCGCCCCATACAGGAACCCATGAAGGGAAAGTGCTTTCGATCAATGGGAAGTACAACATGTCTACAACCTTACCATGCAGCCAGCTAGAATATCCGTCTCCCAAAGAAACAAAGGACGCCACATGCCCAGAGTAGCTAGCTGAAAATATTTCGCCGTAGAATACACTGTCTATGATATTACCAAATGCTCCGGCTAATATAAGCGATATACAGATGATATATCCTGTCTTATATCTCCCGTTAATCAGCTTGTATAAATAATAGCCAATAAAACCGATAGCTACGATACGGAATATGGAAAGGAACATCTTTCCGATGAATTCCATCCCAAAAGCCATTCCGTTATTTTCTACAAAATATATCTTGAACCAGCTTGTTATTTCAATACTCTCAAAAAGAGACATATGGGTCTTCACCCAAATTTTAGATGCTTGATCTATCACAAGAACGAGTACGATTACTAGGATTGCTATCAGTCCTTGATTCTTTTTCTCCATATATCAGCCGATTCCTGTAAAGAAAACGAAGAAAAAACAGGCATAATTCACCCTTGCTTTTTCTTCCTTTCTTCTATGCTTTTTTTATTTAATTACTACTTATTTTACTCCGCTGTTCTTAGCCTCAATACTTAATGTAGCATGAGGAACAGCACGCAATCTTTCTTTCGGTATCAATTTACCTGTTTCGCGACAAACGCCGTATGTCTTATTTTCGATACGAATAAGAGCCGATTGAAGATTTTGGATAAACTTCATCTGGCGTTGAGCCAAACGGCCGGCTTCTTCTTTCGACAACGTAGATGCACCTTCTTCCAGGACTTTGAATGTCGGTGAAGTGTCAGTAACATCATTCCCATCGGCATTTGTTATAGCCGCTCTCAACTCTTCATATTCTCCTTTAGCTTTATTTAGCTTCTCAAGAATAATATCGCGGAATTCATTTAATTCCTCATCAGAATATCTTGTTTTTTCTGCCATAACCGTTAGTTTTATAATTCCTGTTTCTTATTTTACTTAAAGATAATACATTTTCAGACTTTTTCAACAGATATCTGTAAAATATAATCATCCATATCAATATTTTGCCCATCTACAGACTCCAACAGTTCTATTTTGTCAGCAAGTACCTGTGACGCTATGTAATTATTATATTCCGAGACAGTTTCTCTTATCTGCTCCAAGTCTGTCAATTTTATATTTATTCTGTCAGTTATTTCCAGTCCACTGGATTTACGTATATTTTGTATACGGTTTACCAGCTCGCGGGCTATACCTTCTTTTCTCAGATCGTCTGTTATTGTCACATCAAGTGCAACAGTCAGTTTTCCTGCATTAGCAACCAACCATCCCGGTATATCTTCAGATATGATTTCCACGTCAGCCAATTCTATAGTAGCTGTTTGTCCATCAATATCGAATGTATATTTTTCTTCTTTTTCGAATGTAGCGATAGCTTCCTGACTCATCCCCTGAACTTCTGCGGCAAGCTGTTTCATGATCTTACCATAACGAGGCCCAAGTTTTTTGAAATCGGGTTTTACTTTCTTCACCAAGATACCGGCAGCATTATCTACATGCTTAAGCTCTTTGACGTTTACTTCATTCAATATCAGTTCGCGCACAGCATCCAAATCTTTTCCTTGCTGATCATTCAACACCGGTATCATAATCTGTGTCAATGGCTGACGTACCTTGATATTGGTCTTACGGCGCAAAGCTAAAACAGCGGATGATATATCTTGTGCTATTTGCATACGTTCTTCCAAATTCTTATCTACTACTAATGGATCATAAGTAGGGAAATTCGAAAGGTGTACCGACGCTACTTTTTCATGCTCTGTTACAACAATCAAATCACAGAAAAGTTTATCGGCATAGAATGGAGATATCGGAGCCATAAGTTTGGCTATTGTCTCCAAACATGTATATAAGGTCTGATATGCAGATAATTTATCTTTTGTCATCTCTCCTCCCCAGAAACGCTTTCTATTGAGGCGTACATACCAGTTGCTGAGATTATCATTTACGAAATCAGAGATAGCACGTCCGGCCTTTGTTGGTTCGTATGTATTATAATACTCATCCACATCCTTGACTAGCGTATTCAACAATGATATTACCCAACGATCAATCTCTGGTCTTTCCGAAACAGGTATCAAGTCTTCCTTAAAGGAGAAGTTATCCACGTTTGCATACAAAGCAAAGAATGAATAAGTATTATAAAGTGTTCCGAAAAACTTACGGCGCACCTCTTCTACTCCCTCTATATCGAACTTAAGGTTATCCCAAGGCGATGCATTGGTTATCATGTACCAGCGCAATGGGTCTGAACCATACTTATCTATTGTCTCAAAAGGATCGATAGCATTACCTAAGCGTTTCGACATCTTTTGTCCGTTCTTATCCAATACAAGTCCGTTGGAAACAACATTTTTAAACGATATGCTGTCCTTAAACATTGTAGATATAGCATGTAGAGTAAAGAACCATCCACGGGTCTGATCTACACCCTCAGCTATAAAATCAGCCGGATATACTTTTGAAAATTCATGTTCGCTGATATTTGGATAAAATACCTGAGCAAAAGGCATTGCCCCCGAATCGAACCAAACGTCGATCAAATCTTTCTCGCGTGTCATTGCTTGTCCCGAATCGGATACAAGTATTATATCATCAACATACGGACGGTGAAGATCTATTTTCTCATAGTTTGCCTTATCCAGATTTCCGACTTCGAAACCTGTCCAAGGTATTTCTTTCATCACACCGGCATCTACGGCTTTTTGCATTTCGGCATAAAGCTCTTTCATCGAACCGATGCATTTTTCTTCTTTTCCATCCTCTGTTCTCCATATAGGAAGAGGCGTTCCCCAATAGCGGCTACGGCTGAGATTCCAGTCCTGCAGGTTTTCGAGCCATTTTCCAAAACGGCCTGTACCTGTCGATTCCGGCTTCCAGTTTATTGTCTTATTGAGTTCTATCAAACGTTCGCGACAAGCAGTGGTACGTATAAACCAACTATCCAGCGGATAATACAATACCGGTTTGTCGGTACGCCAACAGTGCGGATAGTTGTGCACATGACGTTCTATTTTGAATGCGCGATTTTGTTGTTTCAACATCACACAAAGATCGATATCTAAAGTTGTTGCATCTGTAGGAAGCGTGTCGTCGTATTCGTTTTTTACATAACGACCGGCATATTCCTTATATAGCTCAACATTTACATTATCACTAACAAAGCTAGGATCTAAATCCTCTAAGTTAAAATACTTACCGGTGAGGTCTACCATCGGACGTTGATTCTCGTCTTTGTCCAACAGAAGTAATGCAGGTACATTATTTGCTTTTGCTACACGGGAATCATCTGCACCAAATGTAGGAGCTATATGTACAATCCCTGTACCATCTTCTGTGGTTACGAAGTCGCCTGCAAGAACTTTAAATGCACCTTCTCCCGGATTAACCCATGGAATCAGTTGTTCGTATTCCATTCCGGCCAAGTCTTTACCTTTCCATTCTCCTACAATCTTATAAGGTATAAGCTTATCTCCTATCTTATAATCTTCAAGAGCTATGTCTTTAGCTTTCTCATTGAACATGCTGAACAAAAGAGACTGTGCCATTACAGTAGTTATCTTATTTCCTGTATACGGATTGTAAGATTGTACCGCTACATAGGTTATCTCGGGTCCTACAGCTAGTGCCGTATTGGACGGAAGAGTCCAAGGGGTTGTCGTCCAAGCTAAAAAGAAAGCCTCTCCAAACTGAGACATTTCAGCCTTCGGAGATTTTATCTTAAACTGTGCTACACAGGTTGTATCTTTCACATCACGATATGCACCCGGCATATTCAGTTCGTGTGTACTAAGTCCTGTTCCGGCGGCCGGCGAATATGGTTGTATTGTATAACCTTTATAAAGGTAGCCTTTGTTATATAGTTCTTTCAGTAAGAACCAAAGTGTTTCTATATAACGATTATCGTATGTGATATAAGGGTCGTTCATATCTACCCAATATCCCATTATGCGGGTAAGGTTCTCCCATTCCCCGGTATATTTCATTACCTCTTTGCGACAGGCATCGTTATATTCTTCTACTGTTATTTTCTTGCCGATATCTTCTTTGGTTATACCCAGTTTCTTTTCTACAGCAAGCTCCACAGGCAAGCCATGAGTATCCCATCCTGCCTTACGGTTTACAAGAAAACCTTTCATAGTCTTGTAACGGCAGAAAATATCCTTAACCGATCTAGCCATAACATGGTGAATACCGGGCATACCATTAGCCGACGGAGGTCCTTCATAGAAAACAAATGATGGCGCTCCGGTGCGTATTTCCAAGCTCTTTTGGAATATGCCTTCTTTATCCCATTTTTCTAATATCTCTTTGTTGACATCAGATAAGTTAAATCGATTATATTCTGAAAATTGTTTACTCATAATGTAAAATAACCTGCTTAAAAAATTGAGGACAAATATAATGAAAAAATCTATACGGTATAGTGTACGATTTTACCTTAGTTAATATAATAAGGTAAAAAAAGATAATTCACAATGATCACGACTGATTGCAAATAAATACAAAACTCATGCCAAAGAATAAAAACAAAAAAGTAACAAAAGTAACAGATTCGTATCTGTTTTTTGATGTCACTTTTTTATTTCGGATGTAAACACCCTATATTATTAAGAGATAAATTTATGATGCATCGATAAACTGTTTCTTTACCCAATCCTTTCCCTCCGCCAAACGGGTTACCATCATTGCACAAACCACATTACCCGTAGAGTTGAGCAGTGTAGCCGGAACATCAATTATAGTACTTATAATCATCAATGTAGCAGCAAACTGAGGTGAAAATCCAAAGATAGAACAAATCAACAACTCGCCCGTCATACCTCCGCTTGGGATAGCTCCTACAACGGCAGCAGATAGTACGGCAACACCTATAATCATAAACATATTCGAAGAAGATGTTATCTCTTGCCCGAAAATAGTAAATAGAAATATAATTTTCAGAACACCACCTATGATAGAACCGTCCTTGTGCATGTTTGTACCTAACGGAATCACTGTTTCGGCAATACGCGAGGGAATACCCATCCGCTTAGAAGCTTCTATATTAACAGGAATACATGCCGCACTGGAAGATGTGGCAATCGCCGTAAGCGATGGAGTCAATATATTCTGCCAAAACGAAACAAAGCCTTTTTTGCCTCCCGCCCAAAACACATATATAGAGTTGAGCCCGAAAAAACTAATTCCTGTAAGGATGAGGAAAAGAATGAAAACATGCATATACCCATTCAGTATCTGTCCGCCCAGATTCCCAACCGTATCGGCAAAGTAACAGCCTAGTCCGATAGGAGCCGCTTTCATTATTATATCCATCATTTTCATAATTACATGAGTGGAAGCATTTAAAAAGTCTGCCACTATTTTTCCTTTCGTACCCGAAAAAGAGGTAGCCAAGCCAAAGAAGATAGAGAATATAATAAGAGGCAGCAAATTCGCTTTTGTAAATAGCTGCTGAAAGTCAGAAACAGTAAAGACATTCACAAATATTTCGGCAGAAGTCAATTGTTTTACTGTTTGTTGGGGCAGCCCTAGTAAAAATTCCGACTGATTAACTCCTCCTAGAGGATTATATAAGAGGGTAAAAAGATAGGATACGGCGGCGGCCACAACTCCGGTAAAAAGAAATACAAAAACAATGCTTCCTATCACTTTACCGACCATATTAGAGTCGCGCATGTTGTAAATAGATGATGCTACACTAAAGAAAACAAGCGGCACGATGAGCACAAACATCAAATTGAGAAAAATATCCCCCACAGGCTTTACAACACTAGCCCCTTCTCCAAAAATAATACCGCAAATACCACCAATCAGAATACCGAGAAGCAAAAAGATCGTAAATGCGTAGTTCTTCAAAACATTCATTAATCAAACTCTTATATAAGTCGACAAAAATACACTTTCATTTCGAAATATCTGTATTAAAAGAACATAGATTTTATAAGCGAAGAGTCTAAATAAAAAAGATTAAGATTTTTCATCATACCCCTTGCTAATACAAGAAAAATGCATATATTTGCACCGCAATTGCAAAACGGTGGTTGTAGCTCAGTTGGTTAGAGCGTCGGATTGTGGTTCCGAAGGTCGCGGGTTCAAGCCCCGTCTTCCACCCTGGAAAAGAAACTGTTAAATAAACAGTTTCTTTTTTTATTATATCATATATCCAAACTTGGAATACTTCCTCTTTAAGTGATGATTCTCTCTCATTCAGCACAATAACAAAATCCCTTTCCAAAAAAGATGGAAGACTTGTTCAACAACAATCAATATTCTTTTATTAAAATTGAATATTGTATTTATAAAAAATAAACATTACATTTGCAAACAAACTTTGACACGAACTCATTTAACATAACAAACTTTATAAAACAAAATTTAAACCGTTCGATATAAGGAAATTTTACAAAATTAATACCCAGAGAAAATCAAACTATAGTCTTTAACACTAATAGATAATAAAATATTACTCTTTTATCTATTTTGTAATTTGTTTGCACAAAGCATTTTGGGCACACCATACACACAAACATATTATTATATTGAAATGTCAGGAATTTCAGACTTAAATACACAAACAATTAACTTTTACATTTATGACAACAAACAATTTACTTAATTACTTTTTAATTCACCTTAACGGATTAAAGGAAAAGACAAAAACAAGGAAAGCAAAAAGTTTCGCTTACCTATGTATGACCTTTGCTTGCTTTATGATCACAAGTAATGCTACGGGACAAGTAACAATAGGTTCGAACGTCTCACCGGAGGGAGGTTCTATTTTAGACCTAAAGGAGTTTGCGGCCAAAAGTCAAAACCAAACATCAGACAAAGGTGTAGTTCTGCCTCGTGTACTACTTACAAACAAAAATGAGTTATACCCTATGTATTGGAATACCTCTACAAGCTCTGAACAAACTGAATACACAAACAACAAAGCAGAGTTAAAGAAGAAACATGTAGGAATGACAGTATTTAATTTAACAAATACCGGCGACTTTGTTATTGGAGTACATATCTGGACAGGGACAGAATGGAGAAAAATAGACGACAGTCCGGTTATACAACCTCAAATCACATCCTTAATATGCAGTAGTTCTCAAATGACACCTAATACCTATACGGCAAATGTTCCTTTCGAAGGAATACTAAAAGTACCTTATTTAGGAGGAAATGGAGGATCATACTCAGGAACTGCCGCAACATCAATAGATAATGGACTATCGATAGAACGAATTGGAGGTAAACTTGCCTACGGAGGAGGAGAAGTTATGTACCGAATATTTGGGACACCGATAGCATCATCTCCAACAGCAGCAACCATACCTTCTATCGACTTTTTAGGTCAGACTTGTAGTAATATAAAAATCGGTGACGGCATGATAGGCATAAACCTAAAAAACTTAACCAGCGATATTACTATCAGCACAACCTATAATAGTGTAAATGGAGACCATGCTCAGGCCAACCAACTTCCATTCGGCGATATCACAATAAATGAATCGGGAAGCTACGCGTTCTCTCTACGACTTTACGGCCGAATTGGAACAACCACTCAGAATCGTTTACCATTCTATATATATCTTCAAAAAAACGACAAATCTACCCTTATAGATGCCGCTGAAATCGACGTAGTAGTTTTAGGGCTACCAACTAACCAACAAGATTATAGTTATAGCGTAACACTAGGAGGAACATTTGATGCAGGAGATAAGGTTATTATCAGTATGCTTAGACCGGATTTATCGAACTGGACATTAAGACAGGGATTAAGTTCAACCAGTGCTATACGCACCAGCCTTATTTACTGGAAGCTTTAAACATAAAACATTATTAAACAGCAAAATATTGAATAAAGCATATCGATTAACACATTAAGGTTAAAATAAAACTACTTAAATAAAAAACTCAGAAAGTTTGTAATACATTAAGTCTATAATTGGAGTTGTCTCTTTCGATGACAACTCCTTTTTTATTGATGCAATAAGATTTAACCCTTCCATAAAAAAAGAGTCATCGGAAAACCCCGACGACTCTTTTTATAATATTTTCTCCGACTTTATTTCTTTATACCGTTTCTTTCCAGCAATGCATTTACAGTAGGTTCTTGCCCTCTGAATTTAACATACAAAGTCATTGGTTCTTCGGTATTCCCTTTCTCTAAAATGTTTTCACGGAACGAACGAGCTGTATCTTTGTTGAAAATACCCGTTTGTTTGAACAATGCAAAAGCATCTGCATCCAATACCTCCGCCCATTTATAACCATAATATCCGGCAGCATATCCTCCGGCAAATATATGGCTGAATGATGTAGACATATTAGTGCCTTCTACTACTGGCAACAAGGCTGTTTTGTCCATTGCCTTACGCTCAAATGAGATCACATCACCTGTATATGGTTGCTCTAAAGTATGCCATGCCATATCAAGGTATCCGAATGATAATTGACGATAGCAGAGATATCCTGCATTATAATTGGCGGCATCTACAAGTTTCTTTACAAGATCAGCAGGTATTTTTTCTCCTGTTTTGTAATGAACAGCAAACTTATCTAGATATTCCTTTTCTGTTAACCAGTTTTCCATTATCTGAGAAGGCAGCTCTACAAAATCATGTAAAACATTTGTACCTGAGAGTGTTTCGTAAGTACATTTAGTTAGCATACCATGCAAGGCATGTCCAAACTCATGAAGGAATGTTTCTACCTCGTCGAAAGTAAGCAAAGCAGGCTCAGTCTCTGTTGGACGTGTAAAGTTCATCACAATAGTAACAAACGGACGAGAGTCTTTTCCTTTTTCTACATACTGCCCTTTAAACTCAGACATCCATGCTCCTTGGCGTTTTCCTTCACGTGGATGAAAGTCTGTATACAGAACAGCCAAAAAATTACCATTTTCGTCTAACACATCAAATGCTTCTACTTCGGGATGATAAACCTGTATTTTAGTATTCTTTTTAAATGTGATTCCATACAGATCTGTAGCCAGGCCAAAAACACCTTTCTTTACATTTTCCAATTCAAAGTAAGGACGTACCAATTCATCGCTTACACTATATTTAGCATCTTTAAGTTTTTCTGAATAGAAAGACCAGTCCCAAGGTTGCAGGTCTATTGCTTTTCCTTCCATTCCTACAGCAAAGCCTTCTACCATCTTCACATCTTCACGAGCCGCCTGTGCATAAGCGCTAAATAAGTCATCCAACAAGCCGTAAACATGCTCCTTATCTTTTGCCATCTTGTTCCGTAATGTATAAGTAGCATAATCCGGATAGCCCAAAAGATTCGCTATTTGCATTCTGGTTTTAGCTATTTCTTTTACATTCTCCTGATTGTCGAACTCTCCACCGGCTACACATTTTGTATTGTATGCCATATATAGTTTCTGACGAAGGTCACGGCGAGTAGAATATTTCATAAATGCAATATAGCTAGGCGCAGAAAGGTCAAACATATACCCTTCTTTTCCTTTAGCCTTTGCTTTAGCTGCCGCAGCATCTTTCACCATCTGAGGCAATCCTGCCAAATCAGCCTCATCTGTCAGAAGCATCTCAAATTTATTACTTTCTTTCAAAGAATTCTGTCCAAAATCTAAAGTCAATTGGCTCAGCTTTGTAGAAAGCTCTTTATATGTATCTCTATCTTTTCCTACGAGTGTTGCCCCGCTATTTTCAAAGCCACGGTATGTCTTTTCTACCAAACGGATTTGCTCGGGTGTAAGGTTCGATTCCAGACGTTTATCATAAACAGCCTTCACTTTTTGAAACAAACCTTCATTCAATGTTATAGAATTGGAATGTTCCGAAAGTTTTGGTTGAATACGCTGTGCTATTTCCATCATCTCATCATTGCTCTCGGAGCTGAGTAGATTAAAGAACACTGATGTTACTCTACTTAACAGCTTTCCGGACTCTTCCAAAGGAACGATTGTATTCTCGAAAGTAGGAACGGCCCTGATCATTACGATCTTGTTTATTTCAGCCTGATGCTCTGCTATTCCTTTTTCTATAGCAGGTTCGTAATGCTCGTTCTTGATTTTATTGAACGTCGGGGTATCGTAAGGCGTTTTATACGCCGAGAAAAACGGGTTTTGAGCTTGAATTGTAGTCATAGCTATTGTTAATAATAAAACGAAAAAACACTTTTTTTTCATATAATTCAAATATTTGAGGTTATCAATTATCTCTTTATTTAACTTCCATTATCAACTTTACCGATACATAAATGATTTGCTTGATTTAGGACTCTATTTATCGTTATAGTTTTAAATTAAATAATTCAATGGAAACATACAAAGGTACAAAAAGTAACACAAAAATCTTACCTTTGCCCATTAAATAAGAAGCCTGAATGGCAAACACGAACAAGAAAGATAGAGTATTTGATTTTTCATTTTTAGATTATTATTTAATGGCATACGCAAAGAGGCGTGATATAAGAATTTGGATTTGATAGCAAATATCCTTAATTTATCATACGTATGCTACATAAAACGAAAGTTAAACAACCTCTAAATCGTCTTGAAATATACTTTTTTTAATATTTACACGTTATAAATTAGTAAAATTTACGAACCGATTATGATAGATTATATAAAAGGGGATATTGCTGAACTGACCCCTACTTCCGCTACACTCGAAACACATGGTATAGGTTATTTTATTAACATAAGCTTAAATACATATACCAGTATCTCAGGACAAAAGAGTGCCAAATTATACATATATGAGGCAATAAGAGAAGACGCCTACCAGCTATATGGTTTCTCCGAAAAACAAGAACGTGAACTATTCATCTTATTGATAAGTGTCTCGGGCATAGGAGCAAGCACGGGTCGTATGATTCTATCGTCGATGACTGTGCAGGAATTAACAAACGTAATAGCCTCCGGCAATTCGGATATACTAAAAACCGTGAAGGGTATAGGCACTAAGACCGCCCAACGTGTAATTGTTGACCTGAAAGATAAAATCAAGGTCAGTGGAATTGAGTCTGTAGAGATGTTTGCAAAAACAAGTCAGGCGGGAGAAGAAGCCATCGCAGCACTGGTAATGTTAGGTTTTCCTCAGCAGGCTTCGCAAAAAGCAGTATCCAAAATATTGAAAGACAAACCGGACAATACTGTTGAGCAAATAATAAAGACGGCACTAAAAATGCTCTGATCATTCACTCTATTTATATTTACCTTGTCGGATTGAAGAAGAAACTTACAAAATATTTGTTTTTTATCACGCTTTTAGTAAGCTCGATCAGTTTATTTTCCGGTATTTACGGAAAAAAGGAAATCGATATTGCCCAAAAAGAAAGCTCTTTGCTAGAAACAAATGATACTGTACCTCTCTTTCCGGTAAAGAAAACACAGATAGAAACTTATAAAGACCTCAACGTCAATCCTCCGGCAGACCTCAAAGACCCCGACAACCTAAAGAAGTCTGTAGAATATGACCCTGCCAGCGGACTGTATATTTTCCGTACAAAAATCGGAGACCAAGAAATATCCACTCCTTTTTCTTTAAGTTCTGACGAGTATATGGATTACACCCTCAAACAATCCATGAGTAGATATTTCAGATCTAAAAATGCAGAAGCATACGACAAGAAGGATGAAAAAGATGAGTTTTCTCTGAAAGACATAAAACTAAACTTAGGTCCGGCAGAGCGGCTTTTTGGACCCGGTGGAGTAAAGGTGAGAACTCAAGGATATGTTGAAACTACAATGGGCTTTAAGCGAAGTAGTACAGACAACCCTACCCTCTCGGAACGCAACCGAAGTCACACTACCTTTCAGTTCAAAGAAGATATCCAGATGAACGTTACAGCCTCAGTTGGTGATAAGATCAACTTCGGCATGAATTATGACACCAAAGCCTTATTTGATTTCGACTCTAAAAAGCTGAAATTGGGGTACGATGGAAAAGAAGACGAAATAATAAAGAAGATAGAGGCCGGAAACGTAAGCATGAGTACAACAAACTCGCTCATCAACGGAGGAACGGCCTTATTCGGTATCAACGCAGAACTTCAGTTCGGAAAACTACGGATAAATACAGTTATCTCTCAACAGGAGTCTCAGTCGCAGACAGTGAATACAAAGGGAGGAATACAAACAACCGAATTCTCTTTTAAGGCTGATCAATACGACGAAAACAGACACTTCTTCTTGGGATACTATTTCCGTGATAATTACGATAATGCGATGAGTAAAATCCCTTATATCAACTCACCTGTATCAATCACTAAAATAGAAGTGTGGGTTACGAATAGGAGAAGCGACTTTATGCAGTCGAGAAATATTGTTGCCTTTGCCGATATTGCAGAGCGTGACAATATTAAAAATCCAAAATGGATAGGGACAGGCTCTGTAAAGACACCATATAATGCAGCTAATAACCTATATGGTACGATGGCCACAGCACATACCAGGGCAAGGGATATTTCGCAAGTAACCAGCGAGTTTAATGGTTATATAGAAAGCGGACTCGATTATGAGAAAATAGAAAGTGCGCGAATGCTTAGTTCTTCGGAATATACATACAACGCTCAACTAGGGTACTTATCTCTAAACTCTGCACTACAAGCTGACGAAGTACTTGCAGTAGCTTACCAGTATACAGTAAATGGAACTACATATCAAGTAGGAGAACTATCAACGGATATATCTGCCAATTATGAATCAAGCAACCCCAAATCAGGTGCTTTGTTTGTAAAGTTATTAAAGCCCATCTCTCTGTCTCCACGTTCATATACATGGGATTTGATGATGAAAAACATTTATTCCCTTGGCGCAAGCAATATACAACAAGACCGTTTTAGATTAAACATAGCCTATCAATCAGACACTTTAGGTACATACATAAACTATCTGCCTGAGGGAAACATTAAAAATCAACTTCTGATAAAGGTGATGAACCTAGACAGATTGAACTCTCAGAATAAAGAAGTTACCCAAAAAGACGGAACAAAAGGCGATGGTATTTTCGACTATCTTGAAGGATATACCGTCCAGTCTCAGAACGGACGAATTATATTCCCTGTGGTTGAACCATTCGGAAAGCATCTGGCGAATAAAATAGGCAGTCCTATTATTGCAGAAAAGTATGTTTACCAGCAATTATATGACTCGACATTGACCGTAGCCAGACAAATCGCAGAAAAAAACAAATTCAAGATATACGGTTCATTCAGAGGATCATCGAACAGTAAAGCTGAAATTGACCTGATGTCGACAAACATACCACAAGGATCAGTTAAACTTACAGCCAATGGTATGCTCCTCACCGAAGGAACAGACTATATAGTTGACTACACATCAGGTATAGTCACTATCATAAATCAGAACCTGATAGATTCCGATGCCAATATACAGGCTTCGTTAGAGGAACGATCGTTAGGTATGCAGCGAAAAACAATGATGGGGCTGAATCTGAGCTACGATATCTCAAAGAATTTCAACATCGGCGGTACAATTATGCATCTATACGAAAAACCCCTTACCACTAAAACAGTTATTGGCGAAGAATCTGTCAATAATACCTTATGGGGATTGAATACGTCATATAAAACCGAGTCGATGTGGCTCACCAACCTGATTGACAAGATACCGTTTGTGAATGCAACACAGCCTTCTCAAATCAGTTTTATGGGTGAGTTTGCGCACATGATACCGGGACATTACCAAAATAAAGATACGGGAGGATTCTCTTATCTCGATGATTTTGAGTCATCGCAATCACGCATCGAACTCAAAAGCCCTTATGCATGGAATCTTGCGTCAACACCGAAGGAACTACCTAAATATGTTTATCCTCCTACTATATCAGGGAATAAACCTTCGGATAGTATCCAATATGCAAAAAACAGAGCCATGTTATCTTGGTTTACCATCGATCCGCTATTTACACGCAAAGGGTCGT
This sequence comes from Dysgonomonas sp. Marseille-Q5470, assembly GCF_951230145.1. NCBI lineage: Bacteria > Pseudomonadati > Bacteroidota > Bacteroidia > Bacteroidales > Dysgonomonadaceae > Dysgonomonas > Dysgonomonas sp. Marseille-Q5470. The sequence goes on along the minus strand of NZ_CATNVE010000002.1, from coordinate 594,250 downwards.
CGCTTACACCAAGTTATATAAATAGTGACTCTTTATCAGATCACTATGTCAGGGAAATTGGTGTCACCGAAATATATCCGAACCGGGATATCAGACAAACAGAATCGGCAACAATACCAACATTAAACTTATCGTACTACCCTAACGAAAGGGGACCTTACAATCTGGATGGAGAAAAAATAGATTCGGATGGGAAATTATTAAATCCACGAGATCGCTGGGCGGGCATTACACGTAAAATGGATGTGCGTGACTTCGAAGCATCAAATATCGAATATATTGAATTCTGGCTAATGGATCCATTTGTAAAAGATTTTTCAAGCTCGCACAAAGGAGGAGACCTTTATTTCAATCTGGGAGAAATATCGGAAGATGTTTTGAAAGATGGGAAAAAGTTTTACGAAAACGGACTACCAGTCAATGATGATCCTACAGCATATACAAAAACTGTGTGGGGAAAAGTACCTACGCGCCAATCTACAGTATATGCATTCGATGATAATTTGGGAGCTATTGCCCGCGAAAAACAGGATGTCGGGCTAAATGGATTGAATCAAGAGGAAGAAAAAACATACGGCGTATATAAGGATTTCTTAGACAATCTGAGAACAAAGTTACCTCAAAGCACGCTTGATGAAATGGTAAACGATCCTTTCTCTCCACTCAATACTCCTTCGAGAGACTTATACCATTTCTATCGTGGCTCAGACTACGACCGCGAGCGAAAAGGGATACTCGACCGCTACAAATACTATAACGGTACGGAAGGAAATTCGAAACCTACAGATCAGAGTGGCGAAAGGTATTCTACCGCAGCACGTGGAGTTCCCGATGTAGAAGATATAGATCAGGATTACACGCTGAATGAAAATGAATCGTATTACCAATATCGGGTATCACTGAAGCCGGATAGCATGAATGTCGGTCGCAACTATATTGTAGACGAACGAGAGGTTACTGTCCCGCTCCGAAACGGAAAAGAAGAAAAGGTAAGATGGTATCAGTTCAAAATTCCAATTCGCCAAGGAAAACGAATTGGAAATATCAACGATTTCAAAAGCATCCGTTTCATGAGAATGTTTCTGACTGACTTTGAACAACAAACAGTGCTGCGATTCGGAACCTTACAGCTTGTAAGAGGTGATTGGCGTGTTTACGATCAGGACTTAACAAGTGGGGCTAAGATGGGAAATGGATCTATTGATATTTCGACAGTAAATATCGAAGAAAACTCTGAAAGAAAACCCGTAAATTATGTATTGCCTCCGGGGTTAAGCAGATCCTTAGATCCTGACCAAACACAATTGACCAAAGAAAATGAGCAATCGCTATCGATGCGCGTGACAAATCTCGATCCGGAAGATGCACGAGCCATATACAAGAATACATCTTACGACCTGAGACGCTATAAGCGCATACAATTATTTACACATGCCGAAAATCTTATAAATAGAACTGAGTTGGCAAATGGAGACATATCTGTATTTATGCGTTTAGGTTCTGACTACAAGAACAATTACTATGAATATGAAATACCTTTAACAATAACACCCGAAGGTAATTATGGAAACGGAGACAGGGCTGTGGTATGGCCTAAAGATAATATGTTTGATTTCCCTCTCGAGTTACTGAAAAATATAAAACTGAACAGAAACAGAGAAAAAAGAAAGTCGGGCTCAACGGTTTCTTATACAACCCTATACCATGAGTATGACCCTGATAAGCCAAACAATAAAGTAAGTGTAATGGGTAATCCGTCTTTATCTGATGTTTACGTAATCATGATCGGTGTCCGCAACAATTCCAGACTAACCAAATCGGGTGAAGTGTGGATCAACGAGCTTCGCCTGACCGATTTCGACGAAGAAGGAGGATGGGCGGCTCAGGGTAGCCTTAATGTTGCTCTTTCGGATCTGGGAAACATAAGTGTTTCGGGACGGAAGGAAACGGCCGGATTCGGTGCTCTGGATCAAAGCCTGATGGAAAGACGACAAGATGACTATCATACATACAGCATAGCCGCAAACATAGATTTGGGAAGGTTTTTACCCGAAAAGGCAAAGGTTAGTTTGCCGCTGTATTATTCATACTCGAATCAGACGACAACGCCTAAATACGATCCGTTCGATCAGGATGTAACGTTGAAAGAATCATTCAGCTTGGTAGAAACTAAAGCCGAAAAAGACTCGATAAAAAGTCTTGCTCAAGAAAAGTCTACCACAAAGAGTATAAGCCTCAACAATATAAAAGTGAATATACAAAGTAAGACACCAATGCCTTACGATCCGGCCAATTTCAATATCGGATATTCATTTAATCAGACTGAGATTAAAAATCCAAGTACAGTCTACGATGTTACTAAAAATTACAACCTGACTTTTGGATATAATTATAGCCCGATAGTAAAAACGTGGGAGCCTTTCAAGAATACAAAAAGTAAATCCGGCGCGGCTAAGTATGCCAAATCGCTCGGGTTCAACTACCTGCCAAGTAATATTGCCCTCAATTCAAGGATTACCCGTTATTATAGCGAGACGCTTTTACGTGACATAGAAAGTTACTCATTGGGCGGAAGTAATAATAATGAGTTCTTGTCGTGGAGTCAGTCTTTCTTGTGGGACAGAGATTTTAATATCAATTGGGATTTTACAAAAAATCTGAAATTCTCATTCCAATCGGGAACCAGAGCCGAAATAGAAGAACCATACTTACAGGTAAATAAGAAACTGAACAGGAACGACTATGAAATCTGGAAAGATTCCGTCATGCACAGTATCAGAAACTTAGGCAGCCCCCTATCCTATCGCCAGATAGCTAGAGTAACTTATCAATTGCCATTCAAGAACATTCCGGCTACCGACTGGCTGACATCCAATGCCAGCTACACAAGTGGCTATCAATGGGACCGAGGAGCACAAGTAGAAGGAATAGAGGTAGGAAATACGATAAGTAATAATGTAACCCTAGACTTTACCAATCGCATCGACATGGTTTCTCTATACAATAAATGGGGATTCCTCAAAAAAGTAAACGATCGATTCGATTCGAGGAGAAGACAGTCTCCAACTCAAAGACAGCAAGAAAAGAGACAGCCTGAAAGAAGGCGCTTTACTCAGGATATTACATTGCGAAAAGATACAACATACACTCTAAGGCACGGACTGAATACAAAAAATATACAGGTATCAGCAAAGCTAGACGGTAAACCGTATTCTGTAAAATTCAAAAAGACAGATACAAATACAATATTAATAACGAATAAAGACTCTGCAAATATCCTGATCAGCGTCGAGAGTAAGATCAATGATCCGAGTAGCTCGCAGCTACTTACTGATATAATAGACTATTCCGCCAGAGGTTTAATGTCATTACGAACTCTGAATATTAATTACTCGAAACGAAGAGAAACACATCTTTCCGGATTTATCCCAACTATTGGAGATATGTTTGGACAGAAAGATACAAATGAGTACGGGCTTGTTCCGGGGCTGGGTTTTGCATTCGGTCTCGAAGGAGGAGAAAAGTTCATCAACAAATCGTTGAGTAGAGATTGGTTGGTGATGGACACTATGAATATCTCGCCTGCGGTATATAATAGTGCCGAAAAGTTGGAACTAAGAGCTCAGATAGAACCTATCAAGAACCTCAAAATAGAGCTTAATGCCAATTACGAAAATAATAAGAGAACCGAAATTCAATATATGTCGAAAGGGATGCCACGCACACTGGGCGGAAACTTCTCTATGACTACTATTGCTCTAAAAACAACTCTTAGAGGCAGCAACTCAAAAAATGACTATCAATCCGATACATTCGACAAATTCTTAGCTTATAAGGAAATAGTTAAAAACAGGCTACAAAAACAGTACAATAATGTAACCTTACCCGATGGTTTAGCAAGCGGAAATGCCGCAACGGTCAACCCAAACTCGGGAGACGTACTTATTCCTGCTTTTATAGCAGCTTATACAGGGCGTGATGTAAATAATATTTCCATGTCGGCATTCCCATCTATATGGTCTATACTCCCAAACTGGAACATAACCTACGATGGATTAAGCAATATACCTCTTATTAAATCTAAGTTCAGATCGTTGAGGTTGAGTCATTCCTACAGCTGTTTTTATCAGGTAGGAAGTTACAGCTCATTCTCTGGCTGGCAACAAGCCATAGGCGGAGGCGATGACTTGGGGTATATACGTGATGTACTCGGAGGTAACCCTATCCCATCATCTCCATACAATATATCATCAGTAGGTATTACGGAATTGTTCAGACCGCTGATAGGAGCCGAAGGGATACTGAATAACAACATGAATATCAACGCTCAGTACAATAGTGGTCGTACACTTACGCTGAACATGTCGTCTTATCAGATCATCGAATATCTCGAAAAAGAATTTATATTGGGATTCGGTTACCGTATCAATGAATTTAATAGGGTAATAGGATTAACATCCAGAACGCCTAAGAATTTCAACAACGACCTGAATATAAAGACAGAGGTATCTTATAAATCATCAGAAGCCTTGTTGAGAAAAATAGAAGAATATTTTACCCAAGCTACCAGTGGGGTTACAGTTTTTACATTAAAGATATCAGCCGACTATACTTTGAGCCGTGCGCTCACCCTAAGGGCATTCTATGACAGGATTTTAAATAAACCGTTGATTTCAGCCTCATCTTATCCAACAACCAACAGTAATTTTGGAATAAGTTTAAAATTTACACTTGTACAATAAAAAATATTGATAAGTTTGCATAAGAAAAAAAAATCATATAAGTTTATTTCCTCAAATGTTAAACAATATCTTACGCTCAATTGTTAAATAGTTGTTCAGTGCAAAAGGTTAATGTTTGATAATTATCGCATTATTTAATTGACTAGAGAAGACTGAGGATATTAAGAGAAAATGAAAAAATCGACAATTTGGATACTCGCAGCAATAATGGCTGTAGCATTCTTTGGTCTGTTGTATTTACAAATAACCTATTTACGCGAATCAATAAGATTGAGGAGCGATCAGTTTAATGAAGCGGTAAACCGTAGTTTGGCTCAAATTTCAAGAAATTTGGAACTCGATCAAACAAAAAAATATCTGGATGAAGCGTTCATTGAAACACAGAAGAAGGATGCAGCGGCTTACAATCGCTCTATGGCATTAAGAAATCAGCCACAGGAAGAAACTGTTACACAGCAGCAAAGAACAAAGATGACAGCGCCCGACGGTACAGTCATTTATATGGAACACAATGTGACTACGGTACAAACAACACCGCCTAAACAGGTATTCCAGTCGCCTAAAAGCGGCACAAATGCGATCTCAAAAACATTCTTCGACCTACAAGAAGAGCAGATAAAGAGATACTTATATGAAAAAGATATCATGAATGATGTCTTGAACAGGATTTTCAAATCGGCAAGTGATGTGCCTATAGAAGAAAGGATAAACTTTAAAGATCTGGAGACTAAGATAAAGAATGAATTAAAAAACAATAATATAGAGTTACTTTTCCAGTACGAAGTTGTAGATAAAAATGATAAGCCGGTTTATAGGCAACCTCGTTTTCTGGATAGAGACAAGAAATATGCATATCAACAAGTACTATTTCCGAATGATCCGCCAAATAAAGTCACCTATCTGAAAGTTTACTTTCCCGATAAAGGACACTATCTATCAAGCGAGGTATCATTCTTGTATCCGGCCATAATATTTACTTTTATCTTGTTGGTTACATTTATAATAATAATATACATTACATTCCGACAAAAGCGTTTATCGGAAATGAAGAATGACTTTATGAACAATATGACCCACGAATTGAAAACACCGGTATCGACTATATCTTTAGCCGCCCAGATGTTAAAAGACGGGGCTATTACAAAATCACCCGAGGTATTTAAACATATATCCGGGGTAATAAACGACGAAACGGAACGATTGAGTTTTCAGGTAGAAAAAGTTCTTCAGATGTCGCTATTCGAAAAACAAAGAGCTACACTAAAACTCAAGGAACTGGATGCCAATGACATTGTGGTAGGGGTTGCAAACACATTTCAGATCAAAGTTGAAAAATTTGGAGGAAATCTCGATATCGATTTAGAAGCTACCGAATCTGCAATCGAAGCAGACAAGATGCACATTACAAATGTGTTGTTCAATCTGCTCGATAATGCCGTGAAGTACAGAAAAGAAGATGTTCCTTTGCAACTGATGATTCGAACGTGGAACAGCAATAATAAATTGTACATCGCAGTAGAGGACAATGGTATCGGAATAAAAAAGGAATATGTAAAGAAAATATTCGAACGGTTTTATCGGGTATCGACAGGTAACAGACATGATGTCAAAGGTTTTGGACTAGGACTTGCATATGTAAAAAAAATAATAGAGGATCATAAAGGAACAATAAAAGCCGAGAGTGAGCTGGGGAAGGGCACCAAATTTATAATTTGCCTGCCTATAATGAAGAGTAAAAGTTAGTTAAGCAAAATAAACTGTAAATAAGTAAGTTATGGAAGAAAAATTGAAACTGTTTTTATGTGAAGATGATGAAAATCTTGGTATGTTGCTAAGAGAATATCTTCAGGCCAAAGGGTACGACACAGACCTCTACACCGATGGTGAGGTTGGATACAAAGGCTTTGTTAAAGAAAAGTATGATTTGTGTATATTGGATGTTATGATGCCTAAAAAAGACGGTATCACTCTTGTGAAAGAGATCAGAGCAATCAATACAGAAATACCTATCATATTCTTGACAGCCAAAAATATGAAAGATGATATTCTGGAAGGATTCAAAGCCGGAGCAGACGATTATATCACGAAACCATTCAGCATGGAGGAACTTGTTCTTCGTATCGAAGCAATCTTCCGTCGTGTGAAAGGTAAAAGAAGTAAAGAACAACAGCTTTATCAGTTTGGTAATATGAACTTTGATACTCAAAAACAAATTTTGACGATCAATGGAGAAAGCACTAAACTTACAACTAAAGAAGCAGAACTTCTTGCTCTATTGTGTGCTCATGCCAACGACATTCTGGAAAGAAATCATGCCCTAAAGCAAATTTGGGTGGACGATAACTACTTCAACGCTCGTAGCATGGATGTTTACATCACTAAATTGCGTAAGCTATTGAAACCTGACCCAAGTATTGAGATCATCAATATCCATGGTAAAGGTTACAAACTGATAGCTCCGGTAAACGAAGAAGAAAGCGCAGAGTAATAATTGCAATTATATATGAGAGGCTAATGATAGAATATGATCATTAGCCTTTCTTTTTTAGTAATTCTATAACCTTTGTAAGAGGCAGTAAAAGCATCATCTACATCAATCCAAAATAATAGTATTGATAAGTGAATTAAGAAGTAAAGTATGTCTTTTTAACTCATACTTTTTTTATTTGTGCATTATCAGTGTCTTATATTTCATTTTTTTACTAATTTTGCACCCTGAATTGAATTGCTTATATAAATTATAAATATTGAAAATGAAAGCATTTGTATTCCCAGGGCAAGGAGCTCAGTTTGTAGGAATGGGTAAAGACCTTTACGAAACATCTCCTGTTGCTAAAGAAATGTTCGAAAAAGCGAATGAGATTTTAGGTTTCCGCATAACAGATTTAATGTTTAACGGTACTGACGAAGATCTCCGTCAGACTAAAGTTACTCAACCCGCTATTTTCCTCCATTCGGTAATATTGGCTAAAACAATTGGCGATGAATTTAAGCCAGATATGGTTGCGGGTCACTCTTTAGGAGAGTTCTCTGCTTTGGTTGCTGCCGGAGCCATGTCTTTCGAAGATGGTTTAAATCTTGTTTATAAACGTGCTCTTGCTATGCAGGAAGCATGCGAAATGAATCCTTCTACAATGGCAGCAGTGTTAGGATTGCCAGACGCTAAAGTAGAAGAAATATGTGCATCTATCAAGAACGAAGTAGTTGTACCGGCTAATTATAACTGTCCCGGACAGGTGGTAATATCAGGTTCTAATGCAGGTATTGATGCTGCATGCGAATTGTTACTTGCTGCCGGAGCAAAAAGAGCTCTTAAGCTGAAAGTAGGAGGAGCATTCCACTCTCCATTGATGGAGCCTGCAAAAGTAAAATTGTCGGAAGCTATAAACAATACAATTATCACAGTTCCTACATGTCCTGTATATCAGAATGTGTCTACAGTAGGAGAAACAGATCCTGCCGTTATAAAGGACAATTTGATAGCACAATTAACAGCACCTGTAAAATGGACTCAATCTGTAGAACATATGGTTGCAGATGGAGCTGTTGAATTTGTGGAACTTGGACCGGGTAATGTTTTACAAGGTCTTGTAAAGAAAATAGCACCACAGGTATCAGCAACAGGCAAGCAACAATTGGTTAGCTGCATTTAAAAAAATAAATCAAAATGGCTTTTTTTTCAGGAAATAAACAAGCCGACGATCAAGATGAAACAGCGAAGAATATTTTTCTGTTCGAACTCGTTCAGAAAAATATTCTTGTTACAGGATCTAACGGACAGTTGGGAAATGAGATAAGACGAATATCGGCTAATCATGAAAACAACTTCCGTTTCTTCTTTACAGATGTAGCAGAGTTAGACATCACTGATCTTAAGGCTGTAGATTCCTTTATAAAAGAAAATAATATAAAGTATATTATCAACTGTGCAGCTTATACAGCTGTGGACAAAGCAGAGGATGATGTAGATTTATGTTATAAAATCAACCGTGATGCTGTTGCCAATTTAGGGCTGGCAGCAACAAACAACAATGCTAAAGTTATACATATATCCACAGACTATGTGTATGATGGAACAGCAAACAAACCTTATGTTGAGACTGATACGGTAAATCCTCAGTCTGTATATGGTAAATCGAAGCAAGAAGGCGAAGCTGAATTATTGAAAGCTTGTGCTGATAGTATTATTATACGAACAGCATGGTTGTATTCCATTTTTGGGAACAACTTTGTGAAGACAATGATAAAATTAGGCAAAGAGCACGAAACACTAAACGTTGTAGCCGACCAGAGAGGAACACCTACCTATGGAACAGATCTGGCCAAAACAATTGTAAAAATACTTGATTTCAGTGAAGCCAACGGATTTAAACCCGGTATATACCATTACTCGAATGAGGGGGCTACTACCTGGTACGATTTCACATTAGCAATCCACAAAGAAGCGGGTATCAACACATGCAAGGTGAACCCTATAACGACCGAACAATATCCGGTAAAAGCCACAAGGCCTAAATATAGTGTACTGGACAAAACCAAGATAAAATCTACATTCAACCTTACTATCCCTAAATGGGAAGAAAGTTTAAACAATTGCATCAAAGAATTGTTATCTATTTGAACTTAGTTAATTTACAATCACATTCTAGCTACTAAAATGAAAAAGATTTATCTTTTCAGTTTTATATTTTTGGTCACAATCGTATCCTGTCAGAATAAACAATCTGAAAATAAGCAAGCTCAGTTGGATACATTAAATGTTGAGCTTTCAGAAACCCAGTTAAGCAATAAGGCCGATAGCATGGATCTGACGGATATCGCCAGACTGACCGAAAAAGAGTATACCGATTTACAGTTGTTCAACGTTAAAGGTTTAGAAGGTTACAGTGCCGAAGATTTATCGATGGGGCGCATTTTACTGGCGAATGAGAATGGCAAAATATTAACCGTCCTAGTGATAACAGATGGTGAAATAACCGAATATTTGTTAAGCTATGATAAAAGCGGAAATCTGCAAGATAATTTGCTTGTCGCTTACGAAGATATGGTAGAGTATTACAGCGAAGTATCATCAAAGATAAATAGTAAAGAGATTATTGTTCAGACTATAAATTTCACCTATAGCGACAACGATGATGACCAAGTGGAAAAATCAGATACCGCTTTTGTGAAATATCAAATTACTCCTGAGTTTAAATTTATAGCTAATTAGCATATCTACAATATTAAAGAATAAATCAACAGAGGTTTTCGTAGAAAGAGAACCTCTGTTTTTATTTATAGGCAATAACATTGTAATCTGACGTTTGACTACAGATATCAGAACCTTGATTTTCTAATTATTAAATTGTCTTATATTAAAGATCGTTAGAGCCTGATTAAATTTTGCTCGTTCCAATTTTTAGAGCTATTTTCAAGATGATTTATTCTTTTGAGAAACGATAATAGCGGGCTATTGGAGTTGAATAAAAGGATAAATCGGATAAAAAGAGACTAAAAATGAACGAAGAAAATTCGTGGAAAATTTAAACAGGCTATTAGTATTATTGAATAAAGAAAAAAGTGACAACAAATAATATACTTAAAAGTGTTACTTTTGTTACTTTTTCTATTTAATTTGTTTTATATATGGAAGTTAAGAGAAAGGGGGCAAAATCCTTAAAAGATATACCAGCCGAAGTATTGCAACAACTGAATCTGGGTGTGATAGAGTCTGTTAATCTGACAGAGTGGCTGGCTGTTGACCAAAAAGAGCTTTTGAAAAACGTTTTGCCAGAGAAATATGCGACAGCTTGTTTATCAGACCTTGAAGTGTTGGAAAAAGCGAGCACAATGCAAACGATACGCAGAATAGGAGAAAGGCTTTTGAGAGAAACGCTTCAAGAAACAGATAAGAAGCTGTTGAAAGAACTTAAAAGTCACATATCCGATAATGTACGCTGTTGGGCTGCTTATATGATAGGCTTAGACAAATCAATATCTTTTGCGGATAAATTGGAAGCAATCAAAGGTTTTGCCGCCGATGGCAATTTTGGGGTAAGAGAGATTGCATGGATGGCGGTTCGTGAAGATATGGATCGCAATATAGAAAATGCTATACCGATACTGTTAGCATGGACTAAAGACAAAGATCATAATATTCGCAGATTTGCATCAGAAGCTATACGTCCGAATGGGGTATGGAGCAAACATATCGAAAAACTTAAGCAACAGCCCGAAATTGCTTTGCCAATTTTAGAAGCGTTGAAATCGGACTCTGAAAAGTATGTACAAGATAGCGTAGGCAATTGGTTGAATGACGCAAGTAAAACCCGTCCCGATTTTGTAATTGAAGTTACAAATAAATGGGAAAGCAATAATCCGACCAAGGAGACGAAATATATAATCAAGAAGGCACTTAGAACGATTAATAAAAAATAAGAGATTAAAAATGAAAAGGACTACATATAATATACTCATTATATTATTGTTTCTGAATATCCTTTCGCTAAGAGGGCAAGAGGCGATAGTCCCCGATTTGCAAAAATTGTATGAATATACAGATTCGCACTTTGTTGATCTGAGAGCAAAACAACAACCATTGATCGGAGTCTCTGCAAGCCGCACAAGCAACGGAGGATCGAGCGTGCCCGGAACATATATAGAAGCGATTCCAAAAGCCGGAGGACGACCTCTTATTATCCCTGTGATGACAAAAGGAACAGTACTGAGAGATATTGTAAAGGATCTCGACGGATTAGTAATGACTGGCGGTGAAGATTTCAACCCGCTATACTATAAAGAGCAGGCGATCCCGGATATGAATGACATAGATTCTATCCGTGACATTTACGATTTGGTACTTTTAAAGTTAGCGACAGACCGCAACATCCCTGTATTAGGGATATGTAGAGGAGAGCAGGCGATCAATGTTGCTTTTGGAGGAACACTTTATCAAGACATTCCCACACAGCATCAGAATAAAAGCGTAAAACACAAACAAAGTGAGCCTAAGGAAATTGGAACACATAAAGTCTCTATTGCAGAAGAGTCTCAATTGAGTAAGATACTTGGAAAAACAGAAGTATTTGTCAACAGCTTCCATCATCAGGGTGTAAAAGATGTGGCTCCCGGATTCAAATTGGCAGCAACAGCACAGGATGGCATCGTGGAAGCAATAGAAGCCTATCCCGACAGAAGAATAATAGGCGTACAATGGCATCCCGAAGGACATGTTGCCGGGGGAGATACTACGATGCTGAAATTCTTTAAATTCATAGTTTCTGAAGCCGAAACTTTCCGAAAGGCAAAAGAACTGCATAAACATATATTTTCTATTGATACTCATTGCGACACTCCTTTAGAATTCAAAAAAGCAGGATTCGATATCGGAGAAAGAGAAAATAATCAGGTGAATATTCCGAAGATGGAAGAAGGCATGCTAGATGCTATTTTCTTTGCTGCTTATACGGCTCAAGGGAAACGGGATAAAGTTTCATCGCAGGCTGCCGTCGACAAAATAGACGGATTGATAAAAGGTATCCATTTACAGGTAGAGAAAAATAACGATATCTGCGAAATAGCTTATACGACAGATGATCTTGCTAGAATAAAAAACGCAGGCAAGAAAGCTATTTTCATAGGAATAGAAAATGGTTATGGAATAGGGAAAGATATTGAGAATATTGCCCGGTTCAAGAAAATGGGGGTGAATTATATTACGCTTTGCCATACCAAAGACAATGATATATGTGATACATCGAGTGATACTACACGTGAATGGAATGGCTTAAGCCCCTTTGGCAAAGAGGTAGTAAAAGAAATGAATAGACAGGGAGTTATGATTGACATATCGCATGCGAGTGAAAAGACTTTTTGGGATGTTATCAAACTCTCTACTCAACCTATTATCGCTTCTCATTCGTCGGTACAAGCACTATGCTACCATGACCGAAACCTTACAGACAAGCAAATGCAAGCTTTAGCCAAGAACGGAGGAGTTGTGCAAATATGTTTGGTAGATCTCTTTGTGAATAAAGATCGGAAAAAAGCATCCCTATCTGATGCGATAGAGCATATCGATTATGCCGTAAAGGTCGCCGGAATAGATCACGTAGGCATTGCTTCCGACTTTGACGGCGGTGGCGGGCTTATTGGCTGCAATGGCAGCAATGATATGATTAATATTACGATGAAGCTTTTAGAGAAAGGTTACTCGGATGAAGATATCGCTAAAATATGGGGAGGAAATTTCCTTAGAGTTATGGCTACCGTTCAAAAAGAAGCACAAAAGTAAATTGCAATAAATAGAACTGCCTGAAAGGATTTTATCTTTTAAACACGAGAAGTTTCGCTTCGTTCAGGATGACAAAGAAGAGTAAGTTATTTACTTCCTTTCAGCCAGTTCTACTTAGTATCTAATTGTTCAAATATTTTTTAAGAACTCACATAAAGCCTTTGTCGCTAATGCTCTGTGACTTACGTTATTCTTCACCTCTGACCCTAATTGGGCAAATGTTTGATCGTATCCATCAGGCTGAAAAACAGGATCATAACCAAATCCCGCATCTCCCCTTTCTTCGGTGATAATACTACCCTTCACCTTTCCTTCGAACAGATATTCTTTACCATCCAATATCAATGCGATCACAGTTCTGAACTGCGCTTTCCTGTTAGTGGTAACATCAAGCTCTTTGAGCAGCTTTTTCATATTTGCCTTCGAGTCATGATCTCCTCCCGCATAACGGGCAGAGTATACTCCCGGAGCACCGTTTAAGGCTTCGACTTCCAGGCCGGTATCATCTCCGAAGCAGTCATAGCCATATTTATCTTTTACGTAGCGGGCTTTTATCAGAGCATTTTCCTGTAATGTTTCTCCCGGTTCTTCAATGTCTTCGTGGCAGCCTATATCTTTTAGGCTGAGTATATCAAAACTGCTTCCAACAACTGCTTTTACTTCTTCGAGCTTATGACTGTTGTTGGTAGCAAAAACTAATTTCCTTCTCATTTTTTATCTTTTGAATTATAGGCCTCTAAAGCTTTTTCTAATACAGTAAGCGCCTTCGCTAAATCTTCTTTATTAAGTACATAAGCAATACGTACTTCATTTTTCCCAAGTCCCGGTGTAGTGTAAAAACCGGAAGCGGGAGCCATAAATATAGTTTGTCCTTCGTATTCGAAATCGGACAAACACCATGCGCAAAAGTCGTCAGAATCTTCGACCGGCAATCGGGCAACAGTATAGAATGCGCCCATAGGTATAGGTGAATATACTCCCGGAATACGGTTTAGCCTGTCGATTAAGAACTTCCGTCTCTCTACATACTCTTCGTATATGTCGCGTATATATTCCAGAGAAGCATCCAGAGAGGCTTCCGCTGCTATCTGACCGATAAGAGGCGGACTAAGACGAGCTTGACACAGCTTCATTACGGTTTTGCGAAGCTCCTTGTTCTTGGTAATCAAAGCACCGATGCGGATACCGCATTCGCTATACCGTTTCGACACAGAGTCGATCAATACGACATTCTCCTCAATTCCAACAAGGTGACATGCCGAAACATAAGGTGAATTGGTATATATAAAGTCACGATACACTTCGTCTGAAAACAGATAGAGATCATATTTTTGCACCAAATGTTTTATCTGGTTCATTTCTGTACGAGAATACAGGTAGCCTGTCGGATTATTCGGGTTACAAATAAGGATACCCTTAGTCCGCTCATTAATAAGCTCTTCGAATTTCTCTACAGGAGGTAGTGCAAACCCCTCATCAATGGTAGAAGACACAGTACGGATAACTGCTCCTGCCGATGCTGCGAACGCCATGTAGTTGGCATAAGCAGGTTCGGGAACTATGATTTCATCTCCGGGATCGAGACAAGCCAAGAAAGCGAACAATACCGCTTCTGAGCCACCTGTGGTAATAATAATATCATCGGGAGATACATTAATATTATATTTTGCATAATATCCTATCAACTTTTCACGATAAGAACGGTAGCCATCGCTGGGACTATATTCCAAGATCGTGCGGTCTATATTCCGAATCGCTTCGAGAGCTTCTTCCGGTGTCGGTAGATCGGGTTGTCCGATATTCAGATGGTAAACTTTTAGACCTCTAGCCTTTGCAGAGTCTGATAAGGGAGCCAATTTTCTGATTGGCGAATTTGGCATATCTATTCCTCGTTGCGAGATACTTGGCATAATCGAATATATTATTTATACAATTTTACAATGAAGCACAAATATACGAATTATAGGAAAACTTATACCCGGAATGCAAAAATAGATTTTTGGTTCTGTGAGTTAGATATATACAACGTTATGCATTGAATATCAAACAATGTTAATAATCTTATTCTATTCAAACAACAAAAAGGCAGGTATTTATCAGAAAAAGAAATATATTTGCTTTTCACATAGTGGAAGACCCGGACAAAATTGTCATATATCATATAGGGAAGTAGAATTGACCCGAAACGACCCTATCAAAAGCAATGTAAAAAAAGTGGAGCTTATTCAAGAGACAGTGAGGTTAACAGATAAAGTAACTCACGAAACCCTGTTCAAAAGGTGGTATGAGCCTTTATGCAAATACGCTTATAGTATTCTCAAAGATCAGTTCGAGGCAGAAGATGCCGTTCAGAAAGTATTTTTTAAACTATGGGACGACCGCCTCAATACGAGTATAAGCGTGTCAATAAAGTCTTATCTGTATATGGCTGTGCATAATATCTGTCTGAACCGAATTAAACAGATGAAGGTGCAACAGAAGCATAATCAACAAATAGCCTTAGACGAACCGATTGAGCATAACGAAGTATATGAAAGCATTGTAGAAAAAGAACTGAATTATAAAATCACTATGGCGATAGCACAATTACCACCCCGATGCAGAGAGGTATTTGAACTTAGCCGATTCGAAATGATGAGCTATAAGGAGATTGCTCAAGAACTGGCAATCTCTCCAAATACTGTAGAAAATCAAATAGCTAAAGCACTGAAGCTCTTGAGAGAAAACCTGAAAGAATTTATTTCGGTCGTCGTGTTATATTACTTAATAAAACTGATTGGACTATGGTAACGAATGACACTGACAGATTATTAGCACGATATTTTGCAGGAGAGTTATCTCCTCAAGATAGAATACGCTTGGAGAAGTGGCTTGCCGAGTCGCAGGAGCATGAAGAATATTTCTTTGAGCTCACTTCGCTTTATCAAAATATGGGAACGGGCGAATACCCTCCCTTCGATGTACAAAAAGCGATTGAAATACTAGAGGAACATATAAATAAAACCTCCCTAAAAACGCTATCTCACAAAAGAAACAAAAGAAAGCCTCTAGCTTGGATAATAGGTGCAGCTGCTGCTGTAGCGATACTATTTTTTATCTTCAACAGAGAACAAGACAATCCGATTACTACCATTACTGAGAAAGGGTTGTATTCTTTTGCTGACAGCACAAGAATAAACTTGATAGAAGGTGAAGTCTCCTTTAGTAAAAATGGCACAAGAGATACAATCTATCTAAAAGGTAAAGCTTCCTTTGAAATGAATTCGGAAAAAGCAGAAAGCAAAATAGTGAAAGCAGGGAATATATATGTGAAAGATATCGGTACTAAGTTTACAGTTGAAGCAAATACTCCCGACTCTGTTTATGTGAGTGTTACCGAAGGTGAAGTATTGTTTTATTCGGACAACAACACCGGCATAAATCTTAAGATGAGTCAAAGCGGATATTACTTATCTAAAAGCAATAAATTCTATAAGGAAACAATGAGAGGTAATTTCCAGTTCAAAGGAACATCTCTAAGCGAAGTCATCAACCAACTAAATACATTCTACGGGCAACAGATAGAGCTAAAAGATAAAAGTGTCCAAGATCTTCCTATTACAGTAACATTCACAAAAGAAGATTTGTCTACCATACTGGATGTAGTAGCTATTACATTAAACCTGAAAGTAGACCACATAGGCGATGGCTATACAATCGAATAGGGAAAGATCATAATTAAAGTCGAATGAAGAAAATAATATTTATATCATTATTTATCCTTATCACTGCTAGCTTGCACTCTCAGAAAATGGTAAACATAAAATTACAGAATGAGAGAATCGGTGTAGCGATGAAACTTATAACCCAACAAACGGGAGTCGAATTTTCGTACAACCCTAAGGTTGTGGATACGCATAAGAAGATTTCTATCAATATTGTCAACAAAGAGGTAACCGAGGCAGTATACATATTGCTGCACGACAAATATTTTTTTTATATTATAAAAGGTAAATATGTAATAATAACATCAGCCAAAGCAACCCCTAAGGGAATCGCTAATTATGAACCAATTACAGAAGACGATAAAAATATTATAGATAGGAGTAGTGGAAACTCCCCGCATAGTGGTCTTAGTGGTATAGGAAATGACAAAATCGCTGATGAGCGGATAGAGAAAGGGCTTCCTTTAACTATAAACAACAAAAAAATGAGACCATTATGTTAAAAAAAATCGCAAGAATTTTCACGCTATATTCGAGAAGAAGGATAGTGACTATAATTAATGCACATTTAGAGTTAATTCATCGAGAAAAAATATGTATTTATCGATTTCAGCTTGTTGGTTAATATGGTCTAGTCTAACTTTGCATTATAAAAAAGGACACTCTTCATTTGTTAAATTGTGAACGAGTGAATACAATAAACATAGATTTTAATGGTTTTATTTTCTAAAACCACTAAGATCTGAATAGATAAAAACTTATACATTAATATAAACAAATTGAACTTTGTTTAAAAATTTAAACCTACTTATGTTAGTACATGCAAATTTTTTACCCAAAAAGACTTGGGTTTCATTTCTATGGCTTTTACATTTATTTATAATTCCGGTTTTGACAAGTGCACAAACCTATAAAATTAGCGGGACGGTAGTTGACTCTCGTACAAAAGAAACTCTGATAGGAGTTCCAATTATAATAGAAAACCGAAATGGCAGTGGTGTATCATCAGATGAGAATGGGAAATATGCCCTTACTCTTCCGAAAGGAGAATACACATTAAAGGTTGATTATATCGGCTTCGAAAAAAAGACCTTGAAGATTTCTCTTAACCAGAATATAAAAAAAGATATCGAACTTGTACAAACTACAATTGGTTTGAGTGAAGTTGTTGTATCTGCCGAGCGTCCCGATGCAAATGTATCCGCACCACAAACAGGGATTGAGAAAATGGAGATACAAACAATAAATAAGATTCCGGTTCTACTCGGAGAACGTGATATCATAAAATCAATACAGCTAATGCCCGGAGTACAAGGTGCCGGAGAAGGCAGTTCAGGGTTTTATGTACGCGGGGGTAGTGCCGATCAGAACCTTATCTTACTGGATAATGTATCGCTCTACAATGCATCCCATCTGATGGGTTTCTTCTCTACGTTCAACTCGGAAGTATTACGTGATGTAACGCTGTATAAAGGAGCTATGCCGGCGCAGTACGGAGAACGCTTGGCATCAATCTTAGATGTTCAACAACGTAATGGTGACAACCAGAAATATCATGTAGCCGGTGGCATCGGGCTTATTTCATCTAATGTGAATGCCGAAGGGCCTATACAAAAAGGGAAATCATCTTTCCTGATAGGGGCAAGACGCACCTATGCCGATGCATTGGCACGTATGTCGGGAATAGAAGATGCAAAAAATGCTTACCTGTATTTTTATGACCTGAATATGAAGTTGAACTTCGCCTTGTCTGATAAAGACCAGATATCTATTTCTGGATATTTGGGACGAGACAAAATGGTATTAAAAGATGCAGCCGAGGTGAACTGGGGAAATAGTTTTCTGATAGCTAACTGGAGTCATACTTTCAATAACAAATGGACTTCTCGTACATCACTATCTTATAATCAATACGATTACTACTTTGGGATGGAAGTAGGAATGAACTTGAATGGAACAGCTAAAATCAAAGACTATGGTTTAAAGCATGAGTTTATCTTTCAGCAAAGTAAAAACAGCCAATGGCGCTTAGGTGTCAGCTCTACATACCATGATTTGGCTCCCGGAAACTATAATCTGGACTCGGAGCAAAAAAATTCGGTAGATCTGCATCATCGCTATTCATCCGAAAATGCAGCTTACATATCCAATCAGATCAAGATAACTGATAATCTGGAGGTGGTATATGGACTTCGTGCTTCGGCATTCTTGGCGTTGGGGAAAGGACAATATTATACGCTAGATCAAGATAATAATGTACTAGATAGCACATGGTACAAATCGGGAAAAGTAGTAAAAACATATATAAATCTCGAACCTCGATTTTCAGCTGCTTACAAACTGAATGAAGTATCTTCGATAAAAGCTGCTTATGCACGCACAACACAGAATATGCACTTACTGTCATACTCGGCACAAGGCACACCCTTCGACCGTTGGACATCCAGCTCCAACAATGTAAAGCCACAGATAGCAGATCAAGTGTCGCTCGGATACTTTAGAAACTTCAACGATAATATGTTCGAATTCAGCATCGAAGGCTATTACAAAGATATGAGAAATCAGCTCGACTTTAAGGACAATGCCGACATAGAAGGATATGACGTTATAGAAACAGAGCTGCTATCCGGAAAAGGAAGAGCATACGGCGTAGAACTTTCGCTGAAGAAGCGTCAGGGAAGGCTTACGGGGTGGATAGCATACACTCTTTCGAAATCGGAGAAAAAGATTCACGGCATAAATGAAGACAGATGGTATAATGCATTCCAAGATCGCACGCATGATTTATCAATTGTGGGGATGTACGAACTCAATCCAAAATGGTCGTTATCTGCGGCTTGGGTATTCTATACAGGGAATGCGATTACTTATCCAAGCGGAAAATATCAGGTCAATGGTAAAGATGTGATGTACTATGCAGAGAGAAATGGCTACAGGATGCCTAATTATCATCGCCTCGATCTAGGTGCAACGTGTCTGCTAAAGAAGACCTCTAAATTTCAGTCGGAATTGGTATTCGGTCTATACAACGCTTATGGACGAGAGAATGCTTATATGATTCAATTCCGTACCAACACAAAAGATCCGAGCAAGACAACTGCTTATCAATATTCACTATTCACATTTGTTCCATCTGTTTCTTGGAACTTCAAGTTTTAAACTAAAAAAGCAGGAAAATTATGAAAAGTATAAAAAACAAATATATAATAGTACTTTCGGCTTTAGCTGTAATGCTTACAGTAACCTCTTGTGAAAAAGAAATAGATGTAGATCTTAATTCGGTTACACCACGCATACAAATAGAAGGTATTGTAAAACAAGATCAATTGGCTAAAGTAAGAGTAAGCCATACGCTCGATTTTAATGATAATAGCGGCTACCCTTTCTTAAAAGGAGCTATTGTAAAAATCTCCGATGATGCAGGAAACACGGAGATATTGCAACAGGACAATACAGGCTGGTATGTTGCACAGAATATCAAAGGGGTGATTGGTCGCAGTTATAATTTATCAGTAACCTACGAAGATAAAGAATATACGTCTACCTCTAAAATTCCACCTTTAGTAAAACTCGATTCATTGTCGATGTATAAAGTTCCGGTAATGAAATATGCTATTCCGATGATTCACTTCTCCGATCCTAAAGGAGAGACCAATCAGTACTACCGGTGTCTTGTATATATCAATGGAAAACAATTGCCGGATGTAAATGAAATGGTGCTGAGTGCTGAGTTTATGGACGGCAGCCCGATACATCAGTTTTTACCGGTATTCATCAACGATGATGACGTAGACCCAATCAAACAGGGAGATGAGATTGAAGTAGAATTTCAATGTATTGATAAAGGAGCTTATACTTTCTTTTATACATTAAGTAGAATTGAAGATTCGAAGACAAACCCAACCTCCAATATCAAAGGTGGGGCATTAGGCTACTTCTCTGCATCTACTGTAGATAAAATGACTATTACTGCCGAGTGGGAAGAATAGAAGGATGAGTCAAAAGTAATTTAGATTTCTCTTTGTTTTGTAGAATTAAGACTAACAATCAGAAGTCTAAATTACTTTTGACTCACTTTTTTTATCCATGTAATCAAGGACTTGAATATCGAAAGCCAAGACACAACACCAATAAAGCCAACGTAAAGATATAGTTTAGAAAGTTAAGAAGTCACCTTATACCCATTTGTTCTATATTTTGACTATTTTTGTACTTAATATCACTATATTTTGCAATGAAACAATATCACGACTTACTGAAACGTGTGCTGGCTGAAGGCACATTCAAAGAAGATAGAACAGGTACAGGTACAATAAGCGTTTTCGGACATCAGAGCCGATATAACTTGGCAGAAGGATTCCCGGTACTGACCACAAAGAAATTACACTTAAAATCAATTATATACGAGCTGCTTTGGTTTTTGGCTGGTGATACCAATGCCAAATACCTGCAAGATCACGGGGTACGCATCTGGAACGAATGGGCTGACGAAAACGGAGACCTTGGACATATCTACGGATACCAGTGGCGTTCGTGGCCCGACTATAATGGAGGATATATAGACCAGATAACCAATACTGTAGAGACAATAAAGAACAACCCCGACTCGCGTCGTATTATTGTGAGCGCATGGAATGTTGCCGATCTGCCGAATATGAACCTCCCACCCTGCCATGCTTTTTTTCAGTTCTACGTGGCTGATGGCAAACTAAGCTTACAACTCTATCAACGCAGTGCAGACATATTCCTTGGCGTTCCTTTCAATATTGCGTCCTATGCCCTACTACTAAAGATGATGGCTCAAGTAACAGGATTGCAAGAAGGCGAATTTGTTCACACACTAGGTGATGCTCATATTTATACGAATCATTTAGATCAGGTAAAACTACAGCTCACCAGAGATTTTCGTCCTCTCCCTCAGATGATAATTAATCCTGAGGTAAAAAGCATTTTTGATTTCAAATATGAGGATTTCCAGCTTGAAGGGTACGACCCGCATCCACATATAAAAGGAGAAGTTGCTGTCTAATAAAATTAAACTCCAAAAGCTGCCTTTAAAGGACAGATTTAGAACAAAAGTGACTATAAATCAATCAAATTTACTTTTTTTTGAAATATCCTTCAAAAAAAGCTCATGCTATTTTTTGTTAATTGATTGATTATTTGTAATTTTGCGAGCCGATTATTACGAAATAAAACGTAAAAAATTGATTAACAAACGATTATCGTTTATCATATCTTAGCTCGATGAACGGATGATAGTTGTGTGAATCAAAAAAGTCATTAACCAAATTAATTTTTAATTAAGTGGATACTTTAAGTTATAAGACCATTTCTGCGAACAAAGCAACTGTACAAAAAGAATGGGTTGTGATTGACGCAACAGGCCAAACCTTAGGGCGTATGGCCTCTAAAGTGGCAAAACTTCTGAGAGGGAAGTACAAACCAAGTTTTACTCCACACGTTGACTGTGGCGACAATGTAATCATCATCAATGCTGATAAAGTTGTACTTACAGGAAATAAATGGAACGATCGCGTTTATCTGAGATATACAGGTTATCCTGGAGGTCAAAGAGAAGCAACTCCTGCAGTTTTGCTGGAAAAAGGAGCTGACCGCTTAGTGCATAAAGTAGTAAAAGGAATGTTACCTAAGAATCGTCTTGGTGCTGCCCTTCTTAAGAACCTTTATGTATATGCAGGAACTGAGCACAAACATGATGCTCAACAACCAAAAACAATAGATATTAACGCTCTTAAATAATTATTAATGGAAGTAGTAAATGCAATAGGAAGACGTAAAGCTGCTATAGCTCGCGTATTCGTAAGCGAAGGAACCGGAAAAATAGTGATCAACAAACGTGAACTAGACAATTACTTCCCTTCAACTATTCTTCAATATGTTGTAAAACAACCTCTAAGCAAACTTGCTGTAGATGGTAAGTACGACATAAAGATCAACCTTAACGGTGGCGGATACAAAGGACAGGCAGAAGCTGCACGCCTAGGTATCGCTCGTGCATTGGTTAAGATCAATCCAGAAGATAAGGCTGCTCTTAGAGCTGAAGGATTTATGACTCGTGACCCACGCGTTGTAGAACGTAAAAAACCGGGACAACCGAAAGCAAGAAAAAGATTTCAATTCTCAAAACGTTAATTTGGATATTATCTTACCCAATTACACTTTGCCGGCATATGCCGCTTAAAAGTTATAAGTTGGTTAATATATAATGATGAGTCGGCCTCATCTCTAAAATTACGTTTAGTATCTAAATTGCCGGGACTTCTGAATATGAGCTACCCGACAATTCGCTAACAGAAAAAGAAAGTAAACGAAACAAAAAAACTAAAAATGGCAAAATTAGAATTCGACCAATTATTAGAAGCTGGTGTACACTTCGGTCACTTAAAGAGAAAGTGGAATCCGGCTATGGCTCCTTACATCTTTATGGAGCGCAACGGTATCCACATTATCGACCTTTATAAGACAATAGCTAAGACTGAAGAGGCTGCTGCTGCATTGAAGCAAATAGCTAAATCAGGTAAAAAAATATTGTTCGTTGCTACAAAAAAACAAGCAAAACAAGTTGTTACAGACTTGGCTCAATCAGTGAATATGCCATACGTGGTAGAGCGCTGGCCAGGAGGTATGTTGACAAACTTCCCTACTATCCGTAAGGCTATTAAGAAAATGTCAACTATCGACAAGATGATCAAAGACGGTACTTTCGATACTTTGTCTAAAAGAGAAAGACTTCAAGTAACTCGTCAACGTGCTAAACTTGAAAAAACATTGGGTTCTATCCAAGACTTAACTCGTCTTCCATCTGCTTTATTTGTGGTAGACGTAATGAAAGAACACATTGCTGTAAGAGAAGCTAATCGTCTTGGTATACCTGTATTTGCTATGGTAGATACAAATTCTAGCCCTGAAGATATCGACTTCGTAATCCCTGCTAATGACGATGCTGCAAAATCTATCGAACTTATCTTAGGAAGCCTTTGCGAAGGAATCAAAGAAGGTCTTGAAGAAAGAAAGATCGAAAAAGCAGATAGCGCTGCTGCTGAAGCTCAAGATGAAGAAGGAGCTCCAAGAAGAGAACGCAAAGCAAAAGCAGGTGCTAAAAAAGCTGTAACTAAAGAAGACCAAGAAGCAATCAATGCGGCTGTAGCCAGCAAGTTTGCTAAAGAGGACGAAGAGTAATAGTATAAAGACTAAATAAATAGCCTCTAAGAAAGCCTTCTTAGAGATTATTTATTTGGTCTTTTTTCTTTAAATCAATAGAGAATAATTATAAACCAAAATAAAAGGAGAAAGAATATGGCAATTTCTATGGCTGATATCCAACATCTACGCAAAATGACAGGTGCTGGTATGATGGATTGTAAAAATGCTTTGAACGAGGCTGAAGGAGATTTCGACAAAGCTGTTGAGATAATTCGCAAAAAAGGACAAGCTTTTGCTGCAAAACGTGAAGACCGTGATGCTTCGGAAGGTTGTGTACTTGCTGCTACTCAAGGCGATTTCGCTGCAATCGTGGCAGTAAACTGTGAAACAGACTTCGTTGCAATGAATGCTGATTTTGTAGGAATGACTAAATCTATCCTAGATGCTGCATTAGAAAACAAACCGGCTGATATTGACACACTGAAAGCTGTTGAAGTTAGCGGTCGTGCTATCACCGACCTTGTAACAGACAGAATGGGTGTTACAGGCGAAAAAATGGAGTTCAGCGTTTACAAACAAATTACAGCTCCTACAGTTGTTGCTTATGTTCACCCGGGTAACAAACTAGCTTCTATCGTAGGTTTCAACAAACCAAACGTTGACGAGCAAGTAGCAAAAGACATAGCTATGCAAATTGCAGCTATGAACCCTGTAGCTCTTGTTCCTGAAGAAGTATCTGAGGAAATCAAACAAAGAGAACTAAGCATCGCAAGAGAAAAAGCAATCGAAGCTGGCAAACCAGAAAACTTGATTGAAAAAATTGCAGAAGGTGCATTAAATAAATTCTACAAAGAATTTACACTTCTTCAACAAGAATTCGTTAAGAATCCAAAACTAACAATAGCTCAATATCTTGCTGCGCACGATAAAGAACTTACTGTTGTCGGTTTCCAACGTTATACTTTGAACGCTGAATAATCGGAGATTCTAAAGAATCATATATAGAAGAGAGTAGTTTTCAGAACTGCTCTCTTTGTTTTTATACGCATACGATATTAAATTGATATGGCTTTTTTTAGTAGCTTTGCGTTCAAAATAAAGTATTAAGATAAACTGTTCCTCGACAGGAGTCTATGAAGGAAAAATCATTAAAAGATAAAACCGTATCCGGACTGAGTTGGAGTGTATTGGATAAGCTACTCCAAAATGCGTTTGTATTTGTTGCCGGAATATTACTTGCGCGTCTAATAGATAAAGAAGGCTACGGACTGATGGGCGTACTTGCCATATTTGTAGGATTAGCAAATATCTTACACGAAAGTGGCTTCTCGAGTGCTATTATTCGTAAGAAGAATATTACACAAGCAGATTACACCACTGTCTTCTATCTGAATATATCTATCGGTATATTCTTGTATCTGCTCCTATTCTTTCTGGCTCCACTCATCAGCAACTATTACGATAAACCTATTTTGACAGACTTGTCAAGGTATTTATTCCTATCCTTCCTATTTAACTCTTTTGCTGTAGTACAGAATGCCAAACTGATAAAAGAAATAAATTACAAGCTGATCACCAAGATTAATGCATTCTCTGTATTTACATCATACTCTGTAACACTATTGCTTGCCTACTTTGGCTTTGGAGTATGGGCACTAGCTACCCAGGTTGTACTCTGGACATTCCTTAAAGTTTGTTGCCTGTGGATATTCAGCAGATGGAAACCATCGGGATCATTTAGTAAAGAGTCATTCAAAGATCTGTTCGCATTTAGCTCGAAATTGGTTTTGGGAAGTATTATAAATTCTGTAATGGTAAACATACCCCAAAACATACTAGGGAAATTCTACTCCTTAAGTATCGGGGGATTATACAATCTAGCTTACAGAAATTACAATTCGGCTAACGATGTCTTAAACGGATCGATATACAGCGTCTCCTATCCTATCCTATCGTCGATATACGATGATGACCACCGATTGAAATATATATTCAGAAAATTTATCAGGATCAAAGCATTTGTCATATTCCCGATGTTTATGGGCATAATATTGGTAGCACAATCATTTATGTACATACTGGGAGAACAATGGCTTTCAGCAGCTCCCATCCTGCAACTGCTATGCATTGGCGGTATATTTGCAGGCCTTGAAACTACAAATGGAGATATATTAAGGATAAAAGGTAAATCGGGATTGATTCTTATTCTGACAATTATGCATGCTATATTGATTTTCAGCTCTATATGTATCCCTTTTATTTTAGGGCTCAGTTACCTGTATTACATTGCGGGTATCTCAGCAACCTATATTATCAGATACATTGTATCCTCTATTATGTCTAACAAGCTGATAAATTACAGTCTGGTTGAACTAATAAAAGATTTATTGCCTTATTTCGGAATATCATTTATTTGTATACTATGTGGCTATATGCTCAGGTTTGCGATATCCCAACCTGTTGTATTAATGATATGCCAAATAGCTTTTGTAGGAGCTTTGTATATAGGAACTTTATATTTTTCAAAAGCCAGAATATTGAGAGAAGCCATCGAATATGTTACCAATAAAAGGATAAAGAAATGAAAGTCAGCATCTGTATCCCGGCTTACAAACATATTGATTTTCTGAGACGTTGCCTCAACTCTATTTTAGAGCAGCGTTTTACAGATTACGAGGTCGTTATCACAGATGATTCTCCCGATGACTCATTACAAAAACTGGTTGAAGAATATTCGGACGAGCGAATAAAATATTTCAAAAACGAAAAACCTTTAGGCTCTCCGCTGAATTGGAACGAGGGAATAAAAAAAGCAAAAGGAGAATATATCAAGATACTTCATCATGATGATTGGTTTTCTTCTCCGGACAGCTTAGAAAAGTATGTCTGCCTGTTAGATGAAAATCCAAGTGCCGACATTGCTTTTTCGGCAAGTTGCGACTTGGACAACCATAATAATTCGAAGCCCCATATAGCAAGCAGCGAATTTATCTCAGAACTTCATAATGATGCTACAATAATATATACCGGCAATAGGCTGGGTGCTCCGAGTGTATGTATATTTAGGAATAAAGGCTATCTTTTCGACCCGAATCTAATATGGCTGGTAGATATGGATTTCTACATGCAGGTGATTATGGCTAGAGATAATACATTCGCAATCTCTCCCGAAATATTAGTTAATATCGGAATCAGTGAGTTTCAAATCACACAGCAATGCCTCGCAGAAACGAAGGTGAAAATATCAGAGAAAATATACCTTTACAAAAAGTACTGCTTGGAAAACAAACCTGCCAAGTATAGAAAAAGCCTTCTGAAATACATGGGACGAGAAAAAATTCGAAGGACATCCGACCTCAAAGACATCCTGCCGGATTCAGACTTTACCTTCTCTAGGTCAGATACTTTCCGGGCATATATATACTATGCAAGAAAGAAGATTAGAAGTCTTCTTCCTCGATAAGCAACAAAAACCTTGGTATAAGTGTTTTAACAATGCAATATCTGTTCCTACAATAAATTTACATTATTACGAACTTATAAAGAAATAAAAATATGATTATAATAATGTCTCCTGCAAAGTTGCAGGATTTTGAAAAGCCGGCTCCAATAAAGGAGTCAACCACCCCACTCTACGCGAAAGAAGCTAAAGGATTGTACAAATCGATGGAAGGTATTACTCCCGGAGAAATAGCGTCTCTAATGAGTATTAACCCTCAGCTGGCACACGATGTATACCAATACATCCACGCATATCCTCTAAGCAAAACGCCACAAAAACAGGCAGCATTTGCCTATAATGGAATAGCATACAAGGGACTGGACGCGCAATCATTTTCTGCGGAAGATATCGATTTTGCTCAAAAACATTTACTACATATTTCAGGGCTGTATGGCGTACTCCGTCCTCTAGACCTTATTAAACCATATCGTCTCGAAATGCAAATTCCGATAGTGAACGATAAAGGGAAAGATTTGTATGCATTTTGGTCCGACACCATCAGTAAGTACATAGCCAAACAAATGAAAGCTGACGACAATGTCCTTATCAATCTGGCTTCGAAAGAATACGCCAAGGCTGTAGATAAAAAGCTTTTGCCTAAAGGACATAAGATCATAACTCCTATCTTCAAACAGCAAACAGATAAAGGATATAAACAAATAGTAGTTTACGCAAAAAAAGCACGGGGTATGATGACCCGCTTTATTATACAAAATCAACTGAAAGATATAGAGCACCTAAAGGGTTTCGATACCGAAGGATATACTTTTGCACCACAGCTTTCGGATGATAAGGAATGGGTATTTATTCGATAAGATCGACTTGCTATTCCGCTATAATTTAACTAACTTTGCGTAGTTGGAAAATAATAATTAAAACAGTAAATAAAGATGAAAAAAGTAGTATTAATTCGCCACGGAGAAAGCGTTTGGAACAAAGAGAACCGCTTTACAGGATGGACAAACGTTGACTTGTCGGAGCAAGGAGTACAAGAAGCTATAAAAGCCGGAAAACTATTGAAAGAAGAAGGTTTCAAATTTACATTAGCTTATACTTCTTATCTGAAAAGAGCTGTTAAAACGTTGAACAATATCCTTGACCAAATGGACTTGGATTGGATTCCTGTTGAAAAAACATGGCGTTTGAACGAAAAACATTACGGTATGCTTCAAGGCTTAAACAAAGCTGAGACTGCTGAAAAATACGGTGACGAGCAAGTACTTGTTTGGAGACGTAGCTACGATGTTCCACCTGCTGCACTAGAGCCAACAGACCCTCGTTCAGCTTCTCAAGATCCTCGTTACGCAGACGTACCTAAAGCATATATCCCTGAAACAGAAGCATTGAAAGAAACAGTAGATCGTATCCTTCCATACTGGCAAGAAGTTATCTACCCATCATTGATGTGTCACGATGAAATTATCGTTGCAGCACATGGAAACAGCTTACGTGGTATCATCAAATATCTGAAAGGAATTTCAGACGAAGATATCGTAAGCTTGAACCTACCTACAGCTGTACCTTACGTTTTTGAATTCGACAATGATTTGAACCTCGTTAAAGATTATTTCCTTGGTGATCCTGAAGAAATCAAAAAACTGATGGATGCTGTTGCTAATCAAGGAAAAAAGAAATAAGATAAACAACTCAGCCTTCATACAGGCGTGGAAGTTTTATAATAACTAGTCTGACTAGCTGAAAAATAAAAGAGACTAAACCAACACTTTGGTTTGGTCTCTTTAGTTTTAACACTATAGAGTGAAAATAATTTATTTCTGTACCCATTTTTTTATACTTTTGGAGTTCAATCCTAAAATTAAATGTCACGCAAAAAACTTTATAACAGATTCCTTGTCTGGAAGACCCAAAATGTAAAAGAGAAACAGATGGTCTTGTTCGTAAGTTTCCTGATCGGAATATTTACAGCATTAGCAGCTTTTATCCTTAAAAGTGCAATTCACTTTATACAACATCTTCTTACTTCTCCTTTCCTCACAGAGGGTGCTAACTATATGTACCTCATATATCCTATAGTAGGTATTTTAATTGCCGGAATGTTTGTTCGCTACATCGTGAGAGATGATATCAGCCATGGTGTTACAAAAATATTGTATGCTATATCTCAGCGTAAAAGCTTTATAAAGCTCCATAACGTATATACCTCCATTGTAGCCAGTTCTATTACAATTGGTTTTGGGGGATCGGTTGGAGCGGAAGCACCTATTGTACTTACAGGATCGGCTATAGGGTCTAATCTGGGACGTTTCTTTAAGGTAGAACAGAAATACCTGATGCTGCTGATCGGATGTGGTGCTGCGGGTGCTATTGCGGGTATCTTTAAAGCACCTATTGCGGGATTGGTTTTTGTGGTGGAAGTATTGATGCTCGACCTGACAACGTTTACAGTGCTTCCGTTGTTGGTAACATCTGTAACGGCAGCTACGATTTCATATCTGACGATGGGGACTTCGGCAATGTTTAATTATGCCTATACAGAGCCTTTTACCCTCGAACGCATTCCTTATGTTATTTTGCTGGGTATTTTTTGCGGATTGGTTTCTCTCTATTTTACTCGTGCTATGGGGTGGACAGAAGGAATATTTCGCAAGATGTCATACTGGCAAAAGTTTGCGTTTGGTGCAAGCATATTAAGTATATTAATATTTTTGATGCCTCCTCTTTACGGAGAAGGTTATGATACAATAGAGGCATTGATCAGTGGAACAAAGAACTACACCGGTCTGTTGGACAATAGTGTTTTCTTTGAATTTAAAGATACCCGTTGGACTATCGTCTTATTTCTTGCGGGTGTTCTGCTGATGAAAGTATTTGCGACCAGCGCAACTAACGGTGCAGGAGGAACAGGGGGGATATTTGCTCCATCTTTGTTCTTGGGTTGTATTGCCGGATTTGTATTCTCTTTTACTATAAATCACTCACGACTAACAGGCTTTGCTCCGTTATTGCCGGAAGAGAATTTCGCATTAATGGGAATGGCAGGTGTAATGGCAGGAGTAATGCATGCACCTCTGACGGGAACATTCCTGATTGCAGAGCTGACGGGTGGATATGAACTGTTACTGCCTCTGATGATTGTTTCTATCTGTTCTTATGTCGTGATCAAGTTTTTTGAGCCACATAGTATCTATTCGATGCGTCTGGCAAAGAAAGGGGAGCTTATAACTCACCATAAGGATAAAGCCGTACTTACACTGATGAATATTGAGAAACTGATAGAATCTAATTTTCAGACAGTGAATCCTGATATGTATCTGGGCGATATGGTGAGAGTTATATCGCAATCATCTCGCAATGTCTTTCCTGTTTTAGATGAGCAAAAGAGATTCTTGGGTATTGTTCTTATGGATAATATCCGAAATATTATGTTTCGCCCCGAATTATACAACCGTTTCAAGGTATCACGCTTCATGACATCACCTCCGGCTATTGTGGTTGTAGGTATGACTATGGAATCTATAATGAAGAGTTTTGACGAAACTAAGGCTTGGAACTTACCTGTGGTAGACCAGAATGATGTATATCTGGGATTTATCTCCAAATCTAACATTTTGGATGTATACAGAGGGGTATTAGCTGAGAACTTTGTGGAAGAATGACACTGCTTTTTCCTAAATAATATTTATAAATACATAAAGTCTGCTAGAGTTTTATATCTTTGCTTTTTAGAGTAAAACTTAAATAATTAGGTATTTATGAGACTGTTTATAGGTATTCTGTCGGCTGTAATTATTCTTACAGGTGCTACTTTGACTGTTTTGGCGCTCTGGGGAATTAAACCCATCGAGTGGGGCATTATATGGCGTTCGGGGGCAACAATCGCTATAGCTTGTATTACTTTTTTGGTTATGTGGCTTGTTAAGGCATTGTTTTTCAAGAAAGATCCTTTTAATATAGATAGGAATAACAGAAAAAATCAATACTGATAATATCTATATCAAAATAAACGAAGCGTAGAGATTGTTTGATTTATCAATCTTTACGCTTTTGCACTTTTAGGAATAGCGTTTTATACTTAAATTTGCATTAAACAATCAAAAATAAATGGATAAGAAAGATTTGCGTATCGTTTTCATGGGGACTCCTGACTTTGCAGTAGAAAGCCTGAAAAAACTCGTTGAAAACGGATATAATATAGTGGGGGTGATAACCATGCCCGACAAACCAAGCGGCAGAGGATACAAAATACAGTATTCTGCTGTAAAGAAATATGCGTTGGAACAGAATTTACCTCTACTACAACCCGAAAAGCTGAAAGATGAAAATTTCCTCAGTGAACTAAAGGCGTTGGAAGCCGATCTACAAATTGTAGTTGCATTTCGTATGTTGCCCGAGGTGGTATGGAATATGCCTCGATTGGGAACATTCAATCTCCATGGCTCACTACTACCGCAATATCGCGGTGCTGCGCCTATCAATTGGTCTATAATAAACGGGGATAAAGAAACAGGTGTCACCACCTTTTTCCTTACTCATGAGATAGATACAGGTAAGATAATTCTACAGGAAAAGATCAAGATAGGAGAGAATGACAACGCAGGTAAAATTCACGATGAATTGATGGTTGTCGGAGCCGGGCTTGTACAAAAAACAGTTGATATGATCTTGGAAGGCAGTGTAGATGCTGTAGATCAGCAGCAGTTCTTTTCTGATGAAAAAGACTTGAGACATGCGCCCAAAATATTTAAAGAGACTTGCCGCATCAACTGGAATAAATCGGCGGCAGAAATACATAATTTAATTCGAGGTATGTCTCCTTACCCTACGGCATGGACAGAACTTCTTAGTGAGGGAAAAGAACCTCAAATGGTAAAAATATATCGTTCGGAAGTTATTCCTTCTGCAAACACTGTAGTTCCGGGAACTATTCTGACTGATAATAAAACATACCTGCATGTTACATGTAGCAATAGCCTTATCAGCGTGGAAGAGATCCAGTTTGCCGGAAAAAAAGCGATGAAGGTAGATGAAGTATTGAGAGGGTATAAAATAGAAGAAGGAGCTTATTTTAAATAATTTAGTTTGACTAAATTTATCTTATTATAAAATAACGAAGGAGAATAAAAAACAAAATGTTACACAGATACTATAAATAAAAAAGTGTCACTTTTTTCACTTTTTTAATAATAGCTCTTTAATCAGAGATTTACATAAAGGTGAATCTGAAAGGGGCTAAGAAAAGGTAACAATGAAAAGGGATAACAAACCTGTTACTTTTGTCACCTTTTTATTGTTAACAAATTAATAATAAATAAAATGCAGAAAGTCATAAAGTCTACAGACCTGAATAGAGATTTGTCTGATATCCTAAGCCGATTGTCTTTCGACAAATTGTTTTTGCTAACGGACGAAAATACCGAGAGGTTGTGTTATCCTCTGGTTAAAGATAATACACAGATTGCAAAAGCAGGGAAGATTATAATAAAGGCAGGAGACGACAACAAGAATATAGAAACATTGTCTTCTATCTGGAAGTATCTTTCAGAAAATGGAGCTACCCGACACTCTTTACTTATCAATCTTGGCGGTGGAATGCTAACAGATATCGGAGGGTTTGCTGCGGCGAGTTTCAAACGGGGCATTAAGTGTATCAATATACCCACTACCCTACTCGGTGCTGTTGATGCTGCCGTAGGAGGGAAAACAGGGATAAACTTCAACGGATTGAAGAACGAAATAGGAGCTTTTGCTCCTGCCGAAACAGTGCTGATTGATTCAGTCTTCTTCAAGAGCCTCGATCATCAGAATTTCTTGTCGGGCTATGCAGAGATGATAAAGCATGGATTGATAGACAGTGATAAAGAGTGGCTGGCAACTATGTCGTTTGACACCGAGGAAATTGACTATGAGAAGTTGAAACAGTTGGTTGTAGACTCTGTTGGGGTCAAAGAGCGCATCGTGGAAATTGATCCCTTCGAAAAGGGAATACGCAAAGCCCTCAATCTGGGACATACCATCGGGCACGCTTTCGAGAGTATGTCTTACGAACTAAACAAGCCCGTTCAACACGGCTATGCTGTTGCATGGGGTATCATTTGCGAATTGTATCTTTCTCATCGATTCTGTGGTTTTCCGAAAGAGAAAATGTACAAGACCATTTATTTTATCAAAGACAATTATCATGGTTTCTATTTCGATTGCGACCATTATGAGCGGCTATATGAATACATGAAGCATGATAAGAAAAATGAATCGGATACAGTAAACTTTACTTTCCTTTCGGATGTGGGTAAGATAGAAATCAATCAAACGGCAAGCAAAGAGGATATCTTCGATGCCATCGATTTCCTTCGCGAGAGTGTAGGGTTATAATAAATCCCCAAGGAATAGTATATTCCCTGAGGATTTATATAAAAAATAGTGTCTGGTATGAAGAGTTGTTATCTTCCAAATCGGGAAGTATCCACTTCATCTACTTTCGGCTTTTTGTAATTACCGAACCGATAAGTAAATGATAGTTTAAATACCGGAGCATTGGGATGTAGCTTCATCGTACTATACTGTGTCATATAATCGATCTTTGTTGTTGCACCGTTGCTTTTAAATATATCCTGAACCTGTGCCATGAGTTCGGCTTTGTTGTTTAAGAATGTCCATTTGGCACCGGCTGTTATATCCCACATGCGCTTGATATCATATATACCTTGGAGAGCTCCATTCATATAAAACCCTGAAACATCGAGCTTAATATTGGGTTTGGAAGATATATTGAATGTATTACGCAGCTGTGCTACAAAGGAATACATACTTCTCTTGTAAGGAACATCATAGAACTCATCGTCTTTCTCTTCTTGTCTGAAAAGGTTGATCGTTGCCTTGGTATCCCACACCCTGTCTATTGCAAAAGGTACAACGAGGTATATTCCAAATTGCTTTTCGTAATCGAGATTTACCATTTGGAATATATTCTCCAGACTACTCTGAGACTGGTATGGCAATTGTATGAATCTATCGGGAGTGTACTCATAATAAGCCCCAAGAACATATTTCTGCTTGTAGATCACATTCAGTTGTGTTCTGTACTCTCTTGAGAATTTAAGTTCAGGATTACCCTCTGCCGATGAATAAGCGTTGATCTTAAAACGATCGGTGCTTAATGCCCAATATGGAGGATAGTTGATGTCTGAAGAAAATGACAATTGATACATTAGCTGCTGGTTATGAGTATAACTAAGGTTTGCATTTACAAATGGTTGGAAATCATTCCACAATGTTTTCTTCTCGCCCATAATGTTTATCGCCGCACGAAAATAGTTACCGGATATTGATGCTTGGGCAGATAGCTTTTCACCAAACTGCTTAGAGAATCCGGCAAATACAGATGCATTATACTCCTTCTGTTTGGTATCATTTATTGAATCTACAACGGTGTTATCAGGGTTCTTATAATAGTCATAACTATTGTTGTTTTTGGAGAATGAGAAATTACCTCCATAATTAAAATCCCAGCCGCTTTTGGTTGACACTGTATGATTTGCAAATAACAGGATTTTGTTTACACGCTGCGCTGTCTTGGTTTTAAAGGTAGTTTTTAATATCTGACCATCTTCATAGTCATAATATTTGGTTGTTGAGGGATCGTTGTAAAAGGTATAATCAGCCCCTATATTTAGCTTCTTGTGAGAGTTATATTCCGCTTTTAGATTATGAAGATA
This sequence comes from Dysgonomonas sp. Marseille-Q5470, assembly GCF_951230145.1. Taxonomy (NCBI): domain Bacteria; kingdom Pseudomonadati; phylum Bacteroidota; class Bacteroidia; order Bacteroidales; family Dysgonomonadaceae; genus Dysgonomonas; species Dysgonomonas sp. Marseille-Q5470. The sequence continues at coordinate 559,187 of NZ_CATNVE010000002.1, read as the reverse complement.
ATCATTCCCCACTACATCGTCTTTCGAATCTATGCTTGTATATGGATTACCATCTTTTAGATATTTTGTTTGCGAAGTATGGCTTGCATCATATTTGTCAAAGTTACCGGTATATACTATTTTTATCTTATCCTCATTTTTCAGATTGAAGCCAAGTCCAAGCCGGGTATTCAAACTTTCGGGATTGGGCATAGAATAGTTTTTCTGGGAAATATCGTATGCATGCCCATCAAACTGATGTATTGCAAACATATCGCTGGTAGACCAGTTCTTAGCCTTATCTGCACCAATAGAGAAATCAATATTATATGAAGGTTTGGTATATAACAAGCTTCCTCTTACACCAAATCCCGCATAGTGTGCTTGCTTATACTCTGCACTTCCTTCTCCTTGCAAAGTTGGTAAGTCTGCATTCTGATCTTTGAGTACAATATTTATAGCAGCACCTCTTACATTGTATTGAGGTGGTGCACTATACATGATTTCAATATTGGATATACGGGACGCGGGCATTGATTTGAGCATGCTTATTATTTGCTCTTTACTCATACTGGTGAGTTGCCCATTGATCAGAATCGTATAGGCTGATGTTCCGATCAGGCTGAGATCGTCACCAACTCCAGTAATGCTCGGCACATTCTGTAAAGCTTCGAATGCATTTGAAACTACCTTATTCTTAATTAGTAAAGGAGCATCATAAATTAGTTTTCCCGCTTCCGATTTTACGATAGGATGCTCGCCGCTTACCACTATCTCAGTCAGTTCTTTATTTAACGAAAGAAGGACGTATGGCGGAATTTCTAAGTTTGTATCCTGTATCTTAATAGGGTGCTCCTCCTTTTCGTATGTCATGTGTTGTAGAGTGAGTGTATACTCTCCATTAGGAATACCCTTGAATTCAAACGAACCTTGTGTATCTGTAATCGTGGTTCTCAGCCAAAGGCTATCTTTTGTATTTCTCAGAATGCATGTTACAGCTTCCACCGTTTGGTTCGACTCATTCATTGTTATGCCTTTCAGAATATATCCTTGCGCATTGGTTACAACAGCTATGCTTAGTAAGAGTAATAGTAAAAATGGCTTCATAGTTTTATTTTATATTCGTTTCGTTTAGCAAAAGTAGATAACAGCAAGCTGATGATGTGTTTCCGTTTTACTACTTAGTGTTACCAAGTGTTATCAAGAATATTTGATAATAAGTTTTATTATCTATCTTTGATTTACAGTCTATTTTTACGTAAATATAATAACATTACTAAAAAATAGTAAATCTATACAATAAAAAATTAACTACATGCAAAATTCATTTAAAAATAAAGTTGCTAAATTCTGGAATTCTTTTTCGGAAGAAGAAAGTCAGATAAGAGAAATGATGAATAATAAAGTTGAGGGAGAAACTCTACTAAACTTTGTCGACAGCATATTACAAATCGCTTTCCATAAAATCTACTTCGAAATGGGTATAAACAATGAGGGAAAGTATGAATTAATATTAACACCTGAAGGAAATCGCTCTCGCTTGATACAATTACATTACTGGCTACAACATGCTCCACAAGAACTGTGGGAGAAATGGAATTTCTATTCATCCAAGCCTGCACATGCTAAAGCTGGTTCTACACTTACAATGTATAGCATAGAAATCGGAGAAAATGATATTGAAATATATCCCGAAATTGAGAACGAAAAACCCAAAGTGAATATTGAAATATATTCATCCAAACTGATGGATATTGACGAAGACCAACGTTACTCTATGCTCTTTATATATTTAGATCAGTTTATCGGAGAGCTGTATACAATGGAATATATTGGCTCTATCACGTTTGTGAATGAGAAAACTAAAAAGCCAACTGTAAAAATAACCGAATTAAGGTCTTTTATAAACAAAACAATAGAAGAAAACAGTTGGCCTAAATTTGATAACCCAACCGAAATATATACCGGATATCGTATAGAACCAAAAGAAAATAGTGATTGGACTTTGCGAGAAGATATTTTTTCGGGATACACCTCTTGCTCTTCCATCCTCAATGATTTCTATGGGAAAAAGACCGCTCGTTTTAATGAAGCGAAGCAGGACGGAGTGATATTTGGTTTCGCATTCTTCGAAAATATAAATGTGCCTCGCGAAGATATAATAAATTTCAGAGGAGAGATAGAAGACAAGATCGTTGAAGAAACTGTATCCTATGGTATTGCTAATACGATAGGCGGTGCTACAGGCTTTCACTTTTCGTATATCGACTTTATTATATATGATTACGCCGCATTCATAAATATAGTGAAGAGAATTTTATCCACATACAATTTTGAAGAGTTCGGCTATTCAGACTTTTCTATAGAATCAAAACCTATTTTATTCAATTAAATTGTTCAGATAACTCCGGGTAAAAGCTTAAAGAATTTATACATGACTTCTTTTTTATTGATTTTCAATACAAAAAATCAATAAATTACGGCATTAAGATTATTTTTATTCTGCTATTTAAAACAAAATCACTACTTTTGCCGTTCAAAAGAGAATGTATTATTCGAGTACACTACGTTTAGTATACTTGAATATAACACAAGCCTTGATTTAATTGTATGCAGAAAAATTTAGTTATTGTTGAGTCTCCGGCGAAAGCCAAAACTATCGAGAAATTTTTAGGGAAAGATTTTAAAGTTATGTCTAGTTACGGACATATTAGAGACCTAAAGAAAAAAGATTTAGGCATAGACCTGGAGAACAATTATACTCCCATATATGAGATACCTTCCGACAAAAAGAAAGTTGTCGATGAACTGAAAAAAGCGGCGAAAGAAGCAGACCTTGTATGGCTTGCTTCCGATGAAGACCGTGAGGGAGAAGCTATATCATGGCATCTGTATAAGACATTAAAGCTTGAAGAGAATAAAACAAAAAGAATTGCTTTCCACGAAATTACGAAAGATGCAATTCTGAATGCAATAGAAAATCCCCGAACAATAGACATCAATCTCGTAGATGCGCAACAAGCACGTCGCGTTCTTGACCGCATTGTAGGGTTCGAATTGTCGCCCGTACTATGGCGCAAAGTAAAGCCAGCACTATCAGCCGGACGTGTTCAGTCGGTAGCTGTAAGATTGATTGTTGAACGTGAAAGAGAAATACAACAATTCAAATCGGAAGCATCTTATCGAGTGATTGCCATTTTCACAAAAGAAGACAATGGCTCTCAGTACGAAATAAAGACAGAACTAAGCAAGCGACTTAAAACCAAGCAAGAAGCACTAAACCTTCTTGAAAAACTTAAAGAAGCAAGCTTCAAAGTTGAAGATGTAGAGACAAGACCGATGAAAAAATCTCCGGCGGCTCCCTTTACTACTTCAACCTTGCAACAGGAAGCATCTCGTAAACTAGGATTCCCTGTTTCGTTGACAATGATGGTTGCTCAGAAATTATACGAGTCGGGAAAAATTACTTATATGCGTACCGATTCGGTCAATTTATCTAGTTTGGCAATTAACACTACAAAAAATGAGATTGAATCTGAATATGGAAAGCAATATTCAAAAGTTCGCCATTTCTCAACAAAATCGAAAGGAGCACAAGAGGCACATGAGGCCATCCGTCCTACATATATAAATGAGCACTCAATATCGGGCACTGCACAGGAGAAGAAACTGTACGAACTGATATGGAAGAGGACTATTGCATCTCAAATGGCTGATGCAGAATTGGAGAAAACCACTGTAACAGTTAGTATCTCTAATGAGAAAGACATGAAATTCTCAGCAGTTGGAGAGGTTATTAAGTTTGACGGGTTCTTGCATGTATATCTTGAAGGTACTGATGAAGAAATTATAGATAATGAAACAAGCCTGCTTCCTCCTGTAAAAGTTCAGGATGCACTACAAATGAAAGAGGCGACAGCCACAGAACGATTTACACAACGTCCGAGTCGCTATAGTGAAGCATCTCTTGTTCGTAAGTTGGAAGAGCTTGGTATAGGTCGTCCGTCTACTTATGCACCAACTATCTCTACGATACAGAACCGTGAGTATGTAGAGAAGTCGAATATAGAAGGAACAGAGCGTCAGTATAATATCTTAGCTCTCAAAAAAGAAAAAATATCGGATACACAGAAAACTGAAATCACAGGTACAGACAAGGGGAAGCTTATCCCTACTGATACAGGAGTGGTTGTAAATGATTTCCTTATCGAATATTTTCCGGGGATATTAGACTATAATTTTACTGCCAATATAGAAAAAGAATTTGACCAGATCGCCGAAGGTGAAGAAAACTGGACAAAACTTATAGATAAATTTTACAAAGTATTTCATCCTATTGTAGAATCTGCAACGAATACTCAAACAGATCATAAAGTAGGAGAACGTATACTGGGTGTTGATCCTAAATCGGGACGTCAGGTATCTGTAAAGATCGGACGTTTCGGGCCAATGGTACAAATTGGTGTTCAGGAAGAAGAAGAAAAACCTCAGTTTGCAGGATTACAAAAAACACAATCTATCACAACTATTACACTAGAAGAAGCTTTGAAATTATTCGAGCTACCTCGTTCGGTTGGTGAGTTTGAAGGTAAAGATGTTAGCGTTGGTACAGGAAGATTTGGCCCGTATATAAAACATAACGGAAAGTTTATATCTTTGCCTAAAGGATATGATCCTTACAGTGTTGATTTAGATAGTGCGATTTCTTTGATTGAAGATAAACGCCAAAAAGACGCTGAGAAGATAATAAAGACTTTTACTGAGGACGCAGATTTACAAATATTAAATGGCCGATATGGTCCATATATTGCGTATCAAAAAACAAACTATAAAATTCCGAAAGGTGTAGTGCCTGCTGATTTAGATTTTGACGCAGCAATGAAAATAGTGAAGGCAACCGGAGAGAAACCTGCTACTAAAACAAAAGCAAAATCGAAGAAGAAGTAGCATTTTTTCCTTTAAAAATTATTATATTCAGTTGAATGAATAGATTTTTGGAAAAAATATTTGGATACAGGGGATTAAAGATTTTAATACCTTTGTTGGATTTAGCCATCGTATATGGTTCGATAATTTGGTCTTTCTACATTTTTAAAGATAGCCTTGACAACTTCTCCGAAAACTGGTTTTCGTTTGTTGCTATCTGGCCGTATATTGGTATTTGCTATCTAATCTTAAGCCATATATTTGAATTAGATAAACCAAAAGATTTTTCTTTTTTGGGTATAGGGTACACGGTATTTCTGGTTATAGTCTCTCTACTGTTTTGCACAATGGCTATAAGCTTCTTGGCCAGAGAATTTGCATTCCCCCGAAGTATTCTTCTTACTGCCTATGCCATGCAGATTGCAGCAATCACGTTCTGGCACTTTTTTGCCAATAGAATGCACTTTCGCCTGAATAAAGGGAAATCGGTACTCGTTATTGGCTATGAGAAGTCGCAACCTCTAGCATACAAATTATTGGAGGCAAAAGGAATATGGTCTAACTTGAAACATGTTTGTTCCCCCGACCATCTTAATTTATATAACTATATCAACGAATGTGATATAACGTTCATTACCGAAGATGTTTCCGAAGAACAAAAACAGCATATTATTTTATATTGCATAGAACGTAACCGTACTGTATTATATCAGCCTAAAAATTCGGAGATACTCCAATTTAATGCGAACTTCCTGCAAATAGATGATTCGCCGGTTTTAGATGTGAGAGAATTAGGGCTGGGACAGAGTAATGAGCTTTTTAAACGACTGACGGATGTCTTTTTAGGAATTTTGGGGCTGATTGTTTTATCTATTCCATTCATATTTGTCTATTTGGCTTTAAAAATAGGCGGGGGATCGGCATTTTATGCACAAGAACGCATAACGCGAGACAACAAAGTTTTCAAGATATATAAATTTAGGACAATGGTCGAAAATGCAGAAGCTGCCTCGGGTCCTGTATTAGCTCAAGATGTTGACTGCAGAATAACTAAACTTGGCCACTTCTTGCGTGCTACCAGATTGGATGAAATACCTCAGATTTACAATATACTCATAGGCGATATGAGCATAGTAGGCCCACGCCCAGAACGACCATTCTTTGTAGAACAGTTCTGTGCCGAGATGCCTGAATATAACTTGCGTCATAGGGTTAAAACAGGTCTTACAGGTCTGGCACAAGTACAAGGTAAATATAATACATCGGTAAGGGATAAATTAAAATACGACTTGCTGTATATCAACGGCTATTCGTATGCTTTAGACATTAAACTGATCATGCAAACACTGAATATACTCCTTAGAAAAAGCAGTACCGAAGGTGTAAAATCTGTCAGTGAGATTGAAAAGGAAGTTGAAGAATTGACTCGCCGTTAATTTATATATCCAGAGAGTAGAACCAATTAATAAAATAAGAATTTATAAATCATATTGACTTATGAATAATTTTCAAGATTTGGTAACAAATCGTCGGAGTATTCGTAAATTTACAGATGAACCATTGAAACCTCAGCAAGTAGAGACTATTCTCAAAGCTGGGCTAAAGTCACCTTCATCAAAGAGTAAAAATCCTTGGCAGTTTCTATTAGTTGAAGATAAAGAAATGCTAAGAAAGCTGTCGCTATGCAAAAAATCGGGAAGTAAACCGATAGAAGGTTGTGCCTTAGCTATTATAGTTATGGCAGATCCATTAACAAGCGACGTGTGGATAGAAGATGCGTCTATAGCTTCCATTATGATGCAGTTACAAGCGGAAGATTTGGGATTGGGAAGTTGTTGGATACAAATCAGAGAGCGATATACAGAAGAAGAGGAAGCTTCTAATGACTATATCAAGAGCTTATTTAATATACCGATACAGCTGCAGGTTCTTTCTGTTATAGTATTTGGAAATAAAGCACAAGAGCGCTCCCCTATCGACGATGAAAAATTACAATGGGAGAAAGTACATATCGGAAACTTTAATATAAATCAAATAATAGAATAGCTACTTATGGCAACTAATAGCAAGTCAAACGACCGTTTGTCGTATGGGATAACCATACTTATCTTCGGTATTTTATTTATGCTGGACAAGTTAGACGTATTAAGTAAAATCCCTTATGCTGACAGACTAATAGGAGTAGGTTCTTTTTTGCTTATAGCAGGGATTGTGTTCTTATTCACTCAGCCTAAGAGAGTTTTAGGTTGGATATTCCTAGGTATAGGAGTACTGCTTAATGCTGATACGTTCTTTGGTTGGATGCATAATTATTCTAATCTTATTGTTCCGGGGTTATTGATCGTTGCGGGAGTGGCAATGGTATTAAGCGCCAAAAAGAAGAACTAATGAAAGTAGTATTGATAGGAGCAGGCAATGTTGCGACACAATTTGCAAAAGAGCTGTACAGCAAATCTTTTGATATTGTACAAGTCTATAGTCGAACATTAGCTTCTGCCTCCGCTTTAGCCAAGAAAGTGGATGCTGCACCTATTACAGATATATCATTAGCCGTCTGCGATGCTGACTTATATATATTTTCGGTAAAAGATTCTGTTTTAGAAGGATTGATTGCTAGCCTTCCGTCAAATAATGGCTTATGGGCACATACAGCCGGTAGCATGTCTATAAATGTCTTTAAAGGATATACTTCCCAGTATGGAGTAGTATATCCGTTTCAAACATTTAGTAAAGATAGAAAAGTTGACTGGGCGGACATTCCAATATTTCTGGAGGCTTCGGATGATCAAGCATTGGTACAACTAAAAAGCATTGCATCTCAGTTGTCAACGAAAATAGTAGAATTATCAACAGAAGAACGAAAGTATCTCCACCTTACAGGAGTATTTGCTTGCAACTTTACGAATCATATGTACACCTTATCGAAACAAGTTCTAGCAAAAATAAACTTGCCGTTCGATATCGCCTTGCCGTTGATTGACGAAACTGCATCGAAGGTACATTCTTTATCTCCCGAAGAAGCCCAAACAGGTCCGGCTGTGCGCTTCGATGAAAATGTGATGGAGAAGCACCTGTCGCTGATTGATGATGATAAAATAAAACAAATTTATAAACTGATGAGCGAAAGTATTCATCGGTTTGGTAAAAAAGATATATAATGAGTACAATAAATTACGATTTGAAGAAAATAAAAGCATTTATATTTGATGTTGATGGTGTTTTATCTCCCGATTCAATACCTTTGTCTTCAGATGGGTCACCGGTAAGGATGGTAAATATAAAAGATGGGTATGCTATCAACCTTGCAGTAAAAGCCGGCTATAGTGTAGCCATTATCACAGGTGCCGATACAGATAATATCCGTCTTCGCTTCAACAGGTTGGGAGTTAATCATATTTACCTCAAATCGAGAGTTAAGATAAATGACCTCAACGACTATATGGAAAAAACAGGCTATAAAGCCGAAGAGATAATATATGCAGGCGACGACTTGCCAGACTATCAGGTAATGCAGGCTGTAGGGTTGGCTGTAGCCCCCGCAAATGCTGCGCCTGAGATAAAAAGTGTAGCCCAATATATTTCGCATAAAAATGGCGGAGATGGTGTTGCCCGTGATGTCATAGAGCAAGTGATGAAAGCACAAGGTAAATGGATGACACCCGAAATGCTAAGTTCGACAGCCGTATTCTAAAAACATAAAAAATAAAAATGCATAAATCAGGATTTGTAAATATAGTAGGCAACCCCAATGTAGGTAAATCGACGTTGATGAACCTGTTGGTAGGTGAAAAAGTATCAATTATTACTTCTAAAGCTCAGACCACTCGTCATCGTATTTTAGGAATAGTGAATACCGATGAATATCAGATTGTTTATTCTGATACTCCGGGTGTTTTGCGTCCCAATTACAAGTTGCAGGAGTCGATGCTTAACTTCTCGGAATCTGCATTAAGTGATGCTGATGTCTTACTATATATGACTGATGTTGTCGAAAAAATAGACAAAAACGAAGAGTTTCTAAAGAAAGTACAAGGCGTAGAAGCTCCTGTTTTGCTTTTGATTAATAAAATAGATCAAACAAATCAGAAAGAATTGGAAGCCTTGGTCTTGCGGTGGAAAGAACTACTTCCGAATGCGGAAATATATCCGATTTCGGCATTGAACAAGTTTAACGCAGATGTGGTCAAGAAACGGATTATAGACCTTATCCCCGAATCACCACCCTATTTTGAGAAAGATGCATTAACCGATCGCCCTGCCCGATTCTTTGTAACAGAGATTATTCGTGAGAAAATTCTTCTTTATTACCAAAAGGAAATTCCATATTCGGTAGAAGTCGTTGTTGAAGAGTTTAAAGAAGAAAAAGATATAATAAATATAAGAGCTCTTATCATTGTAGAGCGTGACACACAAAAAGGAATTGTTATCGGACATCAAGGTGCAGCCTTGAAGAAACTCGGTACAATGGCACGGAAAGATATTGAGCGATTTTTTGATAAAAAAGTATTCTTGCAAATATTCGTTAAGGTAGAAAAAGATTGGCGAAGCAGGGATAACATACTTCGCCAATTCGGATATCGTTTAGATTGATATATTATTTTTCCTCTATCGTAAATCCTACAGTTTTCAGGTCATTCCAATAATTTGGATATGACTTAGTAACTACATTCGGGTGTGCCATATTGATATGATCGATCTTTATTGCAGCCGGAGCAAAAGCCATCGCCATGCGATGATCTTCGTATGTACGGATAACAGCTTCTGTTTCTGGCTCGCATCTCTCACCATTCCATTCGAGAATACTGTTTTGACTGTCATAAATAAGATATCCCAGCTTTTTCATTTCAGCTTTTAATGCTTCTATGCGGTCTGTTTCTTTTATCTTTAGGCTTTGTAATCCTGTAAACATAAAAGGAATATTCATCATACAACAAGTTACAACAAAGGTTTGTGCCAAATCGGGCTCATTCACAAAATTATGGAACATCTTCTTTGTTATTCTGTCCGACTTAGTTAATATAACACCGTTTTCAGTGAATTCGGTATTAACACCTAAGTCCAAAAACAACTCGGATACTTTAGAGTCTCCTTGCATACTTTCTTTGAACAATCCTTTCAGTTCTATATGAGCACTATCTGTTAACGCAGCCATCTCGTACCAATATGAAGCAGCAGACCAATCAGACTCTACTACATAATGAGTGGGCCTGTATTCTTGTGGATGGATACGGATTATTTTATCTTCCCAGTGTGCTTTTACGCCAAACTGAGACATCATTCCCAATGTCATTTTTATATACGGGATGGATATAATATCTCCTTCTAAATGGATTGTCAACCCTTTACTCATTGTAGGGGCAATCATCAGAAGTGCCGATATAAACTGAGAACTGACATCTCCCGACAAATATATGTCACCACCATCCAGTGCCGTACCCTTTATCTTTAGGGGAGGATATCCAATATTGGCAATATATGATATGCGGGCTCCCAATGAGGTCAGGGCTTCTACAAGAATATTAATAGGGCGTTCCTGCATACGCTCTGTACCTGTTATTATCCATTCTCCGGGTGTTATAGCTAACAGTGCAGTAAGAAAACGCATCGATGTGCCGGCAGCCTTTACATCAATCAGGCTGCTGCCTGAACGGAAGGCTTCTATCATAACTTGCGTATCATCACAGTCGGAAAGATTTTCCAGGGTTGAGGCATTTAAGCTAAGACCGTTCAGAATAAGAGCTCTGTTGCTTATGCTTTTAGATGCAGGCAGTGCTATTGTTGAATTTATGGCCTTTGGAGCCACTATTTTATATTGCATGATATAATTATTTATCTATACGAAATTAAAGTAAAAACCCATAAAGATCAAATTTTTAAACATGGATTAAGCATTTTCTACGAATAAAAATATTTTGATTTTTATGAGCTTTTACAATCTATATATTTTATCACAATGTTATCATCCTGTGTTTCGCATTCCGGCGGCAATACCCGATATTGTGATCATCAGTGCCAGTTCCAGTTCGGGAGAATGCTCACTATCTTGTCTCGAACGATGAAGCAATTCTACCTGCAACAGATTCAACGGATTGGTATATATATTTCGCATTGCAATATTCTCTGCTATATCGGGTAGGCTCTCCATCAAGTATTCATCCTGAGATATTCTCAATGTAGATTTTATTGCGCCCTCTAACTGTGCTCTAAGCCTTTTCCCTAAATCTTGCAACCTGTCTTCCACTAACCGTTCGTCATAATATGCCGATATACGAGGGTCTGCTTTGGCAAATACCATTTCCAACATATTAATTCTGGTTCCGAAGAAAGGCCAATCTTTGTACATGGTTTTTAATATCTCGACATTCCCTTCATCTATAACTTGCTGAAGGGCCTCTCCCGCTCCAAGCCATGCCGGAAGCATTAACCTGTTTTGTGTCCATCCAAATATCCAAGGAATGGCACGCAAACTTTCAACGCCACCATTGGGACGACGTTTTGCAGGTCGCGAACCTAATGGCAAACGAGCAAGCTCGGCCTCAGGGGTTGCCTGATAAAAATACGGTATAAAGTCAGGATTCCTGTGTACAGTATCTTGATATATAGTACAAGAAATATCCGACATCTTGTTCATAAGATCTCTCCACTCCTGTTTTGGTGCAGGTGGCGGAAGTAAGTTAGCTTCTAAGATTGCATCAGTATATAAAGCCAGCGTTTTTATAGCCAGATCGGGTATACCTAATTTGAAGCGGATCATTTCGCCCTGTTCTGTTACACGCAAACCACCCTTTAATGAGCCCGGAGGCTGAGAGAAAAGAGCGACTTTGGCAGGTCCGCCACCACGTCCGACAGTACCTCCACGTCCATGGAATAAGGTCAAGCATACTCCCGCTTCTTGACAGCTCTTGATCAATGCTTCTTGTGCACTGTATTGTGCCCATCCGGCAGCAATAGAGCCTGCGTCTTTGGCTGAGTCAGAGTAACCGATCATTATCATTTGTTTGCTCTTGATAACGCCTCTGTACCAACTAATATTAAACAATTGCTGCATAATACCATTGGCATTATTGAGGTCATTCAGTGTTTCAAACAATGGTGTTACGGGTAATATATAAGGACACTCAGCTTCTTTCAACAACAAATAAACCGCCAATATATCGGACGGAGTACGTGTCATCGATATAATGTAGGTAGGTATTACCCCTTCAGGAGTTTCTGCTATAACTTTGCATGTTTGCAGCACTTCTTTCGTTTGAGGACTTGGCTCCCAATTTTTTGGAAGCAAAGGACGTTTTGAATTTAGCTCTCTGATGAGAAAAGCTTGCTTCTCATCTTCCGACCACGTTTCATAATCTCCCAATCCTAAATAACGGGTAATTTCTGAAATAGTTTCGGTATGAATTGTACTTTCCTGACGAACATCTATTTGTACAAGAGTAAGCCCAAAACATTTAACCCTGCGCATAGTATCCAATAGCTTATCATCGGCTATAATATCCATCTTGCAAGCCACTAACGACTTATAAGATTCATGCAAAGGTTCCCATAATTGCTCATTATAGTAGAGAATATCCTCTGTTAGTTCAGGATTTTTACCTGCTATACGGGCATCAAGATAAGCTATAGTATTACGAAGCTGTGTACGCAGCTTTTTCATTAGCTCACGATACGGCTCTTGTACTTCATAGTTTCCTATGTAATTTCTGAATTCGAGCGTACAGGTTGCCATTGACAGTTCCTTCACCAGTATTTCTATATCTGATAAGAAAAGAGTTGCAGCACGGCGGCGGCTATCAAGTAGTACATCATGTGTAACTTTGGCTGTCACATTCGGATTCCCGTCACGGTCACCCCCCATCCATGATGAGAAATGTATAGGACGGGCATCGATCGGAATACGATATGCGAGTGTATTTCTTATTTGCTCGTCTAGTTCACGAATGTAAGCTGGTACAGCAGCCCAAAGGCTATTCTCTACTACATCGTATCCCCATTTTGCTTCTTCGTTGGGGGTCGGACGATTCTGACGAATTTCATCAGTATACCAATATTGAGCGATCAGTTGTTTGAGCCTGCGCAATATTTGTACTTTCTGATGTTCGATCAAATCATCATGATCCAGTAGCTTGAGGCATTGATCTACTTGATTCAGATTATTGATCAACGAGCGTCTATTTATTTCTGTAGGGTGAGCTGTTAAAACCAAATCGATAGATATATCTTCTATTGCTTTGATTATATCGCTATCGCTATAGTTAGCGGCTTTAAGCTTTTCATATACTGCAGAAAAATTAACCGGGTTCTCAGCCCCTTGTGCGTGGGGAGAGATACTATTATATTGTTCTGCCGTATTTGTAAGGTTAAGAAACTGGTTGAAAGAACGTGCTACAGGCAAGAACTCCTCATCCCTAAGATTTTGCAATGTCTTAACCAACGATTTATGTGCTTCAATATCACCCGAGTGTGATGCTTTAGATAGCCTGCGGATTGTTTCTATGAGGTCGACCATATCTTGTCCTTTCGCCTCATTGATCGTTTTTCCGAGCAAGTGGCCAAGCATCTTGATATTGTCGTGCATCAAGGATTGTTGCATATTGTTCATAGGTTTATTCTAATTATTAGTTGTATTTTTCTCCGTTATAATATTTAACGCCATACATTATCAAAAGTTTAAGTAAGCGTTGAGTAGTCAGGCAAATTTTATCGAAGAAAGAGACGAGCTAATACTTAACTCATCTCCACTCCACTTAATCATTATTTATCATTGTAAACAACTCTTCTGCTGCCAATTGAGGTCCATCCTTCGTATGTCCGTCAATAGCAAGTGAGGTGTATATCTCTCCTATTTTTACACCATTGTTATTCATATCATTAAAGAATTCTTTGATCAGCTTGCCTGCAAGCTCCTTTTCTTGTACAGGGCCAAAAGGATTGGCAAAATAAGATGTTACCAAACCATTTTCGGTCGTAGTACCTTTTGCTTTGCGGGCTCCGGCTTCGAATATTTTAATCGCTTCGTCGAGATTATCAAAAAACTCAATCTTCTGAGCAGATTCAGTATAGTTATTCGCATACAAGATATAATCTACTTTATATCCTTTAGAGATAACATCGTAAGTTGCAGCAGGAATTGTAATGCGAGCATTTATTTTGTCAGGATTAGAATAGATACCTCTCTCTAACTGTTGGAAGGCATACATAGGATCAAGGTCATCGATACGGACAAATGCTCCGATTTCGGTTCCATACCCCTTAATCGTACCATCTTCTTCTTTTTTGAGGTAACCCATATCATCAAATACGATACGCATATGACGTATATATTTCTCATTAAGCGTACGGAAAGCTTCCAAACTTTCAGATTTTCCGGCACCACTATCTCCTATAATAACGATATTGGCTTCTGTACCATTCTTGAGTAATATGTTTACCATAGCTCCGTGTAGCGGCAATCGCCCTTGCTCCATTTGCTTCACGTTATGAAGTGTAAGAAGCATTTTTTTCATATAGCCAAAATAGTCGATATCGTCGCAATGATTAGCGTAACCGATAAGAATATCATTTTTCTTATCCTTATAGTAGAAAGTACGTTTCTCTTCTATTCCATCAGGATATCCGAACACGTATATTATATCGGGTTTTTTACCGATATATTCACCGGCTTTAGCTAGTTCAAAAAGATTGGACAAGGCAAATCCGTGAACCATATAGTCCTTGTGGAAATAAACAAAGGTCAGCATATTCCCTACTTTAGCAGGAAATAAGAACCAGTCATCTTCATTCAGAATAATATTTTCTACCGGATTTGTTGTATGTTCTTGAAAAATGCCGTCGCGTGTATTTCTTTTTGTATACGAAATAAACGGAGGTTTAAACATAACAGAAGTAATGAATGGAATAGAAGTCAACCCATTGTATTCTATTGGGCAGTTCCAAGTAATGTCACTAAGAGTTAACCCTGCATTTGCACCTGCGGTAAGCTGGCGATACACAAGATGCTGATACCCCATTACGGTTTCTTGAATGCGGCGGTAGATAGAAAGTACCAATTCATTGAACAACTCGTTGGCATGCAAAAAACGTACACTTTGCAACCCGCTGCTGATGGAATTGTTATGCACTATAGTATAACGTTCCATTCTGCGCCAGAAGCCATAGAGAAGCTCTATAAGCTCTATAAATAAATCTTTATCGTTGAAGAAGATAGCATACTTGTTATGTACATTTTGCACCTCATCGGGATTACATACTGTAAGTAGCTTGAATGCTTCTATTAGTGTTTTTTGAAATTCTTCGTCAGTCTTGAATTCTTTGATATAATAATCGTAAATAATGACATCATTCTTTTTCAATCTTTGTATAAAAGCTTCAATAACCCGATGAAAACCGTAACTATTTAATATTTTTTGCCTCGTGTCGCAAAACTTAAGAGTGAAATTGATAATCGCCTTTCCTTCGCCTAAAGTAAACTCTTGTAACATGTTTAATTTTATTTATTATAGTTATTATTTCTATCCGGTTCGATATCGATTTGCAATCTCCTATCTCCATTTGTGACAGGAGATTGCAAACTTCAATACTTGATTTGAAAACATTCAAACTGCGTTGTTTTCCAACATCAAATTTAAGGAAACTTACCTATACAATTAAACGAATTAAAGACTAAATTTATAATAAATTGTAAATTAAAAATAAGTTTTTGCTATTACCTTGTATTGGTGTTGCTTATAAATACTTTATTTTTTGTCTTTTATGAATTTAGGATTAACATCAAAGGCAAAAAAGTAAGTATTTGTTTCGCTTAAACACTTAGGACAAAGGCAGTCACTATAGTTATCTTTTATATAATCGCGCACCCCTGAAACTAAAGAAACTCTACGGCAGCTACACAATTCTACGCGATCTTCTCTACAGCTGAAAGCGGCCGAACATCTTTGACATATCTTTTTCATTGTTGTAAGTTTTTATTGTTATTGAATATATAATAAGATCAGGAGAAGGTTTATTTAAAATATACAACCTCATTTGCAGATACCGAAATATGACATTGCAAGAGATCATAGTATAAATACTTCAACCAAAATCAATTTTCTATAATCAGAGAAAAATCTCTTGAGCTTTCTATCTTTTTTCGCGAAAGATGAAATTTATTTTTTTGGCAGGTCTTCTGACTTACTTCCGTTTTATACGACCTTCCCGTTTATGAAAAACAGTGGCTTTGAGGATTTGTATAAACGTTTAGCGAAGCTTACAGCAGCGCGACTGTTCAGGATTTACACCTGATTCCCTTTTCATTATATATCCAAGACTTCGAATATATAACACCAATTATGGTAACAAAGATATAGAATTATAAATAAGAACAAATATAAATAAGAAAGTTTTTGATGGTATAATGAATTACTATTTCATAAGAGTGTGTTCTGCAAGGAATAAGTTTCGAACAATAATTTCTGCTTTTAATCTTCCAAATCCCAATCATCAAAGAAGGAGTAATCCTCTGTAAACTGATCTAACTCCCGACGGTCTTTTTTTGTTGGCCGCCCCGTTCCTCTAGCTCTATCGACAAAGCCACTCACCTTAGACATTTCCAATATTTCAAGTTGAGATGGTGAAGTCACATCTTTCATAAATTCGGGCACAAGCTTCGCTCCCATTCTGTTTTCGGAAAGGTTGAGGACTTCAAAGGAATAAGTAACCGGAGGACGTCGCACTTCTATCACATCACCTACCTTAATTGATCGAGAGGGTTTTATAGTAACTCCTTTGATCGAGATACGTCCTTTTTTACATGCTTCTATTGCTATAGAACGAGTTTTGAAAAGACGAACAGCCCACAGCCATTTGTCTATACGTACTTCGTTTTTAGGTTCTTTCATAATAAAATCAGAATTTTGCCAATATGTCCGCAAACAAGACCGGCTTCACATCATTTATCAAAGTTATATATTAGATACAAAAGATATTCGTTTCTAACTTCTTTGGTTTTATTTATTATTGTATTGGTTCATGGTATTGTTGATACCTGCCAGACAAAAGCTTTTGATTATTTCGCCACAGGTCTCCAGTTTCACAGGAAGCTCTTTTTCCTCTTCGTCACTGAAATTATCGAGCACATAGCCAACTTGACCACCCCGAGAAAATTCGTTACCTATACCAAACCGTAAGCGGGCATAATCTTGTGTTCCTAGTACAGATTGTATATTACCCAGTCCGTT
This sequence comes from Dysgonomonas sp. Marseille-Q5470, assembly GCF_951230145.1. NCBI lineage: Bacteria > Pseudomonadati > Bacteroidota > Bacteroidia > Bacteroidales > Dysgonomonadaceae > Dysgonomonas > Dysgonomonas sp. Marseille-Q5470. Next base: position 542,067 of record NZ_CATNVE010000002.1, on the reverse strand, counting down.
ATGTCCGGCACTACTGCCTTTTCCTTTGAGGCGTAAAGAACCAAAAGGCAAAGCAAGATCATCTACAACTACCAAAAGATTCTCAATCGGTATCTTTTCTTGGTTTAGCCAATAACGAACAGCATTTCCGCTAAGATTCATAAAAGTAGATGGCTTTAGCAGAATAAGAGTACGTCCTTTGACCTTTAGTTCAGACACAAAGCCATAACGCCTGTCAGCAAAAACAATATTGGACGCTTTAGCTAAAGCGTCCAATACTCTGAATCCTATATTGTGGCGGGTATATTCGTATTCTCTACCAATATTACCGAGGCCGGCAATCAAGTATTTCATTCAATATATCCTATTATTAGCCGTTTTTAGCAGCAAGACCTCTTGCAGCACGAGTCAATTGAACGCGACAAACAACGGCATTTTTAGCATTTAACAGTTCAAGTCCTTCGAAGTGTAGTTCACCTACCTGGATAGATTTTCCAAGAGCAAGGCTTGTTACGTCAACGTGTACTTTCTCAGGGATCTTATCGTAAAGAGCTTTTACTTTAATCTTACGCAAGTCAAGCGAAAGTTTACCCCCTGCTTTTACACCTTCTGCAAGTCCGTCCAAAATAACAGGAACGTCCATTACAATTGGTTTGCCTTCAAATACATGAAGGAAGTCAAGGTGCAAGATAGCATCTGTTACCGGGTGTACCTGTACATCTTTCAATATAGCTTTATAGCTGTCTTTTCCTATTGTTAGGTTTACAAGGAAAATCTCAGGAGTATAAACAAGTTTGCGAACATCGCTGTTTGTAACAGTAAAAGCAATTGCTTCAGTTTGATCTCCACCATAAATTACAGCAGGGATTTTGTCTTCTTTGCGAAATGCTTTTGTCGCTTTTTTGCCAAGATCTGTTCTGGCTTCTCCTTTTAATTCAAACGTTTTCATCTTTTAATTTTAAATTGTGTTACTCAAATTAAGGATTGCTTCCTTATTCCCATCACACGTACGGGCTTATAAAAGCGGTGCAAAGATAAATATTTTACATCTTTTTTCCTAATGTTTATGAAAGTAATATTTTGTAGAAGACTACAATATGCAAATATTAAATGGAAAGAGCCCATTGAAAGTAACCTATCAGGCATATCACTATTGAGATAAAGACGAAAAGAGGCTGTACGCAACGAACAGCCTCTTCACAATATCATAGAAAAAAATTTATCCCTTCAAATAATTTACAATCCAGTCGCCTACTTGCGATGTAGAATAAGCTTTTCCTTCTTTCGATGCAATATCCTCAGTTACTACTCCTGCATCCATAGATGCATTAACAGCATCACGAATCAGTTTACCTTCTTCTTTCAGTTCGAATGCATATTCGAACATCATTGCTGCCGAAAGAATAGTGGCTAATGGATTTGCGATATTTTTGCCTGCTGCCTGAGGATACGAACCATGTATCGGTTCAAACACAGATGTGTGAATACCAATAGATGCCGATGGCAACATACCTAACGATCCGGTAATCACAGAAGCCTCATCGGTAAGTATATCTCCAAACAAGTTTTCTGTAACAAGTACATCAAAACGCTTAGGCCATTGAATAATCTGCATAGCAGCATTGTCTACAAACATATATTCGGTTTCCACATCAGGATATTGTTTTTCAATTTCCTGAGCAACCTGCCTCCATAGACGAGAAGTAGCCAATACATTCGCTTTATCCACCACCGTCACTTTTTTGCGACGCATCTGAGCATATTTATATGAAAGATGAAGTATACGCTCTACTTCTTCACGAGTGTATACGCAAGTATCATAAGCAGTATCTCCGTCTTCGCTACGTCCTTGTGGGCGACCAAAATACATACCTCCCGTTAATTCACGCACACACATAAAATCAGCACCGTCTACCAAATCGGAACGAAGGGGCGATTTATGTACTAGTGTAGGAAACGTACTTACAGGACGAAGGTTAGCATACAATCCCAACTTTTTTCGCATAGCCAAAAGTCCTTGTTCGGGACGTACTTTTGCTGAAGGGTTGTTGTCATATTTAGGATCTCCGATTGCACCAAACAGCACAGCATCAGAAGCCATACACAATTCGTGCGTTCCATCAGGATATGGATTACCGACCTGATCGATTGCCGAAGCTCCAACAATACCATATTCATAAGAAAGTTCGTGACCAAATTTTTCACAAACTACTTCTGTCACTCTCAATGCCTGTTCTATAATTTCAGGCCCTATTCCGTCTCCAGGGAGCACTGCAATGTTTAATTTCATCAATCTATATTTTAAAATTGTAATTATTTTTGAATCTGTTTATTCTTATATTTTCCTAAAAAAGTACCTGCGTAATTTCAAATCTATTAAAGATACGATAAAAGCAATAAAGAAAAGAGGCATATGAAACAGATATATTATCTTGTAACAAGCATCTGGTATTGAAACAATATGCCCCATAGCAATACACATTATCCCGATACCTTTTGCTATATCAACCCATTCAACGGCTCTTCTTTCATTTGCAGAAAAGTCACTTACAGATCTTCGATCATATTCAGCATCTTTTCGGTAGCCTTTACCGCTGCTTCTGTCTGGTCGGCATCAAGACCTCTTGTCTTGAAAGTCTTACCATTAAATTCCCACGTAATTACCGTTTGCACCAAAGCATCGGTACGCCCGCCGGGTGGTATATAAACAGCATAGTTCACTAACGTAGGGGTAGGCTTACCCAAACGTGAGTATATCTTATACAAAGCTTTCGAAAAAGCATGATACTGTCCGTCCCCCGGTGCAGTCCATTCGTGTTCCTGCCCTTCAATTTCTACTTTTACCGTAGCTGTAGGACGCAAGCCCTTTGTCAATAAAAATGCAAACGACAATATCTTGATTTTTCTTTCCTTCTCGTTGTTTTTCAACACATCCGAAATGATATATGGCAGATCGTCTTGCGTAATAATTTCTTTTTTATCACCTAATTCTATCACTCGGTTTGTCACTTTAGTCATATCATCCTCGTCGAGTTCAATACCCAAAGCCTCAATATTCTTTCGGATATTAGACTTACCAGACAATTTACCTAATGCATATTCACGAACACGACCAAAACGTTCCGGAAACAAATCGTTATAGTACAAGTTATTCTTGTTATCACCATCAGCATGTATTCCGGCACACTGTGTGAAAACATTGTCTCCGACAATTGGCTGATTAGCGGAGATTACCTGTCCCGAGTAAGACTCTACTACACGGCTGACCCTATTTATATTTTCTTCTTTTATTGAAGTTTTTAATTTCAATTGGTCGTGAAAAACTGCAATCACACTGGCCAGGGAAGCATTTCCTGCTCGTTCGCCGAGTCCATTCATCGTCAGATGCACGCCTCTCACTCCCACTTCTGCTGCCACCATTGTATTCGCCACAGCAAGATCATAGTCGTTATGAGCATGAAAGTCAAAATGAAGGTCTCTATAACGGTTTATCATCCGGCGACAACAGCGCCATACGCTATGTGGGTTCAATACCCCTAAGGTATCGGGAAGCATAAATCGCTTTATCGGCAAATCCTTCATTCCATCCATCATATAATAGACGTAATCTTCAGATTTCACGATTCCGTTAGACCAATCTTCGAGATATACATTGACTGTGATACCCAACTTTTGAGCCAATTCCACCTCAGCCTTAATATCATCAAGATGCTGTTCGGGTGTTTTGCGCAGCTGTTCGGTCACATGCTTATACGAACCTTTTGTCAACAGGTTTATAGTTTTACATCCTGTGTCTTTTATCCAATTGAGCGAAGCCCCTTTATCAATAAATCCTAATATCTCAATATTATCTATATATCCTGCGGATTTAGCCCAATTAGCGATTTTTTTTACAGTTTCAAACTCACCATTCGAAACACGAGCCGATGCTACCTCGATACGATTTACGCCGAGATCGACCAGCAACAAGTGAGCTATACTCATCTTCTCCTGAGCCGAAAACGAAACACTCGATGTTTGTTCGCCGTCTCTCAGGGTTGTGTCCATTATTTCTATCATGGTAATCTTTAATTTTCTTAATTACTTAATATCAAACCGCACTTGCAAGACACCAACCGCACTGTCGGCTTTTGGCGTTATATTCAATCTGATACTTTCTACAACAAAAGAATCTCCATCAGAATGCACAAGATTAAATTGATCTTTGAGCAAACTATATGAATCGGTACTGTATAATGGGAATGGCTTCCAAGAACCACTATCATCTTTATACTCCAGGTTCCAAACATCCGGCAAACGAACTCCGCCGTTGTCTTCATACCAATAAACCGAAAAGGCTTTTATATCAGTAGGCTTCTCGAAAGTGAAATCGATGCTTTGCTTTTCCCCCTTTTTGTTCCAAGAAGTCCATCTATTTATTTCTGTATCCTTAGAACTCTTCGGATGCTTTCCGTTAACAATAGAGAATACATTTTCGCCTTCGTTTGTATAAGTCGCTTTTATATCTTTTATCGCTACAGGAAGAATCGCAACGCTTTCACGCACTTTCTTTTGATTCTCAGCAAACCAAATATTCATTGTCGAAACTCCTCGATTGTTCCATGCATAATATGGAATAAGATTCAGTGAAGTCTGATGAATATTGCCTTTTACATCTATATAGTCTGCCGAAACATTTTTTATTAGGTCTATCCCCTTCAATATTCCTGTATCATCTCTCTGTACCTTAGCATCTGTTGAAACTTTAGTCAGATAATACCTGTTCACATCTTCAGTATTATCAATACCCTCTGCACAATATACTAACGGACCTCTGGAGATAGCTACCCTGTCATTGTCTGCTTTCACTTCCTTTATAGCATGTGAATAACGAACAGGCATAGGTAGTTTAAGCTCTACTTTATCTCCTTTCTTCCATTTTCTGGAGATAGAAACAAAACCTTTGTCAAGAGAAACTTCACCTTTTTTAAAAGATAAATTTCCGACCTTCTTATCGTTTATATATAGTTCCCACGCTTTCGAATTATTATCAACATAGCTATACAATTTACCAGGGACAAACTGAGAACCGACCCACGTAGGAATTCGCATTTTTATTGAAAATGTCTGATCATTCTTTTCGGGATTTACAGTTAATAGGATACTTTCATCGAACGGATAATTCGTTTTTTGCTCTAGTGCTACTTTTCCGGATGTAAGAGCAAAATCTACTTTACTTCCGGTGTAGAAAGAACAATAAATTTCATTATCGGTATGCGCATACATCAAACCCGAAATTTGAGGAATAAGCCTCGCCAAATTTGTAGGGCAACAAGCAGTTCCAAACCAATATGAACGATCGACCGTACCATCAGAGGCAAGAGGATTAACATAGAAAAACTTGTTTCCTTCAAGATTTACTCCCGCTAGAACATTGTTCAAGAGTGACACTTCGGCAACATCCATGTATTTCCCATCCTTTTCGAGAAGGAACATACGATGGTTAAAGAATACATTGCCTACAGCGGCGCACGTTTCATTATATGCTTCCTTATTTGGCAATTCATATTCAGGGCCAAAGCCTTCAATGCCATGTATAGCCCCCAGCCCACCTGTGATATGCATCCGTGTGTCCACAATATTGCCCCAGATCTTATCCAAAGCAGGCGGGAGAGTTGTATCTCCCGTCAATGTACCTACATCAGACATACCCGAATAAAGATAAACCGCACGCACGGCATGTCCTACTGCTTTATCCTGCTTACGTACAGGCGCATGCTGCTGTGCATATTCGGGCGACATGGTTCCTTTTCCGTCGGGCACATAAGTTACACCTCGTATGTCGATAAACTTTTTCGCCATATTGAGATATAGCGGATCTCCGGTCACACGATAAAGCTTCACCAATGCGATTTCTATTTCTTCATGCCCGGGAGCTTGGTTAACAGGCTTACCTCCATTGTAATTCGAATCCCCTTCAAAGAAGACCTTATTTATATGTTTAGCACTCTTAGTCGCAATATCCAGCAGGTTCTTTTTGCCGGTAGCCTGATAGTATGCAGCCGCAGCCTCGTATAGATGCCCCATGTTGTACAACTCATGGCTGTGCACTACCCACGAATAAGGCTTATCGCCCATTCCTGCGCCACCCCACAATGGTGCGGCCTTATAAGACCCCGTAATATGAGGAGGGTATAAATAGCCGTCGGGTTGTTGAGCCTGAGCTATAATATCTGCGATATCATCTATCTGCTTTTCTAATTTTGGATCACGCTCCATCTTTAAGAGATAGGCCGCACCCTCGATAACCTTAAACAAGTCGGAAGTGCTGAATCTGCTATCAGATGGTAAAGGTCCTTCGATCCCTTTCAGATAATTCGCTGTGCGTCGAAGATCTTCTACGGCAATTTCTGTCCGTTCGAATGCCACAGGAACCAATACTTCTTTTTGGATCCTCATCCTATTGTTCCAGAAATTATCGGTAAGAGTCACTTGCTCAAACGATACAGGAGTTAAGATATTCTGAGAATAAATATTCACAGAAGCCATAATAAAAATGAATATATAAATACCTTTTTTCATTTGGGGATATATCTCTTCTTATTCAGAACCATTTAGCATTTCAACAATGATGACAGACATAATCTAATCGCAGATAGCTGCTTACTACATTATTATAAAATTATAAAGGACGTTCCGTTTCGTACTTTTCTGTCAATTCTTTTTTAGATAACAGATAGTCGATATCATCAAGTCCCTTCAATAAACATTCTTTCTTGTAAGGGTTGATTTCAAAACTTTCTGTTTTCCCCGTAACATTGTTTGTTATGGTTTGTTCTTCCAGATTGATTGTCAATGTGGCTTTTGGATCAGCATTTACACAAGCAAATATTTCGGAAAGAAACTCAGGTGTAACCACAACGGGAAGTACTCCATTGTTTAGTGAATTGTTTCTAAAAATATCCGCAAAGAAGCTTGAAACAACAGCTTTGAATCCATATCCGGCAACAGCCCACGCTGCATGCTCGCGACTGGAACCGCTACCGAAATTCTTTCCGGCAACAAGTATCTCTCCGCTATATGTAGGATTGTTGAGCACAAAATCGGCTTTGGGACTTCCGTCTTTATTGTAACGCCAATCGGCAAAAAGATTATCACCAAAACCTTCTTTATCTGTCGCCTTCAAAAAGCGAGCCGGTATAATTTGGTCTGTATCCACATTCTCAATAGGAAGTGGAACGTATGTTGATGTAAGTGTTTGAAATTTTTCCATTGTTATTTATATGTATAATGAAAGAATATTTTTATTGTTGCTTATCAGTCTAATCGATGTAAAGAAATCCTTTTAATAAGGAATCATTTGCCTCGGTTAGTCTAACAAATCAGAAGTTACGAGGATCTGTAATCTTTCCTGTCACAGCAGCGGCAGCAGCCACAAGCGGACCGGCAAGAATAGTACGAGCACCCGGACCCTGACGCCCTTCAAAGTTACGATTTGATGTAGACACCGCATATTTACCTGCAGGCACCTTATCATCGTTCATCGCAAGACATGCCGAACAACCCGGTTGGCGAAGTTCAAAGCCTGCCTCTTTAAGAATATCATACAGTCCTTCATCTTTGATCTGTTGTTCTACTTTCCAACTTCCCGGAACTAACCAAGCGATTACATTATCAGCCTTTTTCTTCCCTTTTACAAAGTTTGCAAATACACGGAAATCTTCGATACGTCCATTGGTACAACTACCAAGAAATACATAATCTATTGATTTGCCTTCTACCTTTTCTCCGGGTTTGAATCCCATATAATCCATAGACTTCTGGAAAGAAATACGTCCGGCCTCATCTATTTCATCCAATGTAGGGATCGATTCATCAATACCCATACCCATACCCGGATTAGTTCCGTAAGTAATCATTGGCTTGATATCTGCGGCATCGAATGTCAACTCTTTATCAAATTTCGCACCGTCGTCAGTCTTTAATGTTTTCCAATATGCTAATGCCTTATCCCACTCTTCTCCTTTAGGTGCAAATTCACGACCTTTCACATAAGAGAAAGTAGTCTCATCGGGAGCAACCAATCCTCCACGAGCACCCATCTCGATACTTAGGTTACAGAGTGTCATACGCTCTTCCATAGACATGTTGCGAATAGCCTCACCCGCATACTCTACGAAATAACCGGTAGCACCGCCGGTAGTCAACTTAGAGATCATATATAGAGCTAAATCTTTAGCTGAAACACCTTCACCCAATTTGCCGTTGAATGTGATGCGCATTGTCTTCGGACGTGTCTGAAGAATACACTGCGTAGCCAAAACCATTTCTACTTCGCTGGTACCAATACCAAATGCAATAGCACCAAAAGCACCATGTGTAGAAGTATGGCTATCTCCGCACACAATAGTCATTCCGGGTTGAGTAAATCCGTTTTCCGGCCCTATAATGTGTACTACTCCATTTTTTTGATGTCCCAAAGGATAAAACAACTGAATGCCAAAATCCTGTGCATTTTTAGACAATGTATCCAGCTGATTTCTCGATATAGGATCTTTTACTGGCTGATCCTGATTGATAGTCGGCGTATTATGGTCGGCCGTTATCGTTGTTTTTTCGGGACGGTAGACTTTCAGCCCCCTCGCCCTAAGTCCATTAAATGCCTGAGGACTTGTAACCTCATGACAAAAATGGCGATCTATATACAATTGTGTGGGGCCATTTTCAACGGATGAAACCACATGTGCATCCCAGATTTTGTCGAATAGAGTTTTCATTTTTCAAGTTTATTTTTGTTGATTCAACTTTTGAATAATTTTTCGTCCCAAGTTTTGTCCCGGAACTTCAATAAATTTATGAGTAAAAACCGAGCATATAAGCCCGATGTGAATATATACAAATATGCTAATATAAAGTAAAATGTTGCAGATCTATCTAAAAAGTCATAATTTATAGCAATATAACAATAGATAAGAATTATTAGAACTAAATAAGACAATATACTTGGTCGACGGAAGTATTCGTTAGAAGTAAATTTACGACATAATGGAACGACTCCCTTCTGAAAAGGAATATGAACCAGAATAACCATCAATATAGCCATTCCGCGAAGGCTGTCAATATATCCATATTTTTTAGTTTCCATTTACTGCTTTAGTATGAGAAATAGAATCCAAAGACAATTTTTTAATTAGTCTCTTACCTAGATTTTGCCCCGGCACTTCAATTACCCTATATGTTATACTGGATATAGCAAAAGCCACCCCCGCAACAACAATATACATCAATAGAAAATTAAGAAGCGATGTTGTAAAATCAGTAACCTCTATAATTCGGTAAAAACCAAATCTATTAAAAAGATACACAACGGCAAAATGCAAAAGATACATGCTGAAACTTACTTTTCCGACCTCTGCCAGAAAGCGATTAGAGAATAGCTTGAAGCTATATCTAGCCTGAATAATGAGTAATAATACAAACACAAGACTAAACATAATATGCTTCGGAACTGATATATAACAAAATACAATCATCATTCCCAAGAGGTACACCCATGTAAAAGGTTTTATTTCATGTTGTTCTCTATTTAAAAAGAAATAAGCTAATATCCCTAATGGGAATACCGGCAGTTGAACAAAGAAATTATATTCATGGAAATATGGATATATTGTATTCGTCTTGATGAAAGGATCAATAATCAACGCTAATGTCAAAGTAGACAGAAACAATAGTAGAGCAGCATTTACTGTTTTTATTTTACTGCATATAAACGGTAGCATAAAGTAAAACAAAAACTCCACCGATACCGACCATCCTCCAGGCACATAATTATTGGTATGCTCAGGGATAAGTGCATTGGTAAAGAAAACGTTACTCAACATAGACCGAATTGGTATTGCCGAAAAATCAGGATTTACAAAATTGAATTGTAGGTACTTATCCAATGTAAAATAAATAATAGCTATATAATACATAGGTGCTATCCTGAAAAAACGACGAATAAAGAAATTCCGGTTTTTGTGTGGCTCATCCAGTCTATTGTAATGCGACATGGTCAATGTATATGCACTTACAATAAGGAATAGCTGCACGCCATATGCTCCATTCCCTATTATCGACAACAAAAGGCTATCTTTCGGAAAATAATCGATCATATTATCCAAAACTATACCAACATGAACAAGTACAACCAAAAGAATCGCTATTCCTCTCAAGCTGTCTATATATTGGTATTTTTGGGGCTCCATCTATTTTGACTTTGTCTGTATCTTTTTTACTTTACAAATTTGTTTACTGCATTTATAAACGCCTCCGCCGAAGCGGTTACAATATCAGTATTTGCAGAAAAGCCGTAATAGTTTACTCCTTCGTGCTCTACCTGCATATGTACTTTTCCGATATCATCGCTGCCTCTGTTTATTGCCTGAATCAAAAATTCTTCAATAACCATCTGACGTCGTATGATTTGCTTAATCGCTTTTATGGCAGCATCTACTGGCCCATTACCGGAAGCCGAGGCTTCAAATTTTTCGCCGGCAATATCAAGCCCTACATTTGCCACATTGCGTATTCCTAGCCCTGAAATCACCTGTAGATAATCCAACTTGATACGATGCATTTTATCCGTTTCTCTACCGGCTAAGATCAGGATATCCTCATCGGTAATATCTTTCTTCCTATCAGCCAAGTCAAGAAAGCGTTGATAATATTCTGCTAATGTATCATCATCGACTTCTATGCCAAGCAAATTTAGTCTATTTTTCAATGCGGCACGCCCACTTCTGGCAGTTAAAACGATGGCGTTATCATCAATACCGACGTCTTTAGGGTCGATAATCTCATAAGTAGAAAGATGTTTCAGAACTCCATCCTGATGAATACCCGATGAATGAGCAAAGGCATTACGCCCTACCACAGCCTTGTTTGGCTGAACAGGCATATTCATCAGATTAGAAACCAAGCGACTGGTTGGATATATCTTCTGCGTATTGATATTTGTCTCAATTTTCAATTCTTTATGACTATGAATAGCCATAACAACCTCTTCCAAAGACGTATTACCTGCACGCTCACCAATACCGTTTATTGTCACTTCTACCTGACGGGCTCCATTTAAGACACCCATTATAGAGTTTGCCGTAGCCATACCCAAGTCTTGATGACAGTGTGTAGAAAGAATTGCATTCTTCATATCCACATGATCAATCAGATATTTTATCTTAGCGCCATACTCCGTGGGCAAACAGTACCCTGTAGTATCGGGAATGTTTACGACAGTAGCTCCTGCATTAATTACGGCTTGTACCACACGTGCAAGATAAGCATTGTCGGTACGACCCGCATCTTCGGCATAAAATTCAACGTCTTCTACAAAACGCTTCGCATATTTGACAGCAGCAGCAGCCCTTTCTATAATTTCGTCTTGTGTCGAATTAAATTTATGCTTAATATGATATTCCGAAGTTCCAATACCTGTATGTATACGTTTTTTCTTGGCATACTTTAAGGCTTCGGCAGCTACTTCTATATCTTTTTCCACAGCACGTGTAAGAGCACAGATTGTAGGCCAAGTAACAGCCTTGGATATTTCAACCACCGAGTTGAAATCTACAGGACTGGAAACAGGAAAACCAGCTTCGATTACATCAACACCGAGCATTTCGAGGGCTTTGGCTACTTCAATTTTCTCGATTGTGTTCAACTGGCAACCCGGAACTTGCTCTCCGTCTCTCAATGTGGTGTCAAAAATAAATAACTTGTCCATAACTGTTTTTAATTAAATCCTGATTATTCTACATAAAAAAAGCCTTTCTCATCTACTTTACAGTGAGAAAGGCTCTAGTTTTTTCTTTATCGTTTATACTACATAGCAATGCTCACTCTAAATTTCTCCAGAGCAGAATGAGTGAACTAATAATAATACTATGTAAATTCATATTCAATATTTACTTTATTGGCTGACAAAGTTATTTTATTTTTTCAGAAAAACAAATAAAAAGTTTTATTTTTTGATTTTGTTATGACATTTACACATTATAGGTAATTAAATCGATAAAACGTATCTTTGCACATATTTTACTAAATAAAATCATGATCACCACTTTTAACGAATATCTAAGCAAACATAATTATTCAGAATTTGATCTCAAAGCTGTCCTTTTCGATATGGACGGAGTTCTGTACGACTCGATGAAATGGCATGCCAAATCGTGGAAAGAAACAATGGACGAATTTGATATACCAAGTACGCCCGAAGAATTCTACCTATACGAAGGAATGGTGGGTAGCCATACAATAAACCACCTGATGAAAAGGGAAAAAGGAAGAGAAGCTACCAACGATGAAGTAAATGTAATATATAAGCGTAAGACCGAGCTGTTTTCGGAATACAATGACGGAAGCCTGATTCCATACGCTTACGACTTCGTTAAAAAAGTACATGACGAGGGTTTGATCTGTGCCGTGGTTACAGGATCGGGACAACCGACCCTGATAGATAAACTGGAACACAATTTCCCGGGATTATTTAAGAAAGAACGAATGGTAACAGCCTTTGATGTGAAACATGGCAAGCCGCACCCCGAGCCTTATCTGATGGGGCTGGAAAAAGCCGGACACCTGAAACCAAACGAAGCTATCGTTGTAGAAAATGCACCGAGAGGAGTAGAAGCAGCGGTTGCCGCAGGCATCTTTACGATCGCTGTAAACACAGGACCAATGCCTGACAAAATATTAGCCGATGCGGGTGCAAACATCGTACTCCCATCGATGAAAGCTCTATACGAAAAATGGGATGAGTTATACAAATTAATAAAACCATAAAAGAAATAAGGGGACAAAAGAGCTGATAATACAACAAAATGACATTATTTACGTTTTTTAATTAGCGGTTCATTTTTTTTCTATCTTTGTGAATCGATATGTATTGTATACAGTAGGAAAGGAAATGGGTAAATTATATGTTATACCTACCCCAGTAGGTAATTTAGAAGATATGACTTTCAGGGCAGTCAGACTATTAAAAGAAGTGTCTCTTATACTGGCTGAGGATACCCGAACAACAGGTATTTTGTTGAAGCATTTCGAGATACAAAACAAAATGCAATCGTATCACAAATTTAATGAACACAAGGCTGTAGCTCATATCGTAGAACGTATAAATACAGGCGAAGATATGGCACTGGTCTCAGACGCGGGTACTCCGGGAATTTCTGATCCGGGATTTTTGATTGTCAGAGAATGTGTTGCAGCGGGTATTGATATAGAGTGTTTGCCGGGAGCAACGGCTTTTGTTCCGGCCCTTGTAGCATCGGGCATTCCTTGCGACAGATTCTGTTTCGAGGGCTTTTTACCTCAGAAAAAAGGGAGAATGACCCGCTTGAAGGTATTGGCCGAAGAAACAAGGACTATTGTATTATACGAATCTCCGCATAGGGTATTAAAAACGTTAACACAATTAGCAGAATATATGGGGGAAGAACGATATGTGGCAACGTGTCGCGAAATCTCCAAAAGATATGAAGAAGTCTTAAGAGGTAGCATCAAAGACTTAATATTACACTATACAATGAACGAACCCAGAGGAGAATTTGTTATAGTGCTTGCAGGTAAAGAAGAATAAATTTTTAAACTATAATAGAAAAAGAAATCTAACAACTTAAATATTAGTTTATGAAAAAATTAGTAGTTGGATGTCTATGCTTATTAGCATTAGCATCATGTAACGTAAAAAATTCGGATGAATATAAAGCTTTACAGGCTCAACGCGACTCTCTTCTTCAAGTTACGAGCAAAAGTAATAGCGAATTGGAGGAAATGAATACTTTGATTAACGATGTAGAAGAAAATTTCAGACAAATAAGAGAAGCTGAAAAATTCTTATCTATCGAATCCAAGTCTAAAGGGGAAATGTCTAATGATACAAAAACACGTATCAAAGACAATTTTGAAATGATCAATGAAATATTGAAAAAGAACAAAACTGATATCGACAAATTAAATAAAAGGCTAAAAAGCAATTCGGGACAAATGTCTGGCTTGAAAGCAACTATCGAACGTTTGAATTCTGAGTTAGTAGAAAGAGCTAACACTATTTCGGAACTTCAAAAATCATTATCAGCGCGTGACGAGCAAATAGCTTTATTGCAAACAGATGTACAATCATTAACTTCAAATGTAGAAACATTATCGTCTCAGACTGCGGAACAAGCATCTAAGATTAAAGAACAAGACAAGGAGTTGAATACTGCTTATTATATGTTCGGCACAAGCAAAGAACTTAAAGAAGCTAAAATTGTTTCGGGCGGATTCCTTGCTTCTCCTAAGATTTTGAAAGAAAGCATCGAGAAGAGTAAGTTCATAAGAATTGACATTCGTGATACTCACAGTATTCCTGTTTATGACAAGAAAGCAAAACTCTTGTCAGATCACCCTAAAGACAGTTATACTTTAGACAAAGATGCAAAAGGAACTATAGTTATCAAAATTACAGACTATAAGAGATTCTGGAGTTTAACTAAATTCTTAATCATCGAAGTAGGTTGATAATAACAACGATATAATATCAAGAAGCGCTATCTTTTACAGATAGCGCTTTTTTTGTAGCTAAATTCAAAAGCCAACACACTTTTTCTATTATATTATTACTCAGAAGTGAAATACTCTCTAAATTTTGATAGAAAATAAATATTACTGTTATTTTTGTAACTTTGCATTATAAATGCATATCCTTTTGTTATGTAAAAATAACGGAGCTTCTCGTATCACTATCAATAAGGGAGTTTTGCTTCGTTTAACATAACAAAACAACAGCTTATTTTATCAATCACTTATACTTAGCGACAATGCCAGTAAATATCCCAAATAATCTTCCGGCTATAGAGATTCTGAAAAAAGAGAATATATTTGTTATGAGTCAATTAAGGGCTGACGAACAAGACATCCGTCCCTTGAGAGTACTCATACTAAATCTCATGCCGATAAAGATTATGACCGAAACGGATCTGATCAGACTATTGTCGAACAATCCGTTACAAGTAGAAGTTGACTTCTTGATGCTCGAAACACATGTATCAAAAAATACATCGGAAGAACATTTGCAGATGTTTTATAAAAGTTTTAGCGACGTAAAAGATGACTTCTATGACGGGATGATTATTACCGGAGCCCCGGTAGAACTCTACGAATTTAAAGAAGTGACATACTGGCCCGAGATATCTGCAATATTCGACTGGGCACGTACGCATGTTACATCTACACTCTATATTTGCTGGGCGGCTCAGGCGGCCATGTATCACTTTTATGGCATAAATAAATATATTCTTCCCGAAAAAATGTTCGGGGTATTCAAGCATGTAGTACATGACAAAAAGTTTCCACTATTCAGAGGTTTTGATGATGAATTCTATATTCCACACAGTCGCCATACTACGGTAAGAAGAGATGAGATACTAAATAGTGGCGGACTTAAAATATTGTCCGAGTCTGATGATTCGGGAGTAGGCATCGTTATGTCACGTGGAGGACGTGAGTTCTATCTGACAGGTCATTCAGAATATGCTCCTTACACGTTGAATAACGAGTACGTAAGAGATGCAGAGAAAGGACTACCAATAAAAATTCCAAGTAATTATTACAAAAACGACAATCCGGCAAATCCTCCCGTAGTGCGTTGGTCGGGACATGGAAATTTATTATTTAATAATTGGCTTAACTACTTCGTTTATCAAGAAACTCCATACGATAAAACTCAAATCAAAAATATGGGAGATCTTGATTTGATGAATGAAAAATAAAAGGCAGATACTCTTGATAGATTTATCTATATATAAGAAAGTTTCAACAACAAAAAGGTAACACTCAAAAACAATAAAAAACGTGTTACTTTTGTTACTTTTTATTCAGAAACATAAAAGAAGACAATCACTTGCTTAAAGTACGAAAAATAGAATTACTCGCGCCTGCCAAGAACCTTGAATGTGGTATCGAGGCAATCAATCATGGAGCGGATGCAGTATATATAGGTGCTCCAAAGTTCAGTGCACGGGCTGCTGCCAGCAATACACTCGATGACATTAAGGCTCTGGCTGAATATGCACATTTGTACAATGGGAAGGTATATGTAGCTCTCAACACAATACTGAATGATAATGAACTGAGAGAGACAGAAGCTCTGATATGGCAGCTATACAATAATGCCCGGGTAGATGCTCTGATTATTCAAGACATGGGCATTACGATGCTCAACCTCCCTCCTATTGCCCTACATGCAAGTACACAGATGGATAACCGAGGGGCTGACAAAGTAAAGTTTTTAGAAAAAGCTGGTTTTCAACAAATAGTACTACCCCGTGAGTTGACAATAGACGAAATACACGACATAGCAGTACAAGTCACCACACCTCTCGAAGTTTTTGTACATGGAGCATTATGTGTATGCTATAGCGGGCAGTGTTACCTCAGTCAGGCTTTATCAGGACGAAGCGCGAATAAAGGAGCATGCGCCCAATATTGTCGCCTACCTTATACTTTGAGTGATGCCGAAGGAGAAGAGATCATGGCAAAGAAGCATTTTCTATCGATGAAAGATCTCAATTTATCGGAGAACTTGGAAGAGCTGCTTGAAGCCGGAGTGAGTTCTTTAAAAATAGAGGGGCGACTCAAAGATATTTCGTATGTAAAGAATGTTGTTTCTTATTATCGTACCAAACTCGATCATATTATAGAAAGGCACCCGGAATATATAAGATCATCGACGGGAAAATCAAGTTACACATTTGAGCCAAATCTTGAGAAGAGTTTTAACAGAGGCTTTACAAAGTATTTCTTGCACGAACGCACAAATAATATGTGGTCGCTGGACTCTCCAAAGTCTGTAGGTGAACCGATTGGCAAAATAACTGAGGTTACAACAAAATATATCAAGATAAATAGTACCAAAAAGTTGCATAACGGAGACGGACTTTGTTTTTTCAACAACAAGAAAGAACTCGAAGGTATTAATGTAAACCGTGTAGAAGGAGATACCATATATCCGGCAACTATTCCCGAACTAAAAAAGGGAACTTATGTGTATAGAAACTATGACCATGAGTTTGAGAAATTATTATCAAAAAAGTCTGCCGACCGTAAAATAGAGATATCAATAATAATAAAAGAAACAACATTTGGCTTTTCTCTTCAAATTAGAGATGAGGATGATAATCATGCAATTATCAACTTTGAACAAGAAAAGCAACCTGCTCAAAAAGATCAAACTGAAAGTATACGGAACAATCTGAGTAAAACAGGTAATACAATATTTAAGGTGAACGATGTAATCTTTGACTTCGAAAACAGTTGGTTTATTCCGGCCTCTGTTCTATCGGAATGGAGAAGGCAACTCATAGACAAGCTACTATCTGTTCGAAAGATTAGATATCGTCAAGATATTATCCCTCATAAACAGACCTCTCATGCCTTTCCTGTTTCCAATATTACATATCTCGGAAATGTGATGAATGAGAAGAGTAAGCAGTTTTATGTTCAGCATCAGTCTGCGGTAACACAGCCTGCTTTTGAGAAGCAAGTTCAGAATGATGTTCCTTTAATGTTTACCCGTCATTGCATCAAACAGTCATTAGGCTGGTGTCCTAAAGAAGGCAATGAAAAACATCCGTATAAAGAGCCTTTTTATCTGGTGTACAACAATACAAGGCTGAGACTTTTTTTTGATTGTAAAAATTGCGAAATGAAGGTATTCAATGACTCCATTAATTAATATTTTATCTATCTTTAGCCCCCATAAACGTGGAACTCTATGTTAAGAAAAATATTCAGGTATACATGGCCACCGGCAATAGTTGCCATTATTATATTTTATTTATGTTGCCTTATCGCTCCAAAAGATGTTCCCGAGATCGATTTTTGTCTTTTTATCCCCACAGATAAGATTGTTCATTTTTTGATGTATTTTGGGCTGGCCGGAGTAGCTTCTTTTAATTATATCTACGATAAACGAGGTAAAATTATTATACTAAAGCTTATCCTTTTCGCACTATTAGTTCCTATTATATATGGAGGCCTGATTGAGATACTTCAAAGTAAATATTTTCCCGGAAGAAGCGGAGATTGGTACGATTTTTTGGCTGATGCCTTAGGAGCAATTGCATCCCTTCCATTCTCGTTTTGGTTTAGACGATTTCTATTAAATAAAGAATTAAGAGAACAAGAAATATGAAAAAGCTTTCAATTATTTTATTTGTATTATTTACATCCGTAAATATATTCTCACAAGATAATATTGACTATCAATATAAAGTAAAAGTTGGTGATATAGCTCCTGACTTTGAGATGAGCTTACCATCGGGAAAGACAATCAAACTGTCATCTCTCAAAGGGAAAGTTGTCATGCTACAATTTACGGCCAGCTGGTGTGGTGTATGCCGAAAAGAAATGCCACATATAGAAAAAGATATCTGGCAGAAACATAAAAACAACCCAAATTTCGCTCTATTTGGAATTGATAGAGAAGAACCCGCAGAAACAGTTCTAAAATTTGCGAAAGCAACAGGTGTAACCTACCCTATCGGACTTGATCCTAAAGCGGATATATTTGCAACCTATGCAGAAAGGGAAGCGGGCATCACCAGAAATGTTATTATAGACAAGGATGGTAAAATTGTGATGTTGACTAGGCTTTTCAAAATGGAGGAGTTCAACGAAATGGTATCGTTAATAGATTCGTTGTTAGCAAAATAAATACGGATATACAGTATAAAACCGTATAACTTTCATTTAGGACTATAACCAATGAATATAGTAATTATTAAATACAACGCAGGAAATATATTCTCGGTAGAACATGCTTTTAAGCGACTTGGCATCGAAGCTGTTGTTACAGGAGACAAAGAACTGATAAGAAAAGCAGATAAAGTAATTTTTCCCGGTGTAGGTGAAGCCAGTTCTACGATGCAACATTTACAACAAACAGGGCTGGACAAACTGATTCCTGACTTAAAGCAGCCTGTGTTAGGAATCTGCTTGGGAATGCAACTTATGTGTTCTCGCTCAGAGGAAGGGAATGTAGACTGCCTCAATATATTCGACACAGAGGTCAAACGATTTGTACCGCAAAAACATGAGGATAAAGTACCTCACATGGGATGGAACACAATTTCCAATGTGAAGAGTAACTTATTTGATATCTCTTTAGAAAACCAATTTGTGTATTTTGTTCACAGTTATTATGTGGCTATTAGCGAACATACAGCTGCTGTAACCGATTATATACATCCCTTCAGTGCGGCGATGCATAAGGAAAATTTTTATGCAACGCAGTTTCATCCCGAAAAAAGTGGTAGCGTAGGCGAAAGTATATTAAAGAATTTTCTGAAAATAAAATAGGTTTTCCTCCTCATAAAAAGGATCTAAATAAATATTTGAGGTTAACTTTGCAATTTATTGAGTATAGTAGTTTCTCTTTATATACTCTGATATCTTATTGATATCCACCGATGTTTGTCCCATTATATACATACACACGAGTTCACATTCTTCCATTTCGGTCAATTCATACTCCTTATGAGGGCTAGCTGCACGCCGCCTGATTATTTCTATGATTATTTTCTTTCTCAACTTCTGCATGACTATTTCGTCTTGCTTTGCCTTTTGATTTATGGTTCCATTCAGCGTGCTCATAATAGTTGTATTAGTTCATTCAGGTTCGTATTTGGCTAAGATAATGTAAAAGTTAATTACTTAAAAGAGATCGGAAGATGCTTTCCAACATAAAAGGAACACAGAAAAGGGGTATGATATGATTCGTGCATAATTTGTATGAAAAAAGACATTATAAATTTTGAAAAAATAAAAATTGCCTCTATATTTGCAGTCTCAATTGCGAAAGTAGCTCAGTTGGTAGAGCACGACCTTGCCAAGGTCGGGGTCGCGGGTTCGAATCCCGTCTTTCGCTCAAATGTGACAAAGGTCGCATTTTTTTGTTTTAAAGCATGCGCACGTGGTGAAATTGGTAGACACGCTACTTTGAGGGGGTAGTTTCCGTAAGGATGTGCGAGTTCGAGTCTCGCCGTGCGCACACGAATATTTATACAACCCCATTGATTAACAATAGTTTTTCAATGGGGTTTTGTATTTGTAGAAATGCTTGTTGGAACAATACGGCAAAACCGAGATTGTAAAAAAGGAAAGGAGTATATTGAGTTTGAGATTAGGATGAAAGAATAATATACTGAGAGGGGTTATTCTTATAGCGGATTAGAGATTCTTAATTATTAGTCTTCGTATTACATATTACAAATCCGATGAGACGAGAGAAAATTTGAAAGGGCATAATTTATGAAATATTTTTGCTGAATTAAATAGAATAGTCCATAAATTAATTACGGACTACTCTCTAGATCTTAAAGATAAAAAAGATTAATCCTTAGGAACAAATACAATACATTGGATTTTTGCATACATAATTTTTACCGTCACAAGTACAAAGTTCCGTTCCAGCAGGACACTCTTGCTCTGGATCTTGTGTATGATCACCACCTCCTAGAATCATTTTCATCTCATTTTCATTCATTAATTCTACATTTTGAGAAAATTTTAATCCACTTAATTTTTTCATATTTTTATAAATTGAGGTTTGCATTACAGATTTTGTTCATAGTAAGTAACTGATTTACTATACTACCGTCCTGTAATTTAGCGATAGTTTTGATTTATAAATAAATTTCTAGAATATCACCTTCTTTATTATTGAATTTTATTCCGGCATTTTCTATATTATAGCAGAGATCATCTTGGGATAGTCTATACAAATTATTTTTATGTGGAAGTTCATTACACAGGAGAGATGAATAGATACTTGTATATTGAACATTTAGAAGTATGAATAAATCAGTAAGGATATTATTCATCTTTTTTGTATGAATTATTATATATTTCAACATAAATATAATAGGATATGATACTAAAGAATATTCAACTATTAATAATGATATAAAATTAGTTTAGCAATATTAACATTATACATAAATCAATCAATGTGTTAATTATATGTATTTTCTTTAGTAAATGTTAAAATTACAGTGCATAACTTTTTTAGCCAAAATAATTTTAATGTTTTACAGCATATTATTATTTGTATTTATTGGAATAAAGAATCTTCCTACTGCAAAATATAAGGTTATTAAGGGGAAATCGTTCCTTATAAATAAGATACAGATAATATGAAGAATCCTGTAACTATAACGAGTATATCATTTATTGCTTCTAGCATATTTGTTTTTATAATAGCCATACTTTTTGATTATAGTCATGCAAGCGGAGAAGAGTATTTTCTTACAATAATTATTAAAGGGATTTATCTTTAATCAAACTTATGCTCGGCAACGTATATTTTAAGTGGAGTTTTATTAAAAAAATGAGTTTTACATCATAAAATTAGATATATGCTTTTCTTTATTTTAATCTTTGGATGGATGATTTTTATATTATTTTTTAATTATAAATAACTTGTAGTGTATTAATAAAATCTTAATATAGGGAAAACTTAGAAAAATCACGGTTAATTATTAAAAAAGAATAATTAGGGTACATTTTTGAGATTCATTATCCTAAAGTGAATAAAATAAGAATCTTGGGAAAACAAATCAGAAGGAATAAGGAAAACATTTTATTTGCACCTCTTCCTTTTTAAATTCCGAAACAAAAAGATTTACTGTAAAATTTGTCACTACACACAATTAACTTGTTTAGAATTAACTATTTGACAATGGGAGAATAAACAGGTCTGAATTCGAAAAAACACACTATCAATTCATTCTAATTTGTTGCTAATACCCAACCTGTATTTCTCCAATTCGGGCTATGTCCCTCTTTTATTATCTATACGAATATGGCTAATCCACTAACCAATAGTAAACCATTGCTTCGGACGTATTATTGCTAATTTTAAATGTTTAATTATGAACATAATAACAATCAAGGTTACTAAATTTATTTTTTTCTTCTGGGCTATTAATTTATTTGTCCAAGACAGCAACAGGCAAACTATCAAGTCTGCATTGTCAAGGATACAATACATCTGAAATTAAATAACAGCAAAAGAATTTTGTACCTTTGTTCCAACTAAAAGTATTGATCTTTCAAAACTATTTAGCATAAACCCTATTCTAATATATAGTCTGATGAAAAGCAAGATCTTATTTATAGGCATATTCATTATAACTTTTAACGCATATTCTAACGACCTGAAATTCTATAATATAAACAGTCTATACAATATCTCTATGCGGGAAACTTATTCCGTGTGTCAGGATATAAATGGATTTATCTGGTCTTCTTCCAAAGCAGGAGTTGTGAGATTCTCTGACGGGAATTATAAAACCTATCAGCTTCCAAATGCAACAGCAAACTATATTTCATTGAATCTTGCCTATACAGATTCTGCGTTATTCGCTTACACAAACAATGGGCAAATATTTTTGTATGACCAATTATTTGATTGCTTCAATTCATTCGTCGATTTGAGGAAATTACTGGAAAGCAACTTTATAGATGTGACCAAAATAATAGTCGATGACACTAAGAACTTGTGGATTTCAAGCAATAAAGGCTTATATGTTTACAAAAAAAGTAAACTGATAAAAGTGAATCTTGAATCAAGCATAGTGAACTTTATCGAACAAAAAGCCGACTCAGAGCTATTTATTGCGACAACAGGGGGGATTTCCGTTTTGAACAAAAATACATTGAAATGCGTCTCCATTTGTCGAGTAAAAAGCAATATCCATATCACAACTCTCTTTTACGATAAGGAGGCCAACCGCTTATGGGTTGGAACATTTTCCAATGGTTTATTCTGTTTTAATTTGAAAACCAACAAATTATCAAGAACTAATATTGAGGATTTTCCTAATCAACCAATTTTAGCTATCAAAAAAAATTATGATTCAACTTTATTGATTGGAATTGATGGTCAGGGCTTGTGGAGATTATCCGAAGATGGGGGTAAAGTATTGAAAATAGATAAAGAAGACGACAATAATCCTTTTTCAATAAATGGCGATGGAGTGCATGATGTTTTTTGCGATAATCAAAAAAGGATATGGGTTGCAACCTATAGTGGCGGCTTGTCTTTTTGCGAACAAGACTTTTCGTCTATTATTCATCTGACTCATAACATCAATGAAAACAACTCTTTGATAAACAACAATGTAAATAAAATATTAGAAGACTCTAAAGGTGACATTTGGTTTGCCACGAATAACGGAATAAGCCGGTGGAGAGTGGCTGAAAATAGATGGGATACCTATTTTCAGAACAAAAAGGGACAGGCTCAAGTCTTTTTGTCTCTTTGCGAAGATAGCCAGGGGCGTATCTGGGCAGGAACATACGCTTCAGGATATTATATTTTAGATAGAAACAGTGGCAAGCAGCTAATTCATTATTATCAAAGGGAAAATATGAATCCTAATGGAAAATTCATTTATGATATACATAGAGACCGGGATAACAATATCTGGGTTGGGGGACTACAAGATGTAATGTGTTATCTGTCTAAAGAAGGACGAACTCGAATGTTTGACCCCCAGCCTGTAAGATTCTTTCTAGATTTCTCTGCGGCTAAAATGCTTATTTTTTGCACCTACGGTTTGATTTGCATGGATAAAATTACTGGTAAAGTTACTCATTTCGGAGATTACTTCGGGCAGGATGCTATAATAATCGGGGATAATATATGGATTGGGACAAATGGTAGTGGATTAATCTGTTATAACTACAAGAAAAAAACTGTGCACGAAATTACTACCGAATCAGGACTTCCTTCTAACTATGTGAACAGCATTATTTACGACAATGGCTATCTCTGGTTAGGCACTGAAAACGGACTTTGCAGATTCAATTTATCAGATAATAAAATCTATACATATTCATCTATTCTCTCATTATCAAGTTCATCATTCAATGCAAACGCATGCTTAAAGCTAAAAAATGGGAACTTGATATGGGGTACTAATAAAGGTGCTTATATCTTCAATCCCAAAACATTGCATCAAAATCCATCAAATGGACGAATATATATTCAGGACATGTACATTTCCGGGAAATCGATAAGAGAATACCCCCAATTATTAGATGGAGTCCTTGTTGATAAAAAGGAAAATATTTACTTGAAACACAACCAAAACTCAATAACACTCGAAATTATTCCAATAGCCATCAACTCTCGTGAGTCAAAGATTTCTTGGAAAATGGATGGAATTGACAAAGAATGGAATATCCCATCCAAGAATCAGGTCATAAATTATTCAAATATACCAAGTGGCAAGTTTCAACTCAGAATAAGAATGTATGATAATTCATTTACAAAAATTGTGGATGAACGTGTACTCAACATACATGTGTCACCTCCGTTTTGGGCTACATGGTGGTTTTATTTACTCATTTTTTCGCTGATTTCGTATATCATATACATATCTTTCAAATATTATATCAATTATCTGAAGCAACAACACGCTAATGATAAAATTAATTTTTTTGCGAACACTGCTCACGATATACGTACAGCTCTGACTCTGATTACGGCACCGATTGACGAACTTAACAAAGCACCGGAATTGAGTGAAAAATCTCGCCATTTCTTGCACATAACATCGAGCCAGTCAGAAAAGTTATTGCAAATAACCAGCCAACTGCTCGATTTCCAAAAAGCAGACAAGGAGAAAGAACAGCTCTTTCTTACAATAACGGATTTGGTAAAACTTGTTTCTCAAAGAATACAAATGCATAGAGCTTCATCTGATAAAAGAAATATAGAACTAACCTTTACCAAAAACGCAGAGATTTATTACTCGGATGTTGATGAAATTAAAGTTGAAAGAATTATCGATAATCTTATTGTAAATGCCATTAAATATTCTCATGCCGACAGCAAAATTGACATCAAGCTAATCTGTTGGGATAATCAATGGGAATTAAGTGTAAAAGATTATGGATTAGGAATTTCAGAAAGTGATCAGAAGAAACTGTTTCGTGAATTTTACAGAGGAGACAATGTAATCAACTCCAAAGTAATCGGATCAGGAATCGGGTTGTTATTAGTGAAAAAATATGTATCCATGCATAAGGGGAATATTGTATTTAATAGTAAAGAAGGCGAAGGTTCGCTATTTGAGGTAGTGATTCCACGTAATTCAGAAAAAGTCAATGATCAAAAACAGCTAGATTTACCAAACAACTCGGAAGATGCCACTTTAACAAAAATAGAAACACAAGATAAAAAGAAGACTCATATATTGATTGTTGAAGATAATGACGAGCTGCGGGATTTTTTAAGATATTCTTTTCAGGAAGAATATAAGATTTCTATTTCGATAAATGGTTTTCAAGGATGGAACTTGATTCAAAAAGAAACACCGGACTTAATCATCTCAGATATTATGATGCCTGACATGA
Source organism: Dysgonomonas sp. Marseille-Q5470 (assembly GCF_951230145.1). NCBI lineage: Bacteria > Pseudomonadati > Bacteroidota > Bacteroidia > Bacteroidales > Dysgonomonadaceae > Dysgonomonas > Dysgonomonas sp. Marseille-Q5470. Next base: position 516,660 of record NZ_CATNVE010000002.1, on the reverse strand, counting down.
ATGGGTTAGATCTGTGCAAACTAATAAAATCTACATTTGAAACTTCCCATATTCCGGTAATTCTACTAACAGCTCTTTCTGAAAAATCAGACCAATTAACCGGACTCGTACTGGGAGCGGATGATTACATTACGAAACCATTTGATATGAAAATATTATCTCAAAAAATAAAGTCGATTATCAAAAACCGTGAGATAGTCAAGGATAAAGCCTTAAGATTTATTTCCCAACCCGAAGATGGGCAACAAATATTTGCAAACGAGCATAATGACCAGTTTATAAAGAAGGCTTTGGAAGTGATTCATTCAAATTTAAGCAATCCCGATTTTGGGAAAGCCGAATTCGCTTCAGCATTGAATGTCAGTTCTTCACTTCTATATAAAAAATTAAAATCATTAACTGGACAGTCGCCGGTTGATATGATCAGAGTTGTTCGTCTAAATCAAGCTGTAGAATTACTCAAGACCCAGAAATATACCGTCACAGAAGTAAGTGAACTTTGCGGTTTCTCCAGTAGTAGTTACTTTGGGGTTGTTTTTAAAAAACAATTCGGAAAATCGCCAACAGAATTTTAGGATTTACTATAGCAATATACACACACACTACTGACGAATAAACTGACTTTGCTTATATTCATAATTAATTGTATATAAACCAAATAAACCATTCATCATTTAAGTTTTGATCAATTGAAAGCCAATCTTACCATACATTGTTAACCAAAAGAAGATTTTCAATAGCGTTCATTTATATCTAAAACTGAGAATGAAATACTCAAATTTTAGAAGCACTTCGTTGTTTATAAGATTACTTTTGAGCAGATAAATCTTCTTAGATCTAATGTATCATGAAATCCGTCAAATTAGTTTTTCTACTTTTTGTATTGGCCGGTAACATATTTGATCAGAATCAGGCTACCACCTTGGAATCACTTAAAGCATCCCAGGCTTCCTTTTCACAAGTGATAGTAAATAAGCAAGTCAAAACAGATAAATCTGATTTTACGGTTACAACCATTAAATCTGTTGCAACTCTACATTACGATCCGGCTAATATTGAGCTTGAGCAAAGCAGAAAACAACTGGAAAATTACACGGAGATAGACTTGAAACAAATTAAAAATAGAGAAAGTAAAAACGGACATACCATTCGTTTGATCGATGGTATTGTTTACGATTGGTATGTATTGCAATTAGGTGAAGCAATAGAACAATCAGCAGACCCTAAAAAGCTTGATGGCACTCGTGTGGAATATGAATTTTCTGGTGTAACATTCGATTCTGTTACTGTACACGTTTACAGCTTACCATTTTGGGCACTTCACAAAGGAAAGAGTAGCCGCTACGGTATTTCTGTTGATGGAAAACCTGTATTTCTATCACAAAGCGATCATAAAGAGTATTCGGATCCGTGGAAAGATCGTGTACTACAAAATGGGGTGGTTACTATCGCAGGATTTGCTGTAAAAAAATCGTTGTCAACCCATACACTCTCACTTACATGCGGCGACCCGGGGATGATGATTCAACGGGTGGTGATTGATTGGGGCGGATTAAAGAAAACGTATGTAGGACCTTCGTTAACAAGATAAAAACAGTAATTATATAACTTAATTAAAATAATAATGAGAACAAAGATTGGAATTATGATTTTAGTCGGAGCATTAACGTTTAATGTCAATGCCCAAGAATCGAAAATACACATTAAATCAACATTGCCGGATAAACTACCTCCGATACCTGCTGTTCAAAAACCACTTGGAATTGATACAGTACCTATGGGCGATTCAAGAACTTTTTCCGAGATACAGCTCGACATACCTGTTACTCCCGGTCCTTTTGAACCAAACTGGGAATCCATTGAAAAGAATTACCCGGGTGAACCTGCATGGTTGCGCGAGGCAAAATTTGGTATATGGGTTCACTTCGGACCTCAATCGGCTGGCGAGAGTGGCGACTGGTATGCCCGAAATCTTTATAAACAAGGGCATTTAGCCAACAATAATCATTTGAAAGGGTTTGGACATCCTTCAGAAGTGGGTTACAAAGATGTACTGAAAACATGGAATCCAACCAAACTCAATCCGGCTGCTCTTGCCAAATTATACCAGGAGTCGGGTGCTCGTTTTTTAATGATTCAAGGTGTGCATCACGATAATTATGATATGTGGGACTCGCGTTACCAACCTTGGAACTCGGTTAATATTGGCCCAAAACGCGACTTTATTGGCGAATGGGCCAAGGCTTGTCGTGCCAATGGAATGCGTTTCGGTGTTACCTTTCATCACGAATATACCTGGTGGTGGTGGCAGACAGCTTTTGGTAGCGATACCGAGGGGGACAAAAAAGGCGTTCCTTACGATGGGCATCTTACCCTTGCCGATGGAGAAGGAAAATGGTGGGAAGGTTACGATCCCCGTTTGCTTTACGGAATTGATTTGCGTGAATATAAAGGCGTAACCAAAGCAGCAGCATCCGGTTGGTCAGCACCACCGGCAGGTATTTTCACCAATCATATTGAATATGCCAAATGGTACACCACGCAATGGGCATTACGCATGATGGATGTGGTAGAGCATTATGACCCTGATTTCATATATACCGATGGAACTGTCCAAGGGCCTTTTACCGGAAATGGCACAGGAACCGGGATTAAAACCAATGCTATGCCCTTGGTAATGGCTGATTATTATAATCGTACACTTAAAAGTCGTGGAGAAGTAAATACTTTTAGTATTGTAAAATTCCGACATAAAACAAACGGGACAGTAAATACTGAAGAGTTTGGAATTCCTGCTCCTATTAAAACGGACCAACCTTGGATTGGAGAAGCTCCCGTAGGCGATTGGTTTTATGCTCCCAATTTTACCTACAATTCCGGTATGATGATACGATATATTATTGAAGCAATAGCCCGCGACGGAAATGCCGCACTTTCTATCCCTATCCGTCCCGATGGGTCATTAGAAGATGAATGTATTAAAATGCTCAAGGAACTTGGTATTTGGATGAAGCGCAACGGAGAAGGTGTTTATGGAAGCCATGCGTGGAAAATACCAGGTGAAGGAGAAATGGTGGATGGCAAATTGAAGATATTACCTGGTGGTGCTTTACAGCGTAAACATGCTGAATTTAAATTCGATGCGCAGGATATTCGTTTTACGGTCGGCAAAAACGGTTCACTGTATGCTTTCTGCATGAATGTACCTGCAGCAGGTTCTTCAGTTAAAATCAAATCACTCGGAACTGGTGCTGAATATTTCGGTAAAACGGTAAAATCAGTACAACTACTGGGATATAAAGGCAAATTGAGTTGGAAACAAGAAGTAGATGGCTTAACTGTTATCTGCCCGAAAGAAATGCCTTATGCTACATCGGTGGTGTTTAAGGTTGATTAGCCGATCTAGTATTAAGTAATATATTATGAGCATTATAGAAAAATGAAATTGACTAAAATAATATTGTTTGTCACGATTTGTCTGTTGAGTTTCAACTCATTTGGTCAATCGTGGACTGCCGACAACCGAAACGGTACTTATACCAATCCCTTGTTTTATGACGAGTTTTCCGACCCAGACATTATCCGGGTAGGCGATGATTTTTACCTTGCAGGTACTACCATGCATTGTATGCCGGGTTTGGTTGTTTTACATTCGAAAGACCTCGTAAATTGGACTTTCATGAGTTATGCCCTCGATTCTTTGTCGTTGGGACCTGAATTTAACCTTCGAAATGGAAAAGAAGCTTATGGTCAGGGTGTTTGGGCTCCATGTATCCGTTACCACAACGGCATGTTTTACATTTTCACCAATGTGAACAATCATGGAATGCAGGTTTACATGGCAGGAAGAATGGCCTTACTTTGGGTTGCCGGGGAACCTGGGACGTTCGCCACGTACATGGATAAAACCCAATGTAGCGGCAACCACAACGCCATCGGCTCCGTATCTGCGCAGCGACGATTTTGCGGGGCCAAAACTTCAACCGGTGTGGCAATGGAACCACAACCCTGTTAATACTAAATGGGAATTAAACAAGAAAAAAGGCTCGTTACGCCTTCGAACCCTGCCTGCCAAAGATTTTCTTTGGGCAAGTAATACGTTGACCCAGAGAGTTGTGGGCCCGGAATCGTATGCTACGGCTGTTTTGGATGCATCCGCTTTAAAACAAGGTGATTATGCGGGTTTGGCTTATTTGAATATCCCTTATGCCAGTCTCGGCATTTTAAAAACGAAAGATGGTTTCATCCTTCGCTTTTACGACCAATGTACCGACAAAACCATTGAGCAAAAGTTAGCTGTTGACAAAATAAATTTAAGGGCTACAGGTGATTACGAAAAAGACATTTCCCAATTCAGTTACAGCATCGACGGAGAAGAGTTCATCAATATTGGTGATTCGGTACGCTTGCCTTATCAAGCTAAAACATTCCAGGGTTCACGATATGCTTTATTTGCTTACAATACAACTGGTGTTGAAGGCGGATATGCCGATTTCGAAGACTTTAAACTGGTGGAGCCCTTGGCCGACCGTTCGGAGAATATTCCTGTGGGAAAGATCATTACGCTGACCAATTTGGGCACCGACCAATTGGTGTGGGCCAACCCTCACGGAATGATGCACTCGCAAGGAAAAAATTCGAGCGAAGCAACAGGCAAGGGTGTTCAATTTAAAGTTCACGACCGCGACAAAGGACAGGTTGCTCTCGAAGCTCTAAATGGAACCGGTTTTCTCACCGTAGTGGGCATTGGCATTTCGGGCGACGTACGGTTGATGAAAGAAGAATCGAAGGGCAGTTTGTTTCAATGGCAGGACATGTTGCATAACCAATGCATGTTGTTGTCTCTGAAAACCAATCGTTTCATAGGACTGACTCCCGACTCTACTGAGCCTTATGCAGCCGATCGTCCGGGAGCACTTCCCAACCGCAAAGACGGAACCGTGTTTGTGTGGAAAGTACTAGAATAACAACGGTCTTATATGCAAAAAGCTATAATCTACCAATTTCAGTAAAACGCTAAAAGCCCAATAACCCTATTTTTAAAGCTAAAAAACAAGTGTTTTTTCGGTGGGATACCTATCCAAATGTCCCCAAATTTGGTGAAGGATTTTGGCTTCAAATGATTAACGGCTTATGCGTTCTTTCCTACTCATCAACTTTGCTTTCTAAAGAGGTGTTACTAAAACAGAAAATCAGCAACGGTAATTTGTAACCGAAGTTTAGCCTTAACCAGTGGTATTATTTTGATCAATTAGTGAAATGAGCCATTAAAAAATTACATTTATTTCTTAATGGCTCATTTTTTACTTCACGTATTCAGCGAATACATTTAGAGGCAAGCGGACCTTTGCAGCATTGACATAAGGATCTTTTTGCGCATCACGGTAGCCCAATGCAAGTAAAACCACACTTCTCAACCCCTTTTCACGAAGTCCTAAAACTTCGTCAAATCGGACCTGATCAAAACCTTCCATAGGAGTAGAGTCCACATTAAGTTCAGCAGCAGCAACGAGGGCTGTCCCCAAGCCGATATAGGCTTGCTTAGTTGCCCAGATAACATTTTCTTCCTGATTCTTTCCGGTGACATTGGATACAAGCATATTTCGGAATTGCTCCAACGCTTCTACCGGAAGCCCCCGTGTATATGCCATACGCTGCATGTACTCATCAATGTGAGACACCGAAAGGTTTTCTATCGCTGCAAACACCAACAAATGCGATGCTTCGGTAATTTGAGGATTAAATGTACCTTCACCCAATTTCCGGCGGATTTCAGGGTTCTCCACTACAATAACACGGTAGGGTTGCAACCCGGCCGACGAAGCCGAAAGATTAGTGGCTTCCAGAATAATTGTCAAATCTGTTTGGCTGACCTTCTTGTCTGCATATTTCTTAACGGCGTAACGCCATTTTAATGATTCTGCTAAGTTCATTTATTTATCTGTTTTATTTGTTTATAAACCAATTCTATAAATTAATATCTCCTTCTAGAAGCCAAATACTTCTTTGATTCCCTCTTCCAGATCAGCAGGTTTTCTGCCCAAGAGCTTTTCAAGATCATGAGTAACAATTTCGAATTGTCCGTTTTTAATATCTACGTTGAATCCTGCCACTACGAAAACAATGAAATCATCGACACCCGCAGCTTTCATCTGTTGAGTGAAAACTTCCGTTTCTGCCGCAGTGTAAGTTACCTTTCTGCCTGATACTTTGGATAGAACATTCGCAACATCCTTATAGGAATACATCTCGCTTCCGGCAATTTCATAAATCTTATTTTCATGCCCGTTCTGCATCAATACATTAGCTGCGGCTTCGCCCATTTCCCGTCTGAGGGCAAAAGGCACTTTTCCACTCCCTGCCGGTAGATAAAATCCGGTTTCAAATACCTTTTCGCCCGCATAAAACGGCAATGTATCCATATAAAGGTTGTTGCGAAGAAAGGTATAAGTAAGTCCGCTCTCGCGAATATAATCTTCTGTTTTGAAATGGGCATCGAGCCCTTCCACAACGGATGTTTCAATGTTTCTGTGCGAAATTCCAGCAAACACGATATGTCTTACTCCGCTTCTTACAGCAGTATCAACAACTCTCTTATTTTGCTCCAAACGATGAGGAGCAATGGTGGGAATCAGTAATATTTTGCTGACACCCTCCATCGCCTTGTCGAGCGAAGCCTGATCGTCAAAATCTCCAATACGCACCTCTACGCTCTTGTCGGCAAAATGCCGGGCCTTTTCCTCGTCTCTTGCAAAAATAGCGAATTCGTTGGTAGGTAGGTGTTTCAGCAGTTTTCCTACCACAGCTCCTCCAAGCTGCCCTGTTGCTCCTGTTACTAAAATCATAATAGTTAGTTTAATAATTAATATTTACCTTTAATATGCCGCAGTAAATCGCATTTGATGGTGCTTTGGATTTTCTACTTCGTCTGCAATTATTACAGCCAAGTCCTCGCCGGAAAGTATGTTTTTTCCGTCGTCATCCATTACCGGATAATCGGTTCCTAATCTGTACTTTCCAGTCTACCGATAGTTATACCTTGGTGCATATCTATCGCCGGACTAAAAAATGCCCAATCTAATTCTTTCTCTTCCTTGAGAATATCAAGATAATCGCGCGCAGCCTTAGCTCCCGGAAGAAAAGGATTGTCCTGGGGAAAGGTGTCTACTAACTGAGTACCATCCGACAGATACAAACTTCCTGCCCCACCAACGGTAATAAAACGCTTAACGCCCGATTGTTTTACCGCCTGCTGAATGGCTTTTGAACCATTGATAAAATCTTCATAGACGTTCGGGTTTGTCCAACCACCACCAAATGCACTTACTACAACATTATGTTGTTTTAAAATTTCAGCCAATGCTTCTACGTTTTTAACATCGGCTGCGACATACTTCAGATTGTTCTTGTCCGATATTTTTTCATTTCGGGAAATACCGGTTACTTGTATATTTCTACTTGTCAATTCATTGACAATGTGGCTTCCCACAAATCCGGTGGCTCCAATAACAACTACTTTCATACTTTATTTGTTTTTAGATTACAGTCTTTTTGTTCCATTAGTCTTAGCTAAATCGCCAAATTTTCCTTTTGATAAGATGTTCTCTGTTGACCGTTAATTAGATTTACCTTGAGGGTCACAAACAACACCATCGCTTACCTTCAACGTGACTGAAGGATTATCCTTATGCCATTCGGCAAAAGATTTTTCCAAAACTTCAAGAAATACTTGTGGATCTTGTGCTCCCGAAACAGCATATTTTCTGTTAAATACAAAAAAAGGTACGCTACGAATTCCAATTTGCCTTGCTTCGTTAATCTCGGATTCTACATCATTGGCATATGTTTCATTTTCCAAAACAATTTTTAGCGCATTGGTATCCAAACCGATACTTTCTCCTAATTCTATCAGCGTCGCCATATCATCAACGTTTCTTCCATCGGTGAAATAGGACTTGAATATCAGTCCTTCCGCTTCGTTTTGTTTGCCATGAGCCTTTGCAAAATGAAGAAATTGATGTGCCCTGAAAGTATTAGTAACTATCGCCTTATCAAAATTGTACTCCAATCCTACCTGCTTGCCCATGAATGCCGCCTGAGCATTCATCTGCTTGGCCTGCTCCAAGGAAAAACCTTTTGTTTCGGCCAAAATCTGATCGATGTTTTTATCTAATTGTGTGGTTAAATCAGGCATTAACTGATAACTTTTCCATTCTATTTCTATATTGCTTCTTTCTGAGAATTGATTCAGTGCCGTTTCAAATTTTGTTTTACCAATATAACAAAACGGACATACCACATCGCTCCATATTTCTACTTTCATTTTTTGATTTCTTTTTATTATTCATATAAAATATCATTTCAGATTTACTTGTCCTCGCAAGGATAACACACTAAAACCACTAATAGCAGATTATACAAGAAATAAATTCCGATAATATTACCGATATAGTTTTGGTGTGACAAAATTAGTGTATATTTGCTATTCTTTTTATAGTAGTATACTATAGTATATTGGTATACAAAAGTATAGTATTGGACTATTAAACTATTATGAACCTAGAAATGATGGATTTTGAAAGTATTAAAGAATGCCCACAATCATTCATGTTAGCAATAAACGACACTATTAATGTGTTAATGGGAAAATGGAAACTACCGATTATGGCTGCTCTGATTTTTGGGAAGAAACGCTTCAAGGAACTTGAAAGAGAAATTCCGAAAATTACGCCCAGAATGCTTTCGAAAGAATTGCGTGATCTGGAAATGAACGGCATGGTTAAACGGACTGTTTATAATACTATTCCCGTAACTGTAGAGTATGAATTTACCGAATCGGGGATAGCATTCAAAAAAGTATTAGACACAATGGTAGAATGGGGATTGGAGCACCGTAAAAACATGTTAAGTGCGGGAGACTGATGATGTATTTGCCTATCAAAAATAAAATTATAATTATTGGTGGTCGCACCAGTTAATTAATCTTTACGTTAATACTCACTCGCTCCGATAATGTACACTATTACTGGCAGTGAGGCTGTAAGCTGTTTTTCCAAATGTTTCCAAGGTGAATATAGGAATGAACCTATCCGAATATAAAAAATGATAACTCTTTTTCGTGATTTCTGATACCCCCTTTAAGTTGGATTAAATTAGAAGTCTTGTATGTCTTTTATAGGGGACTCTGTACTTTACACAATGCTTATCCAAAAGGCTTTGTTATGTTCCATTAGATAAATCATTCTCTACAACCTGACCTATTCCGTTTCTGCTGACATTTGAGTTTCTGCTTTCAGATGAGCATCGACCAATAGCTTCCCAGAGGGACTAGGAGACTTAATTAAAGGTATTGAAGCAGGTAAGTTAGATGACTAAATTATTAATGCTTCAAAGAAGAGTACAAAAATATAAAGGGCAGTTTCTGTTATTTATTTTTTATATAATACTTTCTGTTTTTAATCCAATGAATAGCGATGCGAACAGGCTCACCGGAGTCCGAGAATGTAAGATTATGTCCCAATGTTGAGAATAGGCAGTACTCGTAAGGCTTGCCTTCAACCTTAAGCGTATTTAGACGTTCTATTGATAATCTTGCAGGGATTTGTATATCCTTCTCCCCAAAAAGCCAAAGCCCCGGAGTTGAAAGTCTGCTTAGAGTTTCGTAAGAGTCTGTGTCGATAAACTTGTAAGATTCTATTTTATACTGCTCATCAAAGCGACTATTGTGATGCAAACTTTCACGAGCCTCAGCTTCGGTATGGGAATTCCAAAAATCAGGGTCACCATTTGTGAAAAACTGAAATCGTAGTTGCTCAAGTGTTGAAATTATAGGACCACTAAACAGCACCATGAAATCGACAGATGAATTATTGCTTGCAACAATAGGAATGATCCATCCTGCCTGACTAAAGCCAACTAACCCAATTGGTATGTTCTTGTTTCGCTCATGAAGTGTATTTATGGCAGCATTTGCATCTTTAGCTAATAGTGTAAGATTGCAGGAGTCAACATTATTCGTGCCCACCTCCGGACCCATATAAGTTCCACCCGATTCTCCTACTCCTCGCTTATCGTAGGTTAATACCGAAATTCCATTTTGTGCTAAAAGTGATGCAAATTCATTCATTCTATGCTCCTGCCCCGAACCATGTACTAAAACTACCGCAGCATCCGAATGTTGAGGTCTGTAGATCGTGCCGACCAGAGCTATTCCCTCGCTCTCAAACCTGATATTCTCAGTGGTAACTTTCTGACATTGAGCTTTTATATGATTTAATGAGTTTAAAAGTAATAGCAGAATGAAAACTCTTCGATTAAGAAATGGAATATTCCTTAATCCTTCAATGTTTTTAAAGTAATTTATTATAGTATTTTTATTAATCATATCTTCTGTGTGTTTTTAGTTATCTTTTTATTCTTTATAATTATAAGACACAGCATATATAAAAAAGGTTACACTTCTATTATTAAAAAATCTAGCTGGAATGTAATGTGGGAAAATATATTAAGTGTAATATAAAACATTTACTGTCGCATATCATCCGGAGTGTAACGAAGGCTCTCGATCAACAAGAGATACTTCACTATCTGTTTACTCCCTCGATTCTTCGAACTCAGCATGACAAGAAACACGACAGCAATCTCTTTTTATCGCTTATATCCCTAAAGCAATCTTTCCTTTGTGATTTTTATATATAAAAATTGTCTAATATAGGAGCTGTCACCTTTAAGAGTAATTTCTTCAGAGGGAAAAAGTGACAATAAATAATATGCTGATACCTGTTACTTTTGTTACTTTTTATGTTGGGTGAATTGCTTTGGATGCTGAATATGAGGTCGTAGCACGAACTTTGACAAAAGAAAATAAAAAGCTGTAAAACTGCTTTTTAATGATAAAAATAATATATTTTTGAAGAAAGAATATTAACTCAAAAAATATCGGGTATGGGACTTTTTGATAAGCTAAGAAATGAATTAATAGATATTATCGAATTTTTAGATAATACGCAAGATACTATTGTTTACCGTTTTGAAAGGTACAACAACGAAATAAAAAACAATGCGAAACTGATTGTTCGCGAAGGGCAGATAGCCGTATTTGTAAATGAGGGCGAAATCGCTGATACTTTTACTCCCGGCACTTATACGCTTAACACTCAAAACCTGCCGATACTCACCACGCTGAAAGGGTGGAAGTATGGATTTAATAGTCCGTTCAAGGCAGAAGTCTATTTTGTGAGTACAAAGAACTTTATAGACCAGAAATGGGGAACTAAGAATGCTATAATTTTAAACGATAATCGTTTTGGGATGGTCGAAATAAGAGCATTTGGGATGTACTCATTCAAGATAACCGATGCCCCTGTGTTTATTAGGGAGATCGTTGGAACGAATCAGACCTTTACTACCGATAATATAAAAGAACAACTGAAGAGTATTATTGTTACCCGCTTTTCGGATGCCGCAGCAGAGTCAAACTTGCCGATAGAATCGTATGCCGCTAACCTGAATGAACTTTCGGAAGTTATATTCGGCTATATGAAGGATGACTTTGGTGCATACGGTATGGATGTAACCAAATTCCTGATAGAGAATATCTCTATGCCTGATGAGGTGAAGAAAGAGATATTCGAACTTAGCCGTCTTGATAAAATAGATTTGGATAAACTGACCAAAATGAAGGCTGCAAAGGCTATGGAAACGGCTGCCGAAAACCCTTCGGGTACGGCCGGTATGGGAGTCGGGCTTGGTGCGGGTATGGCAATGGCCAATCAGATGGTACAATCGATGGCTAACCAGACACATTCAGCTAATCAGAGTGCTTCCGGACAAGCTGTGCCGCCACCACTTCCGGGTGCTGCTTCTTACTATGTGGCAATGAACGGTCAGCAAGCTGGACCTTTTGATAAGGCCGCATTAATAGAACTTTCAAAGAGCAATACTCTGACCCGTGATACTTTGGTTTGGAAAAGCGGATTGGCAGATTGGGTTCCGGCAGGAAATCAGCCGGACTTGCAAGACCTTTGGACAATGACACCTCCTCCTCTGCCAAAACAAGATTAGGATATGGCGGATAACGTTCAAATTACATTGAATGGCAGCGACACATATCAATGTCCGCAATGTGGCGCTGCTCTTAAATACAAACCGGGAACAGATTTTCTTCACTGCGATTACTGCGGGATGGATACTCCCATCAATAGTAAAAAGGTTGATGACGTCCAGGAGCTTGATTTTGATACGTATGCAGAGCAAGCAGAGACTCTAAGTACTAAAGCGACAAAAGTAATCAGTTGCCGTACTTGCGGTGCAGAATCTACTTTCGACGAAAGCATGAAGTCTGTAGAGTGTCCTTATTGTGCAACACCGCTGATTGTATCGGATGCCTACGAGGAACGCCTTGTTCAGCCATCGTACTTGTTGCCATTCAAGATTTCTGATAATGAGATCGGGAGCTATATGTCTGTTTGGATATCCAGACGATGGTTTGCTCCCAATAAATTAAAGTTAAGGGCTTTGTACGATCGCAGACAACAGGGTGTTTATATCCCTTGTTGGACTTACGATGCTCAGACCGAGACGGATTATACGGGCGAACGAGGAGATGATTATACTACCACGGTAGGAGTCGGTAAAAATCGTCGTACCGAGACACGCACACGTTGGAGCGATGTTAGTGGACATATATCTTTGTTCTTCGACGATGTTATGATTCCTGCATCCAAGATTATCACAACACAAGTGATGACCGAGATCAGCAATTGGGATATGATGAACATGGTAGAGGCAGATAATCGCTTTCTTAGTGGCTTTATTACAGAGAAGTATAATATAAATATGCAAACCGGATATGCGGCAGCCAAAAGTAAGATGGAGTCGGATATTGACTATGCAATCTATCAGGATATCGGAGGTGATAGGCAACGTGTACATTCTAAAAAGATGTCCTTTAGCAATGTGAAGTTCAAGTTGATATTGTTGCCTGTGTATATGTCGTCTTATACATATAATAACAAGCTATATCATTTCTTTGTGAATGCACGTACGGGACGTGTAACAGGCGACAGACCATATAGTGTTGCTAAAATAGCTTTGGCTATTACGGCGGGTCTTATATTACTGGCTCTGTTTATTTGGTTCGTAAATAATTATGGATGATAAACGTATAGACTGTTGAGCTGTATGATTATAGCCTGAATCCTATATCTAGTTGTTGATAAAGTACCTGACAACTTCTCTAAAGAAAAAGAAAGACAGGATAATTGCAACAACTAGTTTCATTATGATTCCCGCTAAGAAGCCAATAAAAGCACCAAAGCCCGCCTTCAGCGCGACACTGAACTCTTTATTGTCCAATATCTCTCCTATTACTGCGCAGACAAAAGGGAGGACAATAAAACCCCAGGGAGGGAAGATGAAAAGACCTAGTACCATCCCTATAGCACTTCCCCATACACCGTACGAACCTCCTCCCAGTTTTTTCGTGCCCCAAATAGGAATGTAATAATCTAATAGTTGGACGATTATGATAATTATACCCCAAGCAACAAGAAATTCTGTGGAGAAATTTATTTTGGACGTAAATTGTAACAGAACAATTGCGATGTAATTTAGCGGAACTCCAGGTAAAGCGGGTAAAATACACCCGATAATCCCGATGATGACAAGGACTGTTCCGATTGTAATAAGAATAAAGTCAAGAGCCATATTGTTTTGTTATTAGGGTTGGTAATTTTGTTTAAGTGGTTGATTATAAAAGTATATCATTCAGAGTATTGATGTATTTATTCATTATTAATATGAACGAAAAGAGACCATGTTTATGATCTCTCTCTTTTAATACTCTATTCGACTCCTTTTTTTACTGTACCAAGACTTCGATTGAGTCTTGTGGGCTTTGTACTAATAATTTAGGATTGTACAATCTTCAATGGTTTTCCTCATTTTCTTACCGTCACATTCTCCTGTTATATTTTAGTATTTAAACATAGAACAGGCAAAAAAGTTTTTAAAAGGTCATTTTTTATTCAGAAATACGATGATGTATCAGAAGAGAGAATATCGTTTATTGTCATTTTTATAAAGTTTATACTTTTATCTTTTTACGTTAAGGTAGCAAATGAAAAGTAATGAAAAAAGCCTCGCATCATTTTATGCAAGGCTTCCACTTTTTCGACTATTGGAGAGTTTTATTTTTTTGACCAATTGCTAGATTTATTGTCCCATTTATATAGGGTAGGAGCTGTTGGCTGATTGTTTTTATCGTAGCTATATTCATATTTTTGAACACCGATCCATCCTTTTGCTCCATCCCATTCGTAGGTAGCTTTTTCTTGCATACGTCCGGTAGCATCATAGTTATAAACCGTCTTGGTTAAAGGGGCGTTGGTGTTTTTGTCACATAACAAGAATTCCTTTACGCAACCTGTTTCAGTTGTTTCTATATTGCTGAACATCACTGTTTCCGGATCATTAGCATATATGCTCAATGATAAAAATAGAACTGCGAATAATAATAATTTTTTTAGGTTCATGGCTTTATTTATTTAGTTATACAAAGATACTTTTGTTTCTTTATATATAAGACGTATTTTGTGACAAAAAGTTACAAATATATAGTTAAATATAGTTAATATAGTATTTATGTGTTCTATTTGTTTTTATTTTAGATTGTTTTGTCTTTCAAAATGAAAGTTGTATTGCTTCTGGATTATATCTATGCGAATAGAATGACTTTTAAGGTAGAAAAGAGTAATAAAAAGTCATCAAAAAATATCAAAAATTTAAAATAAGTAAAAATACAAGAAGAGGTTCGTAAAAATCCTCCTTGATGACAATTAATCTCTTTCATATATCAAAAAAAATGACGAAATTTGCGTGCCTTAAAAATGAGAATATTAAACTATATATAATCAATAAAAACAAATGAAAAAAAGTGCGTTACAAATTGCAAGAGCTGCTTATAACCCTAAAATGCCAAAAGCATTGTATGGCTCTGTAAAAGTTGAGGAAGGAGCAGCTACTCAATCCGTAGCAGATCAGGAAGAGGTGAAAAAGTTATTCCCTAATACATATGGGATGCCGACTATCAAGTTTGTAGAAACTTCAGAAAAGGTAAGCTTACCTGCTATCAATGTAGGAGTTATACTTTCTGGAGGACAAGCTCCTGGTGGTCATAACGTTATCGCCGGTCTTTTTGATGGTATAAAAAATATGAATGTCAGCAGTCGTCTTTTCGGATTCCTAATGGGTCCGGGCGGTTTGGTTGATCACGATTATAAAGAACTTACAGCCGACATTATCGATGAATATCGTAATACAGGAGGTTTTGATATTATCGGTTCTGGTCGTACAAAGCTCGAAAGCAAAGAGCAATTTGACAAAGGTCTTGAAATATTGAAAAAACTAGATATAAAAGCTCTTGTTATTATCGGTGGTGACGATTCGAACACAAATGCTTGTGTGCTTGCTGAATACTATAAAGAAATCAATGCAGGTGTTCAGGTAATCGGTTGTCCGAAAACAATTGACGGTGACTTGAAAAACGAAATGATAGAAACATCATTCGGTTTCGACACAGCTTGTAAAGTATATGCTGAAGTTATCGGTAATATACAACGTGACTGTAACTCTGCTCGCAAATACTGGCACTTTATCAAACTAATGGGACGTTCTGCTTCTCATATCGCATTGGAATGTGCTCTTCAGGTACAACCAAACGTATGTATTATCTCAGAAGAGGTGGAAGCTCAAAAATTGTCTTTGGATGATATCGTTACAGATATAGCAAATGTTGTAGCTAAACGTGCAGAAGATGGTAATAACTTCGGAACAGTTTTGATCCCTGAAGGTCTTATCGAATTTATTCCTGCCATGAAAGGTCTTATTTCAGAATTGAATGATTTCTTGGCACATCATCAACGTGAATTCAATGCTGTTCCTAAAGATGATCAGCTTGCATATATCCAAAAGAACCTGTCTGCCGAAAATGCGAAAATATTCGCAAGCTTACCTTCCGGTGTAGCTCGTCAGTTGACTTTAGATCGTGACCCTCACGGAAACGTACAAGTTTCTTTGATCGAAACAGAGAAGCTATTATCTGAAATGGTAGGTAATAAACTAGCTGAAATGAAAGTTGCCGGTAAATACAAAGGTAAGTTTGCTGCTCAGGAACACTTCTTCGGTTACGAAGGACGTTGTGCAACTCCTTCAAACTACGATTCAGATTATTGTTATTCGTTAGGATACACAGCTGCTGCTCTTATCGCTGCAGGCAAGACTGGTTATATGTCTTCTGTGCGTAACACAACAGCGCCTGCTAGCGAATGGATTGCCGGAGGTGTACCTGTAACAATGATGATGAATATGGAGCGTCGTCATGGCGAAATGAAACCTGTAATCCAGAAAGCTTTAGTGAAACTTGATGGAGCACCATTCCAATATTTTGCTGCACATCGTGAAGAGTGGGCTGTTGGAACAGAGTTTGTATATCCGGGACCAATTCAGTTCTTCGGACCATCAGAAGTTTGCGACCAGCCTACAGTTACATTAAGACTGGAACAAGGAAGATAAAATATTCAAAATATTTTAGCAAGAGGCTGTAATTTTGTTACAGCCTCTTTTTTATTGGCTATGAAACGGTTAGAGATGCTATTGTATCAATAATCTATTAAGAGCAGTCTTTCTTTATAAGAAATTCAACAAAAACATATCGAAAAGCTTTGTTTATTAATAAAAAACTTCTACTTTTGCACTGCTTTTGAAGCAAATGGTATTGTCTCATGGTGTAATGGTAACACAACTGATTTTGGTTCAGTCGTTCAAGGTTCGAATCCTTGTGAGACAACTACAAAAATAAGAAAAGAGCTGTATATTAAAATATACAGCTCTTTTCTTATTTTTACCCTTACTGTTTCTTTTGCGTTGCCACTACTATTTTGAGTTCAGCATAAAGTATTCCAGACTTTTCTTGATATCATCTATTTGAGAATCTCCAAAGCTTTCATACTCGGTAGAAATAAGCCCGTTGAAGTTTTGTCTTTTCAGTTCATTGATTACTTCTTTTACTTGCAATACTCCTGTTCCCCATGTTGTATCCTCCATTCCTTCGTTGAGGTCTTTCATGTGTACAACCTTTATTCGTCCATCAAACTTTTTGAGAGCTTCTATAGGGTCGTTTCCTGTTCTTTTCCAATGTCCGATATCAGCACATACGCCCATTATCTTATTTCGTCCTTCGAGGGCTTTTACAAGTACATCCGGATTTGCATAGATAGAAGGTTCAGGATGGTTATGTATGGCTACTTCGATATCGTATTTGAGTGCAAGTTGTTCAACAAAGTCAAGTTGTTCTAATTTTGGTTCACATGTTACGGTATGTACTCCCATATCTTTCGAGAAACTGAAAAATCGCTCCCATTCTTCATTCGTATCATACGATGCTACACCGAAGGCATATAAGGTAATATTCCGGTCTTTAAATTCCTTTTTCAGTTGTGCTTTTGTTTCTTCCGACAAATCAAAGTTCAAATAGGCCGTATCAGGAAAATTCTTTCCTAAAGCCTGAGAGAAGAATGCTTCGGCATAGTGAATACCCAGATCTTTTGTTTTGTCGAGCGTTTCCATCAGCGTGAATTTGTGGAATGTATATGTCTGAATACCCATTTTCCATTCGGGTTGTTTTGTCCCATCTTTACATCCTATAAAACATAAAGAGATGAGTAATAATAAAAGCTTCAAATTTTTCATATTGTTTGGTATTAAAAATAAGTAGTTATAATCTGGGCGTTTCTCGATTCGTGCGTATAATATTCTTGTACGAAAGAATATAAAAGTATACCAAAGATATGAATATTATCGAATTAAATCATCCTTTACATACTCTTTATGTCTGAGTTTAAGGCATCGCAGGCAAAGCCCATCCATCCCTATATGTATGTCTTATGTATTCAGCAGCGGTGGCTTGTGCATTTGATGTTATATACTCTCTTTCAAAGTGTGGATGCCCGTCTTCTACACGGAAGCTATCTTTTGAGACAATTCTTAGTTCTTCGTTTGCTCCTATATTTGTAAACTTCATTTTCTCTCCATCCCATTTCAAAATTTTATTCAGACTTTGTAACCGTATGGCAAGAACACCAAGTAAGACCATTTCGTTGAATGGCCCGGCATATGCGAAGTTGCTCGATGTTTCAACCCTGTTGTCTGCAGATTCTTTACAAGCCCTGATCCAATCCTGCTCATGATATCCGTCAGAATATCCTGTAGCACCCGGAACACGTCGAAGGGTTTGAGGAACATTCGGTGTACGTCCCGATAGCAAGCGAGGATTGAATCCGCCACAATCAGTTAGCAGCGTATCTTTCGAGCCAACAAATAAACAGCCACCAAGCCCATCTCTCATAAGATCGGTTCCATCGGGGAGCAAATCAGGGCGATGAGGGAAAAGCCCGCCATCACACCAATATACCTTTACCTCGGGCATTGCTACTTTAGGCATATTGTCTCGTGAAGGGAATGTAAATTCTACCTGTTCGCTCTGAGGCGGAGATTCGGTATTGATAAGGGAAGAACTACCCTGTATCTTAGTCGGATAACCGAGCTTTAGTGCTTGGTAGATAGGGTCGAGCACATGGCAAGCCATATCGCCAAAAGCTCCCGTGCCGAAATCCCACCAGCCACGCCAATTCCAAGGAGTATACACGGGGTTGTAAGGGCGGAAAGGAGCAGGCCCTATAAAGTTATCCCAATCTAATGTCGAAGGTACTTTTACTACTTCTTTAGGACGCTGTAACCCTTGAGGCCATATCGGGCGGTCTGTCCAGGCATGCACTTCGCGTACTTCGCCTATTTCTCCGTTCCATATCCATTCGCATACCTGACGTACTCCATCGCCCGAATTTCCCTGATTTCCCATTTGAGTCGCTACCTTATGTTTGGCAGCCAAACGTGTTAGCAGACGGCTTTCGTATATTGAGTGTGTTAATGGCTTTTGACAGTAAACATGTTTGTTCATCGTTAATACCGTTGCTGCTATGATGGCATGTGTATGGTCGGGGGTAGATATCATTACACCATCAATCTCTTTACCTATCTCATCAAACATTTTGCGCCAATCTTTGTAACGCTTGGCTTTCGGGAAGTCATTAAAACAGTTTTTAGAATAAGCCCAGTCTACATCGCAAAGACCTATTATATTTTCAGTATTCATTCCTACAAGGTTAGGATGTCCTTTTCCACCTACACCTATACCCACTATATTAAGTTTGTCACTAGGGGCTTTATGTCCCAATCCGCTGATAACATTTGATGGAAAAATGTATAAACCGGCAGCGGCTATGGCTGATTTTTTAATGAAATTTCTACGAGAAGTCATATAATAGTTGTTTAAAGTTCTTTGATCATAAGATTTTGCTACGCTACTTTCATTCTGTGATTTATTTTGTTTATAATTAATCAACAGGAAAATGAAAATTCATGGATAATTAAGGTTGCAAAAAGTCACTACTTATTTTGTCTAAAAGTATATTTTTCATGATATTAAAACAAAAATAGTGAATGCGGAGAATAAAAAAGATAGACTATTTTTGCTAAAAGGATGGATTATTATTGCTATTTTTATTTGATATCTAAAAACAGGGTGAAATGATGCAAATAAAACATGGATTTCAGGGACAATGGAGCATAATACTACCATACTTTATTGTCGATAGAATGGGTAAGAATCCGATGATGAATGATTTGTATTTTCATTCGTTAGGGTATTTTCCGAATGCAAAATATCATTATATAAACAGACCCGAGGGATGTCCCGAAAATATTCTTATATATTGTACCAAAGGTGGCGGATGGATCGAACTAGATGGAAAGATGCAGGCTGTAGGCGAGAATCAGTTTGTTATATTGCCCGCAAATAAAGCACATCGTTATGGTGCGAATGAGTTGAATTCATGGTCAATTTACTGGATACATTTCAAAGGTTATAAATCTGAGTTGTTCTCAAAAGTATATGGGCAGGTGATTTCTTTGGATTCGGAAAATACGCTGCGTATTGATGAACGTTTCAAATTGTTTGAGGATATTTATAATGTTTTACTCGATTCTTATGATGATAGTGCACTACAATATGCGAATTCTGGATTGGCTTATTTTCTAGCCTCTATTTTATACGTGAAAAGATCCGGAGACCCTAAAACAGAAAATAAATACGGGACTTCTCTGATACATCTGGCAACGCACTATATGAATCAAAATATAGGAAATAAACTAAAGTTGTCTGATATTGCAAGGCACTTTGGATATTCTGTTTCTTATTTTTATCGTTTGTTTTACAGGAATATGGGAATTGCTCCGATGGAGTATTTCAATCAACTTAAGGTGCAACGATCTTGTTACTACTTGATCAATAGCACAATGAAAGTGAATCAGATATCCATCATGGTTGGTTTTGATGATCCTTATTACTATTCTCGCCTTTTTAAAAAGATGATGGGTGTATCACCTGTAAGGTATCGGGCTGTAAACAAGCAAGCTACTCCGCTTATTTAAGGATAAAAGTGCTTAATACTGCTCTATGATCTGAAGGATAATTTTTAAACCGGATATCACTCAGAGGGCTTTCTTCTCCTACAATCTGAGAATTTTTCAACTTCATTTTTTTACCCGAGAAAAGGACAAAATCGATACGGTCGAGGACTTCTTTATATGCAGAGGTTTCGGGTAATGTTGTCCACGTGTGCCCCGGCTTTTTTACTTCATCGGGATAGAATGTTCGATACGAATCTTTCATGCCACCCTTTTCTGAAAATGCCTTTGTAGAAGGCCACTCAACTGCAGTTTTGCATAGTCCTGCATCAGCAGCTTTTTTCGTCCAATCGAGATAAGAGGGCTCGTTGAAATCGCCTGTGAGAAATATCGGATAACCCTCTTTCCGAACTTCTATTATATCGGCAATATTTGAGTCTACGGTGTTCCCTCTCGATTTGATAGCGGAGGCTATAGCTTCTTCCGCAGAGTGGAGTATTGGGCCGCCACAATACTCTATGCCATTCAGTTGGTAAGGCTCGTAAGGGCAATACATCAGATGAACATTGAACATCCAAACAAAATGGTCTTTATTGATCTTTATTTTTACTCCGTGATTGTTTGCCGAGGTATCTACAATCGGATATTTTGTCACGATGGTTCGTCCTTCGAAAACGTATGAATGCCAACCCAGACTATCGGCAAGATGAACCGCTGTATTTTTCCCTTTGTGTGTTGATTCCTGAATGCCGATTATATCGGCTTGGCTTTCTACAAATACTTTTCCTGTTGCGCCAATGGAAGAGCCTCCTCCGTGCCAGATATTAAAACTCATGACCTTCAGTTCTATAGGTGCAGCAGACTGTGCCTTGCTGTGTGAGCATACAATGAAAGTGAAGAGTATAATTAATAGTGTTTTGTCAATAAATCTCATTTGGAATTGGGCTTAGGTTAATAAATTTTTGAATGATTTTAAGTAAAACCAAATCAATGCTATCCAAAGGTATATAAAATTGCTTTCTTTCGGTATATTTTTAATGTATTTGTCATACTGAGTGTTGATCACGGATCTAGATAAAAGATTTTTCTCTATATCCAAAGGGAAAAAAGATACAAAAAAGAAAAGTCGGGCACTCTTCATAAAATAAATTGACTTTTGCTCGTATGCTCTGTTAGTTTATTATATTTGTGCTGTTTTAGATCTAAACTATTAGAAATAACTATATAATGGAAGCAAAAGCTAGCAGTCGCCTTTTATCTCTCGATGTTTTGAGAGGTATCACCATCGCCGGAATGATACTTGTAAACAACCCCGGATCATGGGGGCATATATATGCTCCGTTGAGACATGCCGAGTGGAATGGATTAACTCCCACAGATCTTATCTTTCCGTTTTTCATGTTCATTATGGGTATTTCTACCTTTATCTCGTTACGGAAATTCAACTTTGAGTTTTCTGTGCCCACCCTAAGAAAAATACTGAAACGTACATTCGTTATATTTCTTATCGGTTTAGGTCTATCATGGCTGGGTGTTTCATTTGGTACATACCATGGTTTAGCTGCCGATAATCTGGGATTTTGGGAACGGTTGAGCAGATCCGTCACCAATTTTGAACATCTGCGTATTCTCGGTGTGATGCAACGCTTAGCGCTTACGTATGGCATAACATCTCTGATAGCAATATTTCTAAAACATAAGTATATACCGTATATAATTGCAGTCGGTCTGGTCGGTTATTTCTTGCTTTTACTTTTCGGAAACGGTTTTGCCACGGAAGGGTACAATATCCTTGCAGTGACAGATCAGAGTATTCTGGGACTGAATCATATGTACACAGAGTTCGGGCTCGATCCTGAAGGTATTTTAAGTACAATCCCTGCTGTGTGTCATGTGTTGATCGGTTTTTATTGTGGAAAAATACTGATGGAAACAAAAGATAATCAACAAAGGATGTTTCACCTGTTTATTATAGGTGCTATACTTACCTTTTCTGGCTTTCTGTTGAGTTACGGCTGTCCTATAAATAAGAAGATCTGGTCTCCGACATTTGTTCTGACTACATGTGGATTGGGTGCTACCTTCTTATCGCTGCTTATATGGATCATCGATGTGAAGGGGTATAAGAAGTGGTCGGTATTTTTCGAATCGTTTGGGGTGAATCCTTTGTTTATATATGTCCTAGCGGGCGTTATGGCAACTCTTGCAGACGGAATACATTTCAGCAGCAATGAGGCAACGACTAATCCGAAATCTTATTTATATAACGATCTGTTGCAACCAGTATTTGGCGATTATTTTGGATCCTTGCTTTTTGCATTAATTTTTGTTTTTGTCGCATGGCTGGTAGGTAATGTCTTGTATAAAAAACAAATATATATAAAGATATAGGCGTTTAATACAAACGATAGTTGTCTTTTAACTCAACTAGCTTTAATCTACATCTATTCTGTAAACATTTGTTTCACGGAGATTGAACCCTAATTTCTGGTACAGCTTGTTGGCTGCTATACGGCTTGGGCTCGAAGTGAGATTGATACTTGCTACATTCAGCTTTTTAGCAAAGTCGATAACGTGCAATAGCATCTTTTCGCCAATAGATTGCCCTCTGGCATCTTGGTCTACAATAACGTCTTCTATCCAGGCTCTTGTTCCCGATGGTATCTTTACGATTACTAAGGTGATTGTTCCCACTATCTGAGTATTGGAGGCGATAAAAATATATTTGTTTTTATCATTAACGATATGGCTTAAGTCCTCCATCTGAGGAGCTTTTAAATGTGGAGCAAGCTGTGGCATCAGTCGGGAGAAGGCTGAGACTATATCCGGTGTTACTTCTTTTATTTGTTTTATTTCTATCATCTCTATTTAAGCATTAAATTCTAAAAAAGGAATTCTTGTCGCATTCGCTCTCATCTATTTTTTTACCACAGAGTAAAAAGAGTAATACAGAGTTTTTTACAATACAACATTAATTTTTTACTAATTACTTAAGTTGTATTACAAATATAACATCTTTATTTTTTAATGCTAAAATTGTCTATTATAAAGGGTCTTTGACATATTATGATTCGTACATTAGAGCGTATGATGATACATTAAAAGGTAACAGGAGAAAACATCCTGAAAAGTGTTACTTTTGTCACTTTTTTGCCGTAACTTGTATATAATTAGGCATTTGTGATTTTGAAGATATGTCACTTATATATATATGGAGAACCGAAATTTCAATATTTAATACTAGTACAGCAGATTAATAAAGAAAATCCTTATTTTGTAGTCCGAATAAATAATTCTAAACTATAGAAAATATAAAATGAGCTATTGTGATTATATAAAAGGGCTTGCCCACGGAGAAAAAGATCAGCATAGGACGTATCATGATAACCATTATGGTTTTCCTATTGAGGATGACAATGAGCTTTTCGAGCGTTTGGTACTTGAAATCAATCAAGCAGGGCTAAGTTGGGAAACGATACTAAATAAACAATCCGGCTTCAGGAATGCTTATAATAACTTTGATATCACTACCGTGGCAAGCTATGGTGATGAAGAGCGAACCCGATTGCTCAATGATGCAGGTATAATAAGAAACCGACTGAAAATAGATGCGGCTATACACAATGCGAATGTGATTCTATTGTTGCAAAAAGAGTTCGGCTCTTTCAAAGGCTGGTTAGATTTGCATCACCCCAAAACAAAGGAAGAGTGGGTGAAGCTTTTCAAGAAGACATTTAAGTTTACGGGAGGAGAAATTGTAAATGAATTTCTTATGAGTACGGGTTATTTACCGGGAGCTCATGATGAAGACTGTCCGATATTTTGTGAGATAGGAAAGCATAATCCCAAGTGGATGGAAAAGTAGACTGGTTATCGGGATATTACTTTTTCAATGTTATTTTTATAACATTTTTATTTCCATACGCCGAAGCAGCGTCCTTATTCTTAAGCACTTCCACTGATTCTATGTTGTTTGGGTCGAGTGAGTCCATATCTTTTTTCGAAGATTCTTTTCCATCTATTAGTATTAATAGTTGATCCGGCAAATTATTTGATTTTTCGCTTTTCTTTGTCGATGGCAAAATCGATATAGTACCCTTTTTGTTTTCCAAATTATTGTTTGTTACAACAAGGGAGTCGGATATATGAGTGTTGCGCTTTTTCTTTGTGGTTATTAATATAGCACCTCCTCTAGCGTCGTTTCCAAAGTGGTCTGTTGCTGTTTTGTCTTTTAATACAGATATGCTTTCTATCTCATCAGGGCTAAGATCTTTTATACCATCTTGCGACTTTATCCCATCTATAATATATAGAGGTTGCAGCTCTTCGGCATTCGTAAAGGTGACTTTTTCTTTCAATTCTACTTTTATACTGTCCTTAGCTCTTAATACAAGGATCTCAGGCTTGTCAGGGCTTCCCTCTTTCTTTATCGGTATCATTGTATTTTCTATCGGTTGTACGATGTAATTGGGCACAGCCGAAAGCCATATAAATACTCCGAATACAGGAACAATAGTAAGGGCAGAGATTCGTTTCCAAGGCGAGCTTTTTTCTTTACGTAGCATATTTAGCCGGTTGATAGGTTTGTGATCGTTGAATGAACTGGTAAAAGAAAATACCTGCCCCTGAAATCGTTGGTTGATAAGTACTGCCTGATATATTGCCGGAGAAACGCCCGATTCTATGACTGCTTTATCTGCCAGAAACTCGTGGTTTTCCTTTAGTAGATGTACATAGAACCAAGATAAAGGATTGAACCATTGTATAAGCAATATACACTCGCTGCACAGGAGGTCTAACCAATGTCTCTGATTGATATGCATGATTTCATGCTGTAGAATTAGCTCTTTTTCTGTTTTGGAAAGGCTCTGAGTATTTAGTAATACATAGTTTAAGACGGAAAATGGCGATTTGATATGATTGCTTTCTATTATATTAATATTGTCTTTTTTCGCATGTGTACCATTTCTTACAAGCAAGCGAAGCTTTCTGTATGCCATAACATTTCTGCCTGATACAATAAAGAAGCCTGTGAGATATACGATAAAGAGAATTGTCCATATATCCGGCGATTGTGATTTGACGGTATAGGCTGTTTCTGATATCGTTCTTTCCACTGTCATTACTGCGGGAACGAATACATCGTAAGTATAACGGATAGCCGGTATTATGAATGACATTATAAAGCCCGATACTAAGAATATTCTATTGAACCGATAGAACGTAGTAGAGCGGAGGAAGATAATATATACGATGAGGAATATGCTTAGGCATATACCCGATTTGACAATATATAAAAGAAAAGCTTCCATCGTTATTCAGGGTTAGTATCTTTTTCTTCGAGAGTTTCACGTGTTTCTTTCAGAAGCTTATCCATCTCTTCTATACTGAGATTGGTTTCTTTAGCAAAGAATGAAACCATGGAGGAAAAAGAGCCGTTGAAATAGTTCTTAACGAAGCCAAACAATTGCTTTTTAGAATAATCATCTTTTGTTACAATTGCTTTATAGATATTTGAGCGACCTTCGCTACGATGTTCTACAAAGTTTTTGTTTTCGAGTATGCTGAGTATTGTAGCTATGGTAGTACGTGCAGGTTTGTTTTCGTCAAACTTTTTTAATATATCCTGAACAGTACCTTCTTCCATTGTCCAAAGGATCTGCATTATTTGTTCTTCGGCTTTCGTTAGTTGCATGATATAAAAATTATATAGGCTATAAATATACGTCTATTTATCTAGACTATTCGGTGTTTGTGATTAAAAAATCATAAAATAAAAAAGGAGCTACTAATTAGTAACTCCCTTTTCAGATTATATAAAAGTCTTTTTATTCAGCTTTTCCTGCACTACCTAACACAGCTTCAATTTTGTGTTTGTATAGTTTCTTCATATTGTCGCGAGCTGGTCCAAGATATTTGCGTGGGTCAAATTCAGCAGGTTTAGTTGCAAATACTTCACGAACAGCAGCAGTCAAAGCAAGACGGCTGTCAGAGTCGATATTGATTTTGCAAACAGCTGATTTTGCAGCTCTACGAAGTTGTTCTTCTGGGATACCGATTGCATCTTTAAGTGCACCACCATATTTGTTGATAGTTGCTACTTCTTCTTGAGGAACTGAAGATGCTCCGTGAAGAACGATAGGGAATCCAGGAAGTTCTTTTTCGATAGCTTCAAGGATATCGAAACGCAATGGAGGTGGAACTAAATGACCGTTCTCATCTCTTGTACATTGTTCAGGAGTAAATTTGTTTGCTCCGTGAGAAGTACCGATAGAGATAGCCAAAGAGTCGCAACCTGTTCTTGTAGCAAAGTCTACTACTTCTTCAGGTCTTGTATAAGTATGATGTTCTGCAACAACTTCGTCTTCTACACCTGCTAATACTCCAAGTTCGCCTTCAACTGTTACACCAAACTGATGTGCATATTCTACAACTTTCTTGGTTAGAGCAATATTTTCTTCGTATGGAAGGTGAGAACCGTCGATCATTACAGAAGAGAATCCTGAATCGATACAGTCTTTACATGTTTCGAAAGTATCACCGTGGTCTAAGTGAAGCACGATTTGTGGTTTTTCCCAACCTAGACTTTTAGCATATTCTACAGCACCCTGTAGCATATAACGTAATAAAATAGGGTTAGCATATTGACGAGCACCTTTTGATGCTTGAACAATTACCGGAGATTTTGTTTCAGCAGCAGCTTGAACGATAGCCTGCAATTGTTCCATGTTGTTTACATTGAAAGCAGGGATAGCATATCCTCCTTTTACAGCTTTTGCAAACATCTCTTTAGTGTTTACTAATCCTAGGTCTTTATAACTTACCATTGTTGTTAAATTTATTATTATATAATGTATATTTATTGAAATTCATGCCTTTTTGCTATCCAAGGTGTACAAATCTCGTTAATTCGTGTTGTCACCTATAGATTACTATGCAAAAGTAACAAAAAATAGTGATAAAAGATTTCAAAATAGTATAAAATAACCTTTTAGGTTTATTTCCATAAAGGAGTAGGATACTCACCCTTTTCTACTAACTTTTGAAGCTTTTCTACTACTCCATCTCTATCTTCAGCATATGTCACACCAAACCACTTGGATGGAGTGTCCAAGACCTTAACGTCTGCTGTTTTGTTCAAAATCAAATGATCTACTAACAGCGGGATAAAGTACTCGGCTTTGTGGTTTCCTTCATTTGCTTCTAAGAACTTAACAAAGTACTTGTCAGAATGTTCGAAATAGTCGGGAGTGAAGCCCCACATATTCATCGAAACGGGAGCATTTTCAGGTAATTCGAACCAATAGTTTTCTGCATCTTTGTACTGAATTACACCGTCTTTACGCTCGATGTGGGTACGTTCTACGATGCTCGATAGAAAATGATTGTTATCTGTTTCGCAAACACCTCTAGCGACAGCCCCACTTTCCGACAAAGTATTGCTTAAACGGTATCCGACCATGCAATAATGGTTTTCAGTTCCGGCCATTGCTATTAATTGTTTTGCTAGTATTTCATAGCTTTCGCGTCCATAGAAGTCATCAGCGTTGATCACAGCAAAAGGTTCATGTATAACCTCCTTAGCCATCATCACAGCATGATTTGTACCCCAAGGCTTTTGTCTGTCGGGATGTAGTGTAAAACCCTCAGGTAGGTTGTCCAATTCCTGATATACTACTTCTACCGGTATATGCTTTTCGTATTTGGATATAATCTTTTCACGAAATTCTTTATCAAATGATTTTCTGATAACAAAAACTATCTTTCCAAATCCAGCTCTAAGAGCATCGTAGATCGAATAGTCCATAATGGTTTCGCCATTGGGACCAAGACCGTCAAGTTGTTTCAATCCGCCATAACGGCTTCCCATGCCGGCAGCAAGTACGTACAAGGTTGGTTTCATAAGTATATTGTTTTTCGATTAGTAATTTTCAGGCGCAAAGATAGTTTATTTATAGATTAATAAGAATAGTGATGCGATATATTCTATTCACATTTGTTGTGTAATCTTATCTGTGTCTTTGCTTTATTCTCTCGGAAAAGATTTGTAGAAGACCATCTGATTATTGATTGAATGCAGAAACGGAATGGAATTCTTAATGATAACTTAATGATTTTTTATAAGTTTGCGTACTTCGCCTCCGACCTAAAAAAAGGTTA
Organism: Dysgonomonas sp. Marseille-Q5470; assembly: GCF_951230145.1. Taxonomy (NCBI): domain Bacteria; kingdom Pseudomonadati; phylum Bacteroidota; class Bacteroidia; order Bacteroidales; family Dysgonomonadaceae; genus Dysgonomonas; species Dysgonomonas sp. Marseille-Q5470. The sequence goes on along the minus strand of NZ_CATNVE010000002.1, from coordinate 487,977 downwards.
AGATTTGTTTAGAGTCTGTTTAAACTTTATTCAATAATAATTTTATAGTCGGTATTTCAAGACAAAAGTTCGTTCTATTACCCGACGTTGTTTGATCGTTCTGAAACCACCTTTAAATATTGTTTTAAGTATCCGAAAAGCAGATTGTTTTATAACAATTCATTGAAATTTAAACAGACTCTTAGTCCCTAATTTATATTTCCTATTTCATCTGCTTATTGTGCTGAATGAAGTCCTAACTTATTTCCTTCTGTATCCATAAACAGTGCAAAAAATCCCATTTCAGGACTGATTTGGGTTTTCTCTACAATGATTTGCCCCCCATTTTTGCTTACCTTTTCGAGCATTGGTTGTAGGTCATTTCCTGCATTCAAGTAAAGAACCGCTCCATCACTTGTCGGTTTGTAATCGGCGCCTTTAACTAAAACTACATTTATGGTTTCCCCGTCACTCGGCAAAACCCCCATTTGTGTTCCGTCCATATCGACTTCTTCGATCGTAATGCCTAAGATCGTTTGATAAAAATGAACTGCTCTTGAGAAGTCTGTTGTTGGAATTTCTACTATTGAAATTAAATTACGCATAATTTTTTATCTTTTGTTATTTTTATAAATTAGATTGATTAGAAATTGCAAAGATAAAATACCGTTAATCTTCAAAATTGTAAAAATGCGACAGCATTAACCTTTTTTGTAGAAAAGGGATGACAGCACATTTTGTCTGTTTTCTAAAAACTCCTTAGGATTGGTTCCTGTAAATTCTTTAAAATCTTTGATAAAGTGTGCCTGGTCGTAATATTCGTTTTCGTAAGCGATTTGAGTGAGTGTTTCCGTTTTATGGCTGAGTAACATTTTCAGAGCCGTTTGTAGCCGGATTACTTTTCCTAATTGTTTGGGGCTGATTCCGATTTGCTTCATAAAGTTTCTTTCCAATTGTCTGCGCTTGGATAAATTTTCTTTGAGGATTGTACTAATCGATGAATTTCCATTTGTTAAGAAAAGTGTATCAATAGTTGATTTTACAATATTGTCGATTGTGGCTTTCTCGTTGATTTTGTTCAATAAAAAAGTTTCGACAATCTTAATTCTTTGTTGCGTGTCGGTTGCGTGAATGATATTTTGTTCCAACTCGTTTGCTTTTGTTACTTCAAAAAGCTCAGTGATCGGGGTTTCCTTATTTGCAAGATCTTTGATAGACGTTTTTACAAAATTTGCAAAACCGTAAGGATAGAAACGAACCGCAAAAGTATTTACATAGCCTGTTGGTTGAATGTAAAAAGGGTCTATGATCTGACCAAGAACCATTGCACGAGGTTGGAGTATAAATTCACATTCGGAAGTAAAACGTCTAATATCGTCTCCGAGAATAAAAGCCATTTCCAAACAGCCATCGGGTACAATTCGTTGTTTCTCTGCGTTGTTTTCGGCAGGAACTTCCAACGTCCAGTAACATTTAACTAATGATTTAAGGACATTGCTTGGTTCAAATGTTTCGTAGTGCATTTCTGCTAAGAGTCTGTTTAAATTTCAATGAATTGTTGTAAAATAAGTTTTTTATCATATCTATCGTTTGAATTGGTTGTGAGTGAAATTTATCCAACCGACATAACTGATAACCAATGACAATATATTGAAAAAAGTTTATTATCGAAAGAGCGTAAACGAAAACATGATGTAAAGAGATATTTAATGATGTTTTTTACTTGGTAAAAACAAGCTGCCAATGGCGAATGTTCCCTAAAGACTATTCTAAATGAGAACCGGTGTTTTATTATCGCAAATAGTCATTCTATGAGGCGTTTGGCCTATTACTGCGTAAATTCCGAGATCTGTCAGATTTAGGCGTAAGGAAAACAAGGAAGCCAGTTTAGATATACTGGATAGTCAAAGTGTCAAGTGAGGGAATAATAAGGTAGTCAACAATTTTATTCGTTGTAAATATGAGGTTTTATAAAATTTAAGAGAAAATAGTTTTAGAAGAAGTCGAATTATTTCATATATTTATGTGTTTTGAAGTATGAAGATTGATTTTAATACAAATAAGGTAATAAAATGATAGAAATGGATTCAAAGGAGATACAAACTGAAGCAGGTTCGATAACCAAAACTATTGCTCTATGGATACAAGACTTTTTGATAGGATTGGGCGTTCCCGAACAAGGGATAATATATACCAAACTGATTGTGTTATTTGCATTAGTTGTAATAATAGTATTGTGCTTGCAATACTTATTAAGGAGGATATTGCTTTTTGTTTTTCATAGAGCGGTCAATATAACAAAACTATCTTTTATTAATTATACAATAGAAAACAGGTTGCCGCATTATCTTGCACTGATAGGCCCTTATTCTTTTGTGAGAGGAACGATTCCCGTGATATTCTATGATTTCCATACAATGATTACCCCGATGCTTAAAGCTACCGATGTATATATGGTATTCATGGTTATCTGGATTATTATGTCAATTGTTCGGTCATTTGGTGGTGTTTTGCAAGAAAAGCCTGCTTTCCAGAATAAACCTATGAAAAGTTATTTCCAGGTTGTTCAAATTGTATTGTTTATTTTTGGAGCCGTTGTTATCTACTCTATCCTCACAGGCAAGTCGGCTACTACATTTTTTGCTGCGATGGGAGCGGCTTCTGCTATTCTGATGTTATTATTCCAAGATTCAATAAAGGGATTTGCCGGGAGTATTCAGGTTACAACAAATAATATGGTTCAAATCGGTGATTGGATTACGATGAACAAATATGGTGCAGATGGCAATGTAGAAGAGATAAATCTTACAACCGTTAAAATCAGAAATTTTGATAAAACAATAACAACGGTACCTACTTATGCCTTGATTTCCGATTCGTTCCAAAACTGGAGAGGAATGCAGGATTCGGGAGGAAGACGTTTTCGTAGAGCACTGAACATAAAACATAATACAATACGATTTCTAACCGATGATGAGCTGGAGAAGTATAAAGAGATTGATGAGCTAAAAGACTATATCACAGCTAAACAAAAGGAATTTTCGAAGATGCCTAAGCGAGAGGGCTTATTATCAAATATGTATCGGATAACAAATAGTGACTTGTTTCTTCAGTATGGGATATATTATTTACGCAACCATCCGAGGATTGATAAGAACCTCACTTTGCTGGTAAGACAATTGCCTCCCGGACCTCAAGGGTTACCAATAGAACTATATACCTTTACTAATACCACCGTATGGGCCGAATATGAACTTATATTATCTGAAATAGTAAATCACTTTATTGGCATTGTCAAATATTTTGATCTCACAATATTTGAAGAATCTTCCGGAAGTGATATTTTTGATGTATATATCAAGGAAAATGTAAAATAGTAAATTTTGTATTCTCTTACTGGGAGCGCCTTTTCGTAAATTATAATAGCGAAAAGGCATTTTTTTTGTAAATGAATGTTATTTATTTTTTAAAAAACGTTAATATTGTAAATTAATTTGGTCGCATTGTACGCTTATAACAAGTGTGCTTATTACTTTTGTCCCGAAATATAAAAACTATTGAATGGTGGGAAATTGTAATAAGTTAGAAGATTCCAATGATGATATAGGTTATTTAATTTGGAAAGTTTCTAAATATTGGCAGAGAGGGAAGCTCCGCCTGTTAGGTGAATTTGGTCTAACAGGGTCACAATTGGAGTTGCTTGGAGCGATCTATCATATGTCGAGAGAAAATACTGAAGCTACACAAATTATTCTGTCGCAAGAGACAGGTATTGATCCTATGACTACTTCTACTATATTAAGAAATCTTCAAAAGAAAGGCCTTATAAGTAGGAGGGAAAGCGCAACAGATACCAGAGCCCGGATTGTGGAAGTGACCAAATCAGGCTCGGAACTCTTCGAAAGAGCTATTGCTAAAGTAAGGGAAGGGCAAAGCTTATTATTTGAGAATATTGATTGTGAAGCACTGAAAACTCAATTACAGATTCTTTTACAAGAAATAGAACGATTTAATAAAGTAACAACAGGTAATTAAATATTGATTAGGTATGAATTTAAGACAGATTGTTTTTGGAGCAATGGCTCTAATGGTTATAACATCATCTTGTGGTGGAGGAGCCAATCCTTTTGCGCAGACTAATACGGCACCGCAAGAATATAAAACAGCCGTGCTAAGTGAAGAAAGTGTAGAGCTGGAGTCTGTATATCCGGTTACTATCAAAGGCCAGGAAGATATCGAGATCAGACCGCGTATAGATGGATTTATTGATGCTATTTATATAGACGAGGGGTCTGTAGTAAGAAAAGGGCAAGCATTGTTTAAGATTAACTCGCCTTCAGCTATCCAGGCTGTAACAACAGCGAAGGCTGCAGTTGCCAGTGCCGAAGCTCAGTTGCAAACAGCGAAACTGAATGTAGACAGAATTAAACCATTGGCAGACAAAGGTATTGTTAGTACAACACAGTTGGCAACTTATCAAAATGCATACAATGTGGCTCTGGCAACAAAGAACCAGGCTGAGGCTACTTTGGCAAATGCTAACGCAACATTAGGCTGGACAAATGTGACAAGCCCTGTTGATGGAGTTGTTGGAACCATCGCCTTTCGTCAGGGAAGCTTGGTTAATAACTCAAATGTTTTAACTACAGTTTCGAGCATAGGAAGTGTGTTTGCTTATTTCTCATTGAATGAAAAAGATCTTGTTTCCTTGTTAGCTAACTTGCCGGGAAAAAATCAGGCTGAAAAGATAAAAAATCTGCCTAAGGTATCGCTGAGAATGGCTGATGGAACAATGTATCCGGAAAAAGGAGTTATTAAAACGATATCAGGTCAGGTGAATGTAACTACCGGCTCTGTAAACCTAAGAGCTGAATTTACTAATTCAGAAGGTCTTTTGCGTAGTGGTTTCAGCGGAAATCTTTTGATTCCTAAACACATTGAAAAGGCTCTTGTTGTACCGCAGGCAGCTACATTGACCAAACAAAATAAATTGCTCATCTATAAAGTTGTTAGTGATTCTATAGCTGTTCAAACTCTTATAGATGTTGCTGCTACGCCTGATGGCAAAAGATACGTTGTTACAAACGGGCTTGTGCCTAACGACCGAGTTGTAGTAGACGGTATTGCAACATTGTCTGACAGTGCTAGAATTATTGTCAAGAAATAGATAATTTATTTAATAAATAAAATAAGGAAATAATGTTAAAGACATTTATAGAAAGACCTGTGCTTTCTACTGTTATTTCTGTCATCATTGTAGTATTAGGTATTATTGGGTTGGCAACGTTGCCAATAGAACAATATCCGGATATTGCACCTCCGACAGTACAGGTTCAGGCTACCTATCCGGGTGCAAATGCGGATGTGGTATTGAATAGTGTGGTTATTCCCCTCGAAGAACAGATAAACGGTGTGGAAGGGATGACATATATGACATCGTCAGCCAGTAATGGTACGGCTACCATTAAGATACTCTTTAAGCAAGGAATTAATCCGGACATTGCATCTGTAAACGTACAAAATTTAGCTGCACGTGCTACACCGTTGCTTCCGCAAGAGGTGACTCAGCTAGGGGTAATTGTATCAAAACAGCAGAATAGTACACTATTAGGTTTGACTTTGAGCACAAATAACCCTGATTATGATGGTCAATTCCTTCAGAATTATGCTAACATCAATATCTTACCTCAGATAAAGCGTGTATATGGTGTTGGTAATGCCAGTGTGTTTGGCGCAAGGGACTACTCGATGCGTGTTTGGTTAAAGCCTGACGTAATGGCTGCATATAAGATTTCTATACAAGAGGTCTCAGCAGCATTAGTAGATCAAAATATAGAAGCAGCACCGGGTGAATTGGGGCAAAATAGTGATCAGTCGTTCCAATATACCATGAGATATACAGGAAAACTGAAAACCGAAGAAGAATTTGGTAATATCATACTACGCTCTCAAGACGGACAAATTTTGAGATTGAAGGATATTGCTAAAGTTGAGCTGGGTTCGTTGAGCTATAGCGTTGTTTCAGAAACAGACAAAAATCAGTCTGTATTTATAATGATCAACCAGACTGCAGGATCAAATGCACAGGAGGTTATTAAGAATGTTAAGGCTGTACTGAATGATGCAGAAAAAACATTGCCTTCGGGAGTTAAGATCAATTATATAATGGACTCCAGTGAGTTTTTGGATGCATCTATAGAGAAAGTAATCCATACGTTAATTGAAGCCTTTATATTGGTGTTTATAGTCGTGTTTGTATTCTTGCAGGATATAAGATCTACTCTTATTCCGGCTATAGCTGTTCCTGTTGCCATTATCGGTACATTCTTTTTCTTACAGGTGTTTGGGTTCTCTATAAATCTATTGACACTGTTTGCTCTCGTGTTGGCTATCGGTATTGTGGTCGATGATGCCATTGTCGTCGTCGAGGCGGTACATGCGCAGCTCGATGCCGGAGAAAAAGATCCGAAAGTAGCTACGATCACAGCCTTGAAAGAAATTGCACCTGCGATTATATCCATTACACTTGTAATGTCGGCGGTGTTTATTCCGGTCAGCTTTATTGGAGGGACTTCAGGTATATTCTTTAAGCAGTTCGGGTTAACCCTTTCTATTGCAATTCTTATTTCGGCGATCAATGCATTGACGTTAAGTCCTGCTTTGTGTGCTCTCTTTTTGAAGCCACATGATGAGGAGCATAAGAGCAAAAGTTTCATCCAACGCTTCTATTATTACTTTAATATGACTTTCAACAGTGCGACTCAAAAGTACAAGAAGAGTCTTCACTTCCTTGGAAGAAAAGGACATCGTTGGATTACAGTAGCTATAATCATCGTATCGTCAGTTGTTTTATTCGGATTGATGAAGCTGTTACCTACAGGTTTTGTGCCTAATGAGGATAGTGGTGGTGTTCTTGCCTTTGTAACATTACCTCCGGGATCTTCTTTGGAGAGAACAGATTCTGTTGTTAGCGAAGTTGTTAAAATAGCCCATGATATAGAAGGTGTTAAGAGTGTTACAAACATTACAGGGGTTAACTTTATGGCTGGTATGAACAGTTCTTACGGTACCCTAGTCGTGAAAATGGAACCTTGGAATGACCGTAAATTGTCAACAAACGAAGTGTCTGCAATCCTAAAAGAAAAGACAAGCAAGATAAAGGGCGCTACTTTCTTCTTTGTGGCCACCCCAACCCTTCAAGGTTTTGGTTTGGGAGCAGGGGTTGAGATGCAATTGCAAGACCGTACGGGAGGTGATATCAACAAATTTAATGATGTTGCTCAAAATATCCTTCAAAAACTGCGGGCTAGAAATGATGTTGTCCTTATGGCCATGACCAACTTTAACCCTGCTTTCCCTCAGAAAGAGATATCGGCCGATTTGCCAAAGATAAAAGCTGCCGGTCTTACTCTTAGTGAAGTAATGGGATCATTGCAGGCTTATGTAGGTAGTTCATATGCTTCAACGTTCAACTTGTATGGAAAACAATTTAGGGTGGTACTGCAAGCATCTCCTGAATATAGAAGAAAATGGGATGATTTGAGTGGTTTGTTTGTGAAGACAAAATCCGGAGAGATGGCTCCAATTACAGAATTTCTTCATGTAGAAGATATTGTTGCTCCTCCAACATTGAGCCGATTTAATATGTATTCATCTATCGACTTGACCGTTATACCTAACCTAATTGATGGAAAGAGTACCGGTGACGTATTACGTCTATTGGAAGAATGGTCTCAAGATAAAACTATTTTTCCTGATGGATATACTTTCGAATATTCAGGTATGACTAGAGAGGAGGCTGGTAGTGGAAGCCAAACAATATTAATATTTGGCATTTGTTTGATATTCGTTTATTTATTGCTGTCTGCCTTGTACGAAAGTTACATTATACCATTGGCCGTGTTATTCTCTTTGCCGGTGGGTCTTGCCGGAGTATTTATATTCTTGATGATATTCGGTCTTTCGCGGGGAATTGTAAATAACATATATGTCCAAATATCGATGATTATGTTAATCGGGCTGCTGGCAAAGAATGCTATCCTTATTGTGGAATATGCATTACAGCGACGTCAGCAAGGTATGAGTATTGTGGAAGCTGCCGTAAACGGAGCTGTAGCACGTCTTCGCCCGATCTTGATGACTTCCTTTGCTTTCATTGCAGGTATATTACCTCTGATGTTTGCATCAGGAGCAGGGGCCATAGGTAACAGATCGATCGGTATTAGTGCTGTAGGGGGTATGTTTATTGGGACTATGCTTGGGGTACTGGTTATTCCTTCCCTATATATTATATTCCAGACAATACAGGATAAGATAAGTAAATCGGGTATGATTAACTCTAATGATGAGTTTATTAATAAAAACCAATAACAATGAAGAGAAAATATATAAAAGGTGTGGTTCTGTTGGGAGTAATACTCTCAATGGGATTCACCTCCTGCGGAATAGTAAGTAACTATAAAGCTCCTGAAATAGACTCGCAAGATATGTTTAGGGGAGAAAATCCCACAGATACTACTACGATTGCAAATATCCCGTGGAGGGAATATTTTACAGATCCTGCCCTTCAGGCTCTTATTGATGAAGGATTGGCTAATAACTTTGATATGAGAATAGCTTATACCAGAATCCAACAAGCTGAAGCAGGTCTGGTGGTTGCTAAATCTGCGTATTTCCCAACTATAGCTTTAGCCGGTCAGGTGACGCACACACGAGGAAGTATTAAAAACGGAAAAGAGAGAGTATTAGGATATGAAACCGGCACTCAGTTTGGATTGGGTTTTGCCGTACAATGGGAAGCCGATCTTTGGGGAAAACTTAGTAGCAAGTCGAGAGCTCAGTACGCTAATTTGGTTAGTACTCATGCTTATCGTAACTTGATACAGACGTCATTGGTTGCCAATATCGCAACTACTTATTATTCCCTATTGGCTTTAGACGAGCAACTAAAGATTACGAAGGAGACAATAGGTTTGCTTAAAGAATCTACGGCTACTATGACCGATATGATGCAGGCTGGATTGCTCAACCGTGCAGGTGTTAAACAGAGTGAAGCATTGTTGTATAATACGCAAGTTAGCGTGCCTACACTTGAGAGCCAAATAAGAAAATTGGAGAATTCTCTTTCTGTTCTTGTTGGTCGCAAACCAGGTCCGGTATATAGAACTGCGATCAAAGATCAACCTGTTCCTTCTCATTTACAATATGGCATACCAGCACAAATGTTGGCGAAGCGTCCGGATGTAATTCAAGCTGAAATGGGATTCAGATATGCATTTGAAATGAGGAATGTTGCTCAGCGATCTTTGTATCCTTCATTAACATTGGGTACGTCAACAATAGGTTATGCTTCTAATACATTGTCTCAGTTTTTTCAACCAGCCAATATATTAGCTAATATAGTAGGAGGCTTAACTCAACCTATTTTTGCAGGAAATCAGTTGAGAGGACAATATAAAGTGGCTAAAGCTCAACAGGAAGAAGCACTGTTAACATTTGAACAAACAGTCTTAAAAGCAGGACAAGAGGTTTCTGATATAATGTATACTTACGAATCATCGTTACGTAAAAACGAAGATAGAGCCAAGCAAGTGGAAGCCCTCTTTACTGCGGTGGATGATACTAAAGTTTTGCTGAAAGCCGGAGAGGCAAATTATACAGAGGTGCTAAACGCAGAGCAAAATCTGTTGCAAGCACAACTTGGCCAGGTAAATGATAAGCTCGAACAGCTTCAGGCAACTGTTAATTTATACAGGGCGCTTGGAGGAGGTGTAGAGTAATACAATCTGAAACATACCAAATATTTAATAAGGATATTCGTGATGAATATCCTTATTTTTTTAGGCTGAGATTTTATCAATTTAACTAAAAAAAGTATTTTATTTAAGATTTGGCTGTCCTATTTTTTTATTGTATCTTGCCTCCTGAACAACGACATAGAGCAAATTGAAGACAAATAAAGCTCATAATTATATAAAAAGGAATAGTTAAAAAATACAGGAGTGAAAGGATCATTCTTGTATCTTTTGTTTTATAGTACAGGATTTTTATTGAATGAATTTATGTGAACTCACACTATCTGGAAATTCCTGAAATTATTATCTAATGTATACGAAACCGGATGGCAATTACTGAAAATTATACTTATTAATTTTTTAGGTAAAAAGAGATTCTTGCTGTATAGTGTATTCGCTATAGCTAAATGAAAGATGAGACAAGATAATGATCTACATAAGCTGCTAAACTTATTTTTAATAACCTTAATTGCTTTGGTCTTGCTTATTTGGTTTTGGACAAAGTAAGATTTAATACAAATAAACAACATAAATTAATTGATTGATTTTAAATTTCTTTAAGCTAGATGATTCTTAGGCGTTTTGAATAAAAAATCAACTATATCTGGTTCTGATTGCCAGCAATCCGTTCGGTTAGTGCAGTAAAAGAATAAAGACTTTTGCAACCAAGTAAAGGTGAAATGATTATAATTAATGGAAATTGTAAAAAATAAATTTTGCTATGAAGAAAAGCATTCTTGTATTGATTCTTTGCTGCTTGGTTTGTATAGGCTATGTTTATCTGTGCTTTAAGCCAATTATTATTCATAAACCTTATGTTCAATATAAATTTTTGGCTGACAGTCTCTATAATCCTATTGATAAAATAGATTTTACTCTAGGGAAGAATAAAATTATTATTTATACTAGCGTTCAAGATGTTACTTTTTTACCTGATAATATTAAAAAATGGACAATATTGGAGTGTCGAAATAACAAAACGATAGAGAGAGTCAAAAACAATTTTGTATTTGAGAGAATAAATAATAATATTGCAGAAACAACGGATTTTAATAGTAGAATATTTTTTTTCAAAAACAATGAATTAGTATTTTCGGATAAGTTTATGGTAGAAAGAAGTATTTTTTTGCATTTTAAGAATACAGGTTGGGTCTTGGCAACAAATTATAATGAGTTGATAGGGTGTTTTTCCGAATTCAGACCTGTTTATTTCCCCATTATCAAATAGGCCATCCTAACAAGTTAATTATATATAGTGATAAACTTTACAGTAATTTTTTTTGTTTCGGAATTTAAAAAGGAAGAGGTACAAATAAAAATTATATTTTACACAGAATATATATGCTTTAGAATTTCTTTGCTAATATTTCATTCAATATCGATGAAGTCTGATTGTATAGAGTTATTTTTTCATTAATTGTAAAACTTCGAGCAATACATTCGAACATATTGTGAACACTGTCAAAACAAAAAAGGTTGTCCATATTAGACAACCTTTCTTCTATATGTATTTTCAATAAATTCTACTTTTCCAATTCATTCAGGTTCTCATCAAGAGCCTCTATTTTCTTAACAAGCAACTCCATTTCTTCTTTCAGCTTTTCAATCTTATTATTTACATCCTTCAACAGTCCGCTTGCCCCTTTAGATGAAATAGACAGGAAGTTCATGTTGTTTTCATAAGTCTGAAGATCTGATTTTACTTTATTGTACTGATGCATCAAATGATCACGCTCTCTGTACAAAGCTCTCTTAGGATTATCCTGTTTTGAGATGTCTTTTATATTCGATTTGAAAGATTCGAAACGGCGTTCTGTCTTATCCACTTTCAGACGATCATAATGAGCATCAACAGCCTGATGGAATTCTTTATAAATTTTATCCTTTTCTTTGAATGGAACAAAACCGATTTTATGCCATTCGTCTGCTAACTCACGCACCTTAGCGATAAGTTCAGATGGATCCAAAGACTGATCAACATTTTTGATCTTCTCTATTATTTCTTTTTTAGCAGCCAGGTTATCCAATTCTTCGCTTTTCTGAGAAGACTCATTTTTCTTCTTTTGTTCAAAGAAATAATCACAAGCCGTTACAAATTCTTTCCATATAGCATCCGAATATTTGCGAGGCACAGGCCCTATAGTCTTCCACTCTTTCTGTATAGCAATCAACTTATCTGTTGTAGACTTCCAGTCTGTACTATCTTTTAGGGCTTTTGCTTGTTCTGTCAATGCACGTTTCTTGTCCAGATTTTCGTCCATTTCACCTCTCACTCCCTTAAAGAATTCGCTCTTCTTTTCGAAGAATGCATCGCACAACGAACGGAACTCTTCAAATATCTGATTATTTACTTTTTTAGGAACAAAACCGATTGTCTTCCACTTAGCTTGAAGCTCTATCACTTCCTTGCTCTTTTCATCCCATTCTTTGAAAGAAGTCAAAGTAGAATAATCTATGTTTTTCAAGGCTTCACAAATTGCAGTCTTTTCAACCAGATTTTCTTCTTCCCTACCTTTCAGTGACTCGAAATGAGTCTGATATTTTTTATTTATAGCTGTAGAAGCATTCTTAAATCGAGTCCAGATTTCTTCTCTCAGTTCTCTGGCAACAGGGCCTATCTCGCGCCATTGCTGATGGAAATTCTGTAACTGATGAAAAGCTGAAACCGAATCAGTATCATCTATCAGTTTTTCTACCGATTCGCAAATCGCATTTTTGAGTTCAAGATTCTTCTTGAAATCATAATCACGAAATTCATTGTTGATCTTTATCAGATCATAAAACTTCTCTGTATATATTTGATAAGATTTCCACAATTCTTTCTCTTTCGACTGAGGAACCGAGGTTACATCATTCCATCCCTGCTGCAAGTCTTTAAACTCTTTATACAGCTTATTGAAGTCATCAGAACTTTCGGTCAAGTTCTTAATTGACTCTATTATCTGAAGTTTTTTATTATAATTTTCTTCTTTAAGATTTTCTTCGGCTGCTGCCTGGCTTGCACGTTTTTCTTTTAATTCACTCAAGAAAGTTTTCAGCACATCCTCACTCGGATCAGGTGCAGGAACAAATGCTTCGGCATCGTTTCCGGCTTCAATAAATTCGGCCTTTTGCTCTTCTATAGCAGCAGAACGCAACTTATAAAAAGCTTGCTTAAGCGACTCTACTTCAGCTCTCGAAGGAATTTCAGTTTGTGCAGTCAAGTTTTTTAATTTTTCAATTATCTCATCTTTGGTCAAAGATACTTGCTTTGCCACCGAAGTCTCTGTAGATGTTTCCGATTGCTCTTTCGCTTCCTCTTCAACAGATTGGTTTGTAACTTCCTCTGGTAGATTATTTTCTGGCAATTCAGGATTTAGGTTCTCGTTCATATAGTTAGTTTTTAGGATGAAAGGCATAGCCTCTAGTAATTCATAAGGCAAATTAATGATTTTTTTTTGTTATTTCAACTATCAGAGCACACCTTTTTTAGTTTTTGACGCCAAAAGCTCATTTTTCATCTTTTTTCTTTCAAACGCTGCTTTCTTCTTTCTTCCGCTTCACGCTCTTTTTGTTTGCGTTCCTGTTCTTTAGCCTTCTCTTTTTCCTTACGTTCTTTTTCGCGCTGACGCAAGCGTTCTTTCTGTTCACGTTCCTTTTGCTTACGGTCTGCCTCTTTCTGTTTACGGGCATCTTCACGAGCCTTCACAGCAACTTTGGCTGCATCTTCTTTTTGCTTCTCTTCCAGTCGTTTTTGTTCCTCAACCTGCTTATTCGCAGTCTTAATAGAATCCTCGAGTGCTTTTTCTACATTCGCTATCGAGTCTGTTCGGGCTTTCTCTACTTTGTTGATAGAATCTAAGCGAATTCTTTCTATTGCTTTTTGTTGTTTTTCGTGTTCTTTACGCAATTTCTCATCTTCCTTGAGTTCTTGCTTTTCTTCTTTTGTCAGTTTTTCCCTATTCTTGTATCGGTCAAACAAACTCTTAATACCATCAACAGGATTGCTGACAACATTAGATATATCATCTATAACGTTATTTATTTCTCCGGCTTTTTGTAATTGATCTTTCGACAACAAGTCATCCCCTGTTATCTGTTTATCATTTACTTTCGTTTCAGGTTGTTTTTGTACAGGCTTTTCAGACACGACAGGTCTTTGAGGTATAATAACTGGTTCTTTTGCTAGTTCTTCAAGTTCTTTAGCCTTACTCTCCTCTTTAGCCTCAACAGCTTCTGCAATTTCTACAGGCTGAGCAGATTCTATATGCTTCTCACCACTCCATGAAGCTATCAACTGAGGGTATTGTTCTGCATAATGCTCTCTAAAGTATGCCATATATTGCTCTAAGCCAAGACGAGGAAGCACATTAATATAATTATCCGTTGATATCGGCACTACAAGAATTGCCGTATCGAGATGCTGTATCAACCCTTCTTTGCTATATGCTTTCGATAGATATGACCTTATCGCAGCAAAAGAATTAAATCCTTTCATCTGCAATACCTCATACGGAGGATCTGTATCGAAGCTCAGGTCGAATGTCTGAATAACATAATTGGTAAAGTTATAGTCGGCCACCTGATAGAGTAATTCGTTTCGGTCTATCGTCTTTGGTTTAAACATCAGCATCAACACATAAGGCACATCCAACGTGTCGAAGTATTGCAACGTTTTCCCTTTAGAAGCAAGTAAAGAATCAGCACCCTGATAAGCCTTACTCCAGTCAAATCCGGTAACGGGAGAACCATCCGAGAGTAATATTTTCCCGCTTTTCAGGCGTTCAAGTATTTCGCCTGCCAAAGGAGTAATATCAGACTTCGGATATTTCTTCACTAAATCCGTCAAGTTCGCTTCCAGATTGCCCGCATCACGTTCTTGAGCATAAGTCAATGCATTCAGTAAAGTAAAATTAGGCATCAGGTCAGTAAACGGATACTTGGTATTCATTGCTGTATAATTGCGCCTTACAGTTTCCACATCTGCGTGTTGATATGCTTTATAGGCTTCGTTGTAGAGCGAATCCTGCAAGCTAGCCATGTTTCGGAAATTCCATTCATAGTCGGGTTGAGAAACAGGCCCGGCGTACTTACCCGATGCAAACTCATTCATCAGTTTAGATCGGTATGTAGCCATCATATTATTATCTCCCAAACGCATATAAATAAGGAACAGTTGATAGTAAATTTCTTCCAGGTTAGGCGTATTAGGGAAGCGGTGTATATTTGTATTAAAGGCATCGATAGCCAAATCCATATCTTGCAACTTATCTTTATATATCAGCCCCATCTTATACAAGGCATCCTCGATAAGGACATTTGATTCTGTAATAGCTTCGGGAGTCAGAGGTAATTGTTGCAAATAATACTCAACGGAGTATACGTCATCAACGGAATTCTTTGGTTTGTTGAGTTCTTCATTCTGAGCTTGAAGCTCCTTTATCCGATGCACTTCTGTATTCAGAGAATCGGTTTCTTGCGCGGCATCTACCTCATCAAAAATCCCTGGAGATCGCTTATTACGTCTGCGCCAATCATCTTCCAGCTTACGATTTCCCCATTGTTGTTGAAATGCTATCTTACCCTGATTTACTGCTTGTTCGTTATAGAAATAGAATGTAGCTGCACCTTGCTGTGTAATAACAGGGGGGGCTA
Source organism: Dysgonomonas sp. Marseille-Q5470 (assembly GCF_951230145.1). Taxonomy (NCBI): domain Bacteria; kingdom Pseudomonadati; phylum Bacteroidota; class Bacteroidia; order Bacteroidales; family Dysgonomonadaceae; genus Dysgonomonas; species Dysgonomonas sp. Marseille-Q5470. Next base: position 472,570 of record NZ_CATNVE010000002.1, on the reverse strand, counting down.
CTGGCGTCTTGTTAGATTGGTCAAACAGTTGTTCATTTATATCATCCCACGACGATATGCGCTCCTGCCGTTCTTCGATCCGCCTTTGGGTATCCTCTTCTTTTTGTCTCTTTGCTTCTTCTTTTTTCAGCTGCTCTATCTTATCTTTAATAATGTGAAGACGTTCCTCTTCAGGAAGTTGAGCTATATATTGCAAACTATCTTGTTCTTCTACTACTTTAACATGTACAACCAGTTCATCTAGTACACTCGACCTTAAAGCTACTTTTGGATAATCGTGATGAGATTTATTCAATTGAGGCAAAGCTTCTGAGTAACAAGGTTGAGCCAAGACAAATTTGCGCTTAAGAAAATATAGGTCTCCGAGTTTTATCTGAGCCATTGCCTTATCGTATCCATTACGGGTACTCTCTTTCGCTCCCTTTTTATAGCTTTCAACAGCCTTCAAGGTATCTGATTTCTCAAGATATATATCTCCCAGAGTAGTATATATCTGATCGAGATATTCTTTGTTACGTGATTTCTTAGACATGCCCGACAGTATGGATAATGCCTTTGTCTTTGCCGGAGAGCCATCCAGCTCTATTTGTCTGAGTTGTGCATTGAATGTATACTTATAAGGTGTACTCATACCCTTAATAGACGCAAAAGCCTTATCTGCTTTGGCTTTGTCTCCCAGCTGAGCATAAAGCTGCCCCAAAAGATATTTCATGCGGGTCTTTTGATGCTTATTCTTTTCGCTCTTTATGGCTATCTCCAATTGAGGTATGGCAGCATCATACTCATTATTACAAACCAGATAATTGGCTTTCACCAATGCATAAAAACCTTTATGCTTTTCGGGGGCTCCTCCTGCTATCTCTATTTTATGTAAGATATCTCCGGCTTCATACATCCATCCCATTTCAGTATATGCACGTGCTATCCACAACTGACACTCAGCTACAATCTCGGGATTGGTACTGTATATCTTGGTTATATACAGGAACGTACTGACAGCCTGCAAATAGTTCCCGTCCTGAAATTCAGCTTTCGCCAGCAACAACCATACCTGATCCATAAACGGAGTATATTCTTTTTGACGAAGCCACGCCTGATATTCGGCATCGTTTCGCCTATCGGGATCACGCTTGGGCTTTGCAGTTATCGAATGCAGCTTGATTGCTTTAGTTGTTTTGTCTATCGTGGTTGTAAAATTCCCCGATGATGCACCAAGTGAGTCCGTACTTTTCGGGAAAATATAGACCAATTGCGAAAGATTGTCTTCCCTCCCCTTCTCTTTTGCTTCGAGCGCTTCTTTGTAAGCTATATCAGCATTGTAGTGTATATTATAACGTGTATTCACCGAATGGTAAAAACGTGTCAAGGCGGTGTTCTTCTTATTAGAACATGACGATGTGATAAGGAGGATAAACAATACACCAAATCCTATGTATAGTGTACGTACTAGATTATTTTGTGACACGTATAAACCAACAGCTGATTAATCATATATAAAACACAAAAATAAGCATTTTATTGTTTTATATCCTATCATCGCTTTTGTGCAAGTCTTCAATTATCAATATCCGGATCTAATCTTTTTCATTATACACAAAAGTATATATACTATCTATATATGAATACAGATATAGTCAAGTCCCAAAGAATGGTTACCAAGAGATAAAAAATAAGCTTTCAACTATACAAACTTAACGTGTACATATGTAAACCAGTACCAGCACAAGGAAAAGTGCAGCAGATACAATTAACATTGCTTTTCTCATATTCATTTATGGTATTAGGATTTCCACGAAGATATAAGATTTTAGATAAATAGAAACAAAAAGAGCCAAAATTTAACTTTCGGCTCTTTCTATATTAGAATAAAGGATATCTCCTTATTTTATCTTTTCCATTATTTCGTTCAAAGCCTTTGTCAAACCTTCGGTATTTTTACCACCGGCTGTAGCAAAGTGAGGTTGACCTCCACCTCCACCTTGAATATGCTTAGCGGCATCACGCACCAGTTGGGATGCATTCAATCCGTGATCCTTTACTAGGTCGTCGCTTAGCATCACAGTAAGTAATGGTTTTCCTTCGTATTCGGTAGCTCCTACAAAAGCTGTATTTTCTGCGAATTGACCTTTTATCTGGAAAGCGATATCCTTTACAACTTCACCCGGAAATGGGCCATTCAATACATAGAAGTCAATACCATTTATAACCTGCTTTTTCTTTATCAGAGCATCTTTAATCTGAACGGTCTTTTCCTTAACATACTCTTCAACGGTCTTTTTCATTTCGGCATTTTCCTCAAAGAATTTACGAAGAGCCTGAGTCAGATTTGGAGTATTGTTAAACAGGGATTTCACCTCTGTCAATATATCTTGTTGAGCATAAAAGTAGTCTTCGCAAGCCTCAGCCGTAATTGCTTCTATACGGCGGATACCGGCAGCAATCGAGCTCTCGTTGATAATACGGAACGAACCGATACGTCCTGTAGAAGATATATGAGTACCTCCACAAAGTTCTACTGAATCGCCAAAGCGTATTACACGCACATCTTCACCATACTTTTCGCCAAATAGAGCCATTGCACCCATTTCTTTCGCTTCGGCAATAGGTACATGACGCATTTCCTCACGGATGATGTTCTCTCTGATCTTAGATGTCACATAACGTTCTACTTCACGAATCTCCTTGTCTGTCAACTTTTGGAAATGAGAGAAGTCGAAGCGAAGAACAGACGGAGATACATACGACCCCTTTTGTTCTACGTGACTACCCAGTATTTCACGCAGTCCTTCGTGCAACAAGTGCGTTGCAGTATGGTTGCACTCTGTTGCAGTACGGTTCTTCAGATTGATACGGGCTATAAATGTAGCTGTCAGATCTTGAGGAAGCTTATTAGACAAATGTACTGCCAGATTATTTTCTCGCTTAGTATCCGATATTTCCATTGTTTCGTCATCAGTTGCCAACCAACCACTATCACCTACCTGTCCTCCCATTTCTGCATAGAATGGAGTGCGGCTCAGTACAATCTGATAGAACTCGCTATTCTTTTGTTTTACCTTACGGTAACGTAATATTTCGGTTTCACATTCAGTGAAGTCATAACCTACAAACTCTGTATCACCATCCTTCAATGTTACCCAGTCTTCTGTTTCTACTGCTGCAGCATTGCGGGCACGGTCTTTTTGTTTTTGCATCTCTGCCTTGAAGCCGGCTTCATCTACAGACATACCATTCTCTTTCAGAATCAGCTCTGTAAGGTCGAGAGGAAATCCGTATGTATCATATAAGGTAAAGGCTTCAATACCGCTTAGGACTGTCAATCCTTTTGCTTTTGTATCAGCGATTTGCTTGTCGAGTAGCTTTATACCCGTCTCTAATGTACGCAAGAAAGACTCTTCTTCTTCCTTCATTACTTTTTCAATCAGCGTCTGCTGTTGGATAAGCTCAGGATAAGCATCTCCCATTGTTTCTATCAATGCAGGAAGCAGCTTATACATAAACGACTTGTGCTGATCAAGGAACGTATATCCATAACGAACGGCACGGCGAAGAATACGGCGAATCACATATCCCGCTTTTGCATTCGATGGCAACTGTCCGTCTGTTATAGAAAATGCGATAGTACGCACGTGATCGGCTATCACACGCATCGCAATGTCTTTCTTCGTATCGTCACCGTATGTAGTGTTAGCCAAAGCCCCAAGAGCCTTTATTATAGTCTGGAATACATCTGTATCATAGTTCGATGTCTTCCCTTGAACAGCCATACACAAACGTTCGAATCCCATCCCTGTGTCGATCACTTTAGCAGGAAGTGGATCAAGCGACTTGTCGGCTTTACGGTTGTATTGCATAAACACGAGGTTCCAGATTTCTACAACCTGAGGGTCACTCTGATTCACCAAAGTCAGGCCGTCAACTTTTGCACGTTCTCCATCAGAACGCAAATCTATATGTATTTCGGAGCAGGGGCCACAAGGACCTGTGTCACCCATCTCCCAAAAGTTATCTTTCTTGTTGCCATTGATAATCCGGTCTACAGGTAAATACTTTTCCCAATAGGCTGCTGCTTCATCGTCACGAGACAAGCCTTCGGAAGGGCTGCCTTCGAAAACAGTAACATAGAGACGGTTTTTATCTAATGCCAAAACTTCTGTCAGATATTCCCACGCCCATTCGATCGCCTCTTTTTTGAAATAGTCTCCAAAAGACCAGTTTCCAAGCATTTCGAACATCGTGTGATGGTAAGTATCGTGCCCTACCTCTTCCAAATCGTTATGCTTCCCACTTACTCGAAGGCATTTTTGAGAATCGGCTACACGTGCATACTTAATTGGCGCATTACCCAGAATAACATCTTTAAACTGGTTCATACCCGCATTAGTAAACATCAGTGTAGGGTCACCCTTGATCACCATCGGTGCCGATGGTACAATTTTGTGCTCTTTAGATGCAAAGAAGGATTTAAACGATTCACGAATTTCTTTAGAAGTCATCATATTTTTAAAATTAGTAAATTAGCAAATTAGCAGACATCGGATACACTCCTAACTGTTTGCTAATTTTCACATTTTCATGTTGCCACATTAATTTCTGTTTCTTTATTATAATCAATTTGCAAAAATAGCGCAAAAACTTTACTTTTGTCGAACTCGCGAAAATAAAAATGACAGGAACCATAAAATGAAGCGAAAAGTATATTATAGATACAATCCGCAAACACTCACATATGACAGAATTTATCCTAGCCGCAAAGATAGGATAATTGTGGTTTTCCGTCACCTGATATCGGGTATTGTAGTTGGTATAGTTGGTCTGATAGCAGTTACCTATTTCTTCGATACGCCTTGGGATAAAGCCCAGAAAAAAGAGGATGAACTGATCCGTGCGCAGTACGAAGTCTTGTCTAAGCGGATGGACGAAGTCATAAACGTGATCGGAGATATACAGCAACGAGACGACAATCTCTACAGGGCAATATTCCATGCAGACCCTATCCCCTCCTCTATCCGAAGTTCGGGAGTCGGAGGTATCGGAAGGTACGATTACCTGATGGAGTTGAAAAGCCCCGATTTGATTATACAAACTACAAAGAAGATGGACTTCATCGAAAAGCAAATCTATATACAGTCTAACTCGTTTGATGAAGTGCTCAGCCTTGCCAAAAGCCAAAAAGATCGTCTGAAACATATACCAAGCATACAACCTGTACCCGACAGATACCTGAAACAAGTAGCCTCGGGATACGGCACACGCATCGACCCTATTTATGGTACAGCCCGCTTTCATGCAGGAATGGACTTTGCCGCAAATATAGGAACACCCGTGTATGCTACCGGCGATGGTACAATAATAGAGGTAGGCTGGAAGCAGGGATATGGTAAATGTATTATGATCAGTCATGGTTATGGCTATGAAACGTTATATGCTCACCTCAACGAATACAAAGTACGCCCGGGACAAAAGGTTACCCGTGGCGAGCTGATCGGAGAAGTGGGCAACACCGGAAAATCGACAGGCCCGCACTTACACTACGAGGTACATGTAAAAGGTCAGCCCGACAATCCGGCCAAATACTACTTTATGGATCTCTCTCCTGCTGAGTATGATAAGATGTTACAAATTGCCGCTAACCACGGACAGGTAATGGATTGATGCTGCTATGAAAATCGATTTCGAAAATAGTAACCGCCTGTACTACTCCCTGAGAGAAGTTGCTTCGCACTTTAAAGTGAACGAATCGCTGCTCCGTTTTTGGGAAGGTGAGTTTGACATCATCAGACCAAGGAAAACGGAAGGTGGTACACGCCAGTACACAAAAGCCGACATCGAAAACATTGCCATCGTTTATCATTTAGTAAGAGAAAAAGGTCTTACCCTCGAAGGTGCACGCCAGACCTTAAGACAGAAAAAAGATGAAGAAGCCCGCAAAATTCAGGTTATCCAAAAACTGGAACAAATAAAAAAAGAGTTGATGGATATGGAACGGGAGTTCGACGACTCTATCGATTGAGATAATCTATATTTTCACCTCGCTTTGTCTTATTCCTCCAACTATTTCTATAAAAAGTAACAAAAGTAACACATATCCTCCTTTTTCAGTCGTCACCCTCTGTAACGGTATCCGGGAGGCAACGGCCCTGTGTCCAATTTGGGAATGGTAACGTCTTTTGAATTTTTCTTTGGCTGAGTCTCTACCTCCGTATCAGCTTCCTTTATTGCTAAGGGTTTATCTGCCTGTTTCATTGGCTGATCGTCTACAACCGCTTCCTCCTTTTTCTTTTGTTCTACCGAATGACTATTTCTAAGATTTTCACGCAAAAGATTTAGACTCTCTGCTGTGGTAGGATCGCGCACCACAATTGTTAAAGCAGGTTCTTGCTTATACTCTGCTTCTTTCTCTTCTTTGGCTTCATTTTGTAACAATACCAGTTTTATAGCATGGGTATCCGGAGCATATTCCTTTTGCCTGACAGTCCGGGATTTTAACACTAACTTTTCAGGATTGCTCTTATCGGGTACATACACAGTACGGGTTTCGGTGAGGGTGTAGCCTTCCAGCTTCTTCTTCAGCGAATTGCGTGCCACCATTAAGAGTTTGTCATCTCGACATTCCATCGCTCTTTCAACAGCCTCGTTAAACTCAGGTTTTGTTTTCCGCCATTCATAGAATGTTTTTCGATTTATATTCAATGCATTACATATTTCCGAAATACTATATGTATCTTCTTCGATAAAAGAAATTATCCTTTCTACCAATTGCTCTGTGTACTTTGCCATATCTATTATAAATTAAGTGCTAGGAATAAATTTTTTATCATCTTTTTTATCATCCCGAGTCTTTAAAGATTCGGGATACTTCGTTGCCTCACCATAATAAAAGACTACAAGACAATAATTATGATTGATTACTATAATAGATAAAATTGGACAAAAATGATAAAGGGTCATTTTGAAAGGAAAACAGGGGTCTTGCTATTCTATGTTGAAATTTTTCATACGAGATCGTTCGTTTTATCCAGTATAATAAATTGTGTTTTGGAAGTAGGAGCAATGGCTTGTTCCTGCCCATTTATATCCGGGCAACCACAAGCCACTGTCCCTACATACGCATATACGAAAAAGCACCTCTAAGTCTGATTTATAGACTTAGAGGTGCTTTATATTCATTCTTCGGGCAATTCTTATATACCCAAATCTTTACATACTTGTTCTATTTTCTTTTCAGTAGCAGCATTCACGGCATCGTATTCTTCACGTGATTTCAGCTTGTCCTGCACTTCAATGTAGAACTTTATCTTCGGTTCTGTTCCCGAAGGACGGATTGATACTTTCGTTTTATCCTGTGTAAAGTATTGAAGTACGTTCGAAGTCGTAGGCATCTCGAGAGTATATTCTTCATTGATGCTAAAATCTTGTGCCTTCAATGTCACAAAGTCTTTGATCAATATCACTTTCGAGCCGGCTATTTCTTTGATCGGATTTTCTCTGAAATTCTTCATCATCGCTTCTATTTCTTCAGCACCGCTCCTACCTTCTTTCGTTACCGAAATACCTTTCTCTTTAGAGAAGCCATATTCCACATAGATGTCCTGAAGCATTTCGTACAATGTTTTTCCGTTGTCTTTTGCCCATGCGGCGATTTCACCAAACAAGATGGCAGCAGAAACAGAATCCTTATCACGCACAAAGTCTTCGGCCAAGAATCCGTAACTTTCTTCGCCCCCACCTATATAATTACGCTTGCCTTCCAGTTCACGCATTACAGCAGCTATCCATTTAAAGCCGGTGTAGCACTCAAACATCTCCACGCCATTCTTCTCAGATACAACCTGAGTCAATGCACTGGTAACGATTGTACGCACTGTATAGTCTTTCTTTGAGAGCAATCCCAATTCCTTACGGCGTGTGATTATATAGTAGATAAGGATAAGCATTGTTTGGTTACCGTTGAGCAAGATAAATTCTCCTTTATCGTTACGGATACCTGCACCAAAACGGTCAGCATCAGGGTCGGTAGCAAATACCAACTCGGCATTTGTTTCTTCTGCTTTTTTCACAGCCAATGCCATAGCGGCAGGATCTTCAGGGTTTGGAGATATCACTGTAGGGAAATCGCCACTCAACACATCCTGCTCAGGTACGTTGATAATATTGGTAAACCCGCATTCTTTTAGTGCTTTAGGGATAATTGTAAATCCTGTGCCATGCAGAGGCGTATAAACAATACCGATATTTGCATGACGCTTGATCGAATCGGGAGAAAGAAGCAATGTTTTCAAGTCCTGTATATAGGCATTGTCCATATCCTTGCCGAGTATTTCGATCAGCTTTTTATCACCGCCTTTAAATTTGATCTGATCCACTTTCACTCTGTTCACCTCAGCGATAATGCTCTTATCATGCGGAGGGATAACCTGAGCACCGTCTTCCCAGTATACCTTATAGCCGTTATATACTTTCGGGTTGTGAGAAGCTGTAATCATTATACCACTCTGACAGCCTAGCTTGCGGATAGCATACGAAATTTCGGGAGTAGGTCGTAAGTCTTCGAACAGATATGCCTTGATTCCGTTTGCAGCAAAAATATCTGCCGAAATTTCAGCATACAAACGGCTATTGTTACGACAATCGTGGCCGATCACTACTTTTATTTCTTTTAATGAAGAAAACTCCTTCAATAGATAATTAGCCAGCCCTTGTGTTGCACCTCCGATTGTATATATATTCACGCGGTTGGTACCCACACCCATAATTCCGCGAAGACCTCCTGTTCCAAATTCAAGATCTTTGTAAAAAGATTCTATAAGCTCCGTTTTATCTTCTTGATCCAACAATGCCTGAACTTCTTTTCGTGTATCGGCATCGTATTTTTCCGACAACCATGTTTTTGCTTTAGCTGTTACCTGTGCCAGCAATTCACTGTTTTCCATGCTTTCTTCTTTATTTTAGTTTTATATTGATCTAAACAAAAATGCGAATAACAAAAATAACAATTTTTTGCTTTGAGGGGGCAAGAAGATATAAGAAATATAGTCTTTTGCTATACACCCGCTAATCATATTCTTTAACCTATTGATTATTCACACAAAACTAAATAGGTGAATACTAAAAACATAATAAAGTATAATAAAACCTAATCACTACGTATTGCATCCATTTAAGAAAAGTTCTTTTTGGCGGTTCTCGAAGAAAGTATTACTTTTGCAGCGGTTTTAACGCCCCCTACTCATTTGGGCTAGTATTCACTAAAAATTAAGAATCATGGACGAAGACCCGTATCCGAGTTACAGAAACAAAACTAAAGTATTAACCTCTCTGTAAAGGGTCTTATTGTGATTTCCTTACAGAGATAAAGTAAGGAGATTGCATCATGAGTGAAATAATAATCCGCCTCCAACAGCTTATTGAAGACAAAAGCTGGAAAATCGTAAAACAAGAACTTAACAACCTCGATTCTGTTCAGATAGCAGAAATCATTGCCGACATACCAAAGTCTGATCAGATCATTTTATTCCGCCTGTTGCCACAAGAATTGGCAAAGGATACTTTCAAACGCCTTTCTCACGACGAAAAAGAAGATATAATCGAAGGATTGGCTGTTAACATCAATGTAGTAACATCTCTTCTTAATGATCTTGATCCGGACGACCGTACGGCTTTCTTTGAAGAACTACCGGGTGAAGTGAGCCAGCGTCTGATGCAGATACTATCTGACGAAGAAAGAGAAATCACCACCAAACTACTGGGCTTCCCAAAAGATAGTATCGGACGTCTGATGACACCCGAATATGTTGCAGTAAGACCATACTACACAGTAGAACAGGCTATAAACCATATCCGCAAGTTCGGGCGAGACTCCGAAACACTGAATGTAATATACATCGTAGATGATAATTGGAAGCTTATCGCCGATATCCGCATCAAGGAAATAATTTTGGCTTCTGCTAACCAGACCATCGGCGAGCTTAGCGACAATCGTTTAATCTCGCTTAACGCATACGACGACCAGGAAGTTGCCGTAAAAATATTCTCCGACCACGACCGTGTAGCTTTACCCGTAACGGATACCAACGGCACACTGCTGGGCATTGTTACCATCGACGACGTAATGGATGTGGCAGAAGAAGAGAGCACAGAAGACTTCCAAAAGTTTGGGGGTACAGAAGGTCTCGACCTCTCATATACCAAAACATCACTGACTGAAATGGTCAGAAAACGTGCCGGATGGCTAGTTGTCCTCTTTTTAGGAGAGATGCTCACAGCATCAGCAATGGGGCACTTCGACGAAGAGATAGAGAAAGCCGTAGTATTGGCCTTGTTTGTTCCACTAATCATTTCAAGCGGGGGTAACTCGGGCTCGCAGGCTGCCAGTCTTATTATCCGTGCATTGGCTCTGGGCGAATTAAAGCTCAAGAACTGGTGGTATGTGATGAGAAAAGAGATTTTATCAGGTCTGCTTTTGGGCTCTATCCTCGGTGTAATAGGTTTTACCCGAATATTTATATGGCAAGAACTGGGCTTATACGACTATGGTGAATATTGGGTATGGGTTGCTTTGAGTGTATCTGTTTCGCTCATATTCATTGTTTTGTGGGGAACTTTCTCCGGATCGATGATCCCCCTCCTGCTAAAAAAAATAGGATTAGACCCCGCTACTGCATCGGCTCCGTTTGTAGCAACACTGGTAGATGTTACCGGACTGATTATCTATTTCTCTATTGCAGCGATGTTCTTAAGCGGAAAACTACTCTAACAAACTAATTATATTATAAAGAAAAAAGCAGCTGGCTTAAGTTTATCTCTTCTCTCAACATAACAGAGAGACGATAGTCTTAAGCCAGCCGTTTTATAAAGCAAAAGACTTAGAGCATAATTTATATTAAATATTTAGCTTAGAGTACCTTTTCCTATATTCGACCGGTCTATATGCTGTTAGTTTTAAGAATGCTGCATTAAAGCGGCTAATCGAATTGAATCCACAATCAAATGCAATTTCGGTGATACTTAGATCTGACAACACAAGTTTCCTTTGAGCATGGGCAATTCGTTCTTGAATCACATATTCATACAACGTACAACCGAATGCCTTCTTAAAGATAGAATTAGCATAATCCGGATGCAGTCCGACAGCCTTTCCTATTTCCGACACATTAAGAGGTTGAGAATAATTCTGAGAAATATAAACAACGATTCGCTCTATTAAACTTAGCCCAGGTATAAAATTTGAAGATTTCTTCTCATGCGAACTAACATTATTTGACATTCTGAGTAAACGTGCATGCATTTCTAAAGAAATAAGTTCAACACCATTGCTTTCCTTTATGTCACTTAACCAGTTCTTTATCATAAACTCATCATGAATAGAGAAATGGCTTCTTGTCTCAATAAAGACTTTCCCTTTAAATATCTCATCTATGAAAGACGGCGGAAATTTCCATAATAAAAACTGTGTCAGAGGTATTGTACAAACATAGTAGGGTTTATCTCCTTCGTAACCTATGATTTGATGAGGAATAAGTCCCCAAAACAGCACCAACCTTTTGGAGGGGACAATTACTTTACGGTCTTGAAATAGATATGTTATATTCCCTGAGGGGAAGTAATTTAGTTCTATTTCATTATGCCTGTCTGGTTTTGGCATCAAACTGGGAGTCCATAATTCACACGTTAAACCATAAGGAGTAAAGTTCTCTCTATTTTGATTAAACGTATTTAATTTCTCGGGATATGACATGTTTTAAACAAAAATCAATTTGTGCAACCCAAAGCTAGAAATTAAATTTACAGTTTAAAATTATTTTCTCCAAATACCATGAATAGAATAATCTTTTTCTCTTTAGCATTGTTTCTATTAGGCGAATATTGTTTAGCCCAGATTCATCCTGGCGATAAGCATAGATTAATTGTTACTACAGACCTTGGGGGTACCGATCCGGATGACGTCCAATCCCTGATCCATTTGTTGGTATGCTCCAATATGATCAATATAGAAGGACTGATCAGTTCTCAGGTATGGGTAGACGATCCGGATAAAACCGCTTATATAAAGCAGCTTGTCGAATCTTTCGGTGAAGTTTTACCCCGTTTAAAGATACATGCGGAAGGCTATCCGGAGATAGATTACCTTCTATCAATTATAAAAAGAGGACAAGAATATTCCAACATGGCCGGCGTGGGTGATGGGAAAGATTCGCCGGGGTCAGAACTCATTATCAAAGCCGTTGACAAAAGAGATGACAATCGCCCCGTATGGCTTGCCGCCTGGGGTGGAATGAACACGATAGCACAAGCTTTATGGAAAGTGGAGCATACACGGAGTAAAAAAGAGTTCAAAGCCTTTGCCGATAAAATACGGATTTACGATATACTGGGGCAAGATGATGCAGGTGCATGGATAGCCAAAAAATTTCCAAATATTATATACATCCGCAATAAGCAAGTATACGGTTGGGGACCTTCTGACAATTGGATCAGGGAAAACATTCAAAGCCGCAAACCGTTAGGAAGTCATTATCCTAATCGTATTTGGGCACCTGAGGGTGATTCTCCTTCTTTCTTTTATGTGTACGCCAATGGATTGAATGTACCCGAAGAAATCGACTATGGCGGTTGGGGAGGACGTTTCTATAAAGAAAAGCAGATGGGGATACGCGGTATGGATTTCATTGAGAAAAGTGGAAAAGACGAAACCCAATACGATCCCTATTATATGTATGGAAGCAGCAAAGAGGGTATCGGAGCTATAAATAAATGGAAAGAACACATCTGGAATAATTTTGCAGCCCGTATGCTGTGGACAACGACAAGCAACTATTCTGAGGTAAATCATCACCCTAAAGCAACGATAGAAGGAGATAACTCACTGAAATGTATCTATAGAAATGCAAAAGCAGGAGATTCTCTGATTTTTGATGCCTCGGAATCGACAGATCCCGATGGCGATCGATTAGATTATAAATGGTTCGTATATAGCGAGCCTAGTACATACAAAGGTTCAGTGAATATAGAAAATACTAACGCATACTCCTGCAAAGTAGCCATACCTTCCGATGCGTCGGGCAAGACGATACATGTTATACTCGAGTTAACTGACAATGGAACTCCTACTTTAACCGCTTACAGAAGAATCGTAATTAATGTACGTTAAGCTATATGGCTTTTATAGATGACGATTAAACAATGTATTTTATTCAAAAACACCTTCTATTTATCCGACTCCGTATTTGATCTGATCAAATAAGAATGGAAATATTTTTGCCTCTACGCCATGATTCATAAGGCTTTCTCTATCTGCTTCGAACAACATTGCAAACAACTCGAAGTCATTCTCTTTGTATACAGCTTGCTTATAATGCTCGATAGCTTCTTTCATATTACCGGCACAAAGGTCTACATGCCCGGCATTTAAGAAATCATGTATCGTAGGTTTTCTTTCTAAAATTTGATTGTAATATTTTTGAGCTAACTCGTATTTCCTCAACAGGAATGCAGTCCACGCAATAGGACGCTGCGCTTTTGTGCCCTTGGAGTCTAATAGTTCTACCTTAAAATACGTATTCAAGGCCTGCTCATAATCGTTCATCTCCAGATAGCAATGTCCTATATTCAGTTCGGTGTTTACATTATCAGGATTCAGTTTTGCTGCCTTCTGATAGTAGTATAATGACATATCCGGCTTCTTCAATGTTCGGTATATCTGTGCTATACGTCTTATGATCCACGAATTATCGGGTCTCAGCACATCTGCCTGCAAGTAAGCAGCCAAAGCACCATCCTGGTTGTTGAGCATTTGCTTGCAATACCCTATTTTTTGCCAAATATCATCATTCTGACTATCAATATCAATCAGGCGATTGAAAACATCCAAAGCCTCACTGAAATTGTTTTTGTCGAAGCAATATTGAGCAATCTTCCTCATACTTTCTTCATCGGATATCAATGGAGCTATGGATTTCTTGTCATAGAAATTCAAACTCAGCTTGAAGACATCAAAGAAGTTGTTGCGATATGGATGTAATTTAAAGAAACGATACAAGTCTTGAATATATTGATTTGAAGTAACCTCATCATCGATAGTCGGATTCATTGCTTGTGCCTCTTTTTGCAGCTGCTTTATCTCTTCCGATTCGGCACCCATCCGCCCCATCATCATATCCCGTTGCGCAGGAGATATCTGTAACAGGCTCAAACAGAAAGAATACTTATCGGAGTTGCACATATGCCCCGAATCGAGAACGGCGGTCTTCAACAAATTACTTCCGCTATCTTCGGGAAACAGGCTCATAAGTTCAGAGTATGAAGGATCGAAAGGCATGAACCAATTGCTTATTTCGGAAAAGAAAGAAAAGTGCTTTAATCCCGAAAAAGTGGAATGAAACACATCGGCACCCTCCATTTGCAAATTAGAATATTCTTGCAGCTTTTTACCAAGCCCCGACTCTTCAAGTTCCTTTTGCCATTCAGGATTTTTTTCCGAGAAATCTGTATCACCGCCCATCAGCTCTTCCATATTCAGTTTGCGACCCGCCAAATTATTAAATTTCATCATCTCAGGCAGAATCTCCTCCCTGATCTTCTTACTGATCTGCTCGGTCTCGCGCGAACGAATCAGCTGAATCACAACACGGCGAACAGCCCTGCGGAATTCCTGATTTTCGGACATAATATCCAATTGGCTTTGCAGCTCAGGATACAATGACCAACGCACATCGTACATTTGCATGAGAATCACAAGACCTACAATAGCCCTGACCCGCAGTTGCATATTGTCGGAAAAAGATGTGTACATCAACACCTGCACTTTTCTATAGTCGAAACGATGAAACAAGCTTAGAGACAGAGCGGACAAAAGCAGGCTCTTTTCTCTTACAGGCATCACCTCGTTTTCGAGAAAAGAGATATAATCATTATAGTCGCTTTCTTCGGCTCGGGGAGAGACATATACTTTGGAGAATAAATCGGAAGCTATACGTTCACGCCTTACCGCCAAATCAAGTTTTCGCTGGTTCTTTTCTTCTCCCGCCTCAAGTAAATCGACAATAGACATAGAATCGGAAATATCCTTCAACTGCTTCAAATAATCAGGCAGCGTATTCGTCTTTAATCTGTTTATCCGATACTTTTCATAAAATATATTGGTCGACTCTATATTTAACAGTTCATCGGCAACATCGTCTGTCAGCTCATATAGAGACCTTAGGAGGTTACGATACACATTATCCCGTTCGGTATCTTCAACACCTTCAAATAGGTAATGAAGCATATATTTGTAGTTTGTCTCCAATTCGCTCAATGTTTCAGACACTTTCCAATCCTGAAGGTTTACGACCAACTTTGTCAGTGACTCAAACACATCTTTCAACTGTCTTTTTGACAGGTTTTGAAGTATTTCTTTTTTAAGAGCTATTATATCGCGACTGTTCATTCTTTAATACTATGTATGGGTTATGCTCAATTAGTCATTATCAATGTAGAAGGAGCATCACGAAGCAAGTTAGGTTTTTTCACATCCAGTTCTTTCCAACTATTGAGACTAATCAAGATCAAATCTTGTTTCATCAATATATCACTATCTACGGGTATATTGTTGTTCCACAGCTGAAATAGGTATGGGTTTACAGCTTTTATCGCCTTTACAGACTTTACAAATTCTATCGAGTTCTCGGCCAATCCTACACGATCCCATAATGTTATTCTCACGTATGAGTTTTCGGCCAGCCTTTCCATAAAGTCACCCATAAAAATATCATCCTCATCCAATATAGGAACAAAAATATTACGGATAGTTATTAATCCTCTATCAATAAATATGCCAACCGGCATATTGGTCTTTGAAATAATAGAGCGGGTACGTTCATCGAAAGGTGCGTTGAACGTTCCTTTTTTTCTGATCTTGTTCTGTACTATAGAAAAAATATAATCGGGAACATAACTCAGAGCATTGGAGAAACGCCCTAGAAACCTGTCGGAATATGTATATCCTTTATTCCCAATCAAAAGGAAGTCGTATTCTCCTTTGTTGGCTATTTTTATAATGCTGTTCTGAAAGTTGTTTGTAACCTCAAACATTGTGTTTACATCCTGTTGCAAAGAGTGAGCCTCCTCCTTCACGGGCTCAAAAATACGATCTTCTTCCTCATCTATATTGTATTGATGCATCGGGCTTCCTTCAGTCAAGTGCAACAATGTCAGATCAGACTGTGACTGTTTTCTCTTTATCAAACAGCTTGCCAAAAGCAACAGCTTACGCCCTGTCTGAGGGCTTGAAAAAGGCACCAATACTTTAAATTTCTTCTGTGCCGATATTTCAGAATAATTTTCATTTCGTTTAAATATCTTATCCAAAATATTTAAACTAGGCGATGTCATAAACGTGGTAACTAATGCCATAATCACCATCATGGCAAATAGTTCGGGCGTTAATATTCCTAAGTCGAGACCGATGTTTAAGACAACGAGCTCCATCAAACCTCTGGTATTCATCAATGCGCCTATCACCAAACTATCTTTCCAGTTTTGTCCCACAAAGCGAGCGGCCAAGGCGCTACCCAAAAATTTACCGGTTACGGCAACCGCAATCACAATAAAACACACTAGCCACAGATGTCCGGTATTTAATAAACCAATTTCGGTTCTCAACCCTGTGAAAACAAAGAATAGAGGCAACAGGATTATCAGTGTTACATATTCTATCCTTTCGGTCAGAAGATTACGCAAACGGATATTCGATGGCATTATAACGCCTGTAAGGAAAGCCCCAAACAAGGCGTGAATACCGATAGCCTCGGTAGTATATGCCGATAAGAACAATATCAATATAAAGCCACCCATTATGGTTTTAGACATCCCTTTCGAATGGTGGTTATCTGCAATATTTTTTAAGATGGGGCGAACAACCTTAAACATAATAAGTACATATACCACAGCCATTAAGATCACATATAGAGAACTGGTGAAAGTTCCGGCTTTGGCTATCGCTATCACTGCGGCAAGCAAACACCAAGCTGTGATATCGTCTATGGCTGCACAGGTAATAACCATTGGCCCTACCGGCGACTTATTAATTCCCTTCTCGTGTACAATACGTGCCAAAACGGGAAAAGCTGTTATACTCATCGCAATTCCCATGAAGAGTGCAAACGAAACAAACCCGGAATGCGCATGGGTAAAGTCTTCATATATAAAATATGCCAGTAATGCGCCCAATGTGAATGGGAAAACTATACTAGCATGACTTATGATTACGGCACTGTGAGCCCTGTTCTTCAACACATTCAGATTCAACTCCATACCCACAATAAACATAAAGAGTATAAGCCCTACCTGACTCAGTAGGTTGATATTCACAAGCGAAGATACAGGAAACAGAAATTGGGAAATCTCAGGAAAATATAAGCCTAATAAAGATGGACCTAATACGATCCCTGCCGCTATTTCGCCAATGACCGAGGTTTGACCAATCTTTTTACAGATCCAGCCAAAAATTTTCACCACCAGCATTATTACAATTATCTGCAACATTAAGAGGGCGAAAGGAACACTTATATTATGCAGTAAGCTTTTACCAAATTCGCCCCATGCGGTTTCTCCTGTTGTTTGCTCTGAGATGGTACGTCCTACCTCCAGATTATTTTTACCAAGTTGAAGTATAATTAGTAATATGAGAGAGAATGACCCTATCGATATAATGTAAAAAAGTACATTCTTTAATTTTTTCATATCTGTTCTCCGTTAACAACCTTAATTAATTACAAGTACCATATAATACTTTTGCCTAAGCGAAGACAAAATTATGGTTTATTTTCGATTACTTTCCTACTTTACTTAAATAGCGTATGTATAAGCATTATATATATTAATTTTTTTTAACTAGTATTTTATCTATACGAACACCATCCATATCTACAATTTCGATTATAAAACCTTTCCATTTCAGAATCTCTCCGGTCTTCGGTATATGCCCCAGCTTATCCAGTATCAGGCCACTTACTGTATTGTAGTCGTATTTGTTATACATATCTCCCATTCTGAAATAAACAAGAAAATCGTAGAATGAGCATTGCCCATCTATGAGGCAACTTCCATCCTGACGCTGTACGATCGCCGGCTCTTCCTGCGGATCTAACAAAGTACCGACCAATGCTTCCAGAATATCTTTTAGTGTAACAATTCCCCTCACCGCACCAAATTCGTCGCAAACAAGAGCATACGATATATGATTAGCCTTCATGTCAGCCAGTGCACTGTACACTTCCATACTTTCAGAAAAGAACTGAACGGGGCGTACAACAGTTTTTACATCAAAGTCTGGAGATTCTATCTTACCAAACATATCTTTCAGATAAACGACTCCCAGCACATGATCCAAATCTTTGGTTCCTACAGGATATTTATCAAAGGGGTATTTATGTATAAGCGTCACGATCTCGTCATTTGTCATATCCGTATCTATCCATACGATATCTCCCCGATTGGTCATAATAGATTCCAAATCCCTATCGCCCAGATTAAAGACACGCTCTACGATTTCTTTTTCCACATCCTGCACTTCACCGTCTTCTGCTCCTTCAATTACCATTGACTTAATTTCTTCTTCTGTAACTTTAGACTCGGACAGAGAAATACCCAGCATGCGAAATATTAATGCCGAGCTTTTGGATAACAGCCATACAAAAGGAGATACAATGACAGACAAATAATGCATCGGGCGAGCTATAGCTTTAGCGACTTTCTCTGCTGAACTCATCCCAATACGTTTTGGCACCAATTCACCAAGAACAATTGTGAAATAAGTAACTATTATAACAATCCCAAACCGAGCAAGCGGATATGCATAGTTTGTAGAAAGCCCCAGATTGATAAATAATGCCGATACATCGCCCGCCAAAACATCACCCGAATAGAGCCCCGTGAGGATACCGATGAGTGTAATTCCCACCTGAACAGTAGATAAAAAACGATCGGGATTTTCGGACAATTTTATTGCAGTCTGAGCAGATTTACTGCCTCGTTTTGCTTCCGTTTTGAGACTTGATTTACGTGCTGAGATAACAGCAATTTCGGACATTGAAAAAACACCATTCAATAATATCAAAAGAACTATGATTGCGATTTCCATATATTTTATTAATATTCGTCAAGCGAAGGTAAAGATATTACAAATGCAAAATACATTTATTTGATATTTATTAAGAAAGTTTGAAAATCCATTCAATCTTAATTACTTTGTTTGGTATCACGCATAAAGGAATAAATGCGTGAAACAGGATATAACCCACTTCTCAAATAAATGATTCGATAGATTATATTAACAACCGAATGAAATAAATTTTGTATTTTTGACGGACTTTTTCGAAAAAATAAAAACATTAATATATGAACATCTCGTACAACTGGTTAAAAGATTATCTTGACTTCGATTTATCCCCTCAGGAAACTGCCGATGCCCTGACATCTCTCGGTCTCGAAACCGGCGGTGTAGAAGAAGTAGAAACAGTAAAAGGAGGTCTCGAAGGCTTAGTGATAGGTGAAGTACTCACTTGTGTAGATCATCCAGACTCAGACCACCTGCACATTACAACGGTAAACGTTGGGCAAAGTGAGCCACTGCAAATAGTTTGCGGAGCGGCAAATGTTGCCGCAGGACAAAAAGTGGTGGTTGCCTTGGTAGGAACAAAACTATATTCGGGCGATGAGTCTTTTACGATAAAGAGATCTAAAATCAGAGGTGTGGAGTCGCTTGGTATGATATGCGCCGAAGACGAGATAGGAATAGGCACAAGCCATGTGGGAATCATCGTATTGCCTGCCGATGCTAAGGTAGGTACTCCGGCAAAAGAATATTACAACATACAGAGCGAATATATTCTCGAAGTGGATATTACGCCAAACCGTATAGACGGTGCTTCACACTTTGGAGTTGCCCGTGATCTGGCTGCATATCTGAAACAAAACAAACTAAAAGGGTCACTGAAAAGTCCATCAGTTGAAAGCTTTCAACTGGATGAACCAAACGGCGGTGTACCTGTAAAAGTAGAAAATACGGAAGCCTGCCCACGTTATGCAGGCGTAACAATAAAAGACGTAAAAGTTGCCGAAAGTCCTGAGTGGCTTAAGAACAGGCTTACTTCTGTAGGCTTGCGCCCAATCAATAATGTAGTAGATGTTACCAACTATGTATTGCAAGAACTGGGACATCCATTACACGCATTCGATGTAGCTCATATCTCGGGAGGAACAGTAATTGTAAAAACCTTACCGGAAGGAACTAAGTTCGTCACACTAGATGAAGTAGAACGTACACTTAGCGAGAGAGACCTGATGATATGCAACGACAAAGAAGGCATGTGTATCGGTGGAGTATTTGGCGGATTAGATTCGGGAGTTACAGAAAATACTACCGATGTTTTCCTCGAATGTGCATACTTCAACCCTACATGGATACGCAAATCGGCACGTCGTCATGGACTAAATACCGATGCTTCATTCCACTTCGAACGTGGCTGTGATCCGAACGATACGATTTATGTATTGAAACGTGCTGCGTTGTTGATACAGGAACTTGCGGGTGGTAAGATAGTAGGACCGATACAAGATATATATCCTAATCCTGTAGCAAATCCTACAGTAGAGCTTTCATACGATAAAGTAAATAGCCTGATAGGAAAAGTTATCGAAAAAGAAACTGTAAAATCTATCCTCGAAAGTTTAGAGATTACAATAGAGAAAGAAACAGAAGACACGCTTAGCCTGTCTGTCCCTACCTATAGAGTAGATGTATTGCGTGATGTAGATGTGATCGAAGATATATTACGTGTCTACGGATATAACAACATAGAAATAGGCGACAGCCTGAAGTCAAACCTTTCGTACGAAACACCTACGGATAAAAGTTATGACTTACAAAACCTGATCTCCGAGCAATTGACAGGTAGCGGCTTTAAAGAAATAATGAATAACTCGCTAACAAAAGAAGCTTATTATTCAGATTCACAATTATACCCTGTAGCTAACAGCGTACGGGTTATCAATCCGCTCAGCAACGACCTTAATGTGATGCGTCAAACGTTGATTTACGGAGGTTTGGAGAGCATTGCATACAACCGTAATCATCAGAATCCTGACATTAAATTCTATGAGTTCGGGAACTGCTATTTCTATGATGCTTCTAAAAAAGTGGAGGGTGAAACTTTAAAAGAATATAACGAAGAGTTTCATCTTGGCATGTGGCTTAGTGGAAATAACATAAGCAATAGCTGGGCATCAGGCGATGAAAAGACATCTGTATATCAACTAAAAGCCTATGTTGAAAATATATTAGCCCGTTTGGGTATTGCAACCAACAGGTATGAATACGTACAGACATCGAACGAAATATTTACAGCAGCTTTAGACATACAAGCCAAGGGGAAAGGTAAATCGCTTGGCGTACTGGGTATAGTTAACAAGAAACTGCTGAAATCGCAAGACATCAATGCAGAAGTGTTCTATGCCGAACTGAATTGGGACAGCCTGATGAAAGAGATCAAGAAACACAGCATTACATACACGGAGATATCAAAATTCCCAGCTGTAAAACGTGACCTTGCCCTGTTATTAGATAAGAATATCCTTTTCGATCAGATAGAGAAGATAGCATACAAAGCCGAACGTAAGTTGTTGAAGAACGTTTCTTTGTTTGACGTATACGAGGGCAAAAATTTACCCGAAGGCAAAAAGTCTTATGCAGTAAACTTCGTTATTCAGGACGATGAAAAAACACTAAACGACAAACAGATTGATGGCATCATGCAAAAGATACAAAAATCTTTAGAAAGCGAGTTAGGTGCACAGTTGAGATAAATATCAAACTAAAATAGATGAAAATAGGCTGCTTTGTAAAGCAGCCTATTTTTTAATAATAATGAACAATATCTATTACATCCGATTGTGACATTGCTCCGGGATTTATACCAAGCTCTCCTTCAGGTACAGGAAGATTCAGTTTATTGAAATACTCTTTCCAACCCTCTGTTATTACATCCGAACCGGGAGATTTGAATGTCATAATATTAAGAGGAAAAATCGCAGTCCCGTTATTTGCTCTTAATAATATCTCATAAATAAATTCGGAACAATAATATTTATCGTTATTCATCACAAAGCCATCGTCATATTCTTTCCCTACCAGCGTAAATCCTTCTTGTATTGCCCGGGGTATACAATATTGATATTCTGTCTTTAACCTCCCCACAACAGATACTGGATAGCAGCCTTTATTATTTTCGGGATAGAGATACTCATGCAACGGAGTAACAGCAACTCTGGGATGAGTGGCTTCGATTACATAGATGCTGTCATTTTCATCTATATAGACCATACCCACATGAGTAAAATGATATTGATCGATGCTCGATGTCACTTCCTTTATTGCTTTACCCATATCTCCCGAACAAGACTCTTGAAAAATAAGGTCTCCTGCTTGCAGCTTGAAGTTATCGGCTGAAATATGAAATGGAAGCAATAGGAATAAAATAAGAACAATTGTTTTCATATTATTGAGGTATGTAAAACGAACTGTCTGTTGCCATAAGAGATGTTTCACTCTGTTCAATATAACAAAACACTGTGTTTATGACAACAGACAATCCTATTTAATTCTATCTAAAAGTATAACTAATACCACCCATCAACCAAAAACCCGGTTGAGGAATATTACCTCTGTCAAAATAATGAGTATTGTACAAATTATTCATACTCAAATTCAACTGTAGATCATTATACTTGTAGTTAAACTTTAGGTCGAGTGTAGAGAATGCCGGATAATGCTCATTACCAACCTTCACCAGATTTTCATACTTTTCATAAAATCCCATCCGTTTTTGAAAACGGAAATACCAACCTGCGGAAAGCCCTTTATAAATTTGATGATGAAACTGTGCCGTAAACTTATCGCGCAAGTAATTCAAACTATACAATGATATCATATTTTGCGCATCGCTGGTCTGATGCATACGTGCATAGTCAAGAGATACGGAAGACTGCTCTCCTAATACAGGGAACACATCTGCCAATCCGAACTTCACTCCCATTTCAACACCTTTTGTATCTACTTTCGTAAGATTCCACGATGCCCATTTTGTGTCAGTTGCATTCACCTTCACCCAGTCTATCATATCTCGTCCCCAGAGAAGAAAGCCTGTCAGATATGCAGAGAAAAACGATTTATTGTATTTGAAGTTAAGATCGAGAGACTCTGACTTCTCAGGTTTCAATCCGCTGTTTCCGTTGTGGGTTTCTGTTGTATAATAAAGATCTGTAAAAGTAGGCATCCGTGTCGATTTACTCCACGATGACGATATATTAAAGTCTTCTACAGGGCGATATGTAGCGCTCACCGAGGGGTAAAATCTATATTTACCACTCAACAATGTGTTATGATTCATCAAAACACCTGCAGAAAGCACAACTTTTTCGATACTTAAAGTATGCTCGAATGCCACACTCGTATTGGTACGGTCATCATACATTTTATATTTCCGGTGAGGTTCTACCATCGGTTTGCCTAATACCGAACTCATTATATCTTCTTTTCGCAACTCACCGCCCAAGCTGGTAATCCCCAATCGGGATTCATAGCTAAAGATAAGATTCGCTCCATAGGTGTCATTCCGGTGATAGTTGCGCCCCTTGTCCGTATCCTTGATCAGATCAAACTGATCGTGATGCCTGTCCCAATATACAATGGGAATTATTTTGAATTTAGAACCAAACTCTCCTTTCAGAGACCCCATATATGTGCTTGTACGCTCATACTGATTGGGATACTTTGCAGAATAGAAAGTATTAGCTCCATATTTTTTATCGTTATAACCCAATTGTAAATCAATTTTAGATTCGTTAAGTCTGAAACGTGTTTGCCACAACACATTATACAGATCATAGTCGCTATTGGCTATATAACCCGCAGAAGAGTTATAGCCTACCGACAAACTACTTGTTGTTATGCCGGCTTTTGCCACACCACGGACTTCCATGCCTCGCAGTTTGTGCATGCCCGACTCTACACTGGCATAAGCTTTATAATCTGCACTTTTCTTTGTAATAATATTGATTCCCCCCGAAAATGCACTGGCTCCATATATTAGGGCTGATGGGCCGTGAATGATTTCGATACGTTCGATGTCTGAGAGATTGATTGGAATGTCGAAACTGTAGTGTCCTGTGTGGGGATTGGAGAGATTTACTCCGTTGAGAAGTACTGCGTTTTGATCGAATGTGCCACCTCTGATCGAGATATCGGCTTGTACACCATGTCCGCCTCGTTGAATCACATCTATGTTAGCGGCGTAAACTAACAAGTCTTGAATACTCCGGACGGGCGCCTGCTCTATTTGCTCTTTAGTGATTACTGTTACCAGCTTCGCAGTTTGGTTGATCGGCATCTCTACCCGCGATGCCGTCACCATCACTTCATCGAGCTCTTTCTCCATCACTTTTTGTTGTTGCTCGTTACTTGTAGTTTGTGCAGAAGCGAGCGATACATGAAGACATGTAAGTGCACACCCTGTCACAACTCCAATGTTAACAAGCCTGTGCATACTGTTGAATGCACTGTAGGCTTTCCGCAAAAATCTTTTAAAGCGATAAGCCTGCTGTTTGTTTACTTGTTTTTGATTCATTTTGTTTAGTTAATTAATAATAAAATGTCACTGCAAAAGTAAAGAAATTCTGTACAACTTCACCTATGTATATCAGCCAGAATTATAGAAGGAACGGACAACAACTTAAATAATTTAGAGCAAAGTAGTTTAAACATCAAACACTTATAGAAAGGAATAGTCAAGGAAAAAACATTTAAAAATCTATGAAAGCAAACCATATTTTAAATAGAGTTCGAATTTGATAGATATTATTCAAAAAGAATATAAGAAACTAATAATAAGATACATATAAAGAACAACTCTATTCACATTGTATCCAATAGATACTCAATCCTCCACAGCTCAAGAGAGGTTCTGTAATTGATAATTTTTATGCAGTTGAACATTCAAATAAAATATTTCTATTATATTTACTGTTTTGAACTAACATGAAATACGAAGGAAACAAAATAAATAATGAACAATACCATTATTTTCTACAGAATTAAGAGTTTATTATTCCAACCAAAAGTATCTTAATAAATACATAAAAATGAAGAAATCATACGAACAGTTCATTGCTCGTCAAGAGCTCTTGAAGAAACAATATGACGACACATATTACCAAAAACAGCATCAGCGAGGCAAACTAACTGCACGCGAACGCATTCTTCTTCTATTCGACGAAGATACATTTGAAGAAACAGATGCTTACGCCCCTCCTGCTACATCCTCATTCGGAAAAACAGTAAAAGCTTTTGGAGACGGAGTGATTACAGGATTCGGAAAAGTTAACGGACGTTTGGTGTATGCATATTCCCAAGACTTTAATGTACTTGGAGGCTCTCTTGGAGCAACCCATGCCGCTAAAATAGCCAAAATACAGGACATGGCTCTCAAAACTGGTTCGCCAATGGTGGGACTTATCGACTCGGGAGGCGCGCGTATACAGGAAGGTATCAGCAGCTTGGATGGATATGCAAGTATATTCAAAAGAAATGTGCTTTCCTCTGGCGTTATACCTCAAATATCAGTAATAATGGGACCTGCTGCCGGAGGCGCAGTATACTCCCCTGCCCTCACCGATTTTATATTCATGACTGCCGACACAAGCTATATGTTTGTTACCGGCCCTAACGTGGTGAAAGAAGTACTCAACGAAACAGTATCCACCGAAGATTTGGGTGGAGCATCTGTACATGCTTCAAAATCGGGAGTAGCGGACTTTGTATATAGCGACGACGAAAATACAATATTAGGTGTTAAGAAACTACTATCCTACCTCCCATCAAATAATATGGAGAATCCTCCGCTCACCGAACCGGCAGAAACGGCAACACGGGATGATGAGCAACTCCGAAATATCGTACCCGAAGATCCTGACAAGCCTTACGATGTAAAAGAAGTAGTGAGATTGATCGTAGACAATGGAGACTTTTTGGAAATATCGGAAAACCATGCGGCGAATATATTCACAGCTTTTGCCCGTATCGATGGCCGTGTTGTGGGAATAGTAGCCAATCAGCCCAAAGTAATGGCAGGGACACTTGATACACACTCTTCGGTAAAAGGAGCACGTTTCATCAATATTTGCGATGCTTTCAATATACCAATAGTAACGCTGGTGGATGTTCCGGGATTCCTTCCGGGAACCGATCAGGAACATGAAGGCATTATCCGTCACGGAGCAAAGCTTTTGTATGCTTATACATTTGCCAATGTACCTAAAATAACAATTATCCTTCGAAAAGCATATGGTGGGGCATATATCGTGATGAACAGCAAAGGGATCGGAGGCGACTTTAGTTTTGCATGGCCTACTGCCGAAATTGCAGTGATGGGACCCGACGGGGCTATTGCCATTCTCTTCCGTAAGGAATTGAACGAAGCGGAAGATCCGGCTCTACTGAAAAAAGAACTTACCGACAAATATCGAGAAGAGGTTACAAATCCGTATATAGCAGACGAAAAAGGATATATAGATGAAGTGATAGACCCTGCTGTAACCAAACAGAAAATTGCTTCGAGCCTTAAAGCCCTTGAACGCAAAATTGAGTTACGTCCTAAGCGTAAGCATGGTAACCTACCTTTGTAATACTTAAAATTGTATCTGATGAAAAATAAAAATAAGATAAAATCAATTCTTATTGCCAACCGTGGAGAGATCGCTATCCGAATAGCGCAGACCGCCAAGAAAATGGGCATAGAATCTGTAGGTATACGCACAGTAAAAGAACCTGATGCATATTATCTGACTCAGGTAGACCGTATCGTCAATTTTCCGGATAGGGAGATAAACGAAACACCTGAATTTTTAGATATAGAATGCCTTGTGCTATTAGCTAAAAGAAACAAAATAGACGCTATCCATCCCGGATACGGATATCTATCCGAAAATGCAGAGTTTGCGACCCGCTGTACAGAGGAAGGAATTATTTTCATAGGACCTTCGCCACGTATCATACAGAATATGGGTGACAAGATCACTGCAAAGAATATCGCAGCTAAAGGCAATGTACCCATGCTAGGGGGTAGCAACGGCAGTGTCAGCACACTGGACGAGGCTATCGAAATTTCAAAATCGATTGGTTTCCCTGTAATCATAAAAGCTTCTGCCGGAGGTGGAGGACGAGGGATGCGCATTGTACGCAAACAATCAGACCTCAAACAAATGTATCTGTCCGCTTCATCCGAAGCACTGGCTGCATTCAGCAACCCTTCTGTATTTATAGAAAAGTATTTGGAGAATCCGAAACATATTGAAATACAAATAGTAGCCGACACCCACGGTAATATTATCCACCTGGGAGAAAGAGAATGTTCGGTACAACGCAAACATCAAAAGTTGCTCGAAGAAGCCCCTTCTCCGGCTCTGGACGATGAGCTGCGGAAAAAGATGACCGATGCTGCTGTTTCACTTGCAAGAGAGGCTAAATATATAAGTTTGGGAACAGTCGAATTTTTGCTGGATAAGGACAAAAACTTTTACTTCATGGAGATGAATACCCGTGTGCAAGTAGAACACCCTGTAACCGAAATGATAACAGGATTAGACCTTATTGAACTGCAAATACGAATTGCCAACGGAGAAAAACTACCGATTACGCAAGACGATGTAAAACTAAACGGATGGGCTATCGAATGCCGTATCAACGCAGAAGATGTGCAAGCTAATTTCTCACCTTGTACAGGCATCATCAAAGCAATGAGTCTGCCAAAAGGAAGCAATACCAGAATAGATAAAGGTGTAGTAGTGGGCTCTGAAGTCACTCCTTTCTTCGACTCTATGATTGCCAAATTGATTATTCACGGAAAGGATCGGGATACCGCCATTGCAAGAACAATCAAGGCTCTCAATAGATTCCATATAAAGGGTATAAAGACAACAATACCGTTCGACAAAGCTGTATTGCATAACAAAACATTCCAAAAAGGTGATTATAATACATCTTTTATCGAAAAGCAATTAGACTCACTCGTATATCGTGAGAAAGATGAAGACCTGTTTGCAGCACTATTCTCTGCCAATCAGTTTAAGAAACAAAACCAGGCACTTGCAGAAAAGAAAGAAGAAACAGACCCTTGGGCTATGAGAAACAGGATTAATAATATGTAATACTTCGATTATGAAAAATAAACAACATAAACCAATCATAGCTTTAGATAAGAATTCGAACAAAGCCTTTGATTTCCTTATCGATGAAAATGGGAAATATACACACAACTCTAAAGAGCTGGACTTCAGAATAGAAACCACGCCTGATGGCTTTACTGTAATGACAGTGAATGGGCTTACCTATCCTGTGGAAGTAATAGCTCAACACCAGAATGAATATGAATTGCTGGTGAATGGTGTCAGTTATGTATTTTCGATTGAATCTCCTTTTTCGTTGGAGCGTAAAAAGCTATTGGCCAACTTACTAAGCGAATCTACTACGATACGACTAAAAGCACCTATGCCGGGTAAGATACTCGATGTATTGGTGAAAGCTGGCGATACGGTAAAGGTTGGCGACACTCTTTTGATACTGGAGGCCATGAAGATGCAAAATGCAATCTTAGCAAGCACCAAAGGTATCATAAAAAAAGTATTGGTAAAGAAAGGCGATACCACTAGCAAAAGTGATTTGTTGATAGAATTGGAGAAAGAAGTGTAATAAAAAGGCGATACCCGTTTCTAGCATCAGCAACAATAAATTGTATTTCCCCAACTTAATATCTTTTACGATATATAGTATATAAAATAACCTGCTTCGGCGGGTTATTTCCTTTTTATGGGTTAAATTTGTACTCAAACAATCTATAAATGTCCAAAATATGAAAAAAACACTTTTAGGGGTTATACTCCTTTGCTTATGCTCTTTTATTTTTGCCCAAACTCTTAATGTAGCCACGTATAATATCCGAAATGACAATCAAGGTGATGCCAACAAAGGAAACGGATGGGCAACCCGATGTCCTGTTATTGCCAATCTTGTAGCTTATAACGATTTCGACATCTGGGGTTCACAAGAAGTAAAACACAATCAGCTGATAGATTTGCTCGATGCATTGCCACAATACAGCTATGTAGGTGTAGGTAGAGACGACGGGAAAACCGAAGGTGAATATGCTCCCATCTTTTTCAAAAAAGATAAATACAAAGTATTAAAATCAGGACATTTCTGGATGGCAGAAAAAACGGATGAGCCAAACAAAGGCTGGGATGCTGCACTTCCACGTATTTGTACATGGGTACAACTGAAAGAAACAAAAGGCAAGCTTAAGTTCTGGTTCTTCAACCTACATATGGATCATGTAGGAGTAATAGCCCGTGAAGAAAGTGCTAAGCTGGTGCTGACTAAGATAAAAGAAATGTGCGGCAATGATCCTGTAATTTTAACCGGCGACTTCAATGTAGATCAAACACACAAAAGCTATACATTGCTAAGCACATCGGGAATCCTTACCGACTCGTACGACCGTGCAGCAGTGAGATATGCACTGAACGGAACATTCAATGCTTTCAAGCCCGACTTGCTAACAAGTAGCCGTATCGATCATATCTTTGTAAGCCCAAGCATGTCTGTAGAACGCTATGGCGTATTAACCGATACATATCGTACCCCAAGAGATGGTGAAAACAACATCAAAACGGGTGATTTCCCGAAGGAATATTCCTTCGATGGATGCGATATACGTTTGCCTTCAGATCATTTTCCGGTGTCTGTAAAACTCATATACAAGAAAAAGTAGGAATAAACCGCTATCTTTCAATTTTTAATGTTAATCTCTAGTTGTTCAGTTAATAATTTTGTACTTTTGCAGCGCCAAAGAGAAGGTGTTAAAAATCAACTTTATACAATTTATTTAATCATACTTTTAGAAAAGACATGGCTTTAAAATTTATGACTGCTGATGAGGCAGCCGCACTTATCAAACACAATGACAATGTAGGATTTAGCGGATTTACTGCCGCAGGATGTCCTAAGGTAGTACCAGTAGCGTTAGCTAAAAGAGCTGAAGCAGAACATGCAAAAGGGAATCCATTCAAGATAGGAATGTTTACCGGAGCATCTACAGGCGATTCTATCGACGGGTCTCTGGCTCGTGCTCATGCAGTTAAATTCCGTACACCGTACCAGTCTAGTAAAGATATGCGAAATGCTATCAACAGCGGGGAAGTTAAATATTTTGATATGCACCTTTCTCAGCTTGCTCAGGAAATACGTTATGGCTTTTTTGGACAAGTGGATTTTGCTATTATCGAAGCGTGTGACATTACCGAAGACGGTGAAATAGTACCAACATGCGGTGTAGGAATCACTCCTACTGTAGCTCGCCTTGCTAAAACTGTAATTGTAGAGCTTAACAGATGGCATCCGAAAGAAATGCGTGGTATACACGATATTGCAGAGTTGCCAAACCCTCCACACCGTAGAGAGATCGGGGTATATTCTGTAAAAGACCGTATGGGTACCGATTGCGTAAAAGTAGATCCTAGCAAAATAATCGTTGTAGAAACAAATACACCGAACGAAGGTGGTGGCTTTAGCCCTGTAGACGAAATAACAGCAAAAATCGGAGAAAACGTTGCTAACTTTTTTGTTAAAGAAATGGCTGAAGGCCGTATGCCTAAAACATTCCTTCCTGTTCAGTCGGGTGTAGGTAATATTGCAAATGCAGTATTGGCTGCAATGGGTCAAAGCAAAGAAATACCTGATTTTGAAGTTTACACAGAGGTTATTCAAGATGCAGTAATCAGCTTGATGGAAAGCGGACGTGTAAAATTTGCAAGTGGATGTTCGTTAACAGTAAGTAACCCTGTTATCGAAAAGATATACAAGAATCTGGAATTCTTCAAAGAAAGACTTGTGCTTCGTCCTTCTGAGTTTTCTAACAATCCGGGTATCGTGCGTCGCTTAGGTATTATCGCTATCAATACAGCTCTGGAAGCTGATATATATGGTAATATCAACTCTACTCACGTTACAGGCTCTAAAATGATGAATGGTATCGGTGGTTCGGGAGACTTTACCCGTAGTGCTTATGTATCTGTATTTGTAACTCCATCAGTAGCTAAAGATGGAAAAATCAGTGCATTTGTTCCTATGGTATCGCATCAGGATCATAGTGAGCACTCTGTAAAAATCATTATCAGTGAATATGGTATTGCAGACCTTCGCGGTAAATGCCCTAAAGAAAGAGCAGAAGCGATTATCGAAAACTGTGTTCATCCGGAATACCGTCCATTGCTAAGAGAATATCTTGCTCGCAGCGAACAAGGACAAACTCCTGTTGACTTATATGACGGTTTTGCTTTCCACGAAGCTTTCATCGAAACCGGCGATATGCGCAACGTGAAATGGACTAAAGAAAAGAAAGCTTGATCTCGATAGATTAAGTACTACAATATTATAGAAAATCCTGTGCTCAACTATTGAGTACAGGATTTTCTATTTATAAACATACATGATGTCCGTTTATGAACACAACAAGGCTTACATAAATCAACATAAGAATCTAGTATACTGCACATTATAAATAATGGCACAGTAATTGACTTTATAGTAGTAAAATAAAATGTTTTACTATAAAGCGTACAATTATGAGAACAATAAAACTAATCACATTAACAATCATCTCATTTCTATCTATCGGAATATATGCACAGAAGAAAGTTGAGGTAACATTAAAAGAAAGACAACCGCAGGAGAGAGAATCTTTAATATATAAGAATAATGAGATTACCTCCAAAATTGTATATGAATATGATTGCAATGGATACAGAACAAAACGCACATCTTATGAATGGAACAAAACCCTTGGATGGGTAGCCCTATCACTATACCAATTCGAGTATAACACCAATGACCAGATAGATAACGTTTATTACACGAAATGGGACATCCGAAAAGAAAAATGGACTGACATTTCTGATCTGATAACATATAAATATGATTCGGATGGCAATCTGGCAACCATAGAGCGAACAAAAATAAACGGTAAACCTTTAGAGCTGGTATCATTATATTAAGGAAGTGCTTGTAAGAAAATCCTGATTTGCTAGAAACAAGTCAGGATTTTTACATTTCTTATAATCTAGTTTTTATTTTAACCTTTTAAAATTAATGTTTTATTATCTATCTCCTATCTTTGTTATTCAATAATAGAAAAGTATTCAATGGAACACGTAAAAAAACCAGATTGGTTAAAAATAAAACTTGGGGGAAATAATAATTTTTCACAAACCAAACATATAGTAGAATCACATAACCTACATACAATTTGCTCGAGCGGAAGATGTCCTAATATGGGAGAATGTTGGGGACGAGGAACGGCCACGTTCATGATCGGGGGCGATATATGTACCAGGTCATGTAAGTTTTGTAACACAAAAACCGGAAAGCCTCTGGCATTGAATCCAAAAGAGCCTCAAAATGTAGCAGAATCCATCCGATTGATGAATCTGAAACATGCCGTTATCACATCCGTAGACCGGGACGATCTGCCAGATCAGGGTGCTATGCACTGGGTAGAAACAATCACGAAGGTGAAGGAAGTAAATCCGAATACAACTCTGGAGGTTCTGATCCCCGATTTCCGAGGTAATATCGAGTTGATTGATATGGTTTGCAAAGCCGCACCGAATGTTATCTCTCATAACATGGAAACAGTACGAAGCCTGACACCACAAGTGAGAAGTGCAGCTAAATACGATGTAAGCCTGTCTGTATTGAAACGGATTGCAGAAAACGGATTAAAGGCAAAATCGGGTATGATGGTCGGACTTGGAGAAACAAGAGAAGAAATCTATCAGCTGATGGACGATCTTTTGGAGGCAAACTGCTCTGTACTTACTATCGGACAATATCTTCAACCAAGCAAAAAGCATTTGCCTGTAGTAGAGTATATTCACCCGGACGAGTTTAAGAGATTAAAGAGTATTGCTTTGGAGAAAGGATTTTCTTATGTAGAAAGCGGTCCACTCGTACGATCTTCTTATCATGCCGAAAATTGCCTGTAATATTCAAACCTTACGGCAAATAATAAGGACTTTTTTCTCATCAGATAGTGTGGTGGCGAATATATAAATATCTCCACCTTCACTTATTCTTGTCTTTTTTCTGATCTCTTGAACAGAAACAGGAAAATTGCGTGTAGTTATATTCGCTTGTTTTATAGCAGATAAGTGCTGTTTTATATCTTTCTTATTGAAAGAGCATACCGTTTCAACAACAAACTTGCGCCCCTGAAATTCAGAGATCAGATCAGTAGACGTATATAAATGGCTGCTTGGGTTCAACTTCTCTAATTTGTAAATATCCGCTACGGATTTGTACATCCCCGCTTTCAATATTGAAGCATTGGGCTCGTATAGGTATTGTCCAACAGATGAAGCATAATTAACATGAGCTAAATCTTCGTCCTCTTTACGAAATGACAGTATATCAGTCTTATCCTTTTGTATATTCACACAATGAATATGCTGATCTTTCTTATTCCTGTCTTTTATAAAAAGTAATTCCTTGCACTCGTTTGCTACGCTTACAATATAAATATCAGATACGTTCCTCAAAGACTTTAGAGCTAATGAAATATCAAGCATCGGTGATAGTTTTATCATTATCCTCTCGCCCTTTGCGTCCAATAAATCTTCTATTTCAATTATATTAGGGGTACAATCTTCTATACGGAATATCTTTCGCCCTTCACTACTACGTCTTGCCGGATCGATATATATGAGATCAACAGGCGGTAATTTTTCAAGATATGCTATTCCATCGGTACTTTCTACTCGAACATTTTTGAGACCCAAAACATCTAAGTTATATTTTGCAACTTCAGCCAGCTCTTCCTGCTGCTCTATATAAATAGCCTCTTTAAATTTTGCAGCTATGAAAGAGAAATCGACACCAAAACCTCCTGTAAGGTCTATCATAGAATTTCCTTCCACCAAACCCGCCTTATATCGGGCGGTCTGCTCCGAAGAGCATTGTTCCATTGAGATATGCTTCGGATATAAAATGAAATCGATATGATACCACGAAGGAACTTTCTCTTTTGCAATCTTTCGCCCTGAAATCTGCTGTACTGCCAATTGGATATCTATATCTGGATATCGCTTTGCAGATAAAGCAAGCTCATGAATATCATCACACTCATGCTCTTTTATAAAATCTATTAGTGAAGGACTTAGCATTATTTTTTCATTCTGATAAATCGGCTCAACGAACTACCTCTTTTTGTGGAGTCAGGTAATATAGGAGTAACCGTATCTCGAACAGACTTTGTCTTTAATGTAGGGAATCCAAACAGGTCTCTGAGGTTATCAAAGTCTTTCTTATATATAAGACCTACCCCTTGAGACTGCGATGTTTTTCCGGTATAATAGAATTTCTCGTTATAGTGGTTGTATGCTTTTACGCGCCATGTTCCGGCATTATTGAGCAAATATTCGATATCAACATCACTAATCATGGCTTCTTTGCCGTTATTGATATTTACATCATTGCGATATCCAAAGTTACCATTTATCAATAGCCGGTCATTCATCAAACGACTAGACAATATGAGTTCTACTTCTGTACTTGTGAAATCTTTATCACTATAACGTATATTCGTTCCGAGCTCCCATCTACTATCTATCTGGCTGACAATTTTGGTCAACTGATTCGACAGTGTAGCCGAAGCCACGGCCGCAAAGTCTGAAGTTTCGTAAGGGGTATTTGATCCTTTAGGGCTATCAAACTTAGACAAGAGCAGCAAATATGCAACTTGCCAGTTGATCATATCAGGAGTATTTATAAGACTCTTCACCTGCCGTGCCACTTCTGGATCGGCAGCAGGGAATTGTATATCAAGCCCCACGGTAGGTTGTCTCAACGGCCCTGTGAGATCCAGAACACAGTTTACCGGAATAGTGGTCTGCCCGGTTGTTTCTATTAAAGTTTGATCAAGATCTCTTAAACTAGCTGTCAGTTTATAGATAGCCGTTACATCCAAAATAGCTTCGAACGGGTCACCCTTGAATTGTACTGTACTTCCATCCTCTATTGTAAACCGCCTTTCCATCAATCGTTGGAAAGTAAAATTATAACTTCCTCTATTTATCGTATATGTTCCAAACAAGCGGGGCGCAGATTTTGAACTCCATTGAAATTGCATCGCACCACTACCTGTTCCGCTAATTACATCACCGCCCACAGGATCCATAAGAATTTCTACTGTAGCGTTAGGAGTGGCATCAATATAAAAATTCATATTTATTTCCATGCCGGAGCTGGCTTGTATTGGCGGAGCGACCTCCGCTATATTTGGAGTGGTTATAGAGTCGGCCTTCTGCTTCGACTTATAATTGATAAACGAATATTCATTTATGATATTCTCCATAAAATTCATACGGACGAGTGTCTTGTCCTCCGTTCTCATGCTAATATCTATATCTACGGCTCGTTCGTCACCACCAATAGTCCCTTTCCCGCTACCGAATACCTTTCCATAAAAGATTGGATTTTGTTTTTGGGTGGCATTATATACAAGGAAATGATCGGCTGAGAGATCGACTAAATACATGAAATCCTTAAAGTAGTCGTGAGCCACCTTCCCGCTGGCTAAAGATTTATTATTGTATTCATCGATGAGAGTGATGTTGGTAAAGTAGATAAGATCTTTTTTCATGTAGATTGTATCCGAAAACTTATAATTTGTATTCAGAAAGTTAATCCCTATATTCCCGTCCTTAATGTAAGCCTTGCCCTCAACGGTAACATCCGAAAAGTCTCCGAACAAATGGACTTTACCTGTACCTCTACCGCTTATATTCTGAAAAACAGCCTCTGCATACCTATTCAGGAAACTGATATCGAGACTATCCGCATCAAAATTTATAGAAAGCCCCTGATGTATCGGATCTATTTCTCCGTCTACCTTTGTTTTCTTATTCTCTTTGCTGACAATCATCCCATCCAACATTATTTTGTTGGTTTCGTCATCCAGCTCACTGAATATATTTAACCGCCCAAGCTCTGTTCCATTAAACTTAAAATCAGTGATATCTAAACGTGTATTCAGATATGGCTTGTTCTCGATGCTGGACATAAACAAACTACCTGTAGCCGCTCCACCAAACCTCAGCACATCAATTGCTAATGTCTGGAATACATATTCTAAGTTGATCTTCTTCAGCTCTACCTTCAATATATCCGAAGAACTGCTTGGCGAGTAACTGCCGTTTATCTTTATCTCTTGACTTTTGTCACTTGTATATACCGAAAAATTATTAACAGCATAATGCCCATCCTGTATTTTAATATGAGATTTTTCCATCTTCCAAGTCGTATTGTTCAGCATTAGCTCGCTTGGTAGTGTTTCAATATCAATCATCAAAGGCCTTCTGTCTTCTTTGGTAAATAACGTGGAAATAGAAAAATCACCTTTAGCCTTCTGCATACCATCATTAAGAAGAGAAATATTGGTATTTATCTTGTTGTTGGCTAATGTAGATTTTACAGAAATTTCATTTGTCACTTCTTTTTTCCCAATTATAGAGGCATCTATGCGAGTGTTGACAACATTGTCTGAATTCTCATTTTCGGCAAGGATATACCCTGATTTTATGTTCATTCCGGCAGCTTTGATCGCCGGAGTGAAAACTTCCACTTTAAATTTATCCAAATGATTATCGTACCGTCCTACGATTTTAGCCTGATTTATGACCGTAACAGGTAGTTTGAATACAGAACTGAGTGTCTCCGTATTATTGATAGCAAAATCGAATGTGAAATTATTATTAACTACGCTTTTCTCTACCTTCTTTCCATTTACTTTTATCAATGCAGGCAAATATGGATGTAGTGTTTCTAAAATACTATTTGCCATCGTAGAGAAAGAGTAGTCACCATTAACATGTCCGTTAAGGATATCAGATTTTATGCTTAGTGTATGCCCCAAAGAATCTATTGTAGACTTAACAAGAAACTCATCCATCTTGAAAACTTGATTTTCTCGAAGAAAGTCTACCGAATCGATACGTATATACCCTTGCGCATTATCTATATCCTTACCCACAAAGTCGGCATCTATATTAAACGATAAATAAGAATAAGGCATATTCTTTACCAAATGCAATTTATCTAATTGGATGTCTGTCGCCTTTGCCTTGAAAACGAGTTCGGGCATATTCTTATCTGTAAGATCAAACAAACCCGCTATATCAAGCTTTCCGTTCGGGTCGTCAATCGCTAACTTACCATCGATGCGCAAGCCATCATATCCGGCATCAAGCTTTATATTTTTATATGAATATTCTTTATAATCGAAGTTTGGAATAATCCCTTCCGCTTTACCTCTCAGCTTACCATTTTTGGGTTTTTCAAGATCCACTGTTAAGCTTAAAGAAGCCTTATTGAGATCTTTATTATCCAAGAATGTTCCCAAACTGAAATCGGTAGTATATACTTTACCTTTTACGTATGTTTCGATGCCTGGCTTCGGATTATTAACTCCGAAAAGCACATCTGTTTTAACCACTCCCAAATCAGTTTCTACACTACCAAAAGCGACAAGTTGATCGAGATAGCCCGAAATATCCCCTCTGAAAGAGATTGCCCCAAGTTTTTTCAATTGAGCAGGCAGTTGCCCCTTTTTTGATGAGAAGTTGTCAATAATACTCGACAATTCAGTATGGGTTAACGATAATTCATCAACACTACCTAGTACATATGTCTTCAATGGGTCTCTCATATCTCTGATTTCTGCATTCGCAATCAAATGCATCTTTTTCCCATAATCTAAAGATAATCCCGATACAGTGAGATCATCAATCTTACCCTTGACTTGCCCGCTTATAATAATCTTATCATCAAAGTCCTTCAAAATAGGTACTAATGCAGAAACATCCTTCGGTAATATATAAGAAGTAGCAACAACGCAATCGATACTGGCGTAGTCCATTATCTTAGCGGTATCACTGGTAGGAGTCAGATCTATTTCACAACGACTTAGCTCTAACGAGGATGAAGGCAGGTCGAGCTCAAAATTTCTTATAGAAACTTTCTTTCCTTGAGTAATTATACGAAAGGTAAGATCAGATATATCCAATCCGCTTTTCTCCTTAAGTGCAAACTTTTTGACTTGAATGTTCAACGAATCCGAAGTTAGAGATTTCATCGCCAACTTTGCATTCAAGTCGGATACAGCTATGTGGTTTTTGTCAAAGTGATGAACAACTAAAGGCTTATCTTTTACATCGTAATAGAATTGACCGTTCGTAATATTTACAGCATTCAGCTTGACTTCTATTTTCGATTTGGGCTTATCATCCTTTGGTTTAAAAGCATCGATAATATACTGTATATTCAGAGGCGAATCATCAGACTCTTTAGAAAGGTGAACCTCGAAGTCGGAAAGCCATGCAGAGGTCACCACTATTTTATTTTGCATCAAAGAGATGAGATCGACACTGGCTGATATCTTATCGGCCAACAGCACTTTCTCCTGAGACTGATCATACAAGTAAACACTGTCTAACTGAACAGTATTGAATGGCTGAAAATGCAATTTACCGATACCTAGTTCAGTTCCGATTTTTGCTTTTAACTCATCTACAATAATGCCTTTAGCATATTCCTGCACAGCAGGCATATTCAACAGTCCAAATAGCAGGGTTACGAGTCCAACTATTATACCTAATACAGTGAGAAATATTTGCTTAAACCGTTTAATATCGCTTCCTTTTTAGAGATACAAAATTACCAAAAAAAGTGATTCCCTCTTACTCCGGGAACAGTTATCTTGCACTTTTAGTGTACTATTAAGATTAATTATGGAAAACCTTTTGTAAACACACTTACAAGACAGAAAGCTTTCAGATACTACGCTATAATCTATCTCCGAAGCAAGTCGGTTACCATCAGAGGATTTGTCGTCTTCATTTCGGCTAAGACTTTCTTCACCTCATCATAAGCCGAGCTTGCCGATGTAATCCGATTCATTTCATTTGCAGTAAGTCCTACCATTTGCAAGAATGACACTTCTCCGTGCGGAGTTTGTATCTTTCCCAATTCAGGATCGGAAACAAAAGCAACTCCGACAATATTTATTTCGGCTGTAGAGTTCAAACGAATAGGGCCATTCGCCGGAATAACATGATATTCTTCAAACCACTTACCGCTCTTTATTACATAGCGGGCAAGATTATTCATGAGGTTGACCACCCAAGTAGAGTCGTCACCATCTTCGGCAAAAGGTTTGAGGCGAAATGTAAATTCAAATCCCCATTTACTAAATTCACCTCCGGCAGCCTCTTCGTTATAATAAAGTTCTGACATGCCATAGCTTACTAAATGGCGATGAAACATATCTTTTTGCGAATCGTATATACTCACACCATCTAACGGGTCTTCCCCGCCCACCATGTAATGTACAGGAGGAGCATAATGCCGAGGTTTTTGATCTCCATAGATACCTTCCACTACCTTATCTATCTCCAGCCACCCTACAGCATCATCTTCATCGAATAAATTCTTGTATTCTTTTTGCGTCATTTATGTACTATTCTATTCTTCTAACATTACCTATTTTATTCCGAGCACTTAGCCCACAAGACTCCAATATCAGTAAGGTACATACAAATATAATCTTTTTAGCAAATAGGAGCTGACGATATGCATAAAAAAGTGCCGGCACATGAAAGCACCGGCACATCTCTTACATTATATATCTAGTTACTCTATTGTGTATTACTTAAAATAAGTCTCATCCATGTAACTAAATTCCGATTGATCTGCCTTACGGATACCTACATAGATATCTTCCCACTGGGTAGGCCATCCTCCAAATATAGCGCCTAGTCTAATCAGCTTAAATGCATGCGCACCTTTGGCCAATGCAACCGACTTATCGCTACGTGAAAATCTACGAGCAGTTCCGTTGTTATCTTTTTCATTAGATATCAATAATTTGCCATCAATCCACAATTCATAGTCTGTACTGAAGTAGTAAACACCATCTTCTGGGATATTCATGTATCCGGTAAGAACTGTAGAATAATAGTCGTCGGCATACGGTTCTGTATAATTCGGTATTCTATGCTTAGACTTCTGCGGAGCGAGTACATACTCGGTTTCGGCAGCAGCCTTGCCTTCCAATTCTGCCACTGTTCTTGTATATCCTTTGTAGTATTCCGCTTTAAGTCCGGGCTTAGCATCCTTTTCCTTCTCTACAGCCGGTGCATACGATTGCTTTTCGATAGTGATAGTACGCACATCACTCATCTTATCAGACAAAAGTACCGAACGTATTTTAAATGTTGTATTTTCAGTAAATGTCAACGGCTTGTCATAAACCTGCGACGTCAATGCGGGCTCGCTGCCATCGGTAGTATATACCATTTTTACAGGTTCTGTTGTTTTAAATTCGAGTGTAACCTGATCTGTGAATGCTACAAAGTTACATGACGGTGCACCCTTTTGCTCAGGTAGCGGTATATAATAATTGACATTATGCATATCAAGGCGCACGCGTTGATTATCGATACGACGCTCAAAATCTTTATAGTTTTTCTTATCTTTCGGAGTCCAATTAAGTTCAGCCAATGCAATAATACGCGGATAAATATCATATTCCATACCATTGCCATTATACTTATATTCAGTCCACACATTGGCCTGCGCTCCTAAGATATGATGTTTCTTATCTTCGGCTATCTTTCCCGGAACAGGCTCATATCCATATACTTTCTCCAAATTCAAAAAGCCGCCTATCGTTACCGGAAGGTTTTTAGAATCACCTTGGTATTTATCCAGATAAATCCATGCCCCCGGTGTCATTATCACATCATGCCCCATATTTGCAGAAGCAATACCGCCTTCTTCTCCTCGCCAACTCATTACAGTAGCTGTTGGAGCAAGTCCACCTTCAAGTATCTCGTCCCAACCGATCATCTTCTTATTGTGTTTCAACAAGAACTTTTCGATGCGTTGTACAAAGTAGCTTTGCAGTTTCTCTTCAGCAGAGTGAGTCTTATCCGCCTTCAAACCAAGTTCTTTTATACGAGCCTGACACTTAGGACATACTTTCCATCTGTCTTTCGGACACTCGTCTCCACCAATATGGAAGTATTCGCTTTCGAACAAAGGAATCACTTCTTCTATCACATTTTCCAAGAACTGGAATACAGAATCGTTTCCGGCGCAATACACATCGTTTGCCACACCCCAGAAACAACGTACATCGATTGGCTTTCCGGTACAAGACAACTCGGGATATGCAGCAATTGCAGCTACACCATGTCCGGGCAATTCTATTTCGGGTATAACTTCTATAAAGCGCTCTTTAGCGTATGCCACAACCTCTTTCACTTGATCTTGTGTATAGAAATAAGGGCCATATTCGTTTCCTTCACCCTCTGTTCTCTTTGCTCCTATCTCTGTAAGCTTAGGGTATTTCTTTATTTCGATGCGCCAGCCTTGATCTTCTGTCAGATGCCAGTGAAATGTATTGATCTTGAACATCGCCAACACATCCAATTGCTTCTTAATAAAGTCTACATCAACAAAGTGGCGGCAAACATCGAGATGCATTCCTCTATACTTGAATCGAGGCTCATCTTTTATTGCTACTCCGGGTACTTTCCATGCAATATTTTTCACAAGCGTAGG
Source organism: Dysgonomonas sp. Marseille-Q5470 (assembly GCF_951230145.1). Classification (NCBI taxonomy): domain Bacteria; kingdom Pseudomonadati; phylum Bacteroidota; class Bacteroidia; order Bacteroidales; family Dysgonomonadaceae; genus Dysgonomonas; species Dysgonomonas sp. Marseille-Q5470. Next base: position 430,806 of record NZ_CATNVE010000002.1, on the reverse strand, counting down.
ACTTTCTATTTCGGCAGGAAGCAACTGCATTACAGTCTGCATCGCATAAAACAACCCGTGTGGTGTTTTAGCCTGGATATCTATTCCCTTTTCGGTAACGTCGAGTAAGTAACCTTCTTCGTTAACCGAAAGATCTGCGACAATAGACAAATTAATATAATCTGTTGCAGGTCTAGTTTTTTCTATACTCAAGTTGTATCCTGTAGATGCCTTGATTTTTGCAGCAAAATAAGCAGCTACTTTTTCCACATCTGCGTTGTCTGCTACAAACACAACACTTTTTCCAAGCTTAAAAGTATCTTCTTTTTGCGTCAATTCGAGTGGCAACGGCGTAATATTTATACCTTCATTGTATGGCTTGAGAACTGTAGATTCACTTCCTCCGCATGAAAGCATTAAAATTGTCACCATAAATAAAATGATTGGCGTAAGTTTTTTCATTAGTTTTTACAGGTTTAAAGTTTAATGATTATGGTATTTTAAGTTGATTTTACAAATATAACCATCGTTTATTGCATATCAGCCAGCGAATAGTTAATTAACATTTAAAAAAAGTAACATTACCTATCCCTGTTAATAATACTTCAGCGCAAGTATCTATAAAAAGCAACACACAATTTCTAGTATACGAAAAGTAACAAAAGTAACACTTAACAATACATATCTTAATGTCACTTTTTCTGCCATAATTTAACAAACAAAAGCGCTTATTATATCAGATAAATTTAGCAAAGAAAGATACCCCTACAATATAATAATAAAGGGACACTTCACATACATGAAGCATCCCTCCTCTTTTAGTCAAACTTTGCAAATAAGCGTTAGATAGCGTTTATTTCTTTCAGAACAGCATTTGTTTTGTGAACAGCTGCTGCTGATGCTTCAAATTTTTCTTTTTCGTCTGCTGTAAGTTTAAGGTCGATAACTTTTTCCCATCCGTTTTTACCTAAAACTACAGGCACACCAATACAAATATCATTTTGTCCGTATTCTCCTTCAAGAGACACACAACAAGTAACTACCTTTTTCTGATCGTGAAGGATAGCTTCTACCACATAAGCTCCGGCAGCACCCGGTGCATACCATGCCGATGTACCAAGCAATCCGGTAAGAGTAGCACCACCAACCATCGTATCGGCAACAACTTTATCCAATGCTTCTTTAGACAAAAGGTCAGTTACAGGAATACCTTTGTATGTAGCTAAACGAGTTACAGGGATCATTGTAGTATCTCCGTGTCCACCTATTACCATACCTTCTACTTCATTCGGATTGCATCCCAATGCTTCGCTTAAGTAATATTTGAAACGTGAGCTATCTAATGCACCACCCATACCTACAACACGGTATTTAGGAAGACCTGTCACTTTAGAAGCAAGATATGTCATTGTATCCATTGGGTTGGATATGATAACAAGAACAGCATTCGGTGAGTATTTAAGGATATTTTCTGCTACACTCTTCACAATACCGGCATTTACCCCGATTAGTTCTTCACGAGTCATACCCGGTTTGCGAGGAATACCCGAAGTAATAACAACTACATCAGAGTTAGCTGTTGCTGCATAATCGTTAGTCACGCCTTTTACACGTGTATCAAATCCCAACAACTGTACAGTCTGGTTCATATCGATAGCTTTACCTTCCGATACACCTTCTTTTACATCAAGCATCACTACTTCATCAGCCACTTCATTAAACGCTAGAACGTTTGCACATGTAGCACCTACATTTCCGGCACCTACTACTGTTACTTTAGACATAATAATTTGATTTAATATATTAATTAATAATTTGATTCTTTCATATTGCAACAAGACTGAAACAGATACTAAACAATCTCGCCTAAAAGCCTAACAAATGTACATGCTTATTCTGAAATAAAGAAGATTTTGCTCGTCAAAAATACCCCTATTTTATTAAAAAAAGCGAAAGGTTTTTAAATGCCTTTTGTTCAATCTGTATAAATCCGTTATATTTGTAGTCGCAGATTTTTAACATCATCATGGATACAGAAAAAAAGAGTAATTCGAAAATATTAATTGGAATAATAGCCCTGCTTATTCTGGGGATAGGCATAGCTAGTTACTTTATATTCAACCAGAAGACTCAAATTGACGAACTGCAACAGGAAAGTGTTCTGAACAAACAGCAGCTGGAAGACGAGTACGAGAGCCTGTCGATGCAATACGAAGGGTTTAAATTGAATATAAAAAATGACTCACTTCTACAAAAGCTAACAAATGAACAAACTAAAGTTCAACGGTTACTTGAAGAGTTGAAGACTGTGAAAGCTGAAAATAAAGCTGAGATTTCCCGCTTAAACAAAGAGCTGGCAACTCTGCGCCAAATATTAAAGTCGTACATCGCACAGATCGACTCTTTAAACAGGGCAAATGCTCAGCTAAGACAAGAAAAGCAGGAGATAACAAATAAGTATCAGGAAACATCGAAAACACTGAATCAGGTAACTCAGCAAAAGCAAGACTTGACCGAAAAAGTCACCAAAGCGGCCAAGCTGGATGCAACAAATATAAGCGTGCAAGCTACAAACAGCAAGGGAAAAGTTCAAAAGAAAATAAATAAAGTAGAGCAGCTGATAATCAATTTTACAATAACAAAGAATATTACTGCCGAGCCGGGTGAACGTACTATATATGCACGCATCATGAAACCCGATGATGATGTATTGACCAAAAGCAGAGCGAATACATTCGCTTATGAGAATGGAAACATCAATTACTCCATAAAGCGGGTTATAGAATACGGAGGCGAAGAAGTGGGTGTTACTATGTACTGGAATGTAGAAGAATATCTGATGCCGGGAACATACCGTGTAGATATTTTTGCTGATGGCAATAGAATAGGCAGTAGATCTTTCTCATTAGAGAACTAAAACCTTATTGATATATAAATGCAAATAGTAGAAGCTACTACAGACCATATTTATAATATCCAGGTACTATCAAATGTTATTTGGCCCGCTACATTTAGCAACATTCTTTCGCAAGAGCAGATAAGCTACATGATGGATATGATGTATAGTACGAGTTCGTTGGAAAAGCAGATGAATGAGTTAAATCATCACTATCTATTAGCCGAGGAAGATGGTGAATATTTAGGCTATTTATCATACGAGCTGAACTACAAAGGTACGCCAATAACCAAAATACACAAAATATATGTACTGCCTTCTATTCAAGGTAAAGGTGTAGGCCGCTTGTTTATAGATGCGGTGAGTAAACTAGCCCTGAAGAATAACAATACGCTTCTTTCGCTGAATGTAAACCGATATAACAAAGCGATTGATTTCTACAAACGAATGGGCTTCGATTTTTTCACAAGTGAAAATATTGACATCGGCAACGGATTCCTGATGGAAGACTATGTGATGAATAAAGACTTGTAGCTAGTCGATAATAATATCAAATTGGTTTAGCAACCCCGCCAATCCATCTTTAGAAAAACGTGCTTTTTTGATCTGATTCTGACTCAGATCTATTGAGTAATTATACGCAGTGGTAAAATCCACTTCTTGAATATTGGTATTATAAAAGATTGCTTCTTCTAAATCTGCTTCCAAAAATTTTGATTGTTTGAGGTCAGCTCCTCCAAAGTCGACTCCCTTTAATGAAGTATCCTTAAAACGAGTCTTACTCATTTTTCGCTTTTCGAAAGAGGCATAATCGAGTATGCAATTTTCAAAGTCGACATGAAAAATAAAATCGTGGCAATGATTAAATTTCACACCAAGCATTTTACAATTCTTAAAATGGATATTATTCAGAGTAGACTGATTGAGATCCGCCATCGACAAGTTACAATCCATAAAAGAACAGTCCGTAAAAGTACAAGCGATCAGCTTCGAGTCCGAGAAATCGCATTTCGAAAAAGTACAATTATCAAAGGACTTTTTATGTAATCCTTCTACATAAGATTTACCTTCAAAGATTATGTCTTCACTAACAATCATGCCCTCTCCTACTCTCTGATTATTTTCACTTCTCCGGTTTTACCCAATTTTATGATACTCGATGCTTTCGATTTACTTGTATCCTCCTGCCTGTATTTTACAATATAATCTACACCTAGCTTTATCTCTTCACTTATATCATCAAAGTTAGCCGGAGCAGGCTCCCCGCTGATATTAGCAGATGTAGAAACCAAGGCTTTCCGAAAACGCTTACACAACTCTTGAGAAAATTTTTCTTTTGTGACACGGATAGCGAGACTACCGTCTTCTGCCATCAAATTAGGCGCAACATTTCGTGCTCCATCATAAATTATGGTCAATGGTTTTTCGGATAGCTCTATCAGATCCCACGCTAAAGAAGGAACTTCATCGATATAATAATCGAGCTTGATAGGATTATCGAGCAGAGTAATAAGGGCTTTACTGTCAACCCTTCGCTTCAGTTCATATACACGATGTACAGCTTCCTCGTTGGTAGCATCACAGCCTATTCCCCATATCGTATCGGTAGGATACAAAATCAATCCACCGGACACAAGCACTTCAAAAGCTTTCTTTATATCTTCTTCCATAATTTATTTATCGTTAAGCAACTGAGAAAGGTAAACATCTTCAAACTCTTCACCTCTTTGCAACCAGTCTTTCAATATTCCGACAGATTGATACCCTGCTTTCTCAAACAAGCTGATACTATTGGTATTGCTTTGGGCTATATATGCATATATTTGGTGAAGGTACAAAAAGTCGAAAGCATAGTTGCTCATCAATTCCAAAGCTTGTTTGGCAAAGCCTCTTCTGCGATAGTCATCATCAATGAGGATGCCAATACCGGCTCTGCGGTTGTGGGCATCGATATCGTAAAGATCAATGGTTCCGATAGTGACTTTCTCTTCTACGAGGTCTATCATCAGGCGCAATTGTTTGCTTTGATATATATCCATCTCTAACGAATCATTGATGTACTGCCTCAGCACCAACTTAGAATACGGAGCCAAAGTATTGCCATGATACCACAAGACTGTAGAATTCTCCCAACGATATAAGATTTCTAAATCTTCGGGTTCTACGGCTCGCAAAACGATATCTTTGTTTTTCAATAGCATTTTGTAAAAGACTTAGTAGTTAATAACTTCCTCTCTCAAACATTTCACCCAAGCGTATAAAGAAATTCTTCTTTCTTCTCCTCGCTCTTTGGCTTTCTCCCGAAGACATCATTATATTTTCGAAGGAAACTTCTCCTCTTTCCATCGCTTTAATCGCATGATATATCACCCCCCAATCAGGAAGTCCTCCCAAATTGCGGTCGTCAATAAACAAATCTGCTGTTAATTTCCGAGACGCTGTTAACGAATCCTCCTCGGGGTAATTCTTGTTAGCTGCATAAAAATGCAACCCTTTATTTTTACAATAATCTACTGCTTCCTGCAACAGGCTGCCGTCTCGCACTGTCCAAAGAATAAGGATATGTCCATCTTGCTGCAACTGCAAAAGTGTTTCGATTGCAAAAGGAATGGGACGTCCGATTTTGGGATACTCATGTTCGACGATTGTTCCGTCAAAGTCTACTGCAATAACCATTTTATTTAATCTTTTATTTCTGATGTAGTATCGTTAGCTTCTTTTAAGGTCTTTCGGTTAGGATAACAAAAAAACAATGCAAATATAATTATAATTGTCATATACACAGAGTTCTTTGAATTAAACAGATACAGTCCTGCTATGTTCAATATAGCCGCCGCATCTAGTACAAACATACGCAGAATATAGGCAGGAAGGTACTTCTCGAGAAACTTCTTGTGCTCCAGCTCTACGATCCTCCGATACTGAGTATGGAATAGTTTCAATGCGATTGGAATACTGGCCAACGATATTAGAATTGTATATTGTTCAAACACAACATTCGTATTTGTAGCGGTACCAAAAGTTAAACCTTTAGAGAATAATATAAATGTTAAAACAGTCAACAGCAAAAGAATGTTCGCCCAGAATAACAACATTAATGTTTTATATAGCTTTCGTTCTTTATTCTCCATTATGATTTTTACAATTTATATGACTCATTAAACAATGTCCTGTTCAGGATAGAGCGTCCCAATGTTACTTCATCGGCATATTCTATTTCATCTCCGATAGAAATCCCCCGTGCAATCATAGAAACCTTTATATCGAAAGATGATAATTTTTTATAGATATAGAAGTTGGTGGTATCGCCTTCCATCGTAGTACTTAATGCCAAAATAATTTCTTTCACATCACCCTTGGCTACACGTGCCACCAGGCTGTCTATCTCCAGATCGGAAGGGCCTATTCCATCTATCGGCGATATAATACCTCCCAACACATGATACAAGCCTTTGAATTGCATTGTATTCTCAATAGCCATGACCTCTTTTATATTCTCTACAACACAGATGGTAGCTGCATCACGAGACTTATCCAAACAGATAGGGCAAATATCGTCATCACATATATTATGACAAACATTGCAATACTTTACTTCATGCTTCAAAGAAACCAATGCCTGAGCGAAACCTTCCACCATAGCATTGTCCTGTCTCAACAGATGCAAAATCAACCTCAAAGCCGTTTTACGCCCTATGCCGGGAAGCTTTGCGAATTCATTTACTGCATTTTCTAATAAAGCTGATGGATATTTTTGATTCATGATGCCTGAAAATTTTCGGATGCAAAGATAAGAATTATTTAAGGGATTTTCTCACTGATTCAAGACATCTTAAATCTATTTAAATATTATAAGAAGGTATTTTTAATACAATTAGAGAACAAGGCAGACCGTTTTCACTCTTTCTGACAACTCGGACAAAAGTAGATTGTGCCACCCAGATATGCCTCCTTTACAATATCGCTTCCACAGATGGTGCATGGCTCTTTGTATGTTTTCTTGGATAAAAGGGTTCTATATTTACCCCAATTACCATAAAAATCCTTTTCAGTATCACGGCCTCCTTTATCGGTCATATTGCGCAAAGTAACCTTCAATGAATGGAACAGATCTCCTCTTTCGAGATCAGACATTGTAGATATTCTCCGTTTGGGATGTATTCCGGCTTTGAAAAAGATATCTTGTAAAACACCATTACCCAAACCGGGAATCCGCTGTTGAGTACCAAGCAAGGCCTTTACCGACATATCTTTTTGTACACCGGCAAAGATTGAATCAAAATACGCCTCATCAAAAGCGTCGCTCAATGGGGAAATACTGTTCAGACTTCCGGCATGATATACATTTTGCAACTGTCCCTTATAGGCATATATGGCTCCATACATAGATACTGTAAAAGCAAGACATGCCATATCCTCGAACAATATCAAGAGCTGATGTTTCTCCGGATACTTCTCGGTTGCCGTATAATATTTCAGGTTTGTACCGTCACTTATCGAAATATAAGTATCCTTGTCGCAGATAATATCAACAAAGGCTCCATGCCCTCTTGCTGATTCTACTTCTCGCCCAACAAGTATATTACGATACAAAGCTGGGTTGCCATTGTACCATGTAAATTTGTGCGGGCTGGTTGCCTGAATAACTTTTGCTATTCGTTTTCCTGTCAGGATGGTTTCAGCTTGTGAACTTATCGTTGCCGATTCGGGTATTTCTATCATACCTACACTTATAGGTTAATAATATAATAGTAGTTTTAGGATGCAATCGATGATGCTTTTATATTTTCCTCAAACGAATTTAGTTTATTTTTCTCACCCGCCAACCATATTACGTCGCCTTCTTGGAACACAAAGCCGGAAGTGAAATTGATAATAGACTCATCTCCTCTATCGATACCGATCACCATACATTCTGTTTTTTCGCGGATACCGGCATCTACAATAGATTTATCAATAAGAGGAGATCCGGGTTCTACAAGATATTGGGATAAGCATATATGATATTCGGCTTCTTCCTCCATGAGCAAATCCTGCTCGGTCTTTTCCTCCAAGTATTGAGACAGCTTTTGCATTTCCTCATCGGAGCCCGAAACAACTAATTTATCAAATGGATATATACGTGTGTTCCCATCAGGTATATTAATCTTATTGCATCCTCTTACGATGGTTACAATATTTACACCTGTTTTTTGTCTAAAGTCTAATTCCCGCAAGGTTTTTCCGATATTGGAAAACGACTGGGATATTTCAAATTCAGCGATATGTATATTCTTCGAACGCAGGTCATTCGCTACGGTTGGTAGAATCGCTGCATTTTTCTCTTTTAGTTTTTGTTTCAGGTTTAGATTTTCAAGAAATCGTGCCTCGATCCTACGGGACTGAGCCTTGAACCCTTGAGAGAATATAATCAACGTTACAACGACCAATGAAATAATAACCATCAATACTGTAAGCCTTGGGAATAAAGGAATCAATACCATTAGCACTAATACAATACAAATAATAATACGGAAGACAATCAACGAAACCAATGCCCCTCTGTTGAGTCGGTTATCCTTCCACAGATTTTTGAACTCTTCGGAGCGATTTTTCTTCATCATAATGGCACGTAAGAATGGAGCCATCAGAGTGAGTGTAATAATCGCTGCTAAAATCTGTCCCCAGATACTTCCGGGAACGTACTCTACAATATATGGTGTGATAAAATTTTGGAACACCAACAAGATAGCCAAAGATATAGTGAAATATACAGCGACTAAAGTGAGTATGCTCTTCAGTAATTTCTTCCAGTCATTTTGCTTATTCACCGTATCGTATCCCGATGCGCCATATCCATCTTTAATCTTGGCGAATTTATCGGGAACCCTCTTTTCCAACCAGCCGTATGCCGTATCGGACAGCTTAATACAGTACGGAGTAGTGAACGTTGTAATTACCGACACTGCTACTATGATCGGATACAGTGTATCTGTAATAACACCAAGACTAACACCCAAAGTAGCTATGATAAAGGAGAACTCCCCTATCTGTGCGAGACTGAATCCCGATTGCATCGCCACTTTCAGGCTCTCACCCGAAGCCATGACACCTAATGTTGCAAAAATAATCCGTCCGATAAGCACAACCAAAGTAAGAATTATCACCAGCACGCCATATTCGGCAATAATAGCCGGATCGATCATCATACCCACAGATACGAAGAAGACAGCGCCAAACAGATTCTTCAAAGGCTCCATGAGGTGCTCGATATGTTTAGACTCGATTGTCTCTGCCAATATAGATCCCATTATAAAAGCACCTAAAGCGGCGGAAAAGCCAACAATAGAAGCAAAAAGAACCATACCAAGGCAAAGCCCGATTGCCACAATTAACAAGGTCTCATCATTCAAATACTTTTTCAGTTTTTTGAGTATTGTGGGTATCATATAAATACCTACAATAAACCAAATAAGCATAAAGAAGAACAGTTTTACCACACTGTTTGCCAATTCACCGCTTTCTATATGCTGGCTCGACGCAAATGTTGTAAGCAAAACCATCATTATGATGGCTGCAATATCCTCAACAATAAGCATCCCGAAGACGATTCCTGCAAACTTTTTCTTTTGCAGCCCCATATCATTAAAGGCCTTGATGATAATAGTAGTAGACGACATAGAGAGCATACAGCCCAGATAAATGCTATCCATCCGGGTCCAATCATCTATGAGATTTACGATGAATAGCTGCCCCGCGAGATAGCCAATTATTATCATAGAACCCAAGTTGATAAGAGTGGCAATAGAAGCTTTACCCCCAACGTCCATCAGTTTTTTGAAACTAAATTCGAGACCTAAAGCGAAGAGTAGAAAAATTACGCCGATCTCTGCCCAGATGCCGACATTACCCATATCGGATATTTCAGGTAGGGTTTTGAATATAGATCTTACACTTTCATCCGATGCTCCCGATATATCTATAACGAGTTTCTCTATGAATTTTTTGAAGTGAAGACTTGCCAAAAATCCTGCAACAATGTACCCCAATACGACAGGTTGTTTTAGCCATTTGAATATAATAGTAACTATTCCGGCAGTTATTAATATAATTGCCAGATCACTTATAAAATCAGGAAGGTGAGCCATATAATTTTATTTTCTGCAATAAAAATTCAGTATAATTTGATATAAAAATATTCGTTCTTGTTAATAGAACGTACAAAAATGAGTTTTTTTCGATGTCTAAAATTATCAAAAAAAAATGATTCTCGAAAATAAATAACCAAAAAGTCATAAATTGCATCCTTCGCTACTTTTACTTATTTTATCATTTTTATTGCATCAACAATATATTTATATTAGCTTTGGTGCTAGTTTTTTTAGGTTCGATGTAAAAAAACACTTACATAACATAATGATTCAAAACAATCCAGCTCTATTTTTACACTACAGACTGGAATTAAAACACAAAAAAATGAAAAAGATTATTTTATTAATTGTTTCCGTCATTATAGCAGGAAGCTATAGTTTTGCACAAGAGAAGGCTTATGCCCCAACTTCTTTTTGGGATCATTGGTTTATACAAGGTCAGGTCGGAGGATCTTATACCGTAAGCGAATTCCATAGCAAAGCTAAGTTTGGAGATCTCATAACTCCTCATGTAGCTATATCGGCAGGAAAATATTTCTCACCTGTAGCCGGAGCGCGTCTACAAGTAGGTGGATGGCAATCCAAAAACTATCATGAATATACGTTAAATAAACAAGCGAAAACTGGAACTTACAAAGTGGACTACATACAAACAAGCGTTGATGGTTTGCTTAATTTAACAAATCTATTCATGCCTTATAGCCCGGAGAGAGGTTTTAACCTGATTGGTATTGCCGGTATCGGTTATGCTCATGGCTTTGGAAAAGATAATATCGAAGGACTGGGAAGCATAGGTAGAACGAACAGCATTATACCACGCGTCGGATTTCAAGGAGACTTCCGTATAAGCGAAGCTGTAAGCCTTAACCTTGAGGTAATAGGCAACCTATATCCCGATAACTTCAATGGTGTGGTAGCCGACAAAAAATATGATGGTATTGTAAGCGCTCTTATAGGTCTTACTTACAACTTCACCAAAGGCGGGTTTAAGATGGTTGATGAAGCAGACCCTGCTGCAATCAGGTCGATGAACGATAAGATCAACGAACTAAGAGGACAGATAGGAAGCAAAGATTCGGAAATCAGCAGATTAAAACAAGAGCTGGCCGTTAAACCTGAACCTCAGATTGTAATAGAAAAAACGAAAGAGATCAAGGAACAAACAGAAGTATTGATGAATGCTGTTGTTGTATTCCATATTGGTAGTGCAAAACTTGAAAAGAATCAAGATATCAACATTTACAATGCAGCCCGTTATCTGAAGGATAATCCACAGGTAAATGTTATAGTAACAGGATATGCCGACAAGAGCACAGGTACTGCTGCTATAAACCAAAGACTTTCTGAACAACGTGCTGAGGCTGTAGCCAACGTGCTTGTAGAAGAGTATGGTATCTCAAGAAGCAGAATAACAACCAAAGCCAGCGGAGATAAAGAACAACTATTCCCTACAGATCAGTGGAACCGTGTAGTTGTATTTACTGCCGTTACAAAGTAAAAAGTTCCTGCAAAAATAAACAAGAGGCTGCCTCATCAAAAGTGAGGCAGCCTCTTGTCATATAAGGACATTCAATTATTTTTCTTTTTCTACAATTTCAGAATCAATAAGCTTTACAGGCTTTGATTTTTTGCGAAGCTTCATATTCAGAAACTCTACCAACAAAGAGAATGCAATGGCAAAATAAATATATCCTTTAGGTATTTCACCCACCACTGTTCCAAATATAGATAGGCTAGATAAATGTGCTGCTTCTACTATTAGCATAACCCCTATCAATATCAGAAACGAAAGTCCCAACATCTGAATAGTGGGATGATCATTTACAAAACGACTTACCGGTCCGGAGAATAACAGCATTACCATTACAGCCAAAACGACAGCCGTTACCATTATGGTCATAGCACCCACATAGCCAAACTCGCTGAAGCTTACAAGTCCAACAGCAGTAAGTACACTATCAAAAGAAAAAACAATATCAAGTGCCACGATCTGGGCAATAACTCCCCAAAAACTGGTTTTTGACCCGGTTGTAACCGAATCACTTTCGCCTTCTAGTTTATGATGTATTTCAGTCACACTTTTGTATAATAGGAAAAGCCCTCCTACTAATATAATGATGCTCTGCCCCGATATAGACCCATCGAGCCATTGTGTATCAAAACTAATAATAGGCTTGGTGAGCTTCATCAGCCACGATATACAAAAGAGCAAGGCAATACGAAAAAGCATAGCCAAAATAAGACCCACAGTACGGGCTTTGGGCTGCTCTTTGGCAGGAAGCTTAGCTGATACTATAGACAAAAATACAATATTGTCTATACCAAGTACAATTTCCAGAAAGGATAAAGTCAGAAGTGCAATCCACGCACTAGGCAAAAAGAACGTTTCTAGAATTTCCATCTTTATTTTTTTGTGTCAAAATTAATAAACATTTTGACACAAAAAAGAATCAATGTTTTTTTTCGAGATAGTCTTTTATAACTGCATTTCCGTCTGTCTTTATCAATCCCAGCATATACTGAATCTTAAGCTGTAGTTTTTTTAGTTTTGTTTTTAGTTTTATCTTCAATTTTGCTTTCTTAATACATTCTCAAGAGACAAATATAAAACACAAAATATACATATACAACTTATTAGTCTAAATATTAACTTCGTTTAATTTTATTTTTATCACAGCTACATATTAAAAAACATATTTATAAAATATGATGTATCTTTGTTTAAATATCAATAAATACATATAATCTCATAATATACATGGCCATAAAGAAAAAGATAATCAACGACCCTGTTTTTGGTTTTATTACGATACCGAGCCTGTTTTTATATAAACTGATTCAGCATCCCCTCCTCCAACGGTTAAACCGTATCAGGCAAATGGGATTAGCTTTTTTTGTATATCCCGGAGCACAACACACACGACTACACCATTCCATAGGGGCTATGTACCTGATGGATGAGGCAATAAAGGTTTTACGAATAAAGGGGCATGAAATAACAGACGAGGAGGCTAATGGAGCATTAGCATGCATATTGCTACACGATGTGGGTCATGGGCCCTTCTCTCATGCTTTGGAACATACGCTGACAAATGGTATTCATCACGAAGATTTTTCTTTGGCCCTTATGAATTACCTAAACAAAGAACTAAAAGGGGAATTAAGCACATGTATATCAATATTCAAGAATGAGTATCCAAAAAAATTCCTGCACCAGTTAGTTAGCGGGCAGCTCGATGTTGATCGCCTCGACTATCTTCGCCGTGATAGCTTTTTTACGGGTGTGACAGAAGGAAATATCGGTTCGGCTCGTATCATAAAAATGCTTGATGTAAAAAACGACAAACTGGTAGTAGAAGCCAAAGGCATTTACTCTATCGAAAACTTTCTGACCTCGCGTCGGTTGATGTATTGGCAGGTTTATCTTCACAAGACGGCTGTTGCCGCCGAAAAGATGTTGATAAAAGTTCTCATACGGGCTAAAGAATTAACAAACAATGGAGTTAACTTATTTGCATCTCCTGCTTTGCAATATTTTTTACAAAAAAACATAGATAAAGCTTATTTCGAAAAGAAGATGGACGAAGTACTGCTTCACTTTGTTAAGTTAGATGATAATGACATTTGGAGCGCACTCAAGGTATGGGCTGATCATGATGATGTTGTATTATCAAAATTGAGTGATTGCCTTGTAAACAGAAAATTGTTTAAGATAGAAATAACGAATGAAGAGCTTCCGGTCTCCTATATACAGAAGTATATAGAGCGATATATGAGTGAATTTAATATTACAGAAAATGAAGCGTCCTATTTCTGTTCATCAGATGTTATCTACACGAATATGTATAATGAAGTAGACGACAGCATCGATATTTTATACAATGATGGCACAATAAAAGACATATCCGAAGCTTCGGACATGCTGAATATACAGCTGCTATCAAAAAAAGTAGAAAAGCACTATTTTTCCTATCTTAAAATATTACCGACAAACAATTAAAATAAAGATATATTACTTTTGTACTTAATTATGAATATAGTACAGGTCGAACAATATATAGACGAGAACCAACTGTTAGAAGACGGTAGCAAGGTTATTGTAGGGGTTAGCGGTGGAGCCGACTCTGTCGCTCTACTGGATATCCTGCACACGTTGAAATATAAGTGTGTGGTGGCACATTGCAACTTTCATCTTCGGGGAGAAGAATCTAATCGTGATGCTTTTTTTGTAGAAGAATTATGCCAAAAGTACAACCTTAAATATGAAAGGGTAGATTTTGATACAGAAGCCTATGCCGAGATTCATTCTATCTCGATAGAAATGGCAGCAAGAGAGTTGCGATATAATTGGTTTGAACAAATAAGAACAATCCATCTGGCTGATAAGATTGCGGTCGCACATCATCGTGACGATTCGGTAGAAACCATACTGCTAAATCTGATAAGAGGAACGGGAATTAGAGGGTTGACCGGAATAGCTGCCCAAAACAATAACATCATTCGCCCTCTTCTATGCCTCAGCAGAAAAGACATCTTAGAGTATCTGAAAGACAGGGGACTGAAATATGTAGATGATAGCACCAACAATGAGGACTTGTATACACGTAATAAGATAAGGCTAAATATTATCCCATTACTGGAGACTATCAATCCATCGGTAAAAGATTCCATTATCCGTACAGGCGAGCATTTATCGCAGGTGGAGAATATATATAATTTTTATATCCAACAGGTAAAGACAGATGTGTTGAGTGACGATAGCATCAACATCCGAACGCTGATTAAATATTTAGAGTCGGAAGCGATACTCTATGAGTTGCTTGCTCCTTACAATTTTAATACAGCAACAGTAAGACAAATTTTCGAATCGATAATAAGTCAGTCCGGGAAGATATTTTACTCCGACACCCACAAGCTGATTAAGGATAGGGAATACTTTATAATAAAGAAAAGAGAGAAGCTCTCAGTAGACAGCTTTCTCATAAGGGAAGAAGATTGCTTGATGAACTATCCATTACAGCTATCTATCGAAACGATCCAAGTAGATAATGGTTTTGTAATAGAGAAAAATAAAAACATTCTCTATCTGGATAAAGATAAAATAAAATTCCCGCTAACACTCAGAAGGTGGCATCAAGGCGATTGGTTTATCCCATTCGGAATGAAGGGCAAGAAAAAGGTGAGCGATTATTTCACCGATCAGAAGTTTAGTTTATTCGAAAAAGAAGAAGCCTGGCTACTTTGCTCAGAAAATGATATTGTGTGGATTGTCGGCGAACGTTCCGACGATCGATTTAAGATAGACAAACCTACCAAGCAAATCCTAAAGATACAGATAACAGATAATCCATTATAAAAAAAAGCACCTCTATTATAAAAAATGACGAATATCTTTTATAAATCTACTTAATGGCAAAAGATTAAAAAATAAGGATATTATGTTCAAGTTAATATAAAAACTAAGTATTTTTAGTCTTTTCTTTATATTTTGTCTTTAAATCATCAAGGGTTGTCTGATGCACGTGTATATATTTTTCACCTGATTTCAACTTAGCTTCAATCTCTTTTTTCAAGTCATTATCTATTATTGATAAAGCAATATATTTTGTAAAGAATGTTATTTGCTTTTTAATATATCCATTCATAATATACCAAGAGTCTTTTTCCCTTTTTTCGTCTATTATCTTTTGTTTTTCTATTTTTCTCAAAAATATCTCATTTTCTCTTTGAAACTTCGCATCTTCTCTAAGTAATTTTCTAGCCAAAGCTAAAGTTTCTCTTTCTTCTGCTTTTTTTCTCTTTTCAGCTTCTTTTTGCGCTGCTTTATGAGCTTTTGAAATACCAGATATTATGCCAATTCCTAGTTTAAATAGACTATTAGCGGCTTTACTAGAACTCTTTTTTCTACCAAAAGGATTTCTTGAATATCCTATACCCATAGTTTATAGAATTTAAGGTTTATTCTACAAACTTAAAAAAATCATTTATTATCCTCTTGTTTCTCCTAAGAATTTTTCAATATTATGGATTGATTTTATTTTTCTAATCCTCTCAATCTCTTTAATAAATCTACTTATTTTATCAGAGGTGCTTTTGTATTTAGTTTGACACTTATTTCAATTCGTACCCGGCTTCCTTTGCGTATGCTTTTTGGGTATTTGCTAACTGCTCAAAACTCGCATTATAAGCATCCATTTTAGCATCATATTCGTCCGAAATTTTATCGAACTCTTCGTCCGAAGATTCTTCTGTTAAAGTGGTAAATTTCCTTCCGGCCTCTACGATTGCTCTTAGATCTTGGTATGTTTTCAAAGCAGCATTTTTAAATTCCTCTGCACCTTTTGGAGCTTCTAAGGCTTTCACAATATCCAGTTCAGCGTCTATCTTCACCAATGCACTATCTGTTGCAGCAGCAATACTTTCATAAGATCCGGAAGCAATAGCCGCAGAAAGAGTCTCTGTATACGAATCGCTTACATGAGAAATCGTCTCATTCGCCTCTACAATCGTATCGTTAAATTTAACAGGAGATGTGCCTCCACAAGAAGTTAAAATAAGACTTACTGTGAGTAATGATAATAATAATTTTTTCATTTCTAATTATGTTAAGATTTTTAATAAGGAATCAAAGATAACTAAAACATATATTGAAGCCAATCTTTTAGGAAGATAAGGCTCTCTTCTTAGCCAAGAACTCTTTGATTCCTCCGATATGCTCACGCACTTTTTTATCCGAAAATTCATAGACTTTTGTCACCAGCCCATCCAAGAAATCACGGTCGTGGGAAACAAGGATAACTGTTCCATCATAGTCTAGCAAGGCATTCTTCAGAACCTCTTTAGTCTTCAAGTCCAAGTGGTTTGTAGGCTCATCGAGAATAAGCAGATTTACAGGCTCAAGCAACAGCTTTATCATAGCTAAGCGTGTTCTCTCCCCTCCCGAAAGTACTTTTACTTTCTTCTCCGAATCGTCCCTGTTAAACATAAAAGCTCCCAGAATATTACGAATTTGAGTACGTATATCGCCCTCGGCAACCCGATCAATAGTTTCAAAGACTGTGAGATCTTCATCTAACAAATCAGCCTGGTTCTGTGCAAAGTAACCAACTTGTACATTATGTCCTAAAAGTATACTGCCATCGTATGATGTTTCGCCCATCACGCATTTTACAAATGTAGATTTTCCTTCTCCGTTCTTTCCTGCCAAAGCAATTTTCTCGCCACGCTCTATCATCAGATTGGCATTTTCAAAAACCAGATAGTCATCATATTTTTTCGTTACCATATCTACCGTCAACGGATAATTGCCCGAACGTGTAGCCGGCTGGAAGCGAATACGGATTTGCGATTTGTCTTCTTCATCTATCTCCACACGCTCCATCTTTTCCAATTGACGGATACGGCTTTGAACAAGTACCGCTTTAGCCGCTTGCGCTCTAAAGCGTTCTATAAATTCTTCTATCTCGGCTATCTGTTTTTGTTGAGCCTCCCATGCATGTATCTGTTGTTGGCGACGTTCCTGTCTGAGCTCTACATATTTAGAATAGTTTACCTTATAGTCGTAAATACGCCCCATGGTTAACTCAATCGTACGTGTAGTTACCGCATCGATAAAAGCACGGTCGTGGGAAATAAGAACCACAGCTTTTGCCTGAGTATTTATAAAGTCTTCGAGCCAACCAATAGATTCTATATCAAGGTGATTTGTAGGCTCATCGAGCAACATCACATCGGGATTACTCAACAAGAGTTTAGCAAGCTCGATACGCATACGCCATCCTCCACTAAACTCGTTGGTAGGACGATCGAGATCGGCACGCTTAAAACCCAGACCGAGTAATGCTTTTTCTACTTCACCTTCAAAGTTGACATCTTCGACCATCGCCAAGCGTTCGTGGGCATGAGTAAAGTCATCTATCAGTTTGGCATAATCATCTGATTCGTAGTCGGTACGTGTTTCCAACTGCTTATTCATATCCTCAATCTTTGCTTGCAGATCGAAGATATAAGAGAATGCTAAAGATGCTTCTTCACGGACTGTACGCTCATCGGTAATTTTCATTACCTGAGGAAGATACCCAACGGTAACGCCATCAGGCCCGGTTATTGTCCCTCTGAAGTGCGTATTGACACCTGCCAGAATTTTGAGCATAGTACTCTTCCCTGCCCCATTCTTACCTACAAGCGCAATTTTATCTTTATCATTAATGATATAGCTTATATTATCGAACAATACTCTATCCCCTAACTCAACTTTTAAGCTGTCAACAATTAACATCGAATCTGTATTTTATTTTTTGAAGGTGCAAAGGTAGAGAAAAATAAGACACGAAATATCAAAACGAATTCCTGTTAATCGTTATCGTTGGAAATAGCAAAGAGAAGAGACGGTCATCTCCTCTCTTCTGAATAATAAAAAGATAAGTAATATTTTTAGCCTTACCTTACTTGAAAGAAGTAAATTTCAGGCAAACAGGCATATCCAGTTCTATATCCTTATATGTATTTTCCAAAAGGCCTGTAACTCTATCTATAAGGAATATTTGGATGACATCATTATCACGACTTGCCACCAATAAGAATTTACCATTCGGAGTAATCACGAAATTACGTGGATGCACTCCTGTTTCCTGATAGCCAACTTTGGTTAACTTACCATCTGCCTGATTTATAGAAAATATTGCGATACCATCGCCTTTCAGGCGGTTGGATGCATAAAGGAATTTGCCGTCAGGCGACACATGAATATCAGCACTACCCTTTGCGCCAAGTGTATCAGCTTGGATTGTTTGAATTTGAGTCAGATTACCGGCGTTAGCATCGTAGTTGAATGCGATAACAGCGCCCGATAGTTCATTAATAAGGTATGCATATTTTCCATTCGGATGAAAATCAAGATGTCTTGGTCCCGATTCGGCTGCTACATCAAAAGCAGCAGGTGTTCCTACTTTGAGATAATTCCCCTCATTACTTTCATTTATCCCGAATTTATGTATTTTATCTGTTCCCAAGTCATCAGCGAATAGAAATTTTCCATCAGGAGAATAGCGTACACAATGTAGGTGAGGAGCTTTCTGACGCTCTGCATCTGTTCCTTTTCCTGTAAAACGAATCAATTGAGAAGCAGTAGTCAGCGTTCCGTCACCGTTAATATCAAAGGCTGTAATACTACCACCCGAATAATTAGCGGTAACAACATGCTTGCCGGTTTTGTCGAGCTCTATATAACAAGGGTCTGCTCCACCTGTCAATTGCGAATTTAGAAGTTTTAGAGTGCCATCTTTCTTATCGAAAACGAAAGCATTGGCCGCAGCTTTTGCGTCTCCTGTTTCGGAGACAGAATAAACATGCGTACCTTCTTTATTGATAGTAAGGTATGATGGATTGGTCACCTTAACCACACTTTTATATTTGGAAAAACCTGAAACGGTATCAAATTGATAAACATAAATACCTTCGCTCTCGCCTGTTGTATATGTACCCACCAGCAAGTACAAACTTGTTTCGTCTGAGATCGTTTCTGCACTCATATTTGTTGTATCCGACGGATCAATATTTGAATTATCCACATTTGTTTTTTGTTTGCAAGAAATAAGGGAAAGAACAGCGAAAGCTGAAAATAAAATATATTTACGCATAATACTCTATTTTATGTAAAAGATGAACCTGAAAAATGTTTACTAGAACAAAAGAAGGCAAAAATTATTAGTTTACGGCATTTTTTCAATACAAAATTCAAAAGAAATATTTTGCTTTAATAAGATTAAAAAGCTATCTTTGTCGGCTGAAAAAGAAGAAACAATTTAAACTACTATAAAATGAAGAAAGATATTCATCCAGCAAACTATCGTCCGGTTGCTTTCAAGGATATGTCAAACGATGAGGTATTTATTTCACGTTCAACTATCAATGCTAAAGAAACTATCGACATAGATGGTGTTACTTATCCATTGGTGAAGCTTGAAATCACAAGTTCTTCTCACCCGTTCTATACAGGAAAACAAAAACTTGTAGATACAGCAGGACGTGTTGATAAGTTTATGAACCGTTACGCTAAGCGTACACAACCAAAGAAATAATTGTAATTTAATTACAAGTTTAACTAAAAAAGGCTATTCGAATGAATAGCCTTTTTTAGTATGTATATGTCAATTATTTTAACCAACTACCTTTTCCAATTTACTTATAGTCTCGTTGCCTAATTTGGTCTTCGATTCGATATGCTTCAAAACGGTCTCCACAAAAGGATTTTCTTCAAAAATACCACGCACTTGTTCAAAGTCTATTTTTTGCTGATGCTTATCTCCATCCACACCAAAACCTGTATGAGAAGATAAAGAAAATTCTTTCTTAGCATCCTCATAAATCATTCTATCCAGCTCTACAACAGCTTCTTTCCATTGACTAACAATATCAATAATATCCTGAGCGGTAACTGTATCCAACGACAGGTTATAATATTGCTGTATCTTATCCCATGCCCAAGTCCATTCCAGTGAGTAATAGTTTTTATGCAGTTGCTCAAAAATAGCATTCATCTCACTCACATGTTTTATATTATCTGATTCTATATCGTCTATAAGCTTATCTATCTCAGAACGAGGAACAAGCATACCTCCCACATCACTCCATTCATTCAGTCCCACTTCGGTGTCAGGTTTCAAACATTCCCTGATTTCCTCATTGCTAGTGTATGAACACTTCGATAAGCGTGAAATAATAGAGTTCCCAAGAAACTTATTAATAGCCATATTGTACAATTTCAATCCTCTCTTCAGAGAAGTACCTTTGATACGGCAACTCTGATATGTGTACGATCCCGATGTTTCGCCACAGGTCTCTTTCAGCCCTTCCAATATTTCGATCGCCTTAAACATTTTCTGTATTGTATAGGGACTCAGCAGGTTGAAATTTATCTGATCTAGTTTTTCAGGATCTTTTCGTCTATCTCTTTTCGGAAATTTCTGTGCATCACGAATCGTACCTACACTTCGCAAGTTAATACCGGGAACCAATACCGACTCATCTTTATCCTCTATCAGATAAGAGAACGGCATATTGGAGGTATCTGCATTATAATAGTGGCGTCCCATAATAAGAGAAAAAGCTCCGATGCGTGAAGGCCATAGGATATACGAATTACTGGTTGTTTTTCCTCCACGCTCTACAATGCCCTGATGGATAGGCCCGAGCTTGTACATGTGATTACTCTGGTTAGATCCAGAACCTGCATTCATAAAAGAAAACATTCCGGCAATCAAGAGCGTAGACTTGTGATGAGTCACCGTATAAGGCCCGGCAAATAAAGCACAGGCTTCACCATTCTCACCCTGACAATTACTAAAGAATAATGAATCGCTCGCCGAATAGGTATGTCCCAATTGGCATGATTGCCCTACAAAGCAGCGTGTAAGCATCGTCCCGTCTTCAACTCGTGAACCCGAACAAACAATAAAGTCATTCGCCATTACGCTATACCCGATATGAACAGGATCGTACTGGTTACTGTTAATACTTCCGTTCTCAAGATGTCGTGCTCCTTCTATTGTGGCATAGTCTCCGATGTGTACATTTTTTATTGCTCCTGCATTTACAATCGTCACATTATCGCCTATGTATCCAAAATCAGAGGTGCGTTCTTTGGCATAATCAGCGACCATACCCTGAAGTTTTTTTATCAATACAGGTCGATGACGATAGAAAGAAAGAATATAGGCAAAATGAGCACTCAGTTTATCATAGATCATAACCTCGCGCCCGCCCGTTTCGTTTAATACCGAAACCTCTATTCCATTTCCAAACGATGATTGTCCTTCTACATAGAGATGATGTATGTTTTGTATGCGCACATTACTGCCAATACGATAGTTAGCTATATAATTCTGTACATTTTCGATAAGCACATTGTCACCCAATTCACAATTATGGAGGCAAGTATGCTTCAGACCTGAATGCTTTTTCAGCCCTCCCGGCAATGTGAATTCATCCTCAAAGACACCTAACTTAACTTTGCCCGAAAAATTGGTATGTTTAACATAGTCCGGTTTGAAATTTTTATGTACCGAAATATTGTTCCAGTTATCGGCTAAGCAACCCTGACTCTCGAGTCTTGTTATTTCTTCCGGGGTTAGATTTCTGTAATCCATATATTATATTTAGATTAAAAGTTGAATAAAAAAAACGATTTGTATACATCTTACAATAATACACACCGTATTTTTATCAACTGAGACAAATTTAATAATAATGTCTTTCAGTACTATCGAAATTCTATCTTTTTAATAAGAAACCCCGATTATAGTTTAATTTATAATCGGGGTTTCTTACTTTATATTAATTCGCATCCGCTACTTCAATATCTTCTATCGGTGTGGATAAGCCCTCTATCCGCCGCTGTAAGCTATATTTACTTATCAGATCGGCAATTTCAGGATCGAGAGGTGCACGATAAACTTTCGATGGGTCTAACTCGCAGGCACGCATCAAGTGATCGATTGCCTCATTATCCTTATTTGAACGAATCGACAGTATGGTTCTCAAATATTCAGTATTTCCTGTTTCAGGCAAACCATCCAATACTTCTTTAGCCTTGGCATTATACCCCATACATATCAAGCACAATGCCGTATTGTAATCGGGATAATCGGACAAAATTTCCAAAGCCTTCCAATACTCCCTGTCTTGCAGTAGTTTCAATCCTTTTTCATAGTTTGGTCTTTCCTGAACATCCAGCGCAGTTTCTTCGGTCATACCCGGACGATGCATATTAAACTCGAACGTAGCTTTATTGAGCAACGGATAGATAGAATCTCGAATCACCTTATAGTCGTCCGCAAAATCTTTCTTTATCTTGGCTTCTGTATCATCAGGATCTATAGCCCCTTCGAGAAGTGCAAGAATCTGTGTTTTATTCATTATATCATTTCGCTGCTGAATCTGGTTTGCCAAGGTATTCCAGTCTTCTCCTCCAAACTCGACCTTAATAACATTGTTGACATCATTCACTTCGCCGGACAGCGACTTAACAAAGTATTCTTTAATCGCATCGGCTCGTTTTTCGGTTAATTTATAGTTTTTGTCGTATGATCCATCCAGCGCCGTAGTTACTCTAAGAACAATACTGTCGACAACAAACTTACCATCTTCAGTAAATGCACGGTATGTATTTAACACATTATTTATTTGGGCTTTATTATCCTTATAATTGATACCAAAAGCAGATTGTCCGGGCTGAAACTTCACGTAGGTAGTCAAACGATTGTATGCATCCCTATACAGTTTTGTTCTTTTATAGATCAGTGATGTATCTACCAACTGCGACAATGACGATATAAAATACGAAATAGTATCGCCAGGTGCCATCATATAACGGCTTCTATCCACAGCATCTACACGCCCATTCATTGTCAGGCTAAGTTTTTTAAGTCCCACTGTTACCGGATGATCTTGCTTATATAGGTATACAAAATCACGACCCGTATCTATAATTGTATCCAAACGAACACCTTCTTCGTAAGGAAATGGTATCATTTCTTTTGCCACCTCTCCTTTACGCTCTTTCTTCATTTCATTTTCGGCAATAGCCTCAAACAGATATCTGTTTTGAGCTATTTCGATAGAGTCACTTTCGGTAAGTACATTGTTTATTATATCATCCAACGAACGCCCTTCTTCGTACGCTTCACGAAATTTTGCCGGCATCTTCATATAGCTTACCTCAAAGTTCTTATCATCCAACACAAGAGCTTTTGCATTCTTATTGAACTTCTTCATGTATTGAGCAAACAAGCCCACGGTATCTTTACCATTAGCCATATCGCGGATCACCTGCTCACGTGCCTTACGCACATATTCATTATAAAAGCGTTGACGATACCCTTTGAGCTTAGCTAGCTCGGCTGCATCAAACTTACTTTTCTCTGTCTTCCATTTCTCATATTCCATCTGCTTACTCCACTCCCGGTAGTATTCTTCATAATACAAGTTCTGGCGATTTCTGATATCTTTATCTGTTCCGGCTCTATCGAAGAATACGTCGTCATATTTATCATTTCCTACAATAGACTTCATATAGTTATCATATTCGGCATAATCCTGCTTTTGCTTGGCGAGAAATGCTTCACCTTTAAGCACCACCTCTTTGAGAGGTATAATAGAGTCGTTGTGGAACAGTTTAGGAGACAACGTCATCCTGAAATTTTCAGACAGAAGTTCTTTAGGCACTCTTACTAAAAAATCTACTTTTACTCGTCCATTGCGCTCAGGCGTAAATCGAGATTTAGCCGTAACCACAACTTCTGATAGTTGTTGCACCTCGTTAAGGCTGGTTGCTTTTTTACCTTCTCGGTCAACAGACTCTGTTATATTTTCAGCATTGGTAAATGTTACTTCTTCAGAAACAGTCCTTGTGCCTCTTACATCCAACCCCTTCTGAAATGGAAGTTCTATTGTTGCTCTTCTCAATTGCTGCATAAATAATGGCTTCACCATTGCTTCTTTGGGCTTATCTTTGGAGTAAGAAAAACCTCGTCCTGCAACATCCTCTCCTCGGGAAGCTCTTATATCACGAACCGACTCGGATGATTTGCATGAGAACATGATGAATGATATTATTATCAGAAACGGAATAGAAAAACATGCTGTCTTGGCAACACGTGTAGTAATGTTTGTTTTCATAAGTTTGCTTTCGTATATCATTAAATAATAATGATCTGTATATTGTATAGTTTTTGTAAAAACAGTGCAAAGATAGACAATGTCTACCAATATCTAAACAAATAAAAACTAATTTTTCGGAATAAAACGAAAGTAGGTCATCTTTTCTATCAGAATAAGAGACATTTAACTCCACAAACCTCTCCAGAACAGTATTCGCAAGACTTTCTTCAATATGTTAAAAAAAACAAAGAATGCCGGGTAATAAATATCCGGCATTCTCTTTCTTATTCATGATTATTGTCTATGCGTGTTTCTTTCTTCTTTTTTATTCGTCCTGCCTTTCGCAGTGCCTGATCAAGTATATATTGAATTTGTCCGTTAGTACTACGAAACTCATCGGCAGCCCATTTTTCTATTGCTTCCATCATCTCGGGATCGACTCGCAAGACGAAACTTTTAACTGCTGATTCCTTTTCTTTCTTAGTCACAATTAAATATTTATTGATGAAGCGTTCCCGCATTTACAATCGGCTGTGCTGCTTCGTCTGCACATAACACGACAAGCAGATTGCTAACCATTGCAGCCTTGCGTTCTTCATCCAATTCTACAATTCCTTCTTTCAAGAGTTTATCTAGTGCCAATTGAACCATACTGACGGCACCTTCCACTATCTTTTCGCGAGCAGCAATAATCGCATCAGCCTGCTGACGACGGAGCATTACACTCGCAATCTCGGCGGCATATGCCAGATAATTGATGCGTGCTTCTATTACTTCTATACCCGCAATCGCCAAACGACTATTCAGTTCCTCTTCGAGCTTCTCGCTGATTTCACCATTGTCAGAGCGCAATGTTACATCACCGTCTTTGCTTTCATTATTGTCGTATGCATACATGCCGGCTACCTGACGTAAAGCTGCATCGCTTTGTATTTTTACAAAGTTCTCGTAAGCCTGCATTCTGTTCGAAAATTGAATATAGTTATTCACCGAACCGGCAGTAATTCCCGTAATAGAAGATGTGTCTATGTCAAACATCGCCTTATACGTATCTTTTACTTTCCAAACCAGCACAGAGCCGATCATAATAGGATTACCGACTTTATCGTTCACCTTTATAGGTGGCACATCGAGATTACGTGCTCTGAGTGTCACTTTCTTTTTATTATAAAAAGGATTTACCCAAAGAAAACCGTTATCGGTAATAGTCCCTTTATATTTACCAAAGAAAACCATGACTCTGGCTTCGTTAGGCTCTACAATCATAAATCCTAGAATGGCCAGGGAAGATAGGAAAATAAAAAATACAGCTATAAACACTAAAGGAATATAGCCTAGGCTAAAAGACCATATACTGGCAGCCAATACTACAATAATGATAAATAAGGCTAGGAAGCCTGAAATCTTAGTGCCTTTAAAATCTTTCTCGAGTGTTTCCATATTTATTATGATATTAAAATGATATCATAAAAATAGATATAATTTTGAATAACACAAAACAATTTAGCAAAAAAAAGAGCCTTGTCATTAAACAAGACTCTGAACGTATATATAGATAAATATTAATCAATTCGATTCAAATTCGAGCACCTCACCGTATTCTGCCAACTTGTCGAAAGCTCCTTGCAAGTCTGTTTGTCCAAAGTAAACTCTAAAACAGTTGATAACTCCACCATGAGCAAAAACAACAACAGAAGAATAATCTTTCTTTACCAGTTCGTCGATGAAAGATGCAACGCGTGCATACATCTGATCGAAAGACTCACCATTGGGTGTGGGTGTCCTTATCCAGTCCTTGTCCCATTCTTCCATATCAATGCGATCCCATTCTTTCATCTCCCAATCACCAAAGTGCAATTCTTTCAGGCGGTCGTACAATTGAATATCGGTAAAACCACAATATTCAGCAAGACGCTTTGCTCTGCTTAGCGGGCTTGAAAAAACAGCATCAAACTGCAAATCTTGCAACTTCTGCTTCACCACCTCAGCTTCGCTTTCAAAGGTATCTTTTAGCGGCACATCCGTTTGTCCGTAACAAACTCCATTAACTCCCACGGCCGTGTGGCGTACTATATATATTTTCATATTTAAACTTACGTATAGATAATAATTCTCCCTAGCATAATTTCAGGATAATACTTATCCCGAGAAAGAAAGACAACTCACATAATAGAAACATTGCACCGCAACAATCTCCGGTATACCCTTGTGCCTTTCTTTTCATGAGTAAAATCAATCCAAGGAAAACAAAGATAGGAAATATTATAGCCGCCCAAAAGTGAATATTTAATAATAATACGAAAGGCAGCAAACCAAACAAAGCCGAAATAAGAGCGGTGCGCAAAGACATTTTCTTATATACTGTTTTCGATTTACTCGTTTCCGCATTTCGGGCATAAGGAAGGAATAAGGTAATTTGTGAACTGATAAGCTTGCATAACGGATCGCCCACCAAGATTACAGTACAAGCCAAATGCAGACCTAGATTTTCTAAAAAGAAATAAAAGAATAAGAAGTAAAATATCAAGCTGATTACTCCATAAGTACCGATATGCGAATCTTTCATTATCTCCAATATGCGTTCGCGGGTAGTACCTCCTCCAAAGCCATCGAAGAAATCGGCAAAGCCGTCTTCATGCAATGCTCCTGTAATGAGCAGGCGGCTAAGAAGAGCCACAATTATGGCAATGGAATAAGGTAAGATCTGAGCAGCACCCCACAGCACTCCCGCCATAATACCGGCAGTAAGCCAGCCTACTACAGCCCAGTAGTTTATCACTTGCTTAAAATATTCGGCAGGGACATTAAATGCTTTTATACGCCAAAAAGGTAAGCGTGTAAAAAAGACAAGTGCTGCTGCTATTTGTTTCATCAGTTATAGAGGTTGCCTTCGGAAAGGCAAGTTGCTATTTTAAAAATACTTCGTTACTTGGATTTCTTTAAATGAATTCATCTCATTTATCATACGCACGGCCGAATCGACGATAGGATATGCGCAAATAGCACCTGTTCCCTCTCCCAGCCTAAGTCCTAAACTAAGAATAGGTTTTGCATTCAGATACTCCAACACAAGCTTATGTCCGGCCTCATCTCCCTGATGTCCGAAGACAGCATAGTGCAGAACATTCTTATTCAACTTTGATGCCACCAACATACAGTTTGTCATAATAAAGCCATCGATAAGAATTATCATTTTCAGTTCGGCAGCCTTGAGCATAGCACCTACAGTCATCACCATTTCATAACCACCGAAATAGCGCATAATATCTTCGACAGAAGCATCGCCTTTGTAATTATCCATCGATTGCTTCAGCACCTTATACTTATGGTTGATAATATTGCCTGTATGATCACAGCCTGCACCAATACACTGATCCAAAGGGATACCTGTGAGGTATGTCATCCATAGCGAAGATGAAGAGGTATTTGTAATCCCCATTTCACCAAAGCTAATCACGTTACAACCCTCATCAAAGCAAGCTTGTACGCATTCAGCTCCCGATTGTATGGCTTGTTCCATTTCCTCTTTTGTCATAGCAGCTTCATGCAGATAGTTGCGTGTGCTTTTTCGAATCTTCTTGTGGATAATCGGATCTTCGGGCTTAAAGTCGAAATTAACACCGGCATCAACAACCTTTAGATTGAATCCGTGCTGACGTGCCAAAAAGTTGATTCCTGCTCCTCCATTCCAAAAATTTGCTATCATCTGATAGGTTACCTCTTGCGGCGATGGGCTCACACCTTCTGCTGCAATACCGTGATCTCCTGCAAATACGATGTGACAAGGATTTGTCAACTTCGGATTCAAAGATTGTTGTATCCAACCGATTTGCATAGCCAACTCTTCGAGTTTACCCAAAGAACCTTTAGGCTTTGTGAGGTTATCAATTTTTTCTTGTAAGTAAGAGCGTACTTCGTCTTCCGGTTTTTCGATGTTAAATTGTTGCATTGTATATTTAGTTTCTTTTAGATTTTAATTTTACAGTCGCTTTTCGTTGCTATGCTGTTGGCTCAAAACATCTTGTTTTCAAAGATTCGTCGTATTCGACAGAATGTTATGTTATTAAAAACAATAACGACAAAATTTATGATCACTTCACTTTCAGGGGAATACCCGAGACCATCAGATAAACCTCATCAGCGTTTTCGGCAAGATATTGATTGAGCCAGCCTTGCAAATCGGCAAATTTACGTTGCAAGTCGTTTTGAGACATTTCGCCCATGCCTATTTCGTTTGTAACAAAAATAAACACGGCATCTTGAGCAACAAGCTTTCTGAATTCAGATTTCAGAGCAGTAAGGGCAGCTTCAACATCCGAATTCAGGTCGAAGAAAAAATTCGTAGCCCATAGCGTAACGCAATCTATAAGCACTACTTTATTGTCAAAGGAATGCTCACTCAAGAATTTCTCTTCTTCTACATTTATCCAATTATCTGCCCGTTCGGCTTTATGTCTTTCTATCCGCAGGCGATGTTCGTCATCCCATATTCGCGAAGTTGCCAGATATACAGGATTAGGAGACAAAGACAATGCTAACTTTTGTGCATAGCTGCTTTTACCTGAACGTTGCCCCCCTGTTATAAGGGTTATTTGCTTAGCCATTTATTTTCTCTTATACAAAAAATCTTTCCAGCGTTCTTCTACATCACCTGCTTTATACATTTCGTAACGAGCCATTGTGAAGAACAAGTCGGACAAACGATTAATAAATCGCATAACAGCTGCGGGAACTTCATCCTGCTTGTTTAGAGTCCACAAGCGACGTTCGGCACGACGAGCCACAGCACGAGCCAATTGCAAGTTTGCTGAAACAACTGTCCCTCCGGGCAAAACGAAAGTTTCGCTGGGTCCCATTTCATCTGTCATTTTATCCATACATTCCTCGCAAAATTTATCCAGATTTTCATCCAGAACATTTTGGTTTGTAGCTCTTATATCCGATGGTGTAGCCACCTGAGACATCACAACCATTATCTCTGTTTGTATCTTGAACAGAATAGGCTGCCACTCATGATCTGAAGATAAGTGAGCCCGAACAACACCTATTACAGAGTTCAGCTCATCGATTGTACCATTGGCTTCAATTCGTGGATGATCTTTACTCACACGTTTTCCTCCAAAGATTCCGGTTTTACCTTTATCTCCTCCTCGGGTATATATTTTCATTTTTTATGGTATGTATTATATTATATATTAAAGAATTTCCTTCTGTCATTCTGAAAGATATTAAAGAAGTCAACACGACAAGATTAACTCCCATATAAAGTCAAACAAAGATACAACAAGTAGAGATGAATCTATCCCATTTTTTAGGCTTTTTCATATAATTTATCTAATAGGATGAGTAGACAAAAGAATGGAAAGGGTGGAGAAAAGTAACAGCAATAAAATAGGAAAAGAGCTGTTACCTTTGTTACTTTTTAACAATTAATTCCTGTTTAACAATACATTCTCTATCTCACTTTTTAGTTTATCTTTGTCTGTAATTTAATTCGTTAACGTCAACCTTATGCGATTAAACATTTGCATCGTTTCAATTTTTATCTGTCTCTTACTGGCAACCTCATGTACCGAAAAGAAGGTAGTATTCAACCAACGGGAATTTATCTCTCTTTCGGGAAAATGGCACTGCGACCTTGGCGAAATAAATCTGCCCGGAACTGTAGATGAAAGCCGTCTCGCACTCCGCAATAGCGATACCCTTAGCACAGGGCAGCTTACCCGGTTGAATCCTTATGTAGGAAAGATGAAATATACCAAAGAGCTTGAAATACCGGCAGGTTCAGCTCAGAAAGAATGGCGACTGATCATGGAGCGAACAAAACCCTCTACGGTGTGGATAGACAAAGACAGCATAGGAACAAGCTCGCTGATATTATCACCTCAGATATACAATCTCGGAAAATTAGCCGCAGGAAAGCACACCGTGACTATCGTAATAGACAACAGCCCTGCTTCTGTACCACAAGGAATACATGGCTCGCATGCTTGGACCGATGCGACACAAACAAACTGGAATGGCATAATCGGAAAATTCGGACTCGAAGCCAATGATGGCATTCTCATTAGCGACCTTCAGGTTTATCCAAATGTTTCTTCTAAGACGATACCAGTTGTAGCACAAATCAAATCGTCAGTAAGTGGAAAAGCCGAAATATCGGTTCAGGGATACCTATGGAATACAGCACAAAATATTGCTATACCCGAGCAAGTTATCAACATAGACCTAAAAGAGGGGTTGGAAACATATAAGTTTGATATCAACGTGGGCAACAAACACGTTTTGTGGAGTGAATTTGATCCTGCCCTATACAAGGTTAATTTCGCAATAGAAAGTCAGAATATAAAAGACAGTTATACTATCGACTTTGGTCTCAGAGACTTTTCAGCAAAAGGAACACAGTTTGAAATTAATTCTCTAAAAACATTTCTACGGGGCAAACACGATGCCTGCGTATTTCCTCTCACCGGCTACCCGCCGATGAATAAAGAAGAATGGAAAAGACAAATGCGCATCGCCAAAGAATATGGGATAAACCATTACAGATTTCACTCGTGGACACCTCCGCAAGCAGCTTTTGATGCGGCAAACGAAGAAGGCATATACATGCAGGCGGAACTGCCATACTGGGGAGCAATGGACACGACAAACACCGACCTCAACAAATTCTTGATTAACGAAGGTGAGCATATCCTTACCACTTATGGTAACAATCCTTCGTTCGTTATGATGGCTTTAGGCAATGAGCTTGGAGGTGATGTAGAACTCATGCGTAACATTGTAACAAAGTTCCGCACTTCCGACCAACGTCATCTTTATGCTTTTGGTGCAAATAATATGCTGGGTACTGCCGGACAACAACAAGGTGAAGATTTCTTTGTCACGTGTCGTGTTGGCGGACAGGTAGGTTCCGACGATTACTCAACTCATACACGTGCGACATTCTCTTTTGCCGATGCCAAAGACGGAGGGTATATGAACGCTACATACCCTTCTACCGCCATCACTTTCTCAAAAGCTGTAGAAAACTGTACTGTACCGATTATAAGCCACGAAAACGGTCAATTTCAAGTATATCCGGATTATAACGAGATAAAAAAATATACCGGAGTACTGTATCCTTACAATATGGAAATATTCCGCAAACGACTTCAGGAAAATGGACTTGAAGATCAGGCTGATGCCTTCCATAAGGCTACGGCACGTTTTGCTGCCCTCTGCTACAAGGCTGATATAGAAATGTGCCTTCGCACACCGGGGTTTGGAGGTTTCCAATTACTGGATTTGCAGGATTATCCGGGGCAAGGAAGTGCCTATGTCGGTATACTGGATGCTTTTATGGATAATAAGGGCGGAATGGCGGCAGAAGAATTCGACGGTTTTTGTGACGAAATAGTTCCACTTTCCATTATGTCTAAATACTGCTGGAGCAATAGCGAGATATTTACAGCGGAGATAAAACTAAGCAACTATTCGAAGGAAGCTCTCTCGAAAAAGAATTTGTCATGGACGCTAAGCAAAGCGCATAGCAATGTAAATGTAGCCAGAGGAGAATTTCCTATCAATATTTCTCAAGGTCATTTAGGCGAAGTAGGAAAAATAAAAGTACCTCTTCAAGATATAAATACGGCAACTCAACTCGTATTGACATTACAAACAGGCCCTCATGTAAATAAATACGATATATGGGTATATCCCGACAAGGAAGTATCTGTAAAATCGGATATAAAAGAAACTTCGAGCCTGAAACAAGCTTTAGACTTGCTACAACAGGGAAATAAAGTATTATATATTCCCGATCACAAAGAAGTAGAAAAGCTTTCTGTTGGTGGATTATTTACTCCCGACTATTGGAATTACGCCATGTTCAAGAATATTTCGGAATGGTTGAAAAGGGATGTGTCTCCGGGAACACTCTCTATATTGACAGACCCTTCACACCCGCTATTCAAGGAGTTTCCGACCGAAACACATAGCAACTGGCAATGGTGGATTATATCAAAAAACTCAAGACCTCTTATTCTCGACAGAACCCCTAAGGACTACAAACCGTTGGTACAGGTAATTGACAATATCGAGCGTAACCACAAACTTGGATTGATATTCGAAATGCAGGTTGGTAAAGGAAAATTGCTTGTTTGTATGTGCGATCTGAAAGCTATTAGCGACAAACCCGAAGGAAAACAGTTTGGGCAGGCTATAATCGATTATATGAGTTCTACCGACTTTGCTCCTACAAATGAATACACAGCAGAAGATATAAAAAGCCTATTTTGCACTTCTATAAAAGAGAAGAAGATTGTAGGAGTAAAGAATATTACTACTTATAAGTAGATAGGACTTGTCATTCTGAATGAAGTCAAGTATCTCATATCCGATAGAGAATGTTCGATACATTCAGAATGACAAGCTATAATAATTATTGATATAGCGTCTTAGCTATTCCCAATTCCAAGCCCCGAAGTTCAGCCAAACCTCTGAGGCGACCAATACAGGAATACCCTGGATTGGTTTTCTTGTTCAGATCGTCAATCATCTGATGCCCGTGATCGGGACGGAAAGGAATAGATATATTACGTTGCTGTTGTATTTCCAAGAATCCTTTCATAACGCCATACATGTCCACATCGCCTTCGAGATGATTTGCCTCATAAAAGTTACCCTCCGCATCACGCTGAGTAGAACGCAAATGCACGAAGTTGACTCTGTCGCCGAGTCGTTTGATCATGTTAGGCAAGTCGTTATCGGCTCGTACTCCGAATGAACCCGTGCAAAAGCATAGTCCGTTCGACTTGTTAGGTACAGCTTCAACCAATTTATTAAAGTCTGATTCCGTGCTCAGAATACGAGGTAATCCTAAAATCGGATAAGGCGGATCATCGGGATGGATAGCCAGCTTCACACCTGCCTCATCGGCAACGGGCGCAATCTCTTTTACAAAGTCTATAAGGTTTTTCCTTAGCGTTTCTGCATCTATATCTCTATAACGGTCGAGCTGCGCTTGAAACTCTTCAAGGGTAAAGCTTTCTTCTGCACCCGGTAGTCCGGCAATCATATTACGAACTAATAGGTTTTTATCCTCCTGCGTCATTTCTTCGAAGCGTTTTTTCGCTTTAGCAATAT
Organism: Dysgonomonas sp. Marseille-Q5470; assembly: GCF_951230145.1. Lineage (NCBI taxonomy): Bacteria > Pseudomonadati > Bacteroidota > Bacteroidia > Bacteroidales > Dysgonomonadaceae > Dysgonomonas > Dysgonomonas sp. Marseille-Q5470. The sequence goes on along the minus strand of NZ_CATNVE010000002.1, from coordinate 397,017 downwards.
CTTCCGATGAGTATTCTTGCTCTGCACCGGGACGTTTGAGTATGAACAATTCGAATGCCATAAAAGCCGCACGCTCGAAGCGTAACGCCTTCGAACCGTCGGGCATTGTATAAGCCAAGTCGGTACGTGTCCAATCCAATACAGGCATAAAATTGTATGTCACAGTCGTAATGCCGCATTTGGCTAGATTACGAATACTTTCTTTATAGTTATCAATGTACTTTAGGTAGTCCCCTTCTCGCGTTTTTATATGTTCATGCACAGGGATGCTTTCCACGACAGACCACTTGAGGCCAGTACTTTCAATTATATCTTTGCGCTTTTGAATTTCTTCCACTGTCCATACTTCACCATTCTTGATATGATGCAGTGCAGTCACAATACCTGTTGCCCCTGCTTGCTTTATATCCGACAATGATACCGGGTCATTTGGTCCGTACCATCTCCATGTTTGTTCGCTAAGTATCATATATTATTTTTTTTTACATTCAGGATGTATCAAATAGTAAATGAATCGAATCCTCCGTCTACAACTAGAATAGAACCATTTACAAAACCCGACGCATCGCTTACCAAATAATGAATAGAGCCTAACAGTTCATCTGATTCTCCAAATCGACGAAATGGTGTATGTGCTATAATAGACTTTGCCCGGTCGGTATACGAACCATCAGTATTAAGCAATAGCGAACGGTTTTGCTCGGTAATGAAGAAGCCCGGAGCAATAGCATTCACCCGAAAATTATCTCCGAATTTGATAGACAGCTCTCCGGCCATATACTTTGTAAAATTGGCTACAGCAGCTTTTGCCACACCATAGCCCATTACACGGGTTAACGGGCGAAACGAAGACTCGGAAGCAATATTGATTATATTCCCTTTACCATTGTCTACCATCGCCTTTGCAAAAACCAAAGTAGGTAATACCGAACCAAAGAGATTGAGATCTATTACATCTCGAAATGCACTAACATCGATATCAAAGATTGTTTTATCAGGTGGAATAGTAGCACCAGGCATATTCCCTCCGGCTGCATTTATCAGCACATCGATTTTGCCATACTTGCGCACTATCGCTTCTCTATTTTCTTCAAGGTTGGCTTTGTTCAGGACATCCGAAACGAAAAAGGTCGCCTCATTGCCCGATAGTCTTATTTTCTCAGCAAGAGCTTCACCCTTTTCTTTAGAGCGCCCGAGAATAACAACTTTAGCACCCTGCTCTGCTAAGTATTCTGCCATCTGTGCGCCTAATATACCATAGCCTCCCGTAATGGCTACAACTTTATCTTGGATATTGAATATGTTTTTTTTCATAGTTTATAATTATTGTAATAGTCAACGTTTTCTTTTATGAGTATATCTATCGGCATATAGTTTACTTTTTCGGGAACTTGCTTGAATAAGAAATAGTTTCCCATTGCTTTCAGAGCATCATATCCTTGCAGCTCGGGACGCTGCGAAAGGATGAAAGATATACGCCCTTCCCTCAATCCTTTTATGTTTCGTTCTATGGCGTCATGTCCGACTAACCTAATCTTATTTTGCTGATTGGCATCAAGCTTTTCCAAGAGGGTGACCAGTTCATATATTCGTGAATTAAGAACGATCCCTCCAACTAAACCCTGACTATTATTGATAATATCTTTGACCTCAAGAAGAGTCTTTGTATAATCATCGGGATTGATTTCAATATGATGAATATTCCCCCTAAAGTTGTTATTCTCGAGATATTCCATAAATCCGTTTTCACGGGTTTTCATTTGTACAGATATCTCCTTATATCTGAAACGTATATGGGCTATTATGATATCAGCAGCCGTTCCTACCTCGTTCAATAAAAGTTTAGCAGCAATAACACCTGTACCGAATGAATCGCCACCAAAGTAAGATAGGTCTTTTTGTCCCGATATACCCGAATCTATATAAATGTATGGCATGCCTTTAGCGTCCATTTCTTTTGACAACTTGATAACATAGTCACCAAACAGAGTAGCAATTAACACGCCGTCAAACTCTTTCTCTTTAAATGAATTAACAGCATTGACGAAGGAAAAGCGATCATATTGATTGAAGAGAAAGTATTCTGTGCTTATATTGAATTTCTTCAATTCATCTGTAGCTTTATCGATGCCTTCACAAACCAGCTGCCAATAATCGCCGGAAGAATAAGTGGGCGCAAGAATAGCAAACTTGTAACTCTTCTTTGATGCCAGAAAACGGGCGACCATATTCGGCTCGTAGTTTATTTCTTTCAGAACCTTTTCTACTTTGGCTCTTTTCTCTTCTGATACTCTTCCCCTATTGTGCAGTACCCTGTCGACCGTACCGGTGGAAACACTAGCCATGCGGGCTATATCTATAATTCGTATATTCATATTTCGATAGAAACTGTATGTCTGTATACATATTACTTGATTGCAAAATTAATCTTTTAAGATTAGCAAACAATATGTGTGCGCACACATATTTAAAGAATAAAATATAAACAATTGATTACGACCGGATAAATAATATCGTTATGCTAAACAACATATTTTAGATGAAAGGTCAATTATTTAAAAGTACGACAGTAAAAACAGATCGACACATACCGCAAATACCATTAATATTTCCGTACGGATATTGACCCGAACAGCAATTTTAAGGTCTGTGTAAGTCAGTTCTTTATCATTATATCCGATATAAGGCTTTTCGAAAAGTTGTCCGAAATAAACATTCGATCCACCAAAGCGACAATTAAGAATACCTGCTAAAGCTGCCTCCGGATAGCCGGAGTTGGGACTTGCATGCTGAGAGCCAAACTTTCGGACAAAAGATAGTAATGAGATTTTTCCACTTACGACTATCATCAGTAAAGATGTCAAACGTGCAGGAATATAATTTGCAACATCATCTATCCGTGCAGCCCAACACCCAAATTGCTTATACCGATCGCTCTTATATCCAATCATAGAGTCTAGCGTATTGACCATCTTATAGGCAAACATCCCGGGTACACCCAGAAGTATAAACCAGAATAATGGAGCGATAACTCCGTCACTAAGATTTTCTGATAATGTTTCTAACGCAGCCGTTCGTATCTGCTGTGGCGATAAAGCAGAAGTATCACGTCCGACGATACGGGCAACCTGTTTTCGTCCTTCTTCAACCGAAGAGTCGACAGCCACAAAAACATTTCTGACCTCATCTATCAAAGTCTTACCTGCAAGACAAAAGAAAACCACGACAGAGGAAAAAAGTATAGATAAATATGGACTCAGGTAATCCAATCCTTTAATAATAAAGAAAATAACAAGGAAACTCAATAAAATCAGAATAATAGAAAATAAAGCTCCTTTCATCATTCGTTTATTTCCTTTGTTGAGTCGCTTTTCGCCCCATCCTATAATATTACCCATAGCCACCACTGGATGCGGTAACCAGCGGGGGTCGCCAAACAATTTGTCGGCAGTCCACCCTATCAGTAAAGGCAAAAGAGTATACAAGAGTTTTATATCCATTCTTTGATCGCTTTTACAAACGCATTGTTTTCTTCGGGCGACTGTGTTGCAACACGGAAATAATGTTCATCCAAGCCATAAAAATTAGAAGCATCACGGATTAGTATGCCATGTTTTTGAATCAAATATTCTTTTAGTTCCGAAGCTTTTCTATCAGTCAATCGACATAAGAAAAAATGTGTATCGGTATCATACACCTCTAGTGTTTCTATCTGTGATAATGCCTTATGGAAGCGTTTTGCTTCTGCAATATATTCTTCAATCTTTATTATATCAGCACCATTCTCCAATAGGAATTTACCCGCCTCTATCGCCAATCCGTTTACAGACCAAGGCATACAATATTTAGAAAGCAATGCCAATGTTTCTGAACAGGCTGTTATATATCCCAACCGAAGTCCGGGAATAGCATAACGCTTTGTCATAGAATGTAATAATATCACATTGTTGTATTGCATTGCTTCCGATACAGAAAATAGCGATTTGGTTGTAAAATATTCATAAGACTGATCTATAACAATATATTTCTCAGGATGAGATATGATATATTCTTTCAACGTCTCTTTATCTGTAACCGTTCCTGTAGGATTGTTAGGGTTACAAAGCCAAACGACATCTGATTGCTCCGGGACATCATCTATAGATTTTACCATACTGACAATATGGTCATTTACCAAACAGGCGTCTCCGTATTCGCTAAAGGTAGGGTGAATAACAGCAGAGTGTTTTCCTCTAAAAGCCTGAGCTATCATATAAATGGCTTCAGTAGCACCATTTGTTATGCAGATATTATTTGTAGCTACTTGGTTTTGATCTGCGATCAGTCTTGAAAGAGAGATTGCATCCGGCTCGGGATACGAGTGTATCGACGTTATACAAGAACACAAATAGTCATCCAATACAGACAAGTCTTGCCGGGTATATATATTAGAACTGAAATTACTTACGATCTTCTTCCCGTAGTTATATATATCGTCTCCGTGCCCATTGATCATGATAAACCGTTGTTATCTGTCATTATTTTATAAACCAAATCCATATCCACATGCTTACGAACATGGTCTGCCAACTTATTGTATTGTTCTTCTTTAAACGCCTTGAAATCGAAAGGCGTATCGGATAATTTATCGGCATAAGGAGATAAAAGATAATCTATAACTACCCCATTGTCCAAAATACCATGTATATATGTGCCAAAACATTTCTCACTTACAAAATATCCGTCTTCTCTGCCATCTTCGAGTTTATTTAAAGAAGCTTTTTTTGCATTCTCTACCGGAGTCGTTGCTCCCATATGGATTTCGTAACCTTCACATACAGATTGGGTATTCAAGAAAGAGAACTTCACCTGACGGGTTACTTTTTCGCCTTCCATCTGTGTTGTTATAGGCAGTAGACCTAGTCCGGGTAAGCGTTCTATATTACTTTCCACGTGATTGGGATCGCAAACCTCCTGCCCCATTATCTGATAGCCGCCACAGATACCGACTACTGTCGCTCCGTTTTTATGGGCTTTTACAATACTTTGGGCTACACCGTTGCGACGGATCTCGTATAAGTCGGAAAGAGTACTCTTACTGCCGGGTATGAGTACGATGTCTGCCTTTTCTATTTCATCTGTATTATTGGTATAATAAAGATGTACACGCGGGTCGCGCTCCAATACATTAAAGTCAGTAAAATTAGATAAGTGCCTTAACAATACGACTGCAACATTCACCTTCCCATGTGTGGCCTGAAGATTCTTTGTTTGCAGCATCACAGAGTCTTCCTCTTCTATATAAATATCCTTATAGTATGGCACAACACCGATTACCGGTATTTGGCAAAGGTCTTCTATCATTTTAACACCCGATTCGAACAAGCGGATATCTCCCCTGAACTTATTGATAAGGATGCCTTTTACATGCTTTCTTTCCTCTTCGGTGAGCAACATAATAGAACCATAGACAGAAGCGAAAACACCACCCCGATCTATATCCGCCACCAATATTACATCGGCTTTGGCATGTATAGCCATCGGCATATTTACCAAATCGACAGCCCGCAGGTTTATCTCCGAAATACTGCCTGCACCTTCCATCACCACAGGATTGTATCGCTGTGCCAAACGGTCGAATGCATCATTTACCTCTTTGCGGAGTTGCTCTCTGCCTTCTACTCTAAAGTATTCATAAGCGTGTTGATTACCTACCGGCTTTCCATTAAGCACAACTTGACAAACCTTGTCAGTAGTCGGCTTCAACAGCAAAGGATTCATATCCGTATGGCAAGGTACGCCGGCAGCTTCGGCCTGTACAGCTTGTGCACGCCCTATCTCCAGCCCTTCGGGTGTAGCATAGGAATTCAACGCCATATTTTGCGCTTTGAAAGGTGCAGGACGATAACCATCCTGTAGAAAGATACGGCAAAACGCCGCAGTGATTATACTTTTACCCACATCGCTGCCCGTCCCTGCAAACATGACAGGGTGAAGCTGCTTTGAGGCTTTTTGAGAATGAGACATGAAAAATGAACTATAATTTACGAGTGGTAAAGGTAGAACTTTTATCTGTGAAAAAGTGTATCTTTGAGTGTATCAATTTATCTATTATATATACGTGGAACGAAAAAGGTGACAGATCAGAAACATACAAACACCTGTTACTTTTGTTACTTTTGTCACCTTTTACTCTAAAATAACTTTGTATCATGATAAGAATAAACATATCGGAAGAGATCAAGAACCTTTGGCCCGACTTTCACGGAGCTGCTATTTTTGCGAAGGTAAAAAACACTCCATACAATAAGGAGTTGTGGGATGAGATCAACATATTATCGGAAGAATATAAGGCAAATCATGAGATAGAAGATATAAAAAAGAATCCGGCTATTGCAGCCACCCGAGAGGCATATAAGAAGTTCGGCAAAGACCCCAATCGCTATCGTCCGTCTGCGGAAGCCTTATGCCGTCGTATATTGCGCGATTTACCATTATACCAGATAGATACATTGGTTGACCTCATCAACCTTGTTTCGATAAAGACCGGCTACTCGATAGGTGGATTCGATGCAGATAAAATACAAGGAGACAGCTTAACATTGGGAATAGGCAAAGAAAACGAACCTTACGAAGGTATCGGAAAAGGGATATTAAATATAGAAGGGTTACCTGTATATCGTGACTCCCTAGGTGGCATAGGCACACCAACAAGCGACCACGAAAGAACAAAACTAAGCGTAGAAACAACTAATTTCTTGGCTTTGATAAACGGATATAGCGGAACAAATGGTTTGAAAGAGGCTGCTGAATATATGCAGGCCTTATTGAAGAAATATACAGACTCGGCAGAAGATAAGATAGTCTATTATTAAATAGAACGACCATGAAAATATTAACAGGCACTCAGATAAAAGAAACGGATAGATATACGATCGAACATGAACCGATAAGTTCTATCGACCTGATGGAAAGAGCCTCTAATGCTATTGCTGAATGGATATGCAACAATATAAGTAAAGCCTCTCCCCTCTTATTCCTCATAGGAAAAGGAAATAACGGCGGCGATGGACTAGCTGTTGCCCGTATCTTGTTTCATGCAGGTTATGACTGTTCGGTATATCTTCCGTTCGAGAAAGAGCAACTGACGAGTGAATGCGGAATTAATTTAGAACGGCTCCCTTCTTATATTGAAAGGGTTACAGATATAAATAGAATTTCCAATAAACATATCCTTATAGATTCACTTTTAGGAACAGGTGTAAAAGGTACTTTGAAAGACCCTTTATTATCTATTATCAAAAAAGTTAACTCATTATCCAATCAGGTTATTTCTATCGATCTTCCATCGGGTATGATGAGCGAATTCGGCAATACGGATCAGACGGTTATAAAAGCGGATATTACCCTTACCCTAGAGTTTCCCAAACTTGCTATGCTTTTGCCTGAAGCCGGAGAGTATTGCGGAGAAATAATTACCCTTCCAATTGAGCTTAGCAGAGAATATATTGAGCATACCCCATCGCTATACCACTATATTACAGAGGACTATATACAAGGCATAAGGCTCAAACGAGGAAAATTCGGCCACAAAGGTACTTATGGCCACGCATTGCTTATTTGCGGATCGAAAGGAATGGCTGGTGCAGCCACCTTAGCGACAGGTGCAGCCCTACGCTCGGGATGCGGATTAGTTACCACTCACATACCTTACAGTGAGAGCTTTGCAATACAGGCAAACTATCCGTCGGCAATGCTCAGCCTCGATGATGAAGATTACTTCTCTTCTGTACCCAAAGATTTATCTAAATATTCGGCAATAGGCATCGGCTGCGGACTTGGACAGGAACACCAGACAGGCGAGGCATTCAAAGAACTACTGGCCGCTTCATACAAACAACCCTTTGTCATAGATGCTGATGCACTGAATATATTAGCAAACAATTACCATATAAAGCAGCGAATCCCCGAAAACAGTATTCTCACGCCTCACCCGGGAGAGCTCAAGCGTTTGGTTGGAGAATGGCACGATGAGGAAGAAAAGATAAACCTTGTGAGACGCTATGCAGCCAACATAAAGTCGATAATTATCGTGAAAGGAGCACACACGATGATATGCCTACCCGATGGCAACTGCTATTTTAATTCTACAGGAAATAGCGGCATGGCCAAAGGAGGTAGTGGAGACGTGCTGACAGGATATATTACAGGATTATTAGCAAAGGGATATAGTAGTGCTCATGCTGCAATACTAGGAGTATACACACATGGACTTGCCGGAGACAAAGCTGCTGCGAGATGGGGTATCGAAAGTATGAATAGCAAAGATATTATCGACTTCCTTTAACGAAGGAAACGCAAAAAAAGAAGCCCGCAAAATCACATCGCAGACTTCCTGTACCTTAACACAAACTTTACAAACTACACATTCTTATAACGACGTGCAGAATGAAAAAGTTCATGATTTCTAATTAATTAACAATATATTTATCTATTATTCTTGAAAAATATAAGAAATATTATACACTTATCACAAGTAAATCTTCACTAACTAAATAGAATAAATCTATAGATAATAGATAAGCTCTTTGCAACGAATAACAAACTCGAAAACAACGATATATAGACGACCTAAAATAATATAAAATAAATAAGCCTAACAATATTAGTTGCAAGTGCAATTGTTTCAATAATATTCATATCTTTGTTATACCAACCACAAAGTTGTTACTTACGCACTATAATAGCTCCTCATAATTAAAAGAATAAAATTATGGAAGCTAAAAAACAAGCATTGGAAAAGAGCTTGATAAGTCTACAAAGCAACATGCTAAGCTTTGCTTTTAGATTAACATCGGATAAAGAAGATGCAAAGGACCTTACTCAGGAAGCAACCCTTAAAGTATTGAGCAGCTTTGATAAATATTACGATAATATCAACTTTAAAGGATGGGTCTTCACGATTATGCACAACATCTTTGTGAACAATTATCGCCAAGCCCTTCGCAACCAGACTATCGTTGATCAAACTGAAAATTTATATTGGATAAATCTCGCTCAGAATTCAGCATCGGATTCTCCTGAAGATGCTTATTCATATATAGAAATATATAAGGTATTGAATACATTTAATGAAGAACATCGGGTCCCTTTTACAATGCATCTATCGGGCTATAAATATGAAGAAATAGCCAAAAAGATGAATCTACCATTAGGCACAATAAAGAGTCGTATCTTTTTTGCCAGAAAAAGGCTGCAAGAGTTACTCAAAGACTATTAATAAAACTATCAGATCACATCCTGAGTCAGCATCAATATAAGATAAGGACATATTTTGGAAGACAGAATATGTCCTTATCTTATTATAACAATTGTTCTTCAATAAAAGCCTATATTCGGTTCTTAATGCTAGAAAAACAAATACTTATAAATATTTTCTATAGTTCATACCTCTATAAAAAGTAGAAAACATATATCATTTATCAAAACTTCCTGCTAATTTTAGATTTTGTAGTTTGTAGTAGTGAACACTAAAAAATTATACCAATGAAGATACACGAATACCAAGCTAAAGATTTATTCTCATCCTACGGTATCCCTGTTAAAGAACAAATACTATGCTATGAGCCTGGAGAGGCAGCAGTTGCATACGAAGAGTTGGACAAGGAATGCGTAGTAATAAAAGCACAAGTATTAACCGGAGGTCGGGGCAAAGCCGGAGGAGTAAAACTCGCAAAAAGCAAAGAAGAAGCCAAAGATCACGCAAAGAATATTCTTGGACTAACCATTAAAGGTTATCCCGTCACAAAAGTCATCGTAACTGAGGCAGTAGATATAGCGTCGGAATATTATATGAGTTTTATAATAGACCGGAATACAAAATCCGTTATACTAATGATGTGTGCCGAAGGTGGAGTAGACATTGAAGAAGTAGCAGAGAAGACGCCTGAGAAAATTTATAAATTTGCGATAGACCCGTTGGTTGGGCTGCCCGACTATCTTGCCCGCAAATTTGCCTTTGTCTTATTTCAAGACCTAAATCAAGTAAATCAAATGGCTTCTATATTACAGAAGCTATATAGATTATTCATAGATAAAGATGCATCATTAGCTGAAATTAATCCGCTGGTTACCACCAAAGATGGAAAACTACTGGCTGTGGATGCAAAAATGACATTCGACGATAACGCCTTATACCGTCAGCCGGAAATACTAAGCCTTTTTGAACCTACGGAAGACGAGAAAGTAGAAACTGCAGCCAAAGAGAAAGGATTCAGCTTTGTAAGACTCGATGGAGAGATCGGTTGCATGGTAAACGGAGCCGGACTGGCGATGGCTACAATGGATATGATAAAACTATATGGCGGTGCACCTGTAAACTTTCTTGATATTGGGGGAAGCTCCAACCCCAACAAGGTAATAGATGCTATGACTCTGTTATTGAAAGATCCAAAAGTAAAAGTTGTGTTGATTAATATATTTGGTGGTATAACTCGCTGTGACGATGTTGCGTCGGGTTTACTTTCTGCCTTTGAGCAACTAAAAACAGATATTCCTGTGATTGTACGCCTTACAGGCACAAATGAAAAAGAGGGAAGAGACATGTTGATCGGAACTCGATTTAAGGTTGCAGAAACAATGGGCGAAGCCACCCGAATGGCAGTGGCAGCCTCCAAAGAATAAGCTGATTGCTGATATTAAGTAATGATCAAAGCTAAAAAAGAAAACTATGAGTATACTTATAAATGAATCAACACGATTGATCGTACAAGGAATTACCGGGAGAGACGGTAGTTTCCATACAAAAAAGATGTTAGAATACGGAACTAAAGTTGTAGGCGGAACTACTCCGGGAAAAGGCGGAACCGATATCCTTGGCGTTCCTGTATTCAATACTGTCGCCGATGCTGTAAAATCAACACAAGCAAATACATCTATTATATTCGTTCCGGCACGCTTCGCCGCTGATGCTATTATGGAGGCGGCTGATGCAGGCATCGCACTAATTATCTGCATATCGGAAGGTGTTCCCACATTAGATGTAGTCAAAGCACACCGTTTTGTACAAATGAAAGGAGCTATGCTTATTGGTCCTAATTGTCCCGGGCTAATGTCTCCTGAAAAAAGCTTGGTGGGAATATTACCCGGACAAATATTTAAGAAAGGAAATATCGGTGTTATCAGCCGTAGTGGAACCCTAACCTATGAAGTTGTATATCATTTAACTGCAAATGGTATGGGACAATCTTCAGCAATAGGAATGGGAGGAGACCCTGTTGTAGGATTATACTTCCGAGAGTTACTGGAGATGCTTCAAAACGATCCGGATACAGATGCCATTGTTATGATTGGAGAGATTGGCGGGAACGCAGAAGAACAAGCCGCAGAGTATATAAAGAAGCATGTAACAAAACCCGTAGTTGGCTTTATTGCCGGGCAATCGGCTCCTCCGGGAAAACAAATGGGACATGCGGGAGCTATTATATCGAGTGGATCGGGCACTGCTGCCGAGAAAATTGCAGCATTAGAGGCTGCGGGTGTCCAAGTAGCTAAAGAACCTTCAGAAATACCGAATATATTAAAAGAAAAGTTGAAGAAGTAAAGAAAATAAGAAGATAAAACAAAAAGAGGTTGCCAAGTTTGGCAACCTCTTTCATTAAAACCCTTCGATAAAACGAAGTTATCTAATTTCGATCTTTTTCACCTTATCTTCTAGTGCCTTATTCAACTTCGGTAAAGTGATTTGCAAAACTCCGTCTTTTTGTGAAGCTTCAATACTTTCTGCATCAACGTTCTCAGGTATTGCAAAACTACGTGAGAATGAAGAGGCTCTGAACTCTTGACGTAAAACTTTTTCGTTTTCATCCTTTTCTTCGCTCTGTGTTTCACTCTGCGCCGAAATTTTAAGAACTCCCTTTTCTATCTCTATCCTTACATCCTCTTTTTTAAATCCAGGTATAGACAATTCAATATTGAATGATTTGTCATTTTCAGTAATATTTGTTGCCGGAAGATTTCCTTCAACAAAGCTGAATAAATCATCATTCAAATAATTGCTAAAGAATGTAGGGAAAAAGCTGCCACTTCTGTCAAACTTTCTAATTAATTGATTTTTCATTGCTGTATCCTCCTTTATTAAATTAATTTTTATCTGTTATTACAGAATCTAATTTCATCTATAAATATAAATGCAAAAAGTAGGCCATACTGCAATTATGTCACAAAAACAAATATAAAAACCGAACAAAAACAAAGTAAATATTTAATAATCAAAATATAGTATCAAAACAAAGAAAAGGAATAAACAAGACATTATGTCACAAATAAGAAAAACTTCTATATCCAACGTATAGAAGTTTTTATAAATTAATAAAGGCTAAACTTATTAAAAGCCTAGCCTCTATCTATAATAGAATATTAGTATTATTTACAGAGAATGAACGTGAGCAGCTAATTTTGACTTCAAGTTTCCTGCTTTATTCTTGTGAATCACATTTTTCTTAGCCAGTCTGTCAAGCATAGAGCAAACTGAAGGATATTGCTTTTGAGCCTCTTCTTTATCAGTCAGTAAACGGAATTTACGAACTGCATTACGAGTTGTTCTAGCTACATATCTGTTTCTCAAGCGTCTTGTTTCTGCTTGTCTGATTCTTTTTTCTGCTGATTTATGATTTGCCATATCGACTAATCCTTATATTGTTATTTTATTTCTTATTAAGTAGCCCATAGGGGAGTCGAACCCCTCTTTCAAGAATGAAAATCTTGCGTCCTAACCGATAGACGAATGGGCCATCCTGTGGAGCTTCTCTGTTTTGCAGTATCATTCTCCCTTGATTGCGGATGCAAAGGTAAGGCATTTTTGGTTATGTGCAAATATTTGCGGCTATTTTTTTCTAAAATATTTCACACAAAACGATAGACTCCTGATAGTCAATAATATTATTTGATCAAGAAATAGTGAAGAATATCCATTAACAAACAAAAACTTGTGAAGGTTTCTATATTCTCCTATTTTTGTAATGAATTTATACAAAACACATGAAGAAAATTTTAATATTTTTATCCCTTATATATGCATTTAGCTCTGTAGCGCAAAACACCTACAGGTCTCCACTTGATATACCGCTAATCCTCAGTGCTAACTTCGGAGAACTCAGACCGAACCATTTTCATTCCGGCATTGATCTAAAAACCGAAAGAGTCGTAAACAAACCTGTGTATGCTATGGAGGACGGGTATGTATCGCGTATTTCTGTTTCGGCATCGGGCTATGGACTTGCACTCTATATAGACTACCCTTCCACCGGACAAACAAGCGTATACGGACACCTCAATAAGTTTGCACCTAAAATATCAAAATACATAAAAGACAAACAATATGAGCGTGAAAGCTTCCATATAGACATTACATTAGGAAAAGAAGAGATACCGGTAAAAAAAGGTGAGCTTGTTGCCTATAGCGGAAATACAGGATCGTCAGGAGGACCACACGTACACTTTGAAATAAGAAACACTACAAATCAAATAGCTATCGAGCCTTTGGAGTATTACAAAGATGCTATAACAGACACACAAGCGCCTAAAATAAAAGGAATAGCTATATATCCTATAAATGAAAAAGGTGCAGTAGATTTTAGCCGTCATCCTTACCACAGAAATATTTCCATGCTAAAGAATGGAGCTTACACCACATTAAAAGACACAGCAGAAGTATGGGGGAAAATTGGATTTGGAGTTTATGCGAATGACAGAATGGATGGTACTTCAAATATATATGGCGTAAAAAAAGTCAGACTTTTTTGTGACGACAAAGAAATATTTTCTTCTAATTTATCTCATGTCGATTTTAAGCAAACCCGGATGATTAATAGTATGACAGACTTCGATTATTGGAGCCGAAGGAGAATTTTCTATCAAAAATCTTACATTGAACCGGGCAATAAACTTCCTTTTTACAAATCAGTAAACAATGGGCATATTGATATAAAAGAAGAGCGAGTATACAATCTCCGTTACGAACTTGAAGATATGTATGGGAATCAAACAAACTATTCATTCAGCGTAAAAGGGAGGGAGCAAACAATCCCTCAGAAGAGAACTTGCTCGCAACGAATGGCATGGAACGAGGAAAATAACTACTCAACAGAATCATTCAGCATCAGCATTCCTAAAGAATACCTGTATGATGACCTGTGTTTTATGCTAAAAAAAATTCCTTCAGCGAAACATCTTGCTGACTTATACAAAGTCAATGACACACATGTTCCTTTGCAAGATTATTGCAACATTACAATAAAATTAAAGAAAGACACCCTATCCAATAAATCTCAATATGGCATTGTACGCCTCAAGGGGAATAATGAAGTCTGGATAGGAGGAACATATAAAGAAGGAAAAATCACTGGACGAATAAGAGAACTTGGAAACACATACACCATTGATGCCGACACCAAAGCCCCTACAATCACACCCATTCAACCCGAAAGATGGGTAAGACATGCTACAATAAGAATCAAATTATCGGACAACCTCAGCGGTATAGCTTCATACAAAGGCACAATCAACGGCGCATTCGTATTGTTCGAAAACGATGTAAAATCTCCGATCTATTCTTATAAGTTCGATTCTTCGAGACTGAAAAAGGGACAAATGCAAAAATTAGTATTCACAGCAACGGATAAGTGCGGAAACACTTCAACGTACCAGTATGAATTTAAGTATTAGAAATTGTTGTTTATAACTTCTTCAGATCTTCGATAAACTCATCTACAATAGACTCAGGAGTAGCCCAGGAAGTAATAAATCTCATTGCAGAATGATTATCATCAACAACACTCCATATAAGAAAGGAATAATCTTTTTGCAGACGACTTATCACTTCATTCGTTAATATTGGGAATATTTGATTGGTATCAGAGTCTATGAGCATAGTATAACCTAAAGCCTTGAATGCAGCTGCCATTTTCGCTGCCATCTTATTTGCGTGGGCTGCTAAATCAAAGATCAGGTTACCTTGGAGTAGTTGATCAAATTGCACTCCCATCACCCTACCCTTTGCAGTAAGAGCACCTCGCTGCTTAAGGTGATATTTGAAATCTTTGTCCAACTCAGGGTTTGTTATAACAACTGCCTCTCCTAACAGAGCTCCACATTTTGTACCACCAATATAAAATACATCAGTGAAAGCTGCAATATCAGCTAAAGTCATATCATTAGATTCAGCAGCCAAAGCCATAGGCAAACGAGCGCCATCCATAAACAAAATCAAATCATTTTCTTTGCAGAAAGAATAAAGGTCAGATAACTCTTGCTTTGTATATATAGTGCCCAATTCGGTAGAATTAGAGATATAAACAACTCTTGTACGAACAACATGATGTCCGCGAAGCTTATTCAAGAACGGTTTGATATCCTGTGGACGCAACTTTCCATCGACAGTTGGAGCAGCTTCTACTTTATGCCCGGTTGCCTCTATTGCTCCAGTTTCATTTACATAAATATGTCCGGTTGTAGGAGCCACAACAGACTCAAAAGGGCGCAGAATAGAAGATAAAACGACTAAATTTGCCAAAGTTCCGCCAGCTATCAAATGTACTCCGACATTCGGTTTGTGTGTTAATTCTGCAATCATCTTAGTTGCACGCTGCGTATATTCATCATCTCCATACCCGGATTGTTGTACGAGATTGCTTTCTACAAGAGCATTTAACACAGAAGGGTGGCATCCTTCAGAGTAATCATTCGCGAAACTATACTTCATTTTATTTCTTTATTATTTTTCGAGTGTAAATTTAAGTATAAAGAGAGAATATTGATTAGAATATATAGAAGGAAATATAAAGTCCTTACAAATAAAAAAAACATCCTAAATTAGGATGTTTTATAAATTATACTCAGACTCTTATATCTCGAACAGAAATTTCCCTGACATTAATCTTAGGGATAGGAATATTCAAATCCAGATCACGAACTACCTTCTGTTCTTTCACCGCCCGAACATCTGTATCCTCTACTCCAAGATCAGCGATCGCATTTTGAACAAAACTATCTATTTTATGGAAAGGAAGTGGCAGAAGCTCATGCTTATATAGCTTCTCTATCTCTATGACTCTTGTTTCCTTGTTCTTTATCCAAACAAGAACCTTTTTTATCTTTGTAAATAAGCTTTTAACAGTGAGATCTGTAATTAATATTTCGTAGCAACCAATGCATTTTGATATATGACTCCCACTATCGTTGACAGTATATCCGGCTTCAGTTATCTCCCTGATATACTTT
Organism: Dysgonomonas sp. Marseille-Q5470; assembly: GCF_951230145.1. Lineage (NCBI taxonomy): Bacteria > Pseudomonadati > Bacteroidota > Bacteroidia > Bacteroidales > Dysgonomonadaceae > Dysgonomonas > Dysgonomonas sp. Marseille-Q5470. The sequence goes on along the minus strand of NZ_CATNVE010000002.1, from coordinate 380,760 downwards.
TTTATATATGGTGAATATCTTTTCATGAGTTATTATAAAATGTGGGTTAATAGTTAAATTTTAAGGAATCGGACTTTCTATACAATCATCAGGGTAGATTTATTTGCTATCCCTACTGCATAATCTTCAAAAACAGGTGAAATTTCATTCTGTTTTCCGTTTTCGAAACACCCCCTGACTTTCTCATACGCTAAGAATGACATTTCAAATTCGGGTTGACCTGTAACTAATATAGGTTGATCTAAACGATTATACCAATAGTATTGTCCTCCAAATTTTTTTCTTGCCACTTCAAATACGTAGGCTCCAATTTTTATTATCATCTTCCTTTTAGTCTCTGAGTCAGCCTTTTTATAAAACACAATGCTATCCTTTATTATAAGGTCAACTTCACGCAAACTTTCGATAGTAAAATCAAGCTTAGCATCATCCTTAAACTGTTTGACTAATAGGTTTGCATTTGCAGACATGTCATCAGTAAATTGCTGTCGATCATTATCCGTTATTTGTGCTATTTCTTTCTTTTTTCGCAGAAAATCAAATAATCCCATTTCTTCGGTGTTTATGTTCTACCTCTACAAAATAAAATATAAACAAACGCATACCCTAAAAACAACTATAGAAGTCATAATGTTTAAAAGATACAACTTTTGAAAAATATTTTATAAAATAACAGTTCAGTAAAAAACAGAGAAATATTCTCTTATTCTTACACTAACGTCCGGCAACACATAATTATATATTAAAGCTTTACAGCTCTTTTTTTTTCAATCTCTGGGCTTTTTTTTCAAAACAGGCATTATACGTTAAATTTATATTAAAGATAATGCTGCAAATATATAATGAATATAAAAAGCCTATATAAAGCAACTAATATTGCAAAAAAGACAAAATACAAAACATATTTTTTGTTTTTTTATAAGAGAAAATCAAGTTCTATATAAGGTCATTAATAGCTAATATCAGTTTGTCTTCTGCAAATTTAATGTATTATAGTAATGAAACAAACTTTATTGAGGAAATTTGTTAAAAAAAGACATAGTCACCTATCCTAGAAGGATCAATAATTAGTGAAAAAGATATATATTTACATACTATAATTCGAACATGAAAATATAAAATATGAAAAAAGTTTTTGTAAGTGGGTGCTACGATATGCTCCATAGCGGCCATGTTGCATTTTTTGAAGAAGCTGCCGGTTACGGAGATTTATATGTGGGGATAGGTTCTGACAAAACAGTAAATGAACTAAAAGCCCGAAAAACCATAAACAGTGAGCAGGAACGCCTATATATGATAAAGTCTCTTCGGTTTGTAAAAGATGCCTGGATCAATAAAGAAAGTGGCATACTTGACTTTATTGAAGATCTGAAAGAACTGAAACCCGACATCTTCTTTGTTAACAGTGACGGACACAGCGCCTTAAAAGAACAGCTATGCAAAGACCTTCATATAGAATACATCGTAAGCAAACGAATTCCCCACGCCGGATTACCAACTCGCTCTACAACGGCTTTGCGAGAAGAATGCAGAATCCCTTATAGGATAGATCTGGCAGGAGGGTGGCTTGATCAGCCAAATGTAAGCAGTCTGTATCCGGGGGCTGTACTTACAATATCTATTGAGCCCGATTATGACTTCAACGACAGGAGTGGTATGTCAACCAGCTCACGCAAAAAAGCAATAGAGCTCTGGCAGGTAGATATCCCAACGGGAGATAAAGAAAAACTCGCTAAAACCTTATTCTGCTTCGAGAATCCTCCGGGAACAAAATATGTAAGTGGCTCACAGGATTCATTGGGAATCGTTCTGCCCGGACTCAACAAGCTATATTATGACGGAGATTTCTGGCCATCGCGTATAGAGAAGGTATTGGATGATGAGATATTGTTGTGGCTAGAAAAACATTTGTGGCTTGTACCATTATATCCACGTCACCACGATTATGATGTCCTATCAAACACTAATATTACACTTGAGAATGCAAAAAGGTTAAGCAATGCTGCTGAGAATGCATGGGAGTCACTAAAAGAAAAAGATATAAAAAAACTAGGAGAAGCCATTAGAGAAAGCTTCGAAGCTCAAATCGTGATGTATCCGCACATGGTATCGAACGATATTCTCGAAGTTTTAAACAAATATAAATCATCCGCTTTAGGCTGGAAGTTAAGTGGAGCTGGTGGTGGTGGTTATCTAATTTTCGTCAGCGAAACGGCTATAGAAAATGCAATTCAGATAAGAATAAGAAAAGCAGAATAAGAGAAGAGACATAGAATAATTAAAGGGACAGATACTTTATTGATATCCGTCCCTTTCTATTTTAACAAAACCGATCAAGCCACAAGCCCAAACAGGTCAGATGATATTTAATTCGTATTTACTGAAGCTTAACGGCCTTACCCGTAGCATTACTCTTTATAGCTGCCTCCAATATTTCAACAACAATCAGGTTATTTTCTAAAGAAGACAAGTCTGTTGATTTTACTTCTATATCTCCTCGTACAGCAGCTTTTAGGTAATAGAAAGAATCATTGTAAGGTTCGGGCAAAGCATCTGCAACCATTTTAGCCTCTTTATTTCCTGAAAAGAAACGCATATCCTTTGCATTATCCTGATATAGGGCTCCTTTATTTCCATAAATATGCATATCTTTTCGGCCAAAGGGCCAGTTCCACGAAGCCATAATAATGGTAGTTACCCCCGGATATTCGAGAACTATAGTAGCATCATCGTCCACTTTTGGGTACACATCGGGCTTCTGATGTTGCAGTACGGCTGACACACTCACAGGCTTTTTCCCGCCCATAAGCCATGTGCTCAGATTTGCGCCATAGCATCCAAAATCTACAACAGCTCCTCCCCCATTTTTCATAGGATCAGTCAACCATTCCAAAAACTCAGGACCACACCCAATCTCTACAGGCCCGGAATGTCCATCATATACATTTATTCGGGACATCTTACCTACAGCTCCATTTTTACAGATCATATCATATGCCTTATGATTGGATGGATACCATGTAGTTTCATAGTTGGTAAGAACCATAATATGATATTTCTGTGCTAGTTCAGCCATTCGCTTAGCCTGCTGTACAGTAGTGGCTAGAGGCTTTTCTACCATCACATGGATACCTCTAGGGGCACACGCTTCTACCACCCGAAGGTGATCATATATAGGCTCATAGACTATTACGGCTTCCGGTTTTGTCTTGTCAAGCATTTCGTCCAAATTCTGAAAGAAAAGCTTTTCATCAACTTTAGCACGTAACATTTTATTATTCCATAGCTGCGTATTTTTTTCGGCAACTCCCACAACCTGAAAATCACCTCTATCTAGACGTGACAACACTTCCCATAGATGTCCATGAGACAGACCCACTACTCCAAGTCGCAAAGGCTTGTCTTTTTGAGCAAAAAATGGTAAAGCAAGAGAAAAGAGAATAGTAAACAGAAAAATCTTTGTTAGTTTCATTATTCAAGGGCATTATTATAAAAGATAAAAAAGAACTATCGATCAATTGTATTCAACTCTGCTTTTACCTTCAATTGACGAGTTATATTTTCTTGACTAATATATCAGCCAAAGCCTCATCAATATGTTCGAAGACAAAACGGTAATGTTTATCCAATAAATGTTGAGGAATAGCACGTTGCCCATCTATAAGCAATGTTGCACTTTCACCCATCATCATTTTTATCACAAATGATGGTATTTTAAATAAACATGGACGAAATAAAGTTCGTGACAGCACTTTTGCAAAACGTCTATTGGTAATCGGATTAGGAGAAGTAAAATTAAAAGCTCCTCTTGCTTCGGGAGTGTCTATCAAGAACAATATACCGTTAACCATATCCTGAATATGAATCCATGATATATACTGGCTTCCGGATGCTATTACAGCACCAAGCCCCAACTTAAAAGGAAGGACTAGCTTGGGCAACATTCCCCCGTCTTTAGATAAAACGATACCTGTTCGCAGGATACATACGCGCGTATGTCTGTTGTCTGCAGCCATTGCCAAAGCCTCCCATTTCTTGCATAGCAAATGAGTAAACCCTTCTCCGGGTTCCGAATTTTCATTTATTGCATCGTCATCCTGAAGTCCGTAATAACCAACAGCAGATCCTGAAATAAATATAGAAGGAGGAGTGTTGCTCAATTTGATCAGTTCGGTTAAACGACGGGTTGTATCCCAGCGACTATCACACATACGCTCCTTTTGCTTTGCTGTCCATCGTTTACCGGCAATAGATTCTCCCGCCAAGTTTATAATCACATCATAACCATCTAACGAATCTAGTCCATCTAATGATTGACAATATTCGACATCTGATCCCAGCTTTTGTTTTGCTTTGACTACATCTCTGCTCAAAACCGTGATCTTATGATTTTGCACTAATAAGGCCTTGACTAATAACGTACCGATTAACCCTGTACCTCCTGTAATAAAAACCCGCATATATATTTATTTAATACTAGAATGTTTATTGGACACAAACTACCTGGATCAACACACTATACAGAATGCATAGTTATGCAAATCTACATATTTATTCTTATTATTTTTTAATATCACTCTTTATAAAATAAGAATTTTGTAACTAAACTAAATTATTTACTAGGATGGAATATATGAGTAAAATATTATCATGTTTTTAATCCAAAGCCATATTTATTTGGTGATCTCGGTTAATATCAATAATTTTATAGACTGTTTGTTAATAAACTATTCTTATGAGTAAAGTTATCATTAATTCGTATCAAGACTTTGAACAATATGTAGGTAAAGAACTTGGTGTTTCTGATTACCTTAAAATTACACAAGAACGTATCAACCTGTTCGCAGAAGCTACACTAGACTACCAATGGATTCACGTAGATGTAGAAAGAGCTAAAGTAGAAAGCCCTTTTAAAAGCACTATCGCGCATGGTTATCTGATGGTTTCGATATTGCCTTATCTATGGGATCAAATCATAGAAGTAAATAATATAAAAATGCTTATCAACTATGGCATTGAAAAACTAAAATTCAATCAACCCGTAGTAGCAGGTAACGAAGTTCGCCTAAGAGTAAAATTAGACTCATTAGTTAACTTAAGGGGTATTGCCAAAGCTGAGATAAAAGTTGTATTGGAGATAAAAGATTCTCCTAAAAGTGCATTGGAAGAAACTGTTATATTCCTATATCACTTCAACAGTTAACAACAAGCATCGTTTGGAATAAAATAAGGAAGGTATTTGAGATCTCAAGTACCTTCCTTATTTCTTTATAACCTTACATTAATAATCGCCAAAAGCATTATAATCACCATAAACTGATGTGTTGGTCGGCCTCACTTCATGCTCTGCCTCACTCTGAATATCTCCGGAATTAGCATCAATCTGAAGCATTCTATACTTAGAACCTTTTTGCAGCTTAACTCCCCACTGATGCGAATTATCATTGTACCACACAATAAAAGACCAGTTATCACCTCCACCCAGAGTATTTATGTAGCCTTTATCTTCTAGAGTTTTAAGCAAACTGTTATAACCAAAAGCCCCTCTGTATAGATCATAATTGATGACACTACAGTTTCCCTGCTCATCACATTCAAGCCATTTACCGATAGGAAACTGATGAGGCAAATATATTCCTTTTCGTTTTAAATTTCCACTGGGATAAAACTCTTTGAATATACGATATACGGCAGGCAAGGGCGGCACTTCATACACCTCTATAGGTAGCCCTTTACGGAGGTTCGATATACGTTTTTGCGTACCGTCCGCTTCGGTATAAACATAATCAAGGCTACCTGATTGCGCTACCTGATTTCGAAAAGCATTCATATCGAATTTTTCGTAGCTAAGAATCACTTTCTGACGAGGGTATATCTCTACTTGTACACTATTTTGACTATAAAGTGCGCTATGGGCACAAAACAAGGTGAGTAAGAAAAATGATATTCCTATTTTTTTCATTTTAAGTATGTGTTTTGGTTCAGTTTGTGTTGTATATTTCTTCAAATATATAAAATTTACAATTAAAAAGAGAAGCTCTTGTTGAAAATTAGAATATCTTTATACTGATAAGCTAGTTAAAGATATATCTGATATAAAACTTAGAATATCGTTTTCGATAGAACATCATGTCTATACTTCAAAAGAGTAAAATTATGCTAAAAGAAGATACGCTAAAATTCCTTCTGGAATTAAAAAAGAATAACAATCGTGAATGGTTTACTGAAAATAAATCGTGGTACGAACGTGCCCGCAAGGATGTTGAATTATTGGTAGGCGAAATGGCATTAAAAATAGCAACATTCGATCCTGAAATTGGACATATCGATCCAAAGAAATGTCTTTTCCGTATCTATAGAGATGTTCGCTTCTCACAAGACAAATCACCATACAAAACTCATTTTGGTGCTATCTTTCGCGCTCGCACAGCAGATCAGGCATCGGGCTATTATATGCATATCGATCCTGACGAACTATTCCTTTCTTTAGGATATTATATGCTTGATGGTACGCAACTAAAGAAAATAAGACGTGGTATCTATGAAGATTTTGACACATTCAGTGATATATTGAACGATAAAAACTTTAAACAAGAAATAGGAGATCTATATCGTGACGAGGATACACTTCAACGTGTTCCAAATGGATTTGACAAAAACCATCCTGCAGCAGAATATCTAAAGCTCAAACGCTTCTATGTATACAAACCCATATCTAAAGAACAATTATTGAGTGAAGATTTTGCAGAATACGCCGCTAAAATATATAAGATAATGCATCCGTTAGGCGAATTTCTGAGCGATATTGTAAACGAATAAACGGGGCTAAAGGATTATTCTAATACAACATTTGAGAAGTATGCTGTTTCTAAAATATTTTCTTCATGCGAACAGATAAATATCCCGATGTAACATTTAGCAGGCAGTTGTATTTCTATCTCATTATCGGCTATTTGAGGAGTTAAACTTGTTCCGGTCTTCATCCTAAAAAGATTTCCTTTCCGCTCAAATTCTATTTGACTAGGAGCTCTATTGGCTGAAACAAGCTCTTCAGTAACGCCACCTTTAACCATCCTGTATTGCAAGGAAGTAAGCCCATCTCCATGAACGGCAATATCGGCATAGCGAGAATCGGCATCTAACGTCTCACGAACTTGTATGCCAATCTTGCGATGAGTATTTACTCCGTCCCCTTCGAACATAATGTTTGCCCGTAAAACAAAGTCTCCATCTTTCTCAAGCCATGCAAAATGAAAAGCATCTAGTCCGCCCCACATATTAGCTCCTGCTCCCTTTAACGTATAGACACCTTTCAGAGAATCATAAGACATCGAACCCTTGAGCTTACAATCACCGATATCCGCAGATTGAATAAACAACTGTATTCTTTCGCTTTCCTGCCCTCCCTTACAGCCGAACAACATTGCAGTGTATATTAAAAGAGACATTGAAAGTATAGACAATGTAGATATTTTCATCGTATTATAAACTCGTATTTTAGGTTACAATGGTATATTACAGAATAAATATATTACTCTTTTGTAAACAAGAAGGATTGGTTTTTCTTTATTTTCTAGTATTGTATACTACTTAATCATAAATATAATACAATCCTCAAATATAACCAAACAAAACCTTTTTATATAATCTTATCCTTTTTTCAGACTGGATATATATTATTAAACACAACAGTATAGCATCTGTTCAGATCGCCTCATCTCTATTGCTATAAAGGTGATGTAGTTTTTTATAAATTCGAATAGAAAATGGACTGACTCTTTTATCAATCACAGAACTAATTCGTTGTATAACCTCTCGAAAGTATCATCCAAATCGTCTGAGAATCCCGAACGAGAAGTAGATGTTTGTATAGAAGTGCTACGAACCGCAGTAAGCCAACGGTACCGATCCGATATTTCGTAAGATGCAATTTTACCTCCTGCTTTTGTTCCGGAGCATATTTTATCAAACACGTCTAAATTGATATATAATGATTCTAAATCTAACTCAGACGAAAACAAACATAACTTCTGCTCATCTAACACATAACGAGCCTTTATATATTTAGCCCTTTTGCAGTACATAATAAGCCCAACATTGATAAACTCTTCGCGTTCTACCCTTGGCACAACACGAATAACAGCATATTCATAGAAGTGTTTCCCTGGCATGTTGTGCTTCTTTTATAAATATTTCTGAATGTGCCAATCTCTCCTTCAGGAAGTTTACATATACCCGACGTATATCTGCGGGAGTTTCACCTTCCTCACCCCAATGCAACCAATCATCCGGCAGCAAAGCAACAATCTCTTCTATTTTCTCCGGTACAAGAATCCCTTTAAAAGCCTTATCAACCTCCTCCAACTCTGAAGCATAAGGCAGCAATACATGATCTTTAACCTGAGTAAAAGGGCTTAGCGCATACTTCTCCCAGTTTACCCACGAGTGGTGAAAATAAAGCGACGCTCCATGATCGATAAGCCATAGTTCTTTGTGCCACATCAGCATATTGGTATTTTTGGTTGTGCGATCTACATTTGTCAACAGGGCATCCATCCATACTATCTGAGAGGCTGTTTTACGATCAATCTGCACAGCTACGGGATCGAAAGTTAACGCTCCTGACAAAAAATGCAGTCCCATATTTAAACCACGACTAGCCTGCAAGAGGTCTTGTATCTCTTCATCACCCTCGGTACGTCCAAAAGCCTCATCCAGATTAATAAAGACTATTTCCGGAACACGAAAGCCCAGTGTTTGAGCAATAAGACTACCAACCAACTCACTAACTAGCATTTTTGTACCATGCCCGGCCCCTCTGAATTTGACAACATATTTGAATCCATCGTCACCTTCTGCCAGTGCAGGCAAAGAACCTCCTTCGCGTAAAGGAGTTATATAGCGTGTTACATTTACTGTCCGTAATTCCATTTTCAATAACGACCCTTCCTTTTTATTATTTACATTAGTTCGTGTTGATAAAGATAAAAAATAGTCAGCGATTATCCCTTATTATTGTACATTATTAATACGAGTCGATCACACATGTACAAATAAAAAAAGCCCACAACATCACGTCGTAGGACTTTCTCATGCCTTAACACAAACTTTACAAAACTACATGTTATATAACCATAAGTAGTAGAATAAAGTTCAATTTATTTTGTTAATTAACTATATTTCCTTGTGTATTTTCAGAATATAAACATTTTAAAACACCTTAACAAACAAACACTTAAATAGAAAGAAAACAGAAGTTTATAATCTATTTTTATATTACAACTTAAAGTTATGCGGATTTTAGGATGTCGTTCATCTTTCGATCAGACATTATAGGGCTGAACAGTGTTTTGTAAATAGGCGACTGAAATATTTTCTTCGATAACATACCTAATCTTGATAAAAGCATGCAGTAACTCCAGATGATTTATCTCCAATCGAGGTTTATCCTTTTGATTATATTGATCTTTGATCATATAATTTGATGATTGAATATATTGATCGTAGTATTTGTATACCATACTTATATACTTATTATTCAAGTCTCTTTCATAGAGAAGATTATCTTTCGACTGGTATACAAAATCTCCAAATAAATTAATAAAGCCTATAAATTGGGTTATTGACTCATCGTAGAAATCATTCCCCCGTATATTATTTTCTATTTGTCCTACATTATAAGATTCGACATACTCGGGTATGATATTTCCAAAGCAAGCTAACCAATTCATCAAATTGTTTGGTTGTTGAATTTTATCTATATTCTTCAGTAGTGTCTCTTTTATCTTCACTAAATCAGTAACAGCAAAAATACATCCTGATTTATCAAGCATGAAGGCATGACGCCCCTCTACATCCGTATCACTATACCAAACCATATACAATGGAAAAGTATAATTCTGCGAACAATACTTGATAATCCAAATACTAAATGATGAACAGATATCATCAAATGAATCTATTTTTACTTCACGAATCATCTCAGAGTAGATAATCTAAAATCCCTAGAAAATGTAAAAGCTCTTATCTTAATCGACTAGACTTTATTATAAGCCATTTATAATAAATCTGATCACCTTAAAAAATAACAGTTTTTTATAGTATTTTACTTCTTATAATACAAATATAAGAGATCATTTCACCTTTTACAACTTTTTGAGAGAATCCTGAATATAAGGGTATCATTTTTAACGATAATCACCTTCAATGGATTAATCAAAAACGACAATAAAAATGCCTAACCATATCTGATATGATTAAACATAATTCTTATAATATAAAAAGGAAAGGAGGAAAGTCTTTTAAAAGTGTTCTTTACACCAAAGATCTTAACCTCTTATATTAGAGATATTCAATTAGCTCTGAACTAATGATATAAAATCATTAAATTTAAGAACGACATCCGGATATTCTGTATCTTTAATATAGTGCGAAATTTTCACCTCTTTTTTATTGAAATCAAAATCCAAATCCGATAAGTTCAGTGTAATCTCTGTATCAGTTTGCCTATCAATATTTTTCACAAGTCTCTCTCTTACTTTTTGCGATTTTGCTATTCCCTCTTTAAATATTAGAAGTGTTTTAGTCATCGTCTATTATTTTTTATTTAAAATCTTCCGATGGCAAAAATAATTTTTTTAAATAAAACTAAAAAACATGATACTAATTAGTTATTAACAATATAACGCTTTTAACCAAATTGAATACCTTCCCATACTATTTTATTTTACAATCAAAAATTACATTAGCCTATATAAATTACACACAGACTACACCTAACTACCAATCATAGCACAATATAGAATGATTAAAAACAAGTATAATTTTTCTCTTTTTTATATCAAATCACTTGATAATATAAAAATAAAAGTTACTTTTGTTATTAATTACACGAGGTATTGAAGATTAAAACATAAGGGAAACTTTTACATAAATTTATTAAAACTGCATAACTCTCTATTTTCCTACCAAGAAAAGATTTGTTATTCACAGTAAATAAGAAAAACTATAATTCCCTCTTAAAAAAGATATGCAATTTTATGTCTATAGTATAGATAAAATTGGAATAAGTCAAAAAGCTAAATGTTTTTTGGAGTAGGAATATACACGAAAGTAATTTATGTATATGCAGACGCCTGACATTAACACAGACAATTTAGCAAACTGCAGGCGCAGCCTCCTTGAGTATTCAAGGAGGCTTATTTAAAGCTCATTTCATTTAGTTACTACATCATAGTTGATATATACTTTTTTACTGTAATTTTGTCTCACAAAAAGGTCATACTAAAATCTACAGGCTATATATTATAAGATGAGAAATATAAAACCTCAAAGTATAGGGATTGTCATATCAACTTACAATAATCCCGAATGGTTAGAAAAAACCTTATGGGGATATACTCTACAGACTCACAATACATTCGAATTAATCCTTGCAGATGATGGCTCGGGTGAAGACACCAGAGAATTAATAGATAAATTCAGGAATAAATATTTCCCGAACATAAAGCACATCTGGCACACAGATGAAGGTTTCAGAAAGTGCAAAATACTAAACGATGCCATAGTAGCTTCAGAATCAGAATACCTTATATTTACAGACCACGACTGTATCCCTCGAAAGGATTTTATTGAGACTCATTTAAGATATGCCGAAAAAGGATATTTCTTATCAGGCGGATATCCTAAATTACCGATGGAGACCAGCAAAGCTATTACTTATGAAGATATCATCTCCGAAAACGCATTCGATATTAAATGGCTAAGACAACACGGCTTGAAGAGTTCTTTCAAGAATACTAAACTCTTAAAGTCAAAAACCTTTGCTTCATTTATGAATTTCATCACACCCGCAAAAGCCTCATGGAATGGCTGCAACTCATCAGGATGGAAAGAAGACATGCTGGCTATCAATGGTTTTAACGAGTCTATGCAATATGGTGGATTGGACAGGGAGTTTGGGGAACGACTGGTTAACATGGGAATACGTTCTAAACAAATCAGATATTCAGCCATTTGCGTACACCTGGATCATTCTCGCCCATACAAAAATAAGGAACTAATAGAGAGAAATAAAGAAATACGCCGTAACGTAAAGGCAAACAAAATAATAAAAACACCGAACGGAATAGAAAAGCTTTGATCCTTAAAGCAAAGTATATCTTATTTATAGGCAACCACCTGTTTTAGAACATCGGCAATACTATTATCTGAACCAAAGATAAAGAGATAGCGATAGCTACCATTGTATTTAGGAGGAGCCTGAGTCAAATCCTTATTCAATCCGAAGCGATAAAAATATTCGGCAAACAAAACATTGTCGGAGATTTTAGAAAAGTATAAGTTTGGTGTTTCCTCAGCAGAACCAAAGAGCTTAACCAATTCGCAAGAGTATTCTTTTGTAAATCTATTTGTGTTATCAATGCTATCAATACGAGTTATGCAGTCTAACGAAGACTCGCCATTCTTCTGGAAATATTTCCAAAATGGGCTTCTTTCCATAAACATAAGTGTATCCGAAACTATATAGTTACGCTCTGAAGTCTTAGAGTCTGATAACAAATAATCATAAGCAATCTTATATCTTTCGCCATTATCACCTAAAGCATTCTGAGCCATTAAATTTACACTCGAACAAAATATAAATAAAAGTATAGCAAATCTCATTTTTCAACAAAAATAATCACAAACAAAACATATTAATCCATTCTTTAGATACCAAATAAGTATAAAAAGAATCAAATTAACACATAACAGAAAGACAAATTTATAAAAATTATTTATAAATCCTAGCCATTTCTATTCTACAATCATATTTTCTTTATGCTCACTCCAGCTATCCACACCATCAATATACTGCAAAACGCAATATAATGTACATTATACATCACTTCTATAAAAGATCGCTATTTTCTATAGAGACTAAAACCAAACAATAAAAAGTGACGACTATTACACTATTTTACTCTTGTTACTTTCAAGTCACCCTCTATTATGAGATAAATAGAATGAAACATGATACAAAAAAAAGAGCTGCCTTATTCGGGCAGCTCTTTCATATAATTACGGTTTGATTTTAAACCAAATTACTCAGCTAACAAAATATGTAGAATCTGTACAGCCGCTTTGGTTACTGATGTACCAGGACCAAAAATAGCAGCCACACCCGATTTATACAAGAAATCATAGTCTTGAGCAGGGATTACACCTCCTGCAATAACGATGATATCTTCTCTACCAAGTTTCTTAAGCTCGTCTATTACCTGAGGCACAAGAGTTTTGTGACCGGCAGCAAGAGACGAAACACCTAGTACATTTACGTCGTTTTCTACAGCCTGACGGGCAGCTTCTTCCGGAGTTTGGAACAATGGTCCCATATCTACGTCGAATCCGCAGTCAGCATAACCTGTAGCTACAACTTTTGCACCACGGTCGTGTCCATCCTGACCCATCTTGGCAATCATGATACGTGGTTGACGACCTTCTTTCTTTGCAAATTCTTCCACAAGTGTTTTCGCTTCATGGAACGTTGGGTCTTTTTTACTTTCTGATGAATACACGCCTGATATAGTTCTGATTACTGCTTTATAACGTCCAACAATCTCTTCGCAAGCATCGGAGATTTCTCCTAAAGTAGCACGCAAGCGCGCAGCTTCAACTGCAAGCTCCAACAGGTTACCTTTCTTCGTTTTCACACATTCTGTGATAGCAGCTAATGCTTTCTTCACAGCCTCGTTGTCACGTTTAGACTTCAAGTCGTTCAAACGTTCGATCTGTTGACGACGCACTTCGGTATTGTCAACATCAAGAATATCAATAGGATCTTCTTTTTCGAGACGATACTTGTTGATACCAATAATTGCTTGTTGACCTGAGTCGATTCTAGCCTGAGTACGAGCAGCAGCTTCTTCGATACGCATCTTAGGAAGACCTGTTTCGATAGCCTTAGCCATACCACCCAGTTTTTGAACTTCCTGGATCAAATCCCAAGCCTTATGTACAAGTTCGTTTGTTAGTGTTTCCACATAATAAGAACCAGCCCAAGGATCGATCTCTTTACATATTTGAGTTTCTTCCTGAATGTATATCTGAGTATTACGTGCAATACGAGCAGAGAAGTCGGTAGGTAATGCGATAGCCTCATCCAATGCATTTGTGTGCAAAGACTGAGTGTGTCCCAAAGCAGAAGCCATAGCCTCAATACAAGTACGTCCAACGTTATTGAAAGGGTCTTGCTCTGTCAACGACCATCCTGATGTCTGAGAGTGAGTACGCAATGCGAGAGACTTCGGATTTTTAGCACCAAAGCTCTTCACAATCTTAGCCCACAAAAGACGTCCGGCACGCATTTTGGCAATCTCCATAAAGTGGTTCATACCAATAGCCCAGAAGAATGACAAACGAGGAGCAAACGCATCTACGTCGATACCTGCATCGATACCTGCTTTAAGGTATTCCATACCATCGGCAAGCGTATATGCTAATTCGATATCGGCAGTAGCTCCCGCTTCCTGCATGTGATAACCCGAGATAGATATTGAGTTGAACTTAGGCATCTTCTGAGATGTATATTCGAAGATGTCAGCGATAATTTTCATTGAGAATTCCGGTGGGTAGATATATGTATTACGCACCATAAATTCTTTAAGGATATCATTTTGTATAGTACCAGCCATTTCTTCCAGCTTAGCACCTTGCTCCAATCCTGCATTGATATAGAATGCAAGAACAGGAAGTACCGCACCGTTCATTGTCATAGATACTGACATTTGATTCAATGGAATACCTTCAAACAAAACTTTCATATCTTCTACCGAGCAAATAGACACCCCGGCTTTACCAACGTCACCCACTACACGAGGATGGTCGGCATCGTATCCACGGTGTGTGGCAAGGTCAAACGCAACAGAAAGACCTTTTTGACCCGAAGCCAAGTTACGACGATAGAATGCATTCGACTCAGCAGCAGTAGAGAACCCTGCGTACTGACGGATTGTCCAAGGACGCATAGCGTACATACCCGAGTATGGTCCACGCAAGAATGGAGGAATACCTGAAGCATAGTTAAGATGCTCCATCCCTTCCAAATCTTCTTTTGTATAAACAGACTTAACCGGAATGAGTTCGGGTGTCATCCAGTCAGCTTCTATACCATTATCAGCAGCCCATTTTGTAGCGTCTGTAGCAACAAAACCCGAACTGTTGATATCAATGTTTTTGAAATTAGGTTTCATATTTATTTTTTATTTGATTATTTACGATATAGGAAATAAAATGAAAACAGCCACATCCCAAATAGCATGGGATATAAGTACTGTCAGCAAGTTTCTGTTTTTCATATATATGAATCCCCAAAAAGCCCCACATATAAAGGCAGCCATAAAAAGCATAAAATTGAACGCCCATATATGCACAAAGGCATAGATAAGTGTTGTTATAATATATGCTTTCATACTTCCGAGTTTGCTTTCGCTCAATGAACGTTGAACATATCCACGCCAAAAGATTTCTTCGGCAGGACCTATCCAAAACAATAGAGCCAATGCAAGAAACAATTTGCTTTGCCCGTCTTTCATGGCATACACATCGCTTACTTGCGGATGAGCAAAATCGAAAAGCATTCCGGAGATTGCATTACCTAAATAGAAAACTCCCCATAATACGATTGCAGAGCCAACACCCAAAGCAACATCTTTTATATTGAATGAGAACTCGGCTTTCCAGTCTTTTCTAAACAGAAAGCTCAAAGCTGTAAGTGTTCCTGCGGCAGCAAGCATAACATACCAGAAATTGATATGCGGGCTTGTCCATTGCGAAAACATTACAAACCAAAAGACTATTGCTACCAGGATTGCACCTGCAAGTTTTTTCATATCAGGATAGCTAAAATTAGGGCTAACGACAATGATGCACTAAACATCAATTGTAGTTGAGCAGTTCCTTTGTCCAATTCATTAATAGGAGTAACATCATCTTCTGTTATCTGCGACATGGCCTTACAGTTCTTATATGCTACCGGTACTGTTATCAGAGTGATAAGAGCCGTTATCGGCAAAATATTAAGAACCACCATTACGATAATAGACAAATAAGCCAATATCGTCAACAGATAATAATGTATTACAGAAGCCTTCATCCCGATCAGCATTGCGTATGTTTTGATTTCCGCATAACGGTCGCTTCTGATGTCACGTGTATTATTTGCATGCAACACGTTGACAGTAATAAACGCCATAGGGAAAGAAACAAAAAGCAACAACCAGTCGAAGTGCCCAAGCATTACATATCCTGTCCCCAGCATAATAGAGGGTCCATAAACCAGAAAGATAAGAAGGTCTCCCAATGCTTTGAACTTGAAACGATAATAAAATACAGCGCCTATAGTACCAAATAAACCAACCCACACCAAGTCTATACCTGCTTGCGAAACCAAAAATAATCCAAGTGTTATCCCTAAAGCAATAAATGCCCATCCGTAAATAAACACCTGTTTAGGAGTAAACAGCTTGCTGGTAAGAATATCTGTTCCTACCTTGCCTTCTCTGTCTACACCATATTTATAGTCGTAATAATCACTGATCAGGTTACCACCTGCCTGAAAAACAACTGCGCCAATGATTGCAATTACACCCAATATCCAGTTAGCAGAGCTTTCGGGGTATACGTGTATTGTATACATCATTGCAATAAGAGCAGGAAGAGATGATACCGGAAACGACCATGGTCGCGTAGCAATCACCCAGTTTTTTAGTGTTGGTTTTTTTGTTTCCATTTTTATCCGAATTATAAAATATTATTCGATGCCCAGTTTAGCATTGAACATTTTTAGAGTCTCAAGGACATTGCTCTTCACATTAATGAAGTGTTCTATACCTTGTGCTTTCAAATCTTCCATGCATGCAGGAGCTCCGGCAACAACAAAATGTTCTTTGCCTTCGATCAACTTATGAGCTTCAGGAGCGTATGTTGCGTACTCATCGTCACTAGAACAAAGTACAATAACATCTGCTTTTTTCTCACGAGCAGCTTTGATTCCTGCTTCAACTGTTTCGAAACCTAAATTGTCGATAATCTTGTATCCGGCACAAGCAAAGAAGTTACTTGAGAACTGTGCACGTGCAAGACGCATACCCAGATTACCAATTGTTAGCATAAATACTGTAGGAGCACCATGTTTCTCTGTAGCCAGGCGAAGTGTTTCGAATGCTGTACCTAAGCGGCTGGTAGGTAACGGCATATATTCTCCTTTTTCGGAAGAACATCCGCAATTACAACCTTCTTTTACAATTTTGCTTTCAGCCTTCTCTGTAAAGTTAGGATATTGATTAGTACCTAATAATACTTCACGGCGAGTAGCCAATGCTTTGAAACGGGTATCAGCTGAAGTCTTAACGGCAGTTTGTACTGTTGCCGCTTTCAATGCTTCATAAAATCCTTTTTCGTCTACTTCGAGGAACAATTTCCAAGCTTGTTCAGCTATAGATTTAGTAAGGTTCTCGATATAATATGAACCCGCTGAAGGGTCAGTTATCTTATCGAAATGACATTCTTCTTTCAACAATAGTTGTTGGTTACGTGCAATACGTTCAGAGAAGTCATCCGGAGTTTTATATGTTTCGTCGAAAGGACGTACTGTCAACGAATTAATTCCGGCAATAGTAGCCGACATTGATTCTGTTTGTGTACGAAGCAAGTTCACGTGGGCATCGTAAACAGTCTTGTTGAAAGTAGATGTTTGTGCATGAACATATATTTTTGCAGCACAATGACAAATTCCTTCAGGAGATTTGTTTGGACATTCGTTAGCACAGATAGGTTTGTAAGCTTCTACTATTTCTGCCCATAACCAGCGTGCTGCACGGAACTTAGCGATTTCCATAAAATAGTTACCGCCAATACCAAAGTTAAATTTGATCTTCTTAGCAACCAATGTAGGGTCTAGTCCTCCTTCAACAAGGGCAGACATCAACTGATTACCGTTAGCCAATGCATATCCAAGTTCCTGATAGATGTAAGCACCACCGTCACTCAATGCATAGGCATTAACAGCCAACACTCTGAAACGAGGTAGCGGAGCCGCAGCTTTAACGATCTCTGCCGCTTTCTCTACCCATCCGTCTGCATTACGTCCCTTTTTCAATAGAGGTTTGAAAGGGTCGTAGTTTACAGAACCAAAGCACTTCATCACATCTGCACCCGATTCTTTGATGTATTCAACTAAGATCTTAGTTAATTCCAAAGATTTGCGATGACATGTACTAAAGTTAAGCTCTACAGCTTCAGGATGAATGTCTTTCAACAATGTCTTGATGTTGTCGGCGTTCACGTCATCTCCTTCGATATGAAATCCTAGAGATGTGATACCTTTGTAAAGTACGTCAAGAGCTTTTGCGTTTGCTGCCTTGAAATCGCGGACGTCAATATCCTGACGAGTATACCAGTCGTTATCTTTCTTGGTACCACGCACGTAAGGAAATTCACCCGGAAGTGATACAGCCGTATTAAGGCCTTCAAGGTCCTCACTTCTGTAAAAAGGGTTTACATTGAACCCTTCGTTTGTTTTCCAAACAAGTTTTTTCTCAAAATCAGCCCCTTTCAGGTCTGCTACGATTTTTGCCATCCACTCTTCAGTAGATATCGGCGGAAAATTTGAGAAAAGCTTTTCTTTCTGATTAGCCATGATTAATAAAATTGTTTAATATATAGGTTATATTTTATTGATTCTTAAAAGATTATAAATGGCCTATCTATATTTACATAAATATTATTTATAGGTGCTTAAATTCAAACAGTTATCCTTATTAAAAATGCACCACAAAAGTAATCCTTTTTGTTTGGTTGGTAAAGTTTTCGAGCCTAAAAAAACTTAGGATTGGCAGTTTATATGTTAATAATGAAAAGGACTTTAGCCTTTTTATACTATTCAGTTCTATCATCCGGTAGCTCATTTAAGGGAGAATTGAAATACCAAAGCTACATTTTAAGGCTTCCAAAAAGCATCAGAAATTTGGCTGCTCTATCGCCCCTAAACAGTTTGATATAACAAAGAAGAAGGATAGAACCCGAGTTCTATCCTTCAGTATATTAATACATAAGAAAGTCTTTATTTTACATCTGCATTCATCAGAATATTGGGTTTAGCCACAAATTCTCTGAAATCATCTGCAGACGAATGTCCTTTGAATGGTGCATAAAAATGTTCCGGCTTATCGCTCTCCCATGCATTGCGCCAGAATAACACCCATGCTATTTTATATTGGTTTATAACAGGATATACAGCTTGTGTAAAATACATAGAATCCGGTATAGATTCCATTCCCGTTTCTCCGATAGTCGGTATTTTACCAGACTTAGCTGCATAGCCGGTTACAATCTTAAGATTGAGATCCATCGCTTCTTTGTATTTTGCTACAGCTTCGCTGTCTTTACCCGGCACATAGCAGTCATAACCCACTATATCAACATATTCATCACCGGGATAACGCTCAAGATACTCGGCTTCATTTTTTGTTTCTGATGGAGAATAGGCATAAAGAAGATTGTGTACGTTTTTCTTATCACGCAGATACTCTACAGTCATAATCCACAATTGTTTATACTCCTCGGGCGTACACTGTTTACTGCCCCACCAGAACCATGCTCCTGTATGTTCATGATACATACGGAACACAACGGGAATCAGGGTGCCTTTATCATCCTTCAAGTCGAGAAAGAAATCTGCAACACGATCGAGCCATGTGAGGTACTTTGCATGATTAGAGCCATTAGGCAGTATCGTTCTTACCACCGAGTCTTGAGCACAGTCCCAAGCGGTATTTCCTGTTACAATATTGTCTCCATGCCAACTGGCTGTTGTTATGCCACCTCTATCGTAGGTTTCTTTGATATAGTACTTCATATCCGAAAAGTAGACAGAATCAAGATTAAATTGAGCCCCGATTTCAACATGTCCTAACTCCCACCCTATCACTGCAGGATAATCGCCCGTCACATCTTTCACGTCCGACCGCCCGGCTTCTTTATACCAGCCATGACCATACGCCAAAGCATCCTGATGTCCAACCATTATACCCTTATCTAATGATTTGAATAATCGGTTGTACAGCTCCACAGTTTCTTTTGTGGCATTTTTATCAATAGGCAATTTCATATCTGCTATCGTTTCTTTTTGCTTACATGATACGAGTACCATAGCTACAGACATTAGTAATAAAAATGTTTTCTTCATTATATATTCATTTTTCAGTTTGTTAAAAAGTAACAACTAATGGTCAGAGGAGCGAAGTGTATGTAAAAGTAACAGATTTAAGCTATTTTATTCGTGTCACTTTTTTGTCCAATATATAGCATTTCTGGTTCTCATCATTAATAGATGATTAACTGTCTCAATTATATATATCAGTCACATCATTCTCCATCAATATAGTTTCAGACTGAGAGAACGCCTTAAAATCGTTAGCGGCAGGATGTCCCACAGTAGGTGCATAATAATGATGCGCCATATCACTGGCATTGCGCCATACAAGCACATAGCAAACCTTTACCTTTTGCAAGACAGGCAGTAATGTTGCTGTAAACCAATCCGACTGGGGTATCCCCTCCAATCCTGTCTCGGTGAAGGCGGCCAGTTTACCTTTGCTTTCGGCTATATCGGACACTATTTTAAGCTTCTGCGCCGCAAGCTGAGGGTTGTTTCCTCCATCGGGGCGAAAGTCCCAATAGTTGTCCATACCAAGCATATCCACATATTCATCACCCGGATAGTATTCTAAGAATTCCTCTTGTGTTGTAAACTTGCAATCGGGAGAGAATGCATATATGAAGTTGTGTACTCCTAGATCGTTTCGCAAATAGTCGATCGTAAACCGCCATAAAGCAATAAATTCATCTTTGGTACAATGTCCCTTTCCCCACCAAAACCAATCGCCATCATATTCATGAAACGGACGAAATATAACAGGGATAAGCACTCCCTCTTTATCTTTAAATGCTGAAGCAACATCAGCAATAGATTGTAAGTATTTTTTATATTTATCGTGTAATTTCCCTCCGGGAAGAATGTCCGGAACAACTTTTATAGGATCTTTCTCCCAATAAAAACTACCATCGTTAGCGGGATTACTAGCATGCCAAGCAAAGGTGGAAACACCTCCCCTGTTGTAAGTATCAACAACGGAAGTAATGAGCTCATGTTTAGCCTTCTCAAACCGCTCTGAATCGGAGGTAGTCACATTGGCAAAATCGAGGCCTATAACGGCAGGATGACTACCTGTAACATCTTTGACATCACTTCTATTTTTATCTCCAACCCAAGTACGTCCATAGCTGGTAGCTTCCTGATGTCCGAAAAGAACCTTACCGCTCTTCTGTATATCTTTCAAATTCTGATATAAATTTTTTGTTCGCTCTGTAGCTTGCCTGTCAACCAATGTATCAGAAGCTTTCACGGGAACAATGATAAAAACGAATAGGAAAAAGAAGATATACCTCATCATCACGGTAAAGGTTAATAATCAACAGTCTCCCGGGCTGGCCGGAAAACTGTTGAAATAATAATACTTAATTTAATTCCATACTCTATACTCTGGGTAAGTATGGAATCTCTCACCTAAAAAAACCAACCTATATTGAAAAACAATCATTTTATAGTAAACAATACCTTGCCTTTTATATCATTAGAGGAAGAACCTACCTGAAATTCAAAATCTCCGGGCTCTACCACACGTTTATTTTCGAGATTAATAAAAGAAAGATCGTTTAGCTTCAACTTAAATGTTACAGTTTTTGTTTCACCTGCTTTTAAAGCGACCTTCTCAAAACGGCGCAATCTTTTCACGTCGGGAACCAGTGATGCCACCAAGTCGCTTGTATAAAGTTGTACAACCTCTTTACCATCACGGCTACCTGTATTTTTCACATCTACAGATACAGTTACTTCTTCGTTCGAATTAAGAGGTAATTGAGACTTATCTAACTTTATATTTGAATATGCGAAAGTTGTGTAACTCAAGCCATACCCGAACGGATATTCGAAATTATAGTCTCCTTCGTAATTGTATGCAGCATCGGTATTTACTTGCTCATCAGAATATTTATGGAAATACGGCACTAATGAATTCGGATATGCCGGATATGTATAAGGCAATTTACCTGAAGGGTTTACATCTCCCGCCAAAATATCGGCCAATGCATCGGCTCCGTAAATTCCCGGTAAATATGTCTGTACTATACCATCTACTTTGGATGAGAACTTAGAGATCAAACGAGGTCGTCCTTCGCTCAATACCAAGATCACTTTCTTGCCAATTTTCAGCATTTCCTGAGCCAGCTCTGTTTGTAAGTCATTCAGGTATAAATCGTTCAAATCTCCCGGTTTCTCGCAATATGAATTTTCACCCAAACACAATATTATATAGTCTACATTCTTAGCGGCAGCAATAGCCTCATCGAAACGGTCTTTATGCTCTGTATCCCATTTTGTTTCTTTTGTGTAGCTCACACCCGGAACATAAGAAACATTTGCGTTACCGAATTTTTGTTGTACCGCATCAAGAATATTATGATACAAGTCACCAAACTCGTCTATTTTTTCACCTTGCCAAGAGAATGTCCATCCTCCGTTCAATGCACGTTTGCTAACAGCATTAGGACCTGTCACCAGAATCTTCGCTCCTTTACTCAATGGCAATACATTGTTGTTGTTTTTCAGCAATGTGATACCATCTGCTGCTGCATTGTAAGAAGCTTGTTGGAATGCCTTAGAGTTAAACTCCGGATAATCTTTCGCATAGGTATTCGGTGTTTCAAACAATCCAAGCTTTATTTTCACAGTCAATACTCTTGTTGCAGCGTCATCGATGCGTGACATCGGTACTTGACCTTCATTGACAAGCTCTGTCAACAAATCACAAAATTCTTTATAGTTGTAAGGAATCATCGACATGTCGATTCCTGCGTTAATACCGGCTTTGATTGCTTCTTTGATAGAAGGAACCATTTTGTCACGGTTATACAACTTGTTTATATCCTCCCAGTCTGTAACAATCATACCCTGAAAGCCTAAATCCTGACGCAGCAATTTAGTCATCAGCTCATAGCTGGCATGTACAGGTACATTGTTTATAATACCCGAGTTGATCATTATAGTATGTGCACCGGCATCGATAGCCGCCTTAAAAGCAGGAACATGATATTCGAGTAATACATTCTCGGGAATATAAGCAGGCGTACGGTCTTTTCCACTAATTGGAGCCGAATAGCCTATAAAGTGCTTGATACATGAAGCCACCTTTGTTGGGTTTGCTATATTATTATCATCGCCTTCATATCCTTTCACCAATTCGTATCCGAAAACCGAACCGATATAAGGGTCTTCTCCAAATCCTTCGTACTGGCGAGGGAAACGTGGATCGAGTCCTAAGTCCAGTACAGGCGAGAAGTTCCAAGGCACATTACTTGCACGTGTTTCGTAAGCTGTAATTTCACCCATCTTACGGGCATGTGCCGGATTCCATGTAGCGGCAATACCTATTTCCTGAGGGAACATGGTAGAACCTGCCGTATAAGTAGCTCCGTGTATCTGGTCGAGACCATATATAACAGGAATTTTCATACGGGTTTCCTTCGTTGCTACTTCCTGAATCTGCTCTACAGCTTTAGTCCACCACTGAGGCGTACGCGCACGTGTACCGGGAGCGTTAAGAATAGATCCTACATGGTATTTAACAACAGCTTCGCGCACTTTGTCTGCATCTATCTCCAATGTGCTGGTAGGAGGAGTGTCCTGACCTTTACAAACCAGATCAACTGTTATCTGAGACATCTGCCCTATTTTCTCTGCCAATGTCATTTTCGACACCATCTCGGCTGCTCTTTTCTCTGCATCACCCTTTTGCGCATACATGCCGCAGGCGATACCCAATACAACTACTAATACTGCTAATTTTCTCATATAAAATATTTAAGTTCTACAAATAAACTATTCGTATACATTGTCATCCTGAACTTCACAGTAAACAATTTCTACTCTAGCGGTAAGGTATTTTCTGTTCTCAATAAGACAATATATGTCAAATATACCTCAAAAAACACGATCTCCGAAACAAAGAGTTTATAATTCAAACTAAAAATTAACCTAATACTACCTCTATTTTATTCACCGAACCGGCAGGCTGTAGCGGAATAATGTTTCCTGACAAAACCTTTCCGTTAACTATTATACTTTTTACTCCTCGATTCACTCCTGTATTTTTAATATCGATGAGATAAGTTGCATCTCTGAATTTGCGTGTCACCTCAAACCCTTTCCAATCGGAAGGAATACAAGGATTTATTTCCAATCCATTATAATCCGGCTTGATACCCAGAATAAATTGCGTGATCGCATAATAATTCCATGCTGCCGTACCGGTTAACCAAGAGTTCTTAGCTTCACCCGGCTTGAATGCATCTTTCCCGGCAATCATCTGAGAATACACATAAGGCTC
Source organism: Dysgonomonas sp. Marseille-Q5470 (assembly GCF_951230145.1). NCBI lineage: Bacteria > Pseudomonadati > Bacteroidota > Bacteroidia > Bacteroidales > Dysgonomonadaceae > Dysgonomonas > Dysgonomonas sp. Marseille-Q5470. The sequence goes on along the minus strand of NZ_CATNVE010000002.1, from coordinate 356,275 downwards.
TACTTTATGCAATTCTGATATTTCTTCGGTATAAGAAGGGCATATCTTGCGGTAATATTCCCATGCATAGTCGCCTCGTCCCAAGATGGTTTCGGCAATCATGATCCAGGGATTATTGTGACAGAAAATACCTGCATTTTCTTTATAGCCAGCAGGGTAAGACGAAATCTCTCCGTATTCGACTACATATTCTGTAAACGCCGGATTATTCAACACAATACCATTAGGTGTATCCAGATATTTTTTGACAGAATCCAGCGATTTCTCTACCATGCCTTCTTCCAGTCCAACTTTTGCCATCGCACACCAACCTTGCGACTCGATAAATATCTTTCCTTCCTTATTTTCATTACTACCGATTTTCTTTCCGTAATAATCATAGGCACGAAGATACCAATCGCCATCCCATCCATGTTTCTTAACGGCTTCGATCATAGAGTAGATATAACCCTGTGCACGGTCAGCTTCCTGATTATTTCCTATCTGGCGGCAAAGCGTTACATAGTCCTGACCACAAACAATAAACAGTCCGGCGATCATTAATGATTCGGCTTTCGATCCTTCCGTTTTGTTTTCAGTCGTCTGGAATGATTCATTCGGATCCCAGGAAAAACAATTTAGATTCAAACAATCGTTCCAGTCGGCACGCCCGATAAGAGGAAGTAAGTGAGGTCCCAAGTTTTCGATCACGTGATTGAATGAAACAGTCAAGTGGTGAAACAGTGATTTCTCTGTTCCCGCCTGATTGTCGAAAGGAACAGCCTCGTCTAATATGGAGAAGTCTCCCGTCTCTTTCAGATAGGCGACTGTTCCGAAAATGAGCCACATCGGATCGTCGTTAAAACCACCGCCGATATCATTGTTCCCTCGCTTGGTAAGCGGCTGATACTGGTGATAACAACCGCCATCACTAAACTGTGTAGACGCAATATCGATGATACGCTGACGGGCACGTGCGGGAATTTGATGAACGAAACCAACCAAGTCCTGATTGGAGTCGCGGAACCCCATGCCTCGCCCGATTCCCGATTCGAAAAAAGATGCGGAACGAGAAAAATTAAACGTAACCATACATTGATATTGGTTCCAAATATTGACCATGCGGTCTAATTTTTCTTCACTGCTCTTTAGCACATAGCTGCTTAACAAATTATCCCAATAGGCTTTTAATTCATCAAATGCAGCCTGTACTTTTGCAACCGTATCGAACTTGGCAATAGTCTCCTTTGCTTTGCTCTTATTGATAACACCTTTCGATTCCCATTTATCCTCGCGGTTTTCGTATTCTACATAGCCCAATACGAATATCAGTTCTTTCGTTTCGCCCGGTTTTAATTCTATTTCAAGGTAATGCGACGCTATAGGCGACCAACCGTGAGCCACAGAATTGACAGGCTTTCCCGCCATCACCGCTTGCGGATCACGAAACTCATTATACAAACCTATAAATGATTCTCTGTCGGTATCAAACCCTTGTATCGGAGCATTTACGCTATAGTAAGCATAATGGTTTCTTCGCTCTTTGTATTCTGTTTTATGATAAATGACAGAGTCTTCTATTTCTACTTCTCCTGTAGAGAAATTACGCTGAAAGTTTTCCATGTCGGTAGCAGCATTCCATAAGCACCACTCGGCAAAGGAAAACAGTTTGAATCGTTTCGTTTCTGTCGACTTGTTTGTCAACTTCACCTTCTGAACTTCCGCCCATGTCTTCAGGGGCACAAACAAAAGTACTTCTGCTTCTATTCCGTTTTTCTCCCCGGTAATGGTCGTATAACTCATTCCGTGGCGGCATTCATATCTATCGAGTTGGGTCTTGCAAGGCTTCCACCCCGGCGACCAAACAGTTCCTCCATCGTTGATATAAAAATAGCGTCCGCCATTATCCATAGGGACATTGTTGTAACGATAACGAGTAATACGGCGAAACTTAGCATCTTTATAAAAAGAGTAACCTCCGGCTGTATTTGATATCAAAGAGAAGAAATCTTCATTACCCAGATAGTTGATCCATGGCCATGGCGTCTGAGGATTTGTAATTACATATTCCCGACGCTGATCGTCAAAATATCCAAACTTCATATTTTAATTTTAAGCATTATTTTAAATCGAAATGTTCTATCATCTCCATACACATACGCCCATTATGATACGGGCATTTCCAGAAGCCGGCTTTATCATCTTTTTGATTGATTGTTCCGTCTTCTTTTCGGCTCCAATACCATTCGCCATTGTCTTGGTCGACGATCTGATTGCGGATATAATTCCATATCCGTGCAGCTTTTTCTTTATATGCTATGTCTTTAGAGTTTTTGTACGCATACATATATCCTACTACAGATTCTGCCTGTACCCACCAATGACGATCGCCATCTATGTGATTCCCATCCTTTTCGTATATCATACTGCCTTCGGCCTGCAAACCTTCGGATGCTGCATCCGCTATTTCCAATGATATATTTTTGATTTCGGAGAGTAAGCCTCTATCGCCCAATACATCAGCTGCTTCGAACAACAACCATGAGGCTTCGATATCGTGTCCGTAGGATATGGCTGTAGACTTCACATTCCACTCTTCGTCGAAAAAGAGATTCAGATGGTTTGTCTTCTTATTCAATATACGCTCGGTGAAAATACCAATCAATCTTTTCTGAGCTGCTTTAAGCTGCTCATTATCCCACACCCGGCACAGATTGGTATATGGTTCCAAAACGTGCAGATGTGTATTCATTGTTTTCTTTTCATTGGCATCCTTATCACTCAGGCGCATATCTTCGATAGGCTTCCAATCCTGAGTATAGGCTTCGAGATAGCCGCCCAATTTATCATCATGACATTTCTCTATCAGATAGAAGAATTCTTTTGCCAATTCAAGAGCCTGCTTGTTTCCTGTTGCACGATAAAACTCCGAGAAACCGTATAGCATAAACCCTTGCACATAGGTTTGTTTTTTTGTACTTACAGGATTTCCTTTATAATCGAGTTCCCAATATACTCCTCCGTATTCCCTATCAAGAAAATATGCAGTAATATAATCGAAAGCCCGTTGAGCCATATCGAGGTATTCCTTCTTCCTCAATATGCGGTATGCAGAAGAGAAAGTCCACAGGATACGGGTATTTAGTATAGCACCCTTATTTGCTTCAGGGTGCAATATGTTATTACCATCTATCTGTCCGTAGAAACCTCCATGCTTTGTATCCTGCATCTTGTCGATCCAGAAAGCCAATATATTATTCTCCAGTTCGTTTTTGAAACCGTTCATAAATCAATCTTTTTGGGCACGTTTAGCATCCAGCTCGGCAGTTATTTCTTTTACTTTCTTTTCAGAAAGGGGATAAGCCATCATTCCAAGGAAAGCAATAATACAACAAATAGCAGGAAGGATACTTATCATCAGTCGCTCTCCAAAAATAGTATCCATACTTTGCTGAGCGATATGCGGATTATATTTGAATATGGATAAAATCCATCCGGTAAGAGCTGCACCTAAAGCCCATCCTAATTTTTGGGACATGGAAGACGATGAAAAAATAAGCCCCGAAGCACGACGGTTCGTTTTCAGTTCCTGATAATCTACAATATCGGCAAACATACTCCAAAGAAGAGGTAGAACATAACCTGCACAAAGAGAGATTAATGTTTGTAGCAATAATATCCAGCCTAACTCATTAGGTATAAAATAGAAGACTACACTTAACGCTGCGGCTCCCGCCATAGCCAACATATATGTTCTTTTCTTTCCGTATTTGGATGATAAAACAGGGGCTAGAATAACGCCTACAAGGTTGGCAGCCTGACCAACAAGGAAGTAAATAGTAGTCATATCCCAACCTGTAACCGGCATTTTATATGCAAACTGTACGTAGTCTCTAAAATAGTAAATGGCTACACCATCGCGAACAGCATTAAACAACAAAGCAGCAAGCCCTGTGCCTACCAATATCCACCAAGGTGCATTATGAAACAGATTTTTCAAATCCTGCTTTACAGAAGTATTTTCATCTTCATTAACAGGCTCTACACGTTCTCGTGTCCATCTGAAACAAAAAATGAACAGAATAGTACATAACACCCCAATAGAAGCTACGGCTAACGTCCAACCAATAGGAGATGTACTTACCGATGTTTCGGTTACCGCTTTCGTAACATCTACAGCCGCTTTGCCCTCGAGACTAGCAAACATATCAACCAATGGCTGCAACAACATAAAGGTTATAAAGCTACCAATAAAAGCAAACGACATACGGTACGAAGAAAGAATATTCCGTTCTTGCGGATTGGATGACATCACACCTAATAATGAAGCGTAAGGCACATTTATCAGGGAGTATACAATCATCATCAGGGAATAAGTGATATAAGCATAAACGAGTTTCCCTGTTGATCCGAAATCGGGAACAAAGAATGTTATCACTCCCATTACGGAGAATGGCACAGCAAACCAAAGTAAATATGGGCGATATCTTCCCCAACGGGTCTTAGTACGGTCGGCAGCTATACCAACGAATAAGTCAAATACCGAATCCCACAGGCGAGCAACCAGAAACATAGTTCCTGCCGCTGCTGCTGTTATACCAAAAACATCTGTGTAAAAGAACAAGGAGTACATGCCGAATATCTTCCAAAACATGGAAGAGGCCATATCTCCAAATCCGTAGCCGATTTTCTCTTTTAAAGTAACTGTTGTTGTTTTCATGGTGGATAATAGGTTGTTTCAAAAGTAAGATCACTCTATCAGAGTGTTATCCTCTTTGTCACGACGAACAAACCGGAAGTTCTCCATTACATCCGGCATGGCAAAGAGATAGTGAAAAATACCCTCGAAACATTTAGTATTATTATTTTAATTCTAGATTTTTCTTAATCAAAGCCGACAATGTCTGTACCGATGTAGCCGAACGATAACCATCAGGCGCTGTATTGAAACAGTAATCAACTAAGCGATCTACAGAAGATACTGCCACATGCATACGTGTGTCGCATGAAGCATAATACAGATATACCGTACCATCGTCGTCCGCTATCCAACCATTCGTAAATAATACATTAGACACGTCTCCTACCCTTTCTTCATCCATCGGAGCCATTAAGTGTCCTGCAGGTTCTGCTATCAACTTATCGGGCTGCTCCAAGTCGGTCATGTAAAGATACAATACATATCTTAATCCCGCAGCACAGGCACGCACTCCATGTGCAAGGTGTAACCAGCCTTTTGATGTTTTTATAGGATGCGGACCTTCTCCATTTTTCAATTCCTTGATAGTATGATAATAACGGAAATTGATTATCTTTTCTTCTTTCACCTCTGCATTGGTAATATCATCTATCAGTGCCCAACCGATTCCGCCACCACTACCGGCATCGATAAATCCGTCTTGAGGGCGTGTATAAAGTGCATATTTTCCGTTTACAAATTCGGGATGTAAAACAACATTCCGTTGCTGACTCTTTGTTTTCAGATCAGGCAGACGCTCCCAATTGATCAGATCTTTTGTACGTGCAATACCTGCTGCAGCTACAGCTGAAGACAAATCTCCGGCTGGCGCTTTCGGGTCTTTCCTTTCGGAGCAGAACACACCATAAACCCATCCATCTTGGTGAGCAGTAAGGCGCATATCGTAAACATTTGTATCAGGGTTGTCAGTTTCAGGCATAGCAATAGGATAATCCCAAAAGCGGAAATTATCTATACCATTTGGACTTTCGGCTATTGCAAAGAACGATTTACGATCATTGCCTTCGACACGTACAGCCATTATATATTTCCCATTCCACTTGATTGCTCCTGCATTGAATGTTCCGTTTATTCCAAAACGTTCCATAAAATAAGGGTTGGTCTGGGGATTGAGGTCATAACGCCAGAAGACAGGAGCATGACCGGCTGTTAATACAGGATTTTTATATCGTTCGAAAATACCATTTCCCGGTAATATTGGTTCATTTTTTAATGTAACTAAATTCTCATATTCTGCTGTAACAGCGTTAAGACGTGTATTGAAAATGTTGCTCATCACTTGATTTTTAAGGGGTTCAACCTGATTAAGTTTTATTAGAATTACTTTACTCTTTGTGTTTTAGCTTCTATTTAGTATTTAACTTATCTGCATATTCTTTTATTAATTTAATTGTTGAATCTGTATCAAACACAGAGTTCAAACCTTGCTCTTCTTGCGCCGGATCTCCTACATAGTCATCCCACGGTTTCCAAAATTCATGAGCCGGACGTCCTAATCCACCCCATGCCCAGAAATTACAACCTGCAATATTTCCTTTATCCTTAGACGCTGTTACTATGTGTTCAAAGATATTGGCATAGTATCTATCACGGGCTGTAACAGGATCATCCCGTGTATATTTATGATTGTCGCGAGGAAAGCCAAATTCTTCGATTGTCATCGGTTTATTCAGTTTTTTTGCGATAGCCAGATGTTCAGAGATATATTTATCTGTTCTCTCAATTGCCTTATCTACCGATTCTTTAATCTTGGTTATATCGATCCAACTCCAGTTTTTAGGCCAAATATGTATTGTCAGATAATCGACATTCGGATCTGCATGTATCTCTTCATAAAGATTCATATCTCCTTCCGAACCCATAAGTCCTTCGTTTCCGATTGATATGAGATGATTAGAGTCTAGCGAACGTATCAATGCTGTTGTTTCTTTGAGCCATTTCTTAAATGCAGGTTTACCTTCGTCACTAAACACACGCGGCTCGTTTCCCACCTGCCACGACATAAGGGCTGTATCTTCGGTATATTTTTTTCCTGTATATTTATTTGTACGAGAAACAACATGCTTTACATGATTTAAAAACATTGTATGGCAACTGTCGCAGTCGGCATATTGTGCCACATGCTTAACAAATACAGGCCAATCATAAACTCCTTTTTCAGGAACATTTCCTTTTCCTGCCCATTCGAGATACTGACCATAGCCGCCACTCCATTCCCAGCTATTATTGAGATAGAGAACAGCATGCATATTGCGTTTGCCCAGCTCTGCCATGAAGAAGTCTAGTCCATCGAAAATAGTATCGTTGTATACCCCGGGTGCTGTTTGCAACGTTGGCCTCACTTTTACTGCTTGTCCGGCAACACCATCTGCCCCCACCAGTACACGTAAGTTATTGATGCCATTTTCTTTCATGAAGTCGAGTTCTTTCAACAAGCGTTCACGGTTTCCTCCTTCTCCTGTAGAGCCTAATATTGCGCCATACCAGTAGTTTGTACCAATAAAATAATACGGATTGTCGCCTATTACAAAGTGACCATCTTTTTGTTTTACAAAAGCAGATTCCGACATGGTTGTACTTTTCTTACTGTTACAAGAAAAAAGACTTAGAACTGTGATCGTAAAAAGAATTAGTTTCTTCATTATTATTTTATGTTTAATTTTTCTTTGATAAACGCTTTCGAAGCATCATTATACTCTTTGCCAACACTGTGGGCAAACTCAGGGAATGCCATCCAGCGTTTTTCGGATTTTACCTGATTATAAGCCGCAAAATTTATGTGAGGCGGACAAACGTTATCCTGAACTCCAATCCCCATAATAAGAGGACATTCAATCCACTGAGCCAGATTCTTGATATCAAAATAAGTAAGAAGTGAATAAACGTCTTCCCATTTAGCCTCGGGATGTGTTGTCATATAATTATCAAAATCGCTTTTAGGCCAAGGGGCTATTTTGAAATAATCAGGATAATCGGATAAGAAAGGAATACTGGGTGCTGCTACTTTTACGCGTTTGTCGAGAGCCGCAGCCACAAATGAAAGTGCTCCACCTTGGCTACCACCTCTTACAGCAATCTTTTCGGAGTCTATCTCTGGTCGGCTGCAAACAAAATCAAGTGCCCTGACTACATCCAAGAATGCCCCACGATAATAATAATTATCTTTATTATCGAGCCCGTATGTAATCCATGTTCCAAAACGATTTGTTGGTTGATTCAATGCTTGCCCCCTGATCGATAAAACAAAGTATGCAAATCCATCCCACCACTGATTTGGTGGATAAGGTTGTGAGCCATATCCCATATATTCTACAATTACGGGATGCTTACCTTCTCTTTTAGGCTTAGCATAATATCCTCTTATCAGCTCATTACCAAAAGAACCCATTTCAACCAAATAGACATCGTAATCTATTTTCGAATACTCGGGAACGAGTGTCAATTTATAATCCGGTGCAACTTTTGCAAGCTCTTTCAAGTTGTTATCCCAAAATGCTTTAAAATCATCTTTTGCATCGAGAGGCGAGTTAATCTTTTCGGGTTCAAAGCCGACATTAAACTTTTTCTCACAGGCTATTGTGTCGTTGCGTCTGAACTGAACGGTATATCTATAAAAACCGGGATTTGGATTATCAAAGCTAAAGGATTTGGATATTGAAGCTTTTCCATCTATTTCTATATTCATAGAGTCAGCCTTTAGCGGTTGATAATCGTCTGTTGTGAGCGTTACCAACAATCGTCCTTGTACTGCCCATTTGTTCTTATTATCGATATTTACTTTTATCTGAACAGGACTAGGAGCCATAAATATATAGTCGGAGTCCGCCACCTGAACATTTAAGGCTAATTTATCTTTTGTTTCAGCGGTAGAGATCGATAGAGCAGCCCCTTGGAGGAAGCCACCGACATTCCAACCATCATGAAACTTAATCGCAATCAGATTTTCTCCTGTAAGATTAATATCTTCTTCGGGAACAAAATAGTTTCGTTCATTGTCAAAGTAGCCTCTATAGTCTTGCGGAAATTGACCCGTTTTACCTACAAGCTTACCATTAAAGTAAACCTCATCGGTAGCAGCCAAACGTCCGAGATGAAGCATAATTCCACCTTTATTCTTTATGGCATTGACTAAGACATCCGACATTTGTATTCTTTTACGATACCAACCAAAGCCGTTATCCAATTTGATGTTTTGATCTTTTAAGGATTTAGACGACAACACTTCTTGCCATGCAGTATCATTGTAGTCTACATTCATCCAAAGACTATCGACACCTTCTCCGGCATGAAATTTCCAATCGGCAGAAAATGATTCGGAAACGGTCGGGTCGAAATTTTCTTTTACCGCTTGTTTGCAGGATAAAATAAGAAAGAAAGTGATTACGGATAAGAGATATATCGTATATTTTTTCATGGTCTTTTAGCTATGATTCTATTTAATGATAGATAGTACAAATTTATAATTGTCGGCATCTTATTACAAATACTTTTTTAATCAATTATAATACTTTTTTGGGCATTTTACAGCGTCTACAAACTAAACATTATTGGCTTATTAGACATATAAATAAGAATATTCAAGAGACAGTATGGAGAATACCGACATCCATACAAAGAATAATACTTTTTTAATCTATAATTACAACTCACTGTTCTTTTTACTGTAGTGCGGCCTTTACTATTTTACCCCATTCTTTCAAATCGGCATCTTTCCAGCCGGTAGCAGGAGATGTAGAATCTTTAATCATCGAACATGTTTCGTTTTTATCTGCGATAGACCACGCAACCCAACTTATCTGATGTTGTTTCATCCAGTTCAACCAATTATTCCATTCTGTTTTGTTTATGGTACCATCACCCGATGCTTCCATTCCTGCACACTCCGACACAAAAATAGGAAGTCCTTTTCCGATGGCATAATCAGCCCTATCACGTAAATATTGCTTGTGTGTTGCAGCATAGAAGTGTAGTGTATACATGATGTTATCATATCCTTCGATTGGATTATCTGCAGCCAAATGTATATCCTGATCCCAATGAGGTGTACCTACCAATATTACGTTCTTAGTATCTATCGCTCGAATCGTTTTAATTATTTCTTCCGAGTATGCTTTTACTGTTTCCCAAGAATCTTCTACCGGCTCATTGAATATTTCGTATATTATATTCGGGTAGCCTTTGTATTTATTGGCAGCCCTTGTAAAAAACTCCTTGGCTTCCCGTGTCTTTATGCCATGACTATGCCAGTCTATAATAACATACATTCCATTTTCTATGGCCGCATCAACAACATTATCGAGGCATTCGTTCGCTTTTTGAGGGTTGGTTATGTATGCTCCTTCGGGTTCAACCCCGATTGCTGCACGTACCATATTACAATTCCAATCCGATTTGAGCCATGCTACAGTAGACTCATTATAAAAGCGTGGCCACCAATTATGCCACCCAAAGCTTACCCCCTTGAGAGCTATTTTCTTGCCGTCCTTATCTACCAATGAAGTACCTTTTACTGAAAGTTGACCATGCTGCTCTACAAAAGTCTGAGCAATTATTTGATCTGCATTGTCTCCGCTACATCCGACAAACAGGAAAAACAGTAGAATGTAAGCCTTGTAAAAATTCTTAATCATAACTCTCTATATTTTGTAAAAAAACTCTCCTTGCCCTAAAACAAGGAGAGAGTTAATATTCATTCTTTATATTATTTCATGCTCGGAACCTGGTCACGAGTAATCACATAAGTTTGCTTCATTGCATCTTTCCACCATTCGTCAGTAGCATGTTTACTACCACTATCAGCTTTTCCATACCATGGCATAAACCACGCCCAACGTGCACCAGCACTCCACTGTTCGGATAGAAGACCAACTGTTCCACATTCGGAAAGGGCAATCACCTTATGCCCATAGCGAGCAAACTCCGATTGGTATATAGATACACAATCGCTTGTATTCTTACTATATAAATCACGACCAATGATATCTACATACTCATCGCCCGGATACCAGCTACTATCGTCAGACTCGCTTGTCCACACCCAGATCAGGTTGTTTACACCCTGCGATTTGAAATAGTCGAACATAGCAATCCAGAGCTTTTTGCAAGAATCAGCATCTTTACCCCACCAGAACCAGCCGCCGGCAGCTTCGTGGAACGGACGCCAGATAACAGCAATTCCTTCCGATTGTAATTGTTTCAATGAAGTAGCTACCTTTGCAAGATCGGCCTTAAAGACTTCATTTTCACGTGTTCCTTCAACTGTAGCCTTGGCTGCATCGAAGTATGTATCAGCTTTGTAAAAAGCATAATCTCCATTTGAATCGGCAGGTATCAGATAAACAGCTGTTACAGTGTAATCATGTCCGCTTATGATAAGACCCGAAGACTTTAATTTAGTTAGGATAGCATCTGTTATTTTCATCTCATAATAATCGCCACTGATAGAAAAATATTCGTAACCATCGGCAATCTGTCCCCAGTCACTACCTTTTAGTGAGCCTTGAGCCCCTGATGCCACGTCTTTGATTGCAACACGGATAATATCGTTAACCTTCGCTGATGCAAATCCCTCAAGAGCTGACGCATCAGTAAGCTGTACATTGCCCGACCAATCGGAAGGCATAGCTACATTACCATTCCATAACCTAGCCGATACAGGAACATTCCAATGCCACATAATAGAAACCAATCCACCTGCATCCCACCAGTTTTTTACAGGCGAAATATCGCTATAGTCAATCCAGTTGCTAGGAGAATATGGCAGATGCACATAATCGAAAGTATTTAATGCCGGGTATTTTCCGGTAAGAGTATGAACGGCTTCTGCTTCTTCTACATTCCAATTTACATTAGCCATCGTACCGGAGATAACTTTTTGTTTATAGCTTTCCACCAAAAACTGATACACCTTCTTTGCCTGAGCTGTAGCATTCGGATTACAAAGCGTAGCTGTTATAACAGGATCGGCCTTCGTTGTAAAGCTGATAGATGTTTCAGGCACTTCTATATAAGTCGGTCCAAGTACAACACCTGCAGGTACAACTAGTTTGTAAGTCTTACCTTTTTCCAATCCGGTAGCTTTAATCGTTATCTGACTTAACTTAAATGAAACATCCGTTATAGTAGCTCCCTCTATAGTAATCTTTTCCTGTCCGGCTTTGGGACAGAATATATTCTGATCATAATTCAGAACAATAGTTATGTCACCTTCAGGCAAATCTGTTGTTCCATCAACAGGTGTACTGCTTGCTAATTGGGGAACACCCGGATCGCCGATAACCGGATCATCAACATCGGTACAGGCAGTCATTAGGATAACCCCCAGTAAGATATAAAAAATATTTTGTGCTATTTTTTTCATAATACATATTTTTGTAAAAAGCCTGCCTAATATAAATTCAGATTAGGCAAGCCTTTATTTTATAATATTACCGACCAGTTATAATAGAAACCTTAGAGATTACAAGATGCTCCCCTTGAATAACAATTGCTGTAGTTGACCAACCATCGTTAGCTCCTAATATATTGTCAAGGAATGGTTGAGTTAATTCCATCTCATAATATGTTAAACTTGTATCAGTAAATACAGGTGTATCCCACGTTGCCCAGTTTGCATTATTAATCTGCAATTGTCCATATCCGGTAACTGTAAAATAGAATTTAAGTATTGCTCCGGCTTTTATTCCATCAAAAGATTCCTTATACAGACGGAATGCGCCTCCAGCTCCTTCACCCGCCCAAGATCCAAGGTCACGTGTTTCATTCATTATCACAGTTTCTACTATCCCCGAAGAGATAATACGTATCGTATAAGTCACTTCTCCGTTAGATGAGATCAGCTTAAATGCTGTATTTCCATTAGCATTACTTGGAACAAGTATACTAAGAGTAGAACCTTGCAAAATATACTGTGTATTATTTCCGTTTACCTGCACATTGGTCAGTTTATCAGCATTCTGAACATCTACTTTCAAAATAGTACCTGACTTGATTTCCTCATCTGAACCCGGAAGAACAGCTATATAACAGAAGTCTGGTTTAGTCACTGTCAAAACGGAGCTCTTTACAGTCTCTCCATTTTTCATTGTTAATGTCAGTTCTCCAGTCTCTGCATCTACCGGGGCTTTTACCACCAAGTCAGTAGAAGATGTTGGAGTAACTTCAACAACTTTGTTTCCTCCGAATGTTACAGATGTAACAAGATCTAGATTCTTACCTTTTATTGTAAATTCATTACCGGCAGCGACAGAAGATGGATTGTATGACAATATCTCAGGTTTTAACGTAGTAATTTTTACTGATACAGTTTTTCCACTAGCGGTATTTAGAATAAGATCTCCTGTTTTGGCATTAGTTGGAGTAGTTACTTTTATTTCCGTTGCACTCTTCGATGTAGGTGTTACAGCCTCTGATACTCCTGGGAATAATGCTGTAGTAACCAAATCCATATTAACCCCTTTGATCGAAATGACACTACCATCCTTTATGCCTGTAGCAGGAGTAGCCACCAAATCCGTTGGCACAGCGACACCTATATTAGCTATAGCTACATGCACGCCCGAGTAAGCAACCATTACAATAGCGCCATCGGTGATACCTTCAGGCAGAGTAAATGCCAATACGTCATCTTTTATTGCATGAGCCACAGGCGCTCCATCAGGAAGCTGTACTGACTCTACCAGATCAAGATTCTGACCTATTGTAGAAACTACATCTCCGGGTTTTTTATTTGTAAGATCCAATACCTTTTCTACAGAAGGGAGAACTACTTGCAATTCTGTTTCTGATTTCAATTCTACGGGAATAGCAGCTGTGTCAGCCAAAATAATAATACCGGTCTGTGCTTCGCGAGGAACAACGACTTCAATCTTTTTACGCTCCCATGTCAAAAAATCTTTATAAGATACTTCCACATTATCAGAAAAGACTACTTTCTGAATCAAATTCAGATAATCACCTTCTATTGTCAATGTCTGACCTGCCTTGACAGGTGATGGTGCAAACTTGGTAATAGATATAGGCTCTGTATATTTAAGCAACGTTTTGGTAGTTATTTCTAAACCTGAAACAACAAGTTTAACATAGCCTTCTTTAGCATCCTGAGGAATGGTAATCTTTATTTTTTCTTTACTTACCACTTCTATATCAGTAACCTCAATACCTTCGGGAAGAATTACACTTGTTACTTTATCAAGGTTTTTCCCTATAAAGGTAAGCTCGCTACCACGTAGAGCCGGACTTGGGCCAAAAGCTTCAAGAACCACAGCACCCGAACCATTATCATCATCGTTAGAACATGCCGAGAATGTAACTGCAAAAATTACCAGCATTACTAAAACGACTTTACCATATATATTATTCAATATCATATTCTTATAATTTTAGCAATTATCATTGAGCTTTAACAACACGTACATTATCAATATGGAATGTAGGGTTACAAGGTGTACCTGTTACTCCTCCTCCATTAACAAATAATGTAATACCGGAGTAATGTCCTGCAGCATTTACCTTATTCAGGTTAGTACCATCTTTGCTATATTTAAAATCTGTCATTGGTATGGTTACCGTAACCCAACCATTACTTACATAAGTGCCTGTATCTGCCCATGGAATCCACAATGCCCGAGGATAATTACTATTTGACAAATAAGCATTATTAGGGTTACCACCGGTAGGACCACCTTCCTGCCAATTCATCCAAACATCTGAAGCTCCTGTAAAAATAATTTGAAGAGCAGCAGCAGACCATACATCAGGTATATTTACCTCAAATTTTAAAACATATTTATCAAGGGCACCTGCATCAAAGAAATCAGGATCGGTAGTACGATATGTCCAGCGTTCATAACCAAATTTGCTATCATCCCATTTGTCATCATCCATTTCTCCTGTAAATATCAGATACTGCCCACAACCGGTTAATCCACCGTCAGTACTATATCCTGAGCCGGCATGCCATCCATGATGATATCCACCATCAGCAAACTTTGTATCAAAATCTAGAATGATATTTCTATTATCTCTAAAATAGAATGGACTTTCAGTTGTACCATATACAGATGTAACTTTTATAGGTCCGGGCTTAGCACCTACAGGAACTTTTACTGCTATATTATCTAAATCATGGCTCACAACTTCACCTTGGAATCCTCCTTCAAAAGTTACAGTCAAAGGGTTAGCGTCTTCATGAATAAAATAAAGACCATGAATATAAGCAACATTACCATCATCAACATATTCACATGTCATGGATTTAGGTGCAGGTGCAGGAACTTTTGTTTCGAAAGTATAATAGCAAGAGTCATTATTTGTATATAACTTAATCAAATCTTGCTTCTCTCCAGGAATACCTGAAGGTATATTAACAATAATAGTATTGTCCGTCACAAAATTCGGGTTTAACTTGGCTTTCTGATCATTAAAATAAACCTTATTAACTTTCGACAAGTTTTCCCCAATAATGGCAATCTGAGTACCCAAATATCCGCTTGTCAATAAAGAATCAGAAATAGTTGCGTCGCATGGGCGTATGTATCTAACGACCGGAGTACCTCCTCCCGAGCCGCCTTTATCGTCATCATCCGAGCACGAATTGAATGAGACAAGAGCAAGTAATACAATAGCTATATTTAAAATATATTTTTTCATAATCTAGTCTTACTTAAAAGTTAAAATGCATAATCAACCGGTTCCTGAGTTATACTTGGTGTCTTTGTTACTGTTTCCGCAGGAACAGGCAATACAAGATTTTTTTCTGTAATAGTTATAGTTCCTACATTTTTATCAAGATAGAATATAGAACCTTTACCCGAAGAATCATCGCTCGGATCGAGAGGAGTAAACCCTCCGTGATGTGCATTGCTGGCATTACGTTCTTGCCATGTATAACTACCATTAGAAATATATTGACGCTCACGCTTCATTCCATTCAAATAAGAAAGAGCCTTATTCATATCCCTATAGCTCATGCGTTTAATGTCAAGGAAGTTGACACCTTCAAGAGCAAATTCGACACGACGTTCTTTGATCAACTGATCGTAAGTTATAGAAGTGGCTTTTGTAGAAAATCCGGCACGTTCACGTACCTTATCATATACGGTCAATGCCAAAGCGTCAGTAGTAGATGTACCCGAGCCGATACATGCCTCAACATAACACAGATATACATCTGCCAAACGGAGTAAATAAATATTATTACCTGCGTCCTGATTGGATGTTCCCGCAACTCCGTCACAATCGGAATTAGCTCCGATTACGTATTTCCTTACATGTGCCAACATACCATTTGATGTTTCGGTAGACTCATCTTGCGAAAAATTATGATAAGTATATCCACCGCCACCCAAATTTGGATAGCTATCACCATTGCGCATGTATGTATAATAACGGCGGGCATC
The DNA here is from genome assembly GCF_951230145.1 of Dysgonomonas sp. Marseille-Q5470. Lineage (NCBI taxonomy): Bacteria > Pseudomonadati > Bacteroidota > Bacteroidia > Bacteroidales > Dysgonomonadaceae > Dysgonomonas > Dysgonomonas sp. Marseille-Q5470. The sequence goes on along the minus strand of NZ_CATNVE010000002.1, from coordinate 340,138 downwards.
ATTCGAATCAAAAGCTTCTTGCAAACTAAGAGTCGGCCCCTTACCTGCTCCCCAAGATGAACCTAAAGTAATCAGTGCATTACGAGACAAAGAGACATTGCGTCCGTTACCGTATCCATAACCATCGTTTGTACATTGTATAGCAAACAAAGACTCTGAAGAGTTGTTTCCTTTTGGATAAAACATTGTAGAAAGGTCTGAATATAATTTCAGCCCACTATCATTAATTACCTCAGCTGCGTAAGATTTAGCTTTGGCAAAATTATCGGATGATGATGCATCAGAAAGGTGAGAAGCCATCGTTAGATGAAGCTTTGCCAACATACCTATAGCTGTATATTTTGAGCATCTACCGGTCTGAAATGGAGTTGAAGGAAGATTGTCTTTAGCGAATTCGAGATCCTGACGGATAAATTCGTAAACACTTGCTTGCTTATGGCGGATCACCAGACCTCCGGAGATATTATTATTTGTTATAATCGGAACATCTTGCCAGTACTCTGTTAACCAATAATAAGCAATAGCACGAATACAACGAGCCTCGCCAAGAGCACGATTTATTACCGTTTCTGAAACTCCATTAGATCTTGCTGCGGCAGGCATCCCATTGATAATATTATTACAATACGAAACTACACGGTAAAGTCCATTCCAGCCCTGAGTAAGGAAGGAATTTCCATTCTGGAAAGTCATATAATAGAATTGACCTTCCTGATCGTAAGTGTAATAAAGGTCTCCGGCAAGCTCATCTCCTGCCATCCACATAAAATTCATTCCAAAGTCTTGCCAGACAAACGCAGCATACAGAGAGGCAGAGTTGGCATTAACGGCAGACTCTGATGTGTAATATGTCTCCAGCACCTGCTCTGACTCAGGAACTATAGTCAAGAAATCATTACAAGATGTAGCACCCAGGATAATGGATGAAAGACAAATTGATTTGATTATATTTTTAATATTCTTCATGTTTTTATCTTTAAAATTAGAAAGTAACATTTGCACCTAAAGTAAATACACGAGGTGATGGATAACGTCCCATATCCACGTTAGAAAGACCTGCCTGCTGGTTGTAAGAACCAATTTCAGGATCTAAACCTGAATAACCTGTAAACGTATACACATTCTGAACGTTGAAATAGAGTTTACAATTAGATATGCCTGTCTTCTTCAACCAAATCTTTGGCAGGTTATATGCTAATGATATATTCTGAATGCGCAAATAGCTTCCATCTTCGATCCAACGATCACTCATACGGTTGTTACCATTGATATCATTGCCGCTCCAACGAGGTAATGTTGCATTCGGATTGATTATATAGCTATTATCTACATTTGCCACATCATATTTATTTCCATTAACGTATCCCAATTGTGCACGATTGAGTACTGTGGTCGACTGATTGTCCCACTGAGACATCACACCTTCTGTTTTTACACGTACATAGTTCAAGATATCAGCTCCTACCGATCCGGTGAGGCCAATGCCTAGTTCCCAATCTTTGTAGTTAAACGTATTAGAAAAACCAAAAGTAAAGTCCGGATTAGGATCTCCAATAACCGTTTGGTCATATTCGTTAATGATGCCATCAGGAACACCATTCGGTCCACTGATATCTTTAAACTTAACATCACCAACCCAAGCTCCGGTAGTGCGATGAATCTCTACACCTTCGGGCTTCGCAGAATTTCTCAAATCTTCCGCATCTTTATAAAGTCCGTCGGTTTTGTATCCATAAAATACACCGATAGGTTGTCCTACCGAAATCATCGATACACTTTGAAATGCAGCATACCAATCTAATCTTCCATAAGAAGGGGTACCCAAGTCATCCAGCTCTTTTACTTTATTGCGGTTTAAAGAGAATGATAAGGCTGAAGTCCAATTAAAATCTTTACCCGCTATATTATGTGTATTCAATGATATATCAAGTCCTCGGTTTTCCACTTTTCCAATATTCATCCATGGAGTCTGAATATCAGTCCATCCTAAACCTCCAAGAACCGGCGAAACGGAAGGTTGAAGTAAGAGATCTTTTGTAGTCTTATAATATGTATCTACAGTAAGATTAACTCGATTATTAAATAATCCCAAATCAATACCTCCATTATATTGTACCGAAGCTTCCCATTTCAGGTCAGGGTTAGCATTATTTGACATACGATAAGCTGTACCAAACACGGTTTGAAAAGCTTGCATAGTAGATCCATAACGATATGTAGGTAATCCATCATTCCCATTCATACCATACCCCAACCTCAATTTCAGATTCGACAACCAGTTTTGTGTTTCCTCCATAAATTTTTCACTAGATATGCGCCATGCTGCAGCAAATGATGGAAAATATCCCCAACGACGGTTTACGCCAAATCTAGAAGATCCATCCGCCCTTAAAGTTGCGGTTAATAAGTAACGATTGTCAAAATTATAATTCGCACGTCCAAAAACAGAAACTTTTGCTGAAGAATCTTTTGTACCATTACTTGCCACAAACTTACCATCAGAACCAATCACATGAATATCATTTGAAGACAATTGATCTTTTTGTAATTGCAGGCTTTCCCATGATGATTTAGAAGCTTCTGTTCCGGCCATTAAGTTAATGCTGTGTTTATCAAAAGTCTGATTGTATGTAGCATAGTTCATCCAGTTCCAATATAAGCTATGCGCTTCGTTTTGCATAATCATTACATTGGTATTCTTCAACTGACCATATTCATAACTTGGCTTGAATCCCTTATTTGTACTATTGGAGCCATCAATACCGACTTCTGAACGAAAATTAAGATATTGATTGAGAGTAAACTGCCCATAAATATTAGCTATAACCCTCTCGCGGCGCAATGTATTGATCTGATCTTTGGTCAATGCCACAGGGTTGTATATCGAAGACCCATTTACGGTCTCAGGTCCTGCATAATTTCCATCAAAGTCATAAACAGGAACTGCCGGCGACATTAATGCAGCTTGCATTACCACACCATTTATACCATCGTTATTGATAATAGATTCATCTGTCCGTGAATAGGAAAGAGATGCTCCGACCTTTATATATTTATTAAATTCATTATCAACGTTCACCCTACCGGTAAATCGCTCAAAATCTGAATTTAGTAATATACCGTCTTGATTTGTATAACTTATAGATGCCAGATATTGAGTTTTATCTGTTCCTCCATTTAGGGAAAGGCTATGGTTTTGCATCCATGCATTATCCATTACGGCATCTTGCCAGTTTGTACCTTTGCCCAACAAAGAAGGATCAAGGTAAGCCTGATCAACATTCGGCAAGAAACCTTCATTGTAAAGCTGTTGTTGGTAAGTTCCATACTGGCGTAGGTTCATCATATCCAATTTATCGATAGGAGATTGAAGAGAAATACTTCCATCGTACGTAATATTTGTACGCCCTTTGTTTCCTCTTTTAGTTGTAACGATCACAACCCCGTTAGCTCCGGCAGAACCATAAATTGCGGCTGCGGACGCATCCTTCAATACATCTATAGATAGGATATCGCTTGGAGCAATAGCTGATAATGGGTTTACTACGTTTTGACCGTTAGAACCTCCCGACCAAGAAAAACCGACTGTAGATGAACCGGCACCACTCATTGGCACTCCGTCAATCACATACAGAGGTTCATTTGTCAAATTAATAGAAGAAGCACCACGAATACGTATCGAGGTAGCTGCTCCCGGTGCTCCCGAGTTGGAAGCAACCTGTACTCCGGCCACACGCCCTTGGAGCGCCTGGTCGAGGTTTGTGATAACGGACTCTTTAAGCCTGTCTGCCGATAAGCTACTAACAGAACCCGTCAGGTCACTTTTCTTCATTGTACCATACCCAACAACAACGACTTCTTCCAAAGCCACATTGTCTTCCTGAAGGGCAACATTAATAGGTTTATCTGATTCTACTTTTACTGATTGGGGCGTCATACCTATAAAAGAATATGTAAGGACATCGCCCTTATTCGCTTTTATAGTATAATTTCCGTCAAAGTCAGTCATCACACCGACTTTGGTCTGTGTTTGAACTGTCACACCCGGCATCGGTGAGCCGTCTTTAGCATCTGTTACCTTCCCTGAAATTTGATAGTTCTGCGCATACATAGCACATGGAACCATACATATCAGGAGCAATAAAAAAAGGATTTTTCTCATAATTTAAGGCTTCGATAATGATTAGTAATATTTTTACACGGTTAGATTTGCTTTATTCTCATATTGCTTCTTAGCGTAATACAAATGTATTTATGATAATAAAATATAACAAATACTATATTATCACATAGTAATACTTTATTATCAAAAACAAAAAGTAGACTCTTTCGCTAGCAAGCACAGAATCTACTTTAGCATCTAATTATAAGATACATATTATATAAATAAGGATTATTCACAAAGGATAATAATAATATTTTTCAGCTGACACATATAGAAAAAACATTAAGTCAAAATCAAAAAAATATCATAAATTGACAAAAAAGTATTATCACACAAAAAACTTAGACTCTTTATAATTTTCTCTAAATTCGCGTGGAGTACATCCTTTTTTCTTTTTGAATATACGATTAAAGTTCGACAGATTGTTAAACCCGCACACAATGCTAATCTCAGCAACACTATGAGTAGTATCAACCAGCATACGCGTAGCATGCCCTAAGCGTATGTCATTTAACGAATCGATAAAATTACGACCTGTACGCTGTTTTATAAAACGGCTGAAAGCAACTTCGGTCATCCCGACCAGATTTGCAACATCGGAAAGCCGGACTTCTTTACTATAATTTTCCAACATATGATTGTAAGCACGTTCTATCCGCCTGCTATCATAATTTTGCGTATGTTCATTAAACGATCGGCTGGATAATTCGCGCATAGGCGATAAAGACAAATCGGATAGGATACCAAACAGATTTAAAACAGAATGAGCTCCCTCATGTTCCGAAGCAAGAGAATATAGCCTGTCTTTTATTTGCTTTATGGTCTCCTTCGAAAAGGTAACCCCATAAATGGCTTTCTCAAACATCTCTTTTACCGACCTGAATTGATTTTTCTGCAAAAGCTGTTCATTCAGAAGGTCGCCATGAAACTGAATTGTTATTTCCTTTATCTCTTTCGACTGACATTTATGATCCAGCCAACCATGTTCAAGGCTAGACCCGGTGATTAAGGTTAGTTCTAAATCGTCAATCTCCTCTATACTATCGCCGACTACCCGTCTTGCTCCCGCTCCATTTTCTATAAAATTCAGCTCAAACTCGGCATGGACATGAATAGGAAATGTAAAATGCTGTTTTATACGCGAAAAAATCATGAAACAGTCCCTTTGCGATAGAGGAGTGACCTCTCTCAATATTGAGTCTTTCATTGTATTTTAATGTTATAATATTCATATTTTTCTCAAAAGAAAACATTGTTTCCGAAAAAACAAATATATTTATGCAAAAAATATAACACAACATAATGCAACATACAGAATATTAAATAAAAACATAAAAAATTTCAATTTGTATTTTTTTCATTATATTTATCCTACACAATATTGAAAACATTTAGAACAAACTAATTAATTGAACCAATCGTAAACTACATTTAATTACTTACAATTATGAAAAAATTAATAGTCAGTCTGTTTATATTAACAGCAATGACAACCGTCACAACTATCAAAGCTCAAGAAAAAATCGTTATCAGCGAAAGAACCGCAGCTAAAATAGAAAGTATAAGAACCAAAGCCGCAAAAGATGCTGCCGATGCAGATAAAAAAATGGAGCAGGAAATAGAAAAGGCAAAAAAGCAAATAGATTCTGATACTAAAAAAGCCGCAGACGACGCTAAAAAAAGAATGGAAAAAGATTCGAAAAAAGGAGCTGAGGATGCTCAGAAAAAAGCAGATAAGGCTATAGCAAAAGCCAAGGAGAAAGCTGAAAAGACTAAACTAAAAGCTAAGATGAAAGCTGAAAAGGAAATACAGAAAATAAAAACTGAGAAAGCTATCAATATTTAATTTTGACATTTAATAACACTTGAGTAAAGAAGAACTCTCTCGACAAATCGAAGGGGGTTCTTTTTATTTTAAGGAACTGGATCATACCCATGTCCACCCCAAGGATTGCAGCGAGCAATACGCTTTGTCGCCAACCAAAAACCTTTGAATGGTCCGTATTTTTTTATTGCCTGAATTGCGTATTCCGAACATGTAGGTGTATAACGACACGAGGGGGGTAGCATAGGCGAGATACTGTATTTGTAGAAATATACAGGCAACAACAATATCCAGGATAATAGCTTCTTCATTCGGTTTGTTCTATTTTCCTAATCTTATCGGATAATAAGAGTTGAGCCTTTTGCATTGCCTTCTCTATCTCAGCATACGTAGGTAATTCTGTCTTTAAATACAAGAAAGCAATATCCAAACACTTGTTATGAGTTTGTAACAGTTCCGACAATGATGATTTATTTAACCTGTAAGCTTCCCTTATCAGACGTTTTACCCTATTGCGCTTTACCGCTCGTTTAAACTTTTTCTTAGCCACACTTATCATCACCGAAGCATACTGATTCTCCTTATTATCCTCATCAGTGAATAAATAAACAACTCGTAGAGGATAAGCCACAAAAGAATCTCCATTTGCAAAAATGTTCTCAATAGCCTTCGTACTACAAAGCTTCTCTTGTTTCGAAAATGTCTTTTTACAATCGGTAGAATATGCTTCTGTCATCACTTTTTCTAAAGAAGCAAAGATACATTAAATAATTTTCAAAAAACATTCTTGCTCTTTAGCTATCAAAGGAAAATATTTTCACACAAAGCATAATACACATATAAACAGAATATTAAAACACAAATCCATTCGTATTTTTTAATCTTCAGATAAGAATATATAGAAAAATCCATTTTTACATGTAACCTTTTCCGAGGCAACTACGTCATAAAAGTAACGAGCTCGATACAACAAATCAATATGTAAGGAATATGAAACAAAGATTAATAATACTAGCCGCACTATTTATAATCGTCTCATCAACACTGTTAGGTCAGATTAATATATCAGGAACCGTAGTTGATACAGATACTCATGACATTATAGAATTTGCAAACATAGCACTGCTGAAACAAGACTCAAGTTTTGTAGCAGGCGCATCATCAGATACAAAAGGTCTATTTGCGTTTAATAACATCCCCACAGGTGACTATATATTATCAGCCACATTTGTAGGATATGGGAAAAGGTATATTCCTGTTAAGAATGCAGTTGAAAACACAGATCTGGGAAATGTACCGTTGAAATCCTCTGATATAGCACTCAAAGATGTAACAGTAACAGCAAATGCAGTTATACAAAAACCCGACAGGAAAGTAATTATCCCATCCGATGCACAGATAAAAGCATCGAATAGCGGTATTACATTACTACGTAATCTTCAGTTATCACGTATTATTATAAACCCTTTGAATAATACAATTAGCTTGCCGGGTGGTGATGCCGTACAGCTTCGCATCAATGGAGTAGAAGTAACTATCGCAGAGATTACAGCTATTCAGCCCGAAGATATAATACGTATCGAATATCATGACGATCCGGGAATGCGCTACGGGAATGTAGGTGCTGTTATCGATTATATCACACGTCGCAGAGATTCGGGAGGAAATGTATCGGCGAATCTGGCTAATGTCCCATTTGGAGGATTGGGCTGGGGCGAGAATTTTCTTTCGGCTAAAGTAAATCATAAGAAGTCTGAGTTTGGGGTTAATGCATATTGGTCGCGCAGAAATATAGAATGGACACGCGAAAATGAGGAGACATTTGTATTTCCCGACAAAACATTGACTCGCACAGAAGAAGGGCAACCAACAACATTTAAAGACGACAGGCTGAACGTTGCTCTGAATTATAGTTTGAATGAAGCGGACAAATACATGTTTAACGCAACATTAAGAAATAATTATCAGAAAACACCGAATCAGTTTTCAGACAGAAACAGTATGATCTACTCTTCCGATAACAATAACCCTCTGTCAATCTCCGATCATTCGACATGGAGAAGTTATGCTCCTTCGTTAGACTTGTATTACCAACGAAACCTAAAGAACGATCAGCTTTTGATATTCAATTTAGTAGGCACATATATCGACTCTAAATCTACACGTTCGTATCAGGAACGTAGAAACAGTATACTGAATACAGATATATATTCATCAGTACTTGGAGATAAATACTCCTTAATAGCGGAAGGTATATATGAGAAAACACTGAAAGCAGGAAAGATATCAGCCGGACTGAAACATACCCAAAGTTATACGAACAATAGTTACGAAGGAAATGTTGCTGCCAATGTAGGACTCAACTTTGCTGAAACATACGGCTATGCAGAGTTCCAATTTAAAAAGAATAAGTTTAATTATTCGTTAGGGTTGGGCGTAATGCGTAACTATAATAGTCAAGGAGAAAACCATAACGAAAAATATATCTTCCGCCCAAATGTTCGTGTATCTTATAATATTAACGACAATGCATATATCAGATACAATGGATACATATCAGGATATTCGCCTTCATTGTCGGACTTGAACAATGTAGAACAAGATATTGACTCATTACAAATCCGAAAGGGTAATCCTAACCTCCAGACAGTATGGTATTATACCCATACACTAACGGGCGGATATAACAAAGGAATATTCGGGGCAGAATTCTTTATGAGATATAGTTACGATCATAAGCCAATCATGGAACAAGTAACTTTTGAAGAAGGCAAATTCGTTCGTACAAATATCAATCAGAAAGGATTCCATAGATTAAATACGGAGGCAACATTCGAATTAAAACCCTTTGGCGAATATCTCACACTATCCGTTACACCCGGATTCAACCGATATATAAGCTATGGGGAAGAATTTACTCATACGTATAGCTCGTGGCGGGTGCGAGGTTCTGCTACATTCAATTATAAAAAATGGTCTTTATCAGGAGATGTATATACACGCTGGAATAACTTTTGGGGCGAAACAATGGAAAGAGGAGAACGCCTTCATATTGTATCGGTAGGATATTCAGACGAAAGCCGTCTATTAGGCCTGGAAAAAGTAAAATGGAGTCTTACCGGAGGAATGTTTAATCCATTTGCAAAAAGTTATTCGCAAGGCAGCCGCAATTATTCGGCTCTGACACCAAACAAATCGTTGGTGTATACCGATAATCTGAAACAGATATTTGTAATAAATTTTACAATAAACTTCAACTTCGGACGCCAGTACAAAGCAGGCAACAAACGATTGAATAATGATGATACGGACGCAGGTATCATGTCAGGATCGAAAAAATAAGGTCTCCACAATAATATAATATTAAGATTAACTTAATATTGATTGTGTTTACAAATTGCCTCTACAGACGTGATGTTTGGAGAGGCAATGTTTTTTCTCTTTCCTTATTAATATATAAAGAAGTGCAATTTAATATGTATCGTTATCTATCATTTCGAGCAGTTGCAACATTCCATTATTGGACGCTCGTATAATATTGGATTCTCGATATTTCCCAAACTGATACCTTTTTGTAATGCTTTTATTTTTGTATACAGTACATACCCATACCGTACCCACAGGATTCTCTTCTGTACCGCCATCGGGTCCGGCTATTCCGGTAGTAGCTATTACACAATCTACATTCAAGAGATTTTGTGCACCCTTTGCCATCTGTGCAGCGACAATTTCACTTACAGCTGTATATTTATCTATATTTTCTTGAGAAACATGCAATACATTTACTTTTTCCTCATTTGCATAAGAAACGACTGAACCTTTGAAATAATTGGAAGAACCCGAAACAGATGTAATCATATGTGCAATATTTCCACCTGTACAACTTTCAGCAGTGCCTAAGGTAAGCCCTTTTTCGAAAAGCCTTGCTCCGAGTATTTTTTCGGGAGTAATATCTTCTTCTGCTATAATAGCATCGCCCAGTAATGCTTGTAGTTTCTTAACCTCTGCCTCCATCTCCAGCAAACGATGTTCTCCCCTGACGAACAAGCGAAGCTTCATCAGTCCCAAAGAAGGAAGGTATGCCAGTCCAAAACCTTGCGGCAGATTATCTTCGAAGTCGGCAATGTACATTGCCAAAGCAGATTCAGTATAGCCTTTTACAATAAATACTCTTTTAATATATGCCTCGATATCGTACTTGTTCTTTAGGCGGGGAAGTATCTCGTTTTCCATTACATATCTCATTTCGTGAGGTACACCCGGCATAGAAACGAGCACTTTATCTTTATAGTCGAACCATGTAATAGGAGCTGTACCTACCCTGTTTTGTATCACGGTACAATTTTTAGGTACATAAGCCTGATTGCGAGTCAATTCGTTTAGGGATGTAAAATTAGATATTACATTCTTTATATTATCCAGTACAGCATCGTCAAAAACTAATGTGGTATCAAAATACTCGCAAAGGGTTTTCTTCGTTATATCATCTTTCGTAGGTCCAAGACCTCCTGTCATCAATACGACATCTACACGCTGAAAAACATCGCTTATCGTATCTTTTATTTGCTGAGCATCGTCGCCTATCGACTGCATCTCTTCTACCTCAAATCCGGCTAGTGTAAGATTCTGAGCCATCCATGCAGAATTTGTATCCACAATCTGACCTATGAGAATTTCATCACCAATTGTAACTATTGCTGCTTTCATTTCTATCTGAAATTTTACAAACTTTTATTTTCAATTTGACAGATGCAAATGTACTATAAAAGCTTATTTCGGCAACAAATACTTCAGAAATGAAATACCACAGATTAGATAATTTACAGAATGTTCACAAATGAAAGAGGACAATCAGTTATCGAACAAATAACGCTGGATAAACATCATAAACACTTCTTTATCCGAATGATATTTTCTCAATAATCTAGACCAGTCTCTTTCATCAAGTTCTATTTTCGTTCCTTTATTATCTTCATAAACCATTCTGTCGAAAATATCTTTCTTCAATGATGCTTTTTCTCCCTGATTGTTTTGATATTGCTGATAACCGAAAATATCTATTTTGTATTCTTCTTTGTAATTTGACAGGTTTCCGCACATATCTTTGAACCGAAAAAAAGCGTCCATATCATCGTAATAAGAGTAACGAAGCATATCTTCGCGATATTCTTTCGAATATTTTATTTCATTATTCCTACTATCGCTGTATACCCATGCGTCAAAAACATCCTTTTTGAGAGAGGCTCTCTGTCCTTTGTTGTTTTCGTATTGCTGATAACCAAAAATATCGACTTTGTACTCTTCTTTATAATTTGACTGATCAGCATACATTTCTATCAACCATAGAAAGATCCTTTTATCATTTTGATGAAAATCTTGAAGTATAGAATTCCAATATTCTTTAGAGTATTTTACTTCGTTATTTCTATTGTCACTATATATCCAGTTGTCGAAAACGTCCTTTTTTAGCGAAGCTCTTTCTCCCCTACTATTTTCGTATTGTAAATAGCCAAAAATATCCCTGCTGATATTTCTTTGGTATTGATCCATCGGGTAATCTTTCCTTACGTCTCTATCTCTACCCGGTTGAGAATAAAGGCTCATACTTATAAGAGCAGAAACAAGAATTATATATATGCGTTTCATAGTGTATTATATTAAATACAACATTGTGTATAATTATAAGATCTAAGCCGATAATAAAGGTTTAAATGAGATTCTTATTTTTTCATTGCTTTTATACGCTGCAATAATGTAGGATGCGAATAATTAAAAAACACATATAATGAATCGGGATTCAGATTGCTTAATGATTTGACCGACAATTTCTTTAGCCCACTAATAAGTGAATCAGCCAACCCAAATCCGGCTGCATAACCATCTGCTTGATACTCATTTTTACGGCTATGAATACTCGAAAGCACATTAATAACAAAAGAAACCGGAGTAAAGAAAATAGAAAAAGCTATAAGACCTAGATGAAACGATGCTGATTGACCACCCAAAGCTATTGCAATATCTTTATTGTCGAGAAGCAATGACAGTAAAAACAACAAGATTCCTGTATAACAAATAGAAATAAACATACCTTGCAGTGTATGTTTCTTCTTGTAATGCCCTATTTCATGGGCTAGTACAGCTACAATTTCGTCTTTATCTAAATCATTTATTAACGTGTCAAACAAAACAATACGTTTCTTTGCTCCAAATCCTGTAAAGTAAGCATTGGCCTTGGTCGAACGCTTAGAAGCATCCATTACATAGATATTGTTAATTGCAAATCCTGCTTTTTGAGCAAAAGCCTCAATTGCATCACGCAACTCACCTTCCCCTAAAGGCGTTTGCTTATTAAATAATGGCACAATTATATTGGAATAAAATAAGGTCATAAACAAAGAGACCACAGTAATAGCACCCCAGGCATAGAGCCACGCCAATTCGCCGATTGCAGTATACAGCCATGTAATAAGAGCCAGAATAGTTCCTCCCAAAACAACTGCTAACAAAAGTCCCTTTAGTTGATCGAGCCAGAAAATAGTTTTGGTAGACTTATTGAATCCAAACCGTTCTTCGATGACAAACGTATTATAATAATCGAATGGAAGACTCAAAATCTCATTGATCAGATAGATCACTCCAAAGAAAGAAAGTGTCAATAATATTTCATTACTAATAAATTGCCTTAGGAATTCATCCAACCAGCCAAAAAGTCCGAAGACCAGTACTAAGAGAAGTACTGAAAAAGAAAAAAGACTGCCATATAACCCAAAACGACTATTTTCCTTTTGGTAAGCCTGTTGCTTTGCATATTCTTCATCATCATAAATCCCCTCCAACTGAGAAGGAATTTCGGGACTCATACGCTTCCTGTTACGGTAAGCAAGATATTGTGTCCATACAAAATTGAGGACTACAATTAGTAATATTATACTCAAATATAATGACATAATTTATTTTTAAATTTAAAATGATAGTATGCAAAGATAGAAAAGTAAAAATTAAATTCTCCCATTAAAATAAATTTGGAACACCTTTTTGTCACTACAAACAAATCTATATATTCATCATAACCAATAAATGAAAAACGGATATATTGAGAGAAAGAGAAATGAAACAGATAGCGACAGTTATAATATATATCCGCACCTCGGCAAAAAACAATTTAAACGAAAATATCTGATATAATTTGTAACTATTTACATTCCATCTTCGTCATATATGAAACACAATTAATAAAATTATGAAAAGAATTGCATTATTTATTTGTTATATGATCATGGCATCATATTGTTTATATGCCCAATCAAACAGTAGTACAACCATAAAAGCTAATTCTGAAACAGTAAAGTTCATTGTAAATGGATCAATATCAAATGAATCAATGCCATTTTCGGATCAGAGAAGCGATACGATCAAAGTTCCGATCAACATTAATCCTCTTGATTTCTCTCTTTATACAGATACTGACAGTATAAAAACACGTATTCCTGAAAATAGCAAGTTCACATTTAATATAGAAAAAGCCGGAATGAAGCCTTTGGTTATCATTATTCAAAACGGTATTGAAACAAATGAGATAACTTTTGATACAGTAGAACAAAATAATGACCTCAAATTCATCTATGAAAGTGGAATGAATAACCCATATTTGGAACGATTGAAAAAAGAGTATCCAATAGATAGCATTGCAGCCAAAGGAAAAACAGACTTGGAGAAAGTACGAAATATATCGTCATGGGTGCATAAGCTTTGGAAACACAATGGATACAATACTCCCGAAAAAAATGACGCATTATATATTCTGGAGGAAGTAAAGAAAGGTCAACAGTTTCGTTGTGTAGAATACGGGATAGTAACAACCGCTTGTCTGAACGCCATAGGGCTGCCATCCCGCACATTAGCACTAAAGAGAAAAGACGTGGAAACAACCCCATCCGGCGCAGGACATGTAGTAATGGAAGTTTTTTTGAACGACTTCGACAAATGGGTAATGGTAGATCCTCAATGGGACGCTATCTTCTGCTTAAACGATATACCATTGAATGCTGTAGAATTACAAAAGGCTATAACAGATAAAAAAGATATACAAATACTATCCGACGATAAAGAACTCAATCCTGATCAATATACAGCATGGATATATCCCTATTTATACTACTTTTCGCACAAGTTTGATAATAGAGAAAATATACCTAAAGAGGATAAAATCAAAATAAATGGCAAATCGGATATAATGCTTGTACCAATAGGAGCTAAAAATCCTACTATTTTCCAACGAAAGTTCCCTATAGACTATTGTATTTATACCCATTCGGTGCTTGACTTTTATAGTAAGCCTTACTAAAATAAAAAAAGCTGTAAAATTAAGATTTTACAGCTTTTTTTATTTTAATATATTTTTTCTTATTCTTCGAAGTCTTCTTTCATATTGTGGAAAACATTCTGAACATCATCATCGTCCTCAAATTTATCCAACAACTTCTGGATTTGCTCCTGTTGCTCTTTTGTTAGTTCTTTCAGATCGTTCGGAATGCGTTCAAATTCGGCACTATGGATTTCATAGCCGTTTTCTTCAAGATATTTTTGAATTTCGGAGTAAGATTTGAATTCACCATAAAGGATAATATCGTCTTCATCGTGTTCTAATTCATCCACACCATAATCGATCAATTCGAGCTCTAGGTCTTCTAGCGAAACACCTTCTTTGGGTGCAATCTTAAATACGCATTTATGGTCGAACAAAAACTCAAGACTACCTGATGTACCAAGAGATCCGTTATGCTTATTGAAGTAGCTACGCACATTAGCCACCGTACGGGTAGGGTTGTCTGTCGCAGTTTCTACTACTATAGCAATACCAAAAGGTCCGTATCCTTCATATACCACCTCTTTATAATCAGCCTCATCTTTCGATGTAGCTTTTTTGATGGCACGTTCTACGTTCTCTTTAGGCATATTTTCTTTTTTTGCCTGCTGTACCAATACACGAAGACGAGGATTGGTATCCGGTTCGGGACCGCCTTCTTTCACAGCTATAGTAATTTGTCTTCCCAACTTAGTAAATACGCGGGCCATATTCCCCCAGCGTTTCAGCTTTGTCGCTTTGCGGTATTCAAACGCTCTTCCCATAAATATTTATATAATCGTTATTATCTTGTTTTTTGCTATGCAAAAGTATAAAAATTATCGAACAAACCTCCTAAATTTTACTGAATGAAGAATATTCATCCCAAAACTATATGGATATCATTTCTGAAGTGTATAACCGCGGTATAAAAAATTATCCCTTACCTAATCCTCTCCTTTTAGTATCGGCAATTTGATATGATATCTGGTAGCAAAAAATCGAATCACCACTACAAATACGGCTGTGGAAACTTCTATCACTAACAGTTGGATATCGAAATAATAAAGAACACTAAACAATATTCCACCTAAAATACAGGCAACGGCATATAACTCCTGAGTAAATACGATAGGAACTTCATTGATAAGAATATCTCGTATTATCCCCCCTACGATACCGGTTATGGTAGCCATAGATACACATACCCATATCGGATAACCGAGCGCCAAAGCCTTCTCGTATCCTACTACAACAAATAGCCCGAGACCGATACAGTCGAACCAAAATATCGTATTATTGAGATGAACCAGATATTTACGAAAACCAAGAACTATGATAAAAGCAAAAAGCGTACACCATATATAACGGCTCGCCTGCATCCAAAATACGGGAACATCGAGAAGAAGATCACGAAGAGTTCCTCCTCCGGTAGCGGTCACAAAGCCAATGACAATAGCGCCAAACCAATCGAAACGCTTCGCCGAAGCCAAACGGATACCACTGATGGCAAATGCTATTGTACCCAATACTTCAATTATATCGACAACCTCTATGTTTGTCAAATCAGCAAAAAAGAACATGGTAGAAAGAATTATGTTGTGAATTGTGTAAGGTGGCAGTTTTACTAATAAAACCTACGTTGCCACTATATGAAAAAATATTTAATCTTCATCATTTGCAATCATACCGCTACCAATACACAGTTTAGAGTCGCTGTCGTACACCACACCAAACTGTCCGGAAGCAATACCTTGCACTTTATCATCAGAATATATACGGTATAAGTCCCCTATTTTTTCAATCCTACCCCTGGTAAATTCAGGGGTATGACGTATCTTGAATGTTATATCTTTAGAGCCTTCAAAGTCGCCCCAAATATCTTCGGTGATAAAAGAAAATCCGGCCAGATTTACCACTTTCCCATATTGGGTTTCCGGGTCGTATCCGTTAGAAACATACACGATATTTCGTTTGGTATCTTTCTTGATTACAAACCAAGGTCCGCCACTCAGCCCTAAGCCTTTGCGTTGCCCTATGGTATGATACCAATACCCATCATGCTTACCCAGTATTTTACCTGTTTCCAGCTCTACGATCTTACCTTTGCGCTCACCCAGATATCGGCGAATAAAATCATTATAATTGATCTTACCCAAAAAACAAATACCTTGGCTATCCTTACGTTGAGCCGATGGCAGTCCTGCCTGTGCAGCAATAGCCCTGACTTCGCTTTTAAGCAAGTTACCTATTGGAAACATGAGCTTAGAAACCTGTAGGTAATCTATTTGTCCAAGAAAATAGGTCTGATCTTTAACATGATCCTTAGCTGTCGACAGCCACGTCTTGCTATTTATTTCTGTAGTTGTAGCATAGTGACCTGTCGCTATCTTGTCAAACTCGTGTCCCCATTTTTGTTCGAAACATCCAAATTTGATCAGCTTGTTACACATCATGTCGGGGTTGGGTGTAAGACCACGCTTCACCGCATCTATTGTATAGCTCACTACATTCTCCCAATACTCTTCATGTAATGATACCACTTCCATTTTACAACCATATTTTTTAGCAATATATGTTGTAATTTCTATATCTTCTTCTGCAGGACAATCAATATAACCTTGTTCGTCCTCCATACCTATTCGTATATAAAATATCGTAGGATCGTAGCCTTGTTCTTTAAGTTGATGTACAACCACAGAGCTATCTACGCCTCCCGATACCAACGCTGCAATTTTCATTCTTTGAAAGGATAATTAATGCGAGATAAAATAATCTGCAAAATTAGTAAAAATAGTTGTAAGTTTAGAGTTATCTATTATAAGATATTAAGCGATGAGATTCTCATATATCACCTATTAACCAGAGACTTCAAGAGCCCCAAAGTCAGCCCGGCTCCAATGCGAACATAGAATTGACCTCTGCCATTAAACGTATTGTAGTCATAACCTGCCGAAACATAGCACATGTAAGCGTCAAAATACAGGTTAGGCGATAAGACGATGCCATTACCACGTCCGAAGCCAAAATTATAACCCGCATCAAACTTAACGGCGGCTGTAAATGGAGAATAATTGTTTGTAATAACAAAGAATGAAGCAGGCTTTATATTTAAACCTGAAACCGATGACGAAGCAGGAGAAATATAATCTGTACCTCCGCCTATTCCGAATATGAAGGGTGCGGATTTATCATTCAATACAAACTGAGGAATGTAGCTATTTACTGAAAGCTGCAATCTATCTTTTTGAGCAAACTGAGCGCCAACACCTAGATATTGAGCGAACGCCATGATAGGCATCAGCATAAAAAAGACAAAAAAGACTTTCCTCATTATACTATATTTACAGATACTAAAAATATGATTATTATCCGAATATTACCATATTTCGGTTTTCACAAAGGACTTGATAGAACCCATACCAAAACAAAATCCGGCACGGACAAAGAACTGCTGTTCGTTTCCTGTTACATTAAAGTCATACCCCGCTTTTGCAAAAAAGAATTTATAATCTATATATACATTCGGAGTGATTACAATTCCATCTTTACCATGCCTGAAGTTAAACAAATAACCTGCATCGCATCCCACAAGAACTGTTACCTTATTTTTATTGAATAACGATTCGCTGATAAAACTAGTAAGCTGTATAGGTTTCAGGTTTAGTCCTGCAACAGGTGAGCTCCCTCCCGTGTAATCGATACCACTGGATATAAAAGAATTGAAAGGATTCTTTTTATGCCATACCGGATAAGAGGCGTTGGCTGCAAACTGGAAGTCATTTCCTTTTCCTTTGGCATCGGCATACTGAACACCTACTCCTAAAAATTGAGCAGAACAGGCCAATGGCAAAAGTATAAATAGCAATATGATTCTTACTTTCTTCATCACATTCAAATAATATTAATCTACAAATTTACTCTTTATTTTCAACTAGAATTCTTTTTCGACCACATTGGTTCTCAACGATTTCACAAAATCCGTCACAACCAGCATTATTATACCTAAATATAAGAGAGATACAGCTTTCCATGGAATAAGATTAAAAAAAGATAATACCTTCAAAGGATTAACATTATTATCTCCAAGAAATACGCCAAAATAATTAAGCGTTCTTATATAAGAATAAAATGAAACGAAAAGTATCCCTACAGCCAAGTATGCTTTTCTCGGGTAAAGACATATATATGCAACAGCTATTAAATCTCCGAGATACATATAACGTTCACGCATTCCAGGTAGGACAAAAGGGCAAATGATGCAACTTAAGAAGATAAGCTTTACCCATGATTCCAGTGTGAATATGTATTTTTTCTGCATAAGTATAAAACCCATTGATAAAACAAATATTGCAGTAAAAAGCATGCCATATATCTTATCCGCTGGGATGAAGTACTCTATCCATATATAAATATTCGGAAAAAATGAGACTAATGCATTATCAAAATTAGATTGCATCTGGTATACTAATATCAAATCCGCTAATGGACGCCCCATAATCCATGCCGGCAATAAAGAAAAGACATACACAGTGGGAATAATAAAGAAGTAATACCATTTAATTCCTCCTCTTATCATATAGATAAAGAAAAATGGCAAAAGGACACTAGCCTGAGCCTTAAAGGCGAATGCTATCCCAAGAAATATCATTGACATAATATTTTTTCGTTTCAACAGGAAGAATACACTTCCTATTGCAAAAGAAGAATAAATAGAGTCGCACTGAGACCAAAGTGCTCCATTTAGTATAACTGTAGGCAACAAAGTGGCAAGGGTAAACGATATCCATCTGGCCGTATTATTTTTACTTACCAGATAAACCAAAGCTGAAATAAAATAAGCAGCTAAAAAATCGAATAGTAATGAAACTACCTTTATGCTATAAAGTGAGTAAACATCAATTTTAGCAAGTAATATAAGTATGTAAATATAACTCGGCGTATAGTTATAAAAAGAATCCTTTAGTGAATAAGCATATCCATTATTCCTGATATATTCGACCCACTCATTCAAAAAGAATTTATAGTCACAGTATATATAGTCAAAAAAGAATAGTCTCACAACTACCCCTAATACTATCAACAATAAACATGTTATTTTTACTTTACCAGTTTTCTTAAATATATCCAAATCCATACTAATATTTTAATTAATATTTTGAGTTACTTTGTCTATATCCGCTTTCGATTTACTTGCTGTTACCAGATACACGCCCATAAAAATAAGGATACCAGCAATCAGTTTATCTATTGTAAATTTATCCATTCCCACCGATATTGCGATAAAGGAGGCGATGAGAGGTTGTAAATTATTATACATCGCTATCGTGGTCGGCCTTATTCGCCGTTGAGCCAATGGAATCATCATATAAGTGAAAAATGTAGCACCCACGAGTGTAAACCCGACAAGGAGATAGGGTAATATATCCTTTTGACTAAATAACGGAGCCTCTGTTATTTCTTTATAAAAAATTGGAGACAAGACAATCGCTGAGTAAAGAAACATCCATTTCATCAATGTGATAGGCGAATATTTAGTTGACAACGGACGTGTTATAACCAAGTAAAAGGCATACGAAAAAGAAGCACTCGCCACCGACAAGTTTCCGATCATATCCGCTTCCTGTCCGGGATGTCCCAAATGACTCGTATATACCAAAAATATAGCACCGGCGGCACCGACAACCACACCTCCTACTTTCTTTGCCGTTACGGGTTCTTTTAGTACAATGGCTGCTATAATCATAGCAAACAAGGGTCCTGCTGTAGTTATTATAGAAGCATCGATAGTAGACGTACGGCTAAGACCATAAGCAAAAAGCCCCTGATTGAGTACCATACCAAAAAGTCCACCGACAAATAGAATCAACATATCTTTTTTCTCTATCTTTTCTTTTGGAGTGAATAAAGAAGTAAACCAAAAAGCAAGTGCTCCAAATAACATACGCATAAGCGTCATGCCAAACGAAGATAGGTATCCATGAGAATATACATATTTGTTGACAGGGATATTGATTGCAAATACGCAAATCACAATGAACATTATAATGTTCCCCTCTTGTTTTGGTGTCAATCTCATTATTTTAATTGCAAGTTAGATGTATATCTAAAAAATATTGATTAATTATTTTTTTCTGAATAATCAGGACGAGCCATTTTATTTATTTGCCTATCCTGTAATCTTGAAAAGAATATCAGCATACAAATAGCCCCGATCATAGCACAAAACATATCCGACTGGGTATCCCATACATACCCTTGTGTACCCAGAAAATCTTCTGCTCCGTCTCCCGACAAAACCGCAGTCCACCACTCTATCAGTTCGTAAAAGGCACTAATTGCTAGACAAATGCAAGTAACAAAGAATGGAATCCAGCCTTTCTTCCGAACCACATCCAAACGTATGAGCAGCTCACGAGCAACCATAGCAGGAATAAAGCCTTGTGCAAAATGCCCGACCTTATCGTAATTATTCCTGTCCTGATCAAAAACCTCTTTTACACAATCGAACAGCGGTACGCGGGCATAAGAATAATGAGCTCCCACAAACAAAATGATAAGATGGATGAGAATAAAAATATAGGTCATATCCGTAAAGCGAAATCGCTTGAAAGTAGTCATCAATATAACGACTGCCGCAAGGCATATCCCGGCTTCCAAAAACCATAATCCGGCCTCATAGGGCTGATACCCCGACCAAACTGCTACCAGGGTAAAGATGATAAGAAAAAACCAATATTTCTTCTCCATAGGAAATGTGAAATAACTCTATTTGTATGTGTTATATGAAATCACCTCTTCAGTAGTCTTCCGTTTTTTGTCTCGTAAAGGTTGAGCCGGATAACCGATAATAATGTCAAGTACCACTCTCTTATTGTCTGGGATATTGAGTAATTTCTTCATTTTCGATTCGGCAAACCAACCCAATATACAACTTCCCAATCCTTCAGCTTCTGCTGCAAGGCAAATATGTGCGGTAGCTATACCGATATCCAGAAATGCAAAATGCTTGTCTTTTACAATACCACCAATTCCCGAACTCAAATTTACTTTTTCTTCAACTACTACGATATGAACAGGAGCTTGCTTCGTAAAATGATTTATCCCCAACAGACGAGCTGAAGCAGCATCGGCCACCTTGTTCTTCAATTCGGGTTCGTCGACTACAATAAAATGCCACGGCTGCGCATTGCATGCCGAAGGAGCTAAACGTCCGGCATCAAGTATGCGGGCTATAATTTCTCTATCTACTGCACGTGTAGTATCAAAAGCTCGTGTACTTTGGCGATGCTTCACCAGTTCGTAGAAATCCATAAACCTTAGTCTCCTATTATTTTTATATGCATACGTTCCACTGTCATTTTCTTATCCCAAGTAATAGCATTACTACCAAAAGATTTCAAATATTCATCCATAGATGACAAATTCATTTTCTTCCTTCTATCATCTACATTTTCCACGTCTTCAATAGGCCATACATAACCGTTGATGATTTGTGAACCATAAATCTGAGCTTTATTAGCATACACCAATATACGATCTTTAAATATAGCGTAGAGGTCAGGAACAATGCTTCCTTTTATATATCCTTCTTCAACTATATATGCATATTTATTCATATAGGCACTATCGGAATGCTGTATAACCAGAAATATTGCCATATTACCCTGAAAAGACAAGTCAGAAGGCCATCCAATCGAATCGAGTAAATGGGATACAAATAGTTGATTCTCTTTATCAACCTTTTTCATTATAGTTAGTACACTATCTTTTCGTTCCTTTAAATAATCACTTCCAGCATACTGAGTATCAATATTTATTAAACTTTTGCGTATACCCTGATCTGCATTATACATTTCAGATAACTTCTTCTCTAGCAAAATCTTTGACCCTTCTTGAGACAATATTGAAACAGAGAAAAATAAAAAGAATGAAAGAGTAATGTACTTTTTCATAAGGTCAAAGTTGAGTGATGCGGCTGATGTATTTACCTATAATATCAAATTCGAGATTAACCACACTACCTACTTTAAATTGATGGAAGTTCGTATGCTCGTATGTATATGGAATAATAGCAACCTCAAATGTATTATTTGTAGGATCAACCACGGTAAGACTGACACCGTTAACAGTAACAGAACCTTTATCAACAGTAAGATATCCTTTTTTTGCCATTTCCCGGTCAAATTCATATTCGAACTTAAAGTACCAGCTACCGTCTGCTTCACGTATTTCAATACATTTTGCTGTCTGGTCTACATGTCCCTGTACAATATGGCCATCGAGACGTCCGTTCATCAGCATACTGCGTTCTAGATTTACTTTATCTCCGACTTTCAGCAAGCCAAGATTTGAGCGCTCCAATGTTTCCTTTATAGCTGTCACTGTATATGTATCTCCCTCCAGATTTACCACTGTAAGACAAACACCGTTATGCGCCACACTCTGGTCTATCTTCAATTCGTGAGTGAATGAACATTTCATTGTAAGGTGCAGGTTTTCGGCTTCTTTACGTAACGATACTACTGTTGCTGCTTCTTCTACTATTCCTGAAAACATGATTTATTTCCTTTAATTTATTATATAATTTTTTCGCGGTATAAAGTTACGTATTTATTTAGAGTCTATTTATAGATTTTTACTTTTTGTAGTCCTTCTACATTCTTCTCTAAACAATGCAAGCTTAGAATTAGGAAGATTTCGTTATTTTTGTATCACAGATAAATCGCGCAACCTTATTTATATCATTTACCATTATGAAAGAAACACTAATAAATTTGGGCTACAAATTTGCTTTTGACGGAACAGTAAAAGAAATTCGCCCTATGGGAGAGGGACTTATCAACGATACTTTCTTTGTAGAAACAGAAGGAAACAGCCCCAATTATATTCTTCAACGCAAGAATAAAAACATATTCAAAGACATTCCATCCATGATGGAAAATATCCATAAGGTAACCACACACCTAAAGCATAAGATAAAAGAACAAGGTGGAGATCCGCTTCGTGAAGCACTTACCGTTACTCCCACAACCGAAGGGAAGTTATATTACAAAGACGAAGAAAATGAATATTGGGCAGCCTGCTTATTTATAGAAGATACGATAACATATCAATTTGCCGATTCGCCTGAGCTGGCAGCACAGGGAGGGAAAGGCATCGGAAAATTTCAGGCTATGCTGGCTGATATGAAAGAACCTCTGGCAGATATACTACCCGGATTTCATAATATGCGCATACGTTTCAACCAGTGGGATGATGTGTTGGCTAAAGATCCCGTAGGCAGAAAATCGCAGGTACAGCAGGAAATAGGTTGGATAGAGAACCGTAGAAAAGAGATGTTGGACTTCTGGACAAAAGCAGAGACAGGGGAACTACCGATGCGTGTGACTCACAACGACACTAAAATAAGCAATATCTTGTTCGATAAACAAGAAAATGTACTCTGTGCAATCGATCTCGATACAGTACTTAACAGCATCTGCCTCAATGATTATGGTGACGCTATTCGTTCTTATGCAAATGCAGGTAAAGAAGATGATGAAAATCTCGACAATGTGTACCTCAAAATGGATATTTTTGAAGGTTACACCAAAGGCTACCTATCCGAGACAAAAGTATTTCTTACTCCAGCCGAAATAGAGAACCTTGCATTTTCAGCGAAATATATCACATTCGAACAAGTGCTTCGCTTCCTGATGGATTACATAGACGGAGACAATTATTATAAGGTTAAATATGACACGCATAATTTAGTACGTACCCGTGCACAATACAAATTATTAGAATCGATAGACAAAAATTACAATCAAATGCTTGCCATTATAGATAAATTGGCAAAATAACAAAAAACAAGTTTAGCCCGCATAGAGAAAATTTTAGAATTATCTTTTTTCGGCAAGAGATAACATGCATTTAATCTATTAGTTCTATCTTTGTGCTCTAATTTTTCAATCTGGTCCCAAAATGAACAAAGTACTTTATATTATTCTTCTTTTATTAATAACTCCCTTTTACGCAAAAGCCCAAGACTATGAAAAAAACTGCTATTACGGCATAACATTCGAAGTTAGCAGAAACCAAAACTGGGGTTATGGAGAATTGGTTATTACGGGAGTAGAGCCCAACTCTCCTGCCGAAAAATCAGGAATAAAAATCGATGATATAATAATGGAGATCAATGGGCAGGCCACATATCTGAGAGACAATCAGACCATCGCAAACTGGCTGTTTGACAACAAATATGATCCCGAAGTAAAATTTACAATTCGCAATATGAATACTTACTTTAAGGAGTACCCGCTTATGCGTAAATGTATTGCGACCAATTCAGTAAGCGAAAAACAATTATCTGAAGTATACTCTTTTTATAGCCTTGAAAACACCAATCATCAGATATTTACGCTACCGCTACATGTACAGACAAACTCTGATGTAGATTTCACAGATTATCACACGTACGACTTTTATGATGCGGGAAAGAATGTGCCGGCTATAGACAAGCAAATTACAACCTTATTAGAAAAAGAATTACAGTCGAAAGGTCTGGTTAGAGATACTTCAGATCCGGATATAGTAGTACAGGCATATTACAGCTACTCGCCCAACAACAGATACACCGGGTTGAACAACCCGAATTATAACCCTATGTCGTTGAGATACGACTGCGACAAAAATCAACTGGTACTTCTACCTATATTTGATTCCAATGATCCTAAAGTAGGCTCTTCGGCTCAATACGTAGTGGAATATGGCTTTAGCTTCTATGATCGTAAATACATAGATAATTCGAAGCTAACTCAAATATGGGATTGTAATATCAAAGATTATCTTTCTGCTCAGTATTCGCTCGAAGACTACGTGAAGCTTCATACACCTTTGATGCTCAAACAGTTTCCGTATACTCAAAACAAGAGAGAAGCTAATTATATTGTAGAAACAAACAAATATAATTATACAGGGATTTATTATGATGCAGATGATCTGGGACATATCAAAGATGTAGATTTTAATTCCCCTGCTTATATTGCCGGTATACGTCCGGGCTACATTATAGAAAAGGTAAACAACAGAAAGTTTGAACGCAACAAAGATGTCCTGTCTGCCGGATATCGTTATTTCATAGATGATACAATGGTATTCAGAGATCAAACCACTCGCTTTACCAACTCGGAAGGCTTTTCCGACTGTATGTTCTGGAGTGCAGGATACTATAATGACATTGCGAAAGAATTTACAAAACCCGATTATTTTACGCAATTTTCTTATCTGTATGGCTTCGAAAAATACATCAATAACAAATCGGATAATAAAATCACAATCGAAGCTTGGGATGGAATACAAAGACGTATTTTTCAAATCGTTCCTGAAATAAGACATTCTGTAACAATCAGAACTTTGTGAGAATATAATAAATAAGAAACAAGCAGTAAAAGCTATTTCTTTGTAAACGAAGAGTGAGACTGTCTTTAGTCTAAATTATAATATAATTTTATTCCTAAAGGTTGGTATGCTTTGATTATCAGCCAATAATTTGTACCTTTGTGCCCGCATTTGGGTAATGAGATATTATCCTATATCGTATATAATCTGTAATTGAATAATAATAATGATAACAGTTTCTAATCTAGGGATTCAGTTTGGAAAAAGAGTACTTTTCCAAGACGTGAATCTTAAATTTACAAGTGGCAATTGCTATGGTATAATCGGCGCTAATGGCGCAGGGAAATCTACACTTCTCAAAATACTTAGTGGCGAAAAAGATGCTACAACCGGAACATTTTCTTTAGGACCGGGTGAGCGTCTCTCTGTATTGTCTCAAGATCACTTTGCGTTTGATGATCAAACGGTAATGAACACCGTTCTGCAAGGGCACAGTACGCTATGGAGTATTATGCAAGAAAAAGATACTCTGTATGCCAAAGAAGATTTTTCGGATGCAGATGGTATCAGAGCATCGGAGCTTGAAGAACGATTTGCCGAACTTGAGGGATGGAATGCAGAGAATGACGCAGCCATGCTACTTAGCGGACTTGGCGTA
Source organism: Dysgonomonas sp. Marseille-Q5470 (assembly GCF_951230145.1). Lineage (NCBI taxonomy): Bacteria > Pseudomonadati > Bacteroidota > Bacteroidia > Bacteroidales > Dysgonomonadaceae > Dysgonomonas > Dysgonomonas sp. Marseille-Q5470. The sequence goes on along the minus strand of NZ_CATNVE010000002.1, from coordinate 313,764 downwards.
ACCGAGGATTTGCACTATCAGATGATGGGCGATATGAGCGGTAAGCAAAAAGTACGTATTTTGTTAGCACGTGCCTTGTTTGGTAACCCTGACAACCTGCTTCTCGATGAGCCGACCAACGACCTTGATATTGAAACTGTAATGTGGTTGGAAAACTATCTAGCAAATGCAGAGAATACAATATTGATTGTATCGCACGACCGTCACTTCTTAGACTCTGTGTGTACACATACTGTAGATATAGACTTTGGTAAAGTAACTATGTTTGCGGGTAACTATAGCTTCTGGTACGAATCGAGCCAATTAGCTTTGCGTCAGCAACAGCAACAGAATAAAAAAGCTGAAGAAAAGAAAAAAGAACTGGAAGAATTTATTCGTCGATTCAGTGCCAATGTTGCAAAATCGAAACAAACCACCAGCCGTAAGAAGATGCTCGAGAAGCTTAATATTGAAGAAATTAAGCCATCGTCTCGCAAGTATCCGGGAATCATCTTCACACCTGATCGTGAGCCCGGAAATAAGATATTGGAGGTAAACGGGCTGAGCAAATCGATAGAAGGGAAAGTATTATTCAACAATGTCAGCTTCAATATAGAAAAAGACGACAAGGTTATCTTCCTTTCGAAAGATCCGCGTGCGATGACTGCTTTCTTTGAGATAATAAATGAGTACGCTAAGCCTGATGCTGGAACATTCAGCTGGGGACAAACTATTACCAACGCTTATCTACCATTGGATAATAGTGATTATTTTAAAGAAGATCTGAATCTGATCGACTGGCTATCACAATTCTCTGATGATACAAGTGAGATCTATATAAAAGGATTTTTGGGCAGAATGCTATTTTCGGGTGAAGAAGTACTAAAAAACACAAAAGTACTCTCAGGGGGCGAAAAAATGCGCTGTATGATAGCACGCATGATGTTAAAGAGCGCAAACTGCCTTGTTCTCGACTCACCTACCAACCATTTAGATTTGGAATCGATACAGGCTTTCAATAATACACTCATTCAGTTTAAAGGGAATGTATTGATGGCGTCGCACGACCACGAATTTATACAAACTGTCTGTAATCGTGTAATAGAATTGACACCGAACGGAATTATCGACAAGATCATGGATTATGATGATTATATCACTTCGGAGGATATAAAATCATTACGAAACAAGATGTACAAATAATTAACATATATCTAAAAGCGATAATTCATTCTGAATTATCGCTTTTTTACATCAACAACAACCTTAAAAAATAGAAACAAACACGATAAGCCTATCATTTTTCCATTTCATTAACACCTTCGTGTATTTTTAACATAACTACTATCGTTAATATCAAATATTTGCCTATATTTGTATTGGCTACAGATGTGTAGCTAACACACAATAGTAAAATTTTGCCAATAATGTGGCATAAATATATATTTTCCTGTTTATAGAGATAGGAAAATGATAGAATATCAGGAAGGAGTTATTTAGGGTGTTCTGGGCATTTGTAACCCCCAATATCCGAGTAAGTCTCCTTATTTATTACCGACCTTACAGATTTAAATTTCCGCTTGTGAAAGTGGATTTTGAATAGCGCGGTTATTGGGTATAACTCCTTTCAGATATTATTATAATCCCAAAATATCTAAAAGTTATACTTGATACGGAAAGAAAGTTCCTATATATCTTTTCTGTGCAAAAAATTACGTTCCATATATTTTCAGACTTCTACCAATTGGATATTACATATTTATCAAATAAAGATAAAACATCACGAACATCCGTGTTAATACTAAAAAAAATAGGCCATCCCTTACAAGACAGCCTATTTAAATTTATATTTTGTATTCGTTTACTTTTCTCCTTCGAGCATAGAATCTCTATAACCCAAGAAATATAAAATACCATCGAGACCTACATTGGATAAAGATTGTTTCGCATTTGCTTTCACTTTTGGTTTAGCATGAAAAGCAATACCTAGTCCTGCAATATTCAGCATAGGAAGGTCATTGGCCCCATCTCCTACTGCTACAGTCTGACGAATATCAACCTTTTCTACTTGTGCCAACAAGCGAAGTAACTCGGCTTTACGCTTACCATCCACTATATCGCCTACATAATTGCCAGTCAATTTACCGTCTTCAATCTCCAATTCATTTGCATAAACATAGTCGAAACCATACTTGTCTTTCAAGTAATTTCCGAAATAAGTAAATCCGCCGGATAATATAGCCAGCTTGCATCCGCTCTTCTTCAATATGCGGATAAGGCGTGTCATCCCTTCCGTTACAGGCAAATTCTCTGCAATATCCTGCATCACAGACTCATCCAAACCTTTCAACAAACTAACACGTTTCTTAAAGCTTTCACTAAAATCTATTTCTCCTCGCATAGCGGCTTCGGTAATAGCTTTCACTTCATCTCCCACTCCTGCACGTTCGGCAAGCTCATCTATAACTTCGGTCTGAATCAATGTAGAGTCCATATCAAAGCAAACCAAACGACGCATACGGCGATACATATTTTCTACCTGAAAAGCGATATCAATACCCATATCATCCGCAAGTTTCATAAAGTCATGCTTCAGGGCATCTACATCATCTACAGTTCCTCTGATTGACAATTCAATACATGAACGGCTTGGACGCTCCGAAGCAGCCAATGGAACACGACCTGTCAGACGTATTATCTTTTCGATATTTAATTTATGTTTCTGACTCACCTGTGCTACAGCCGAAATATGAGAAGGGTCTAAAACACGTCCCAGAACTGTAACTATATATCTATTCTTTGTTCCCTGAAGATTCACCCAGCGGGTATAATTGTCCTTACTGATGGGTGAGAATCGGATAACAACGCCCAATTCTGTAGCTTTAAAAAGCAAATCTTTTATAACGTCTCCAGCATTCGTTGCTTCAAACATAATTGCCAAAGAAAGAGAATGATGTATATTAGCCTGCCCTATATCAAGTATATTGGCATTGTGATCTGCTAAAACCGCAGTCAAGGCTGCAGTAACCCCGGGCTTATCCTCTCCTGACAAGCTCGCCAGGATTATTTCAGATTCTTTCATATATAAATATTAAGCTATGCATTAAAACTTATTTGGTAAAGAATTCAATTCTCTCCAAGTAATTTTGTCTCAGCAGATATCACTTTCTCAAATTCGAATTGATCTACAACCTGCTGCTTGAGTATATCAATACGATCATTGCACAGGTTACCAATACTACCTTCATGCGTATGATGTACTTCTTTATTGTGACTAAAATTCCCTTTTTCGATTTCCAGTCCAACTTGCTTATAAGCATCACGGAAAGGAACACCCTCGAGAACCAGTCTGTTAACTTCTTCGACACTGAATATCAAAAGATATTTAGGATCATCCAGTATATGTTCGTTTATCTTCACTTCACCCATCATTTGCGCAACCATCTGCAAACAATCATTCATTTCTTCAAATGAAGGAATAAATAACTCTTTTATAATTTGTAAATCTCTGAAATATCCGGATGGAAGATTATTGGTAATTAACGTTATATTGTTCGGCAAGCCTTGCAACTTATTGCATTTTGCCCGTGTAAGTTCAAATACATCAGGATTCTTCTTGTGAGGCATTATGCTCGATCCTGTAGTATACTCGTCAGGCAATTTAATAAATCCAAAATTCTGACTGTTGTATAAGCATGCATCATACGACAATTTAGATAATGTTGCAGCAATATTAGCTATGGCAAAAGCGACTACACGCTCCATCTTACCACGTCCCATCTGTGCATAAACAACGTTATAATTCATGGAGTCAAAACCTAACAAATCGGTTGTCATCTGACGATTGAGGGGAAATGAAGATCCATATCCTGCCGCCGATCCGAGTGGATTCCGATTGCATATTCGATATGCAGCCAAGAGTAACTGAAGGTCATCTACAAGACTTTCGGCATAAGAACCAAACCATAGTCCAAAAGATGAAGGCATAGCTATCTGCAAGTGCGTATAGCCGGGCATGAGGATGTTTTTGTATTTCTCACTTTGCAGCAAAAGGACATCGATCAGTTTCGTAACCGAATTTACGAGAGAATGAATCTGATCACGGGTAAAAAGTTTCAGATCAATCAGTACCTGATCGTTACGGGAACGACCACTATGGATCTTTTTACCGATATCTCCCAGCTTACGGGTAAGCATAAGTTCTACCTGAGAATGCACATCTTCGATGCCATCCTCTATTACGAATTCGCCGGAAACTGCCTGTTTATATATTCCTTTCAGCTCTTTGATTAAAACAGCCTGTTCTTCTTTTGTCAACAACCCAACAGACTCTAACATGGTGATGTGAGCCATAGAGCCTAAAACATCATAAGGAGCAAGATATACATCCAACTCCCTGTCTCGTCCAACGGTATAAGACTCTACATCTTTATTTACTTGAACGCTTTTTTCCCAAAGTTTCATTGGCTATTCCTCTATTCTTCCTTTATTCAAAATATCAGCATAAGGTAAAGCAGAAAGGCTTTCGGCTACCTTATCTAATCCTGCCTGCAATGGTTTAGAAACCATCGGCTTCAAGAAAGGATTCAAATCAGCTTTAATCGTGAGCTTCATCTTAGTTTCGTCATCAGCTGAGGATTTTAGTTGTATCCACATTGTGACATCAAAAGGTAATTGCTCTGCCTGAAATTTTATTGTTTTATTGGGGTCACGTTCAACCACAACAAAACGTATTTTTCCGACCGGATCAACAGTAACGGTACACGAATCCTGATCAAAGGACAAATCTTTGACCATATTCTGTGGTATCTTATCTTTAGCCAGTTCCAGATTGTTCAAATCGGAAAGCACTGTATATATATCCGCATCAGAATGCGGAATAGTTTTTACTTCACTTACAAATTCAGCCATTATATATTATGGATTATTTCCAATCTGCCGGAGACTTTCTCCATTCCTGTAATGTATCCAGATCAGACTCGGCGATATATTCTATGCGTAAAGCCTCTTTTAGGACAGCATCGTAATCGGTAAGAGTAATTAGCTTCACATCAGCTTTTTTGAAATTTTCTGTTGCAACAGGAAAACCATATGTAAAATTAGCAACCATTCCAATTACCTCAGAGCTATCGCGACGAATCGCCTCTACTGCTTTAAGACTACTCGATCCTGTAGATATAAGATCCTCTACGACCACAACCTTACTCCCTGGTTTCAACTCACCCTCTATAAGATTTTCCAATCCGTGATCTTTAGGTGTGGCCCGTATATAAACAAACGGTAAGCCTAATGCATCAGCGACTAAAACTCCGGGTGCGATAGCTCCTGTAGCAACTCCTGCTATAGCATCAGCCTCCTGAAAATTTTCGAGAATAAGACGAGATAATTCGGTTTTAATAAAAGTACGTATGCGAGGATACGATATCAACTTACGATTATCACAATAAATAGGTGATTTCCATCCTGACGCCCATGTAAAAGGGTTTGAAGGTTGCAGTTTAATAGCCCTAATACTAAGTAATTTTTCAGCGGTCAGTTTCTCTAAAGTGTCCATTTTTGTTTGATATAAATAACAACAATCAATATTATTCGGTTACAAATATACAATTAATAGAAATAACAAAAGAAATTATACCATAAAGAAAATATGAAATAAAAATAAAGAACGTTTTATAACGCAAAAAGGAGCTACTTAATGAAAGTAACTCCTTTTGTATAGAAAGTCGTATTGGTGGATATACCGAAACTCCGTAAAACAGGATTTGAGTGCTTCGATCCCTTTGTAATCCACCGCGCTAAGCAACCCGAAGGTGTGGCCCGCCATTAGAATCAAAAGCTTGTCTCGGTCATTTTTTAATTGATGAGCTTCCCAATCGACCAACACGACTTAAATCTTTATATCAAATATATGAATATTTATCCTTCACTCCAAATAAAACCTCAATATTTTACTTGTTTTTGCTTCGTACTACAGCCGCATCCCGAACATCCGCAGCTACCTTTTTGCTCATTCTTAGAAAAAAAGAATCCGTAAATTTTAAACAATACAAGGAAGGCAACAGATAGGCCTATAATACCAACAATAATTTCTTGAAACATATATTTATCCTCCGTTTCTGAAAACAAAGTTACATAAGATAAAAGAAAGATGACGTTAAAGAGAGGTTAAAAGACATAAAAAAACTCCAAGCAAGAGCTTGGAGTTTTCTAATATATATTCCTAATACCCTTTATTTTGAACCAAATTTTTATTCTTTTGAATATCTGAATTTGGAATAGGTAAAGTAAATAAGTCATTCGGATAACTCATCGCAGGTGTTGATACCGAACCTCGACCTGCAGGGATTCCTTTTTCACTACGGAATAAATCAAAACTTGCATGCCCTTCAAAGCACAACTCTCTTCTTCTCTCAGCTAAGATAAAATCCTTCAATTCAGTCCATGAAGCAAAGTCTGCAGATTTAACCTCAGATGCTTTAGAACGAGTTCTTATTTCATTTATTAAAGAAATTGCATCAGCATTTACTGTTTTTGATTTATAAACTAATGCTTCTGCTTTATTTAATAACACCTCCGCATATCGTATTATTGGAGCATTATCATATGATAAACCACGATATTTTTCATTCCACCATGCACCATTTTTATCAAGAGCTAATAATTGAGTCTTTCTTGTATCCGTATCTTCAAAAGAACTCACAAACGTAGGATTAACCTGAATATCTGCACGTCCAAGCTGGCCATAATGTTGACCAAGAGAATTATTCGTATTTGGGTTATCCCCCTTATTATGAGCGACAAAAAAGACAATCTCCTTACTTCCTGTTATAAGAGCCGTAAATACATCAGCCTTTTGATCTTTAACCAATTCGTATGATAAAGCACCATCACTAGGACTTATAACTTTATTAGCATAAGTTATTGCATTATCCCAATCTTTCTGATAAAGATACGCTCTTGATAATATTGCTCTTGCAGCAGCTTTTGTAGCCCTAAAAGCATTTTGATATGAATCATCGTATGAACCTGGGAGATTAGTTTCAGCGTATTTAAGATCATCAACTATAAACTTATAACAATCTGCAACAGTAGATCTTGTTACATTAAGACTTTCCGTAAAAGCTGTACCTCCATCATATGCTTTAGTGATCAATGGAACACCTAAGTCTCCAGCTGTAGTATATTGTTGCCCGTAGAAGTTAAGAAGGTATAAATAACATATAGCTCGTATAAATCTAGCCTCACCTGTATATTTTAAATATAAACTTTCATCTACTAAGTTTTTATTAGCCTCTATACCTTCTAAAAATACATTCGCTTCATAAATAGTACGATATCCCCCTTCCCAATTATCAGACGCATATCCATCTGTTGATGTCATAACGTATGTAGACAGAGCATTAAAATATGATACGGGATTTACATCTAATCCACGGACATCTACATAAATCTGAGCACGTCCACCTAAAAATTCTGCATTCTGCAGCGCATCATACATACCAATCGCAGCTGCATCAATTTTCTCCGCAGAGCTCATTATTTGCTCGGGAGTCTCACCCATGTAGTATGGATTATCATTCACTGCATCATATTGGCAAGAATTTAACCCCACTACACATATAAACACAGATATTGCTTTATATATATTTCTCATAATCAAAATTTTAAAAGATTAAAAGTTCAAATTTAATCCTAATGTAAACGTACGTGGATAAGGTACAGATCTATTATCGTATCCAACCTTGTAGTTACTGTTTCTATTAGTACTTAGCTCCGGATCTGATCCGCTATAATCTGTAATAACAAAAAGATTAGTTGCTCTAGCATAAATTCTCAAAGAGGTAACGCCTAACTTTTTGATAACATCTGAAGGCAATGTATAACCTAAAGTAAGATCTCGCAATCTTAAAAAATCACCTTTTTCTAGGAAACGATCTGACATTCTCATTGAAATTGCATCTGCATGATATAATCTAGGCACATTTGTTTTTTGACCTGGAGTAGTCCATCTATCTAGAATCTCTGATATATTATTATTAAGATTATTAGTCATCAAACCCTGTGCGGTTGCATTATAAACATAATTTCCACCAGCAAATTGCAAGCCAAAAGAAACATCCAAACCTTTATAAAATAAAGAGTTATCAATATTACCATACCATGTAGGAGAACCCGTTTTATCTGACAGATAATAGTCATCTGCGGTTAAAGCACCAACAGTCTCACCTTCGGTATTTGTCCATACTTTTTTCTCTGGATTATACCATTTTATATTACCATCTTTGTCATAATATCCAGCCTCTCCATTATCAGGATTAACACCAGCCCATTTATACAATTTATATGATCCTAGTGGATAATTTTCAGCTACGACATAAGGTAACTCCTCAATATTACCTGAAGAAGTAAGTTTTTTGACATTATTCTTAACTGTAGTCAAATTAAACGCAGTAGTCCAACGAAAATCAGTAGTTTGAATATTTGTGGTGTTTATCTGCAACTCAATACCTTTATTGGTCATTTCTCCAATATTTGTTGTAATATACGCATTGGGTATACCTGTATATAGAGGGACAGGAGCATCAAGTAACATATCGGAGATATTTGTAATCCAGTAGTCAAATGATACATTTAATCGTTGATTAAGGAGTAATGCATCCACACCAAAATCCCACTTTTTAACTGTTTCCCATTTCAAATCACGGTTACCCACTTGAGACATACTTACTCCATTCAAGTCGGCATACTGACCACCAGCGTACAATGTACGGCTAGCATAAGGTCCTACATTACTATTACCAACAAGTCCCCAACTAGCTCTCAGTTTTAAGTCATCAAATATTTTTGATTCCAAATTTTGCATAAAACTTTCCTTAGATAATCTCCATGCGGTAGAAACTCCAGGAAATATACCCTTCCTATTATTAAGCCCAAAACCTGAATAATAATCCATACGAAGCGAACCCTCTACATAATATCGTTCATCGTAGTTGTACGACGTGCGACCAAAATATCCAGAGAAACCTCTAGAGTTTTTTGTTCCTCCCGTATATTGATCAGTAAACAAACCATCTAGAATTTCGTTATATGTACTAAACACAAAATTACCAGCACCAGCATACACATCTTTATATGCTCTCTTTTGATATTCTAATCCAGCTGTTAAACCAAGGGAATGCAACCCGAATTTTTTATTATAGTTTGCATAAGTTTGCCAATTCCATTGAGTAATCCAAACTATATTATCTTGAACTAATCCGTTATTAGATCCTTTCCAACCAAGCCCAATCAAATCAGGGTGACTGTATTGATCCTCAAAGTTATTCAGATAGTCAATACCAATCTTACTTGTTATTTTCAATTCTTTTATTGGAGTAATCTCAATAAAAGCATTAGCCAATACTCTTTCGGATGTATTTTTATTTCTATTTAGACTTGCTGTAGCCGACGGGTGATAAAATCTGTTTCCAAAAGTATTAGACCCATTATACGAATACAAGTTATTTCCAGCACCTAAAGCCCCACTTGCCAAATAATAATTTCCATTTAATCTCTCCGGCACATTGGGTGGCGCATTATAGCCTGAAATTGTTACACCGGCTAAATATCCATCAGACAAAACTCCATCATTGGCCGTTTTAGAATAAGCAGTAGAAATACCAACCTTTAGCCAATTTGTAGCCTGAGCTTCAGCATTAACGCGAACACCTCCTCTAACCAACTTATTTCCAATTACAATACCCTCTTGCGATGTATAGTCAGCAGAAGCATAGTAGTTTGTTTTCTCTGTTGCATGCGACACTGATAATTGATGATTTTGTTGAAAAGCGGTACGGAAAATAACGTCTAACCAATTGGTTTCATCATATTTTCTTTTATCATCAGGGTCATTCAAGTAAGATTTGTTTGCGAATAATACCCCTTGTCCAAAACGATTTTGAGATTTTTCATTTTGGATAGTAATAAAATCGTTTACATTTAATAAATCTGGTGTTTTTGCGGCTTTAGCCCATCCTACATAACCAGCATATGCAACTTGAGGTTTCCCTATTTTCCCTTTCTTTGTTGTTATAAGTAAAACTCCATTAGCAGCTCTTGACCCATACAAAGCGGCAGCGGCAGCATCTTTCAAAACCTCTATAGATTCAATATCATTCGGATTAACTGTAGCTAATGGATTGAAACGAGTACCATTACCACTATTAAACACATTCAAGTTAGTAGTTTCAGTAACAGGAACCCCATCTATTACTATTAATGGCTGAGATGATAATGAAACTGAATTTGTTCCACGCACGCGAATACTAGTACCTTCGGCTAATAAACCTGAAGCCATAGATATTTGAACCCCTGCCATTTTACCAGATAGCGCTTGGTCAAAACTTTGCACTGGAAGTTGAGCAATCTTATCTCCTCCGATAGATGTTTGAGCACCAGATATCGAACTTTTTTTGACAACGCCACCGAAAGCTGTAACTACAACCTCATCTAAAGCTTGCTCATTACTCTGTAAAGTTATTCGCATATTTTGCGAAATTTTAGTCTCAACTGATTGCATACCAACTAAAGAAAATACCATTGTATTTCTTCCTTGAGGAACATTAATAGAAAAAGCTCCATCAACATCTGTTATCGTACCAATAGTTGTTCCTTTTACAACAACCGAAGCTCCAACAACAGGCTCACCAATATCATCTAAGACAATACCGGTAACACGAGTTGTTTGGGCTGTAATAAATCCTATGCTTATAAATAAGCAGGATAGAATTAACATCACTCTTTTCATCATACAAACACTACTTTAATTTCTAAATTAAAACCCCATCCCGATGCTAACACTTTGATGCAATATCAGACTTTTTAGCATCAGTTTGTTTTTTGATATACAAAATTAGGCAATTTTCACGAAAAAACAAATCTTAGATTAAATTATACAAATTTTGTCATTTTGAAAGAACAAACATAATTAAACACAGATTTACAAACATATACAAGTAGCACAAATGTTAAATACATTACATATTGAAACCATCCAGAAGCTATACACCAAAAAAACACTAAAAAAACACGCGCTTTATTCTTTCGAAAAAGCAGATTTTTAACATTTAACCACAACTTTTTCAAAAAAAAGAAAAGAGCAACAAAAGCCGCCCTTTACATATTATAATTACAACAATAAGAAACAATAGAATAAAAAAGAAAGAAAACATCAGAAAATCAGAACAAACATCCAACTTGATACACTACAAAAGAAATAAGCCAGGCTAGTAAAGTTGTGTAAACAATACTAAAAACACCCCATTTCCAAGAGCCGGATTCTTCTTTTATAGCAGCAATAGTTGCGACACATGGAAAGTAAATCAGCACAAAAAGCAGCAAACTGACAACTACCAATGGAGTAAATGTTGTGCTTCCATCTGCTTGCTTATCTGCTAAAAGACGAACTTCCAGCGATTCCTGATCTTCAGAGCTACCCGTATACAGTACACCTAAGGTACTCACCACAACCTCTTTGGCCGCCATACCTGAAAGAAGACTAACACTTATCTTCCAATCAAAACCGAGAGGCCTCATCACAGGCTCGATAGCTTTACCTACACGACCAATATACGACTCTTCTTGATGTTCTGTATTTCTACCCTCTTCTATTTCTTCGATTTGAGCACTCTTTTCTTCATCACCCAGCCCTTCTTGCTGCTCAACCTGAGTTATCATATTATCATATTTCAACTCCCGTTCTTTGTCTCGTGGAAAATAACCCAAGAACCAGATGATAATAGATGCAACCAAAATAACACCTCCCATTTTCCGCAAATACTGCTGAGATTTATCCCACATATGTATAGTCACCGACTTAATTGTAGGCATACGGTAAGGAGGTAATTCCATTACAAATGGTGTATCTTCCTTCGGGAAAAGAAAACGCTTAAATAAGCGGGCAGAAATCACAGCCAATAGAATCCCGGTAAAATACAAACCAAACAAGGCAAAGCTTGCATACGACTTAAAGAAAACTCCTACAAACAACAAATACACAGGCAATCGTGCACTACAAGACATAAACGGATTAACCAACATAGTTATCATCCGACTATTACGGCTTTCGATAGTTCTTGTAGCAAGTATCGCAGGCACATTGCAACCAAATCCCATAACCAATGGAATAAAAGATTTTCCGTGCAATCCCATTTTATGCATCACCTTATCCATTATAAAAGCTGCCCGAGCCATATAGCCGGAGTCTTCCATAAAGGAAATAAAAGCATACAGGATCAATATATTGGGAAGAAAGACGATAACACCGCCAACACCGCCGATAATACCATCAACAACTAAGTCTTTAAGCATACCGTCAACCATATTTCCACGGATAAAATTACCGAGTACGGCCACCCCGTTTTCAATCCACTCCATAGGATATCCACCCAAACGGAATGTACATTCAAACATCACCCACATAAAAAAGAAAAACACAGGGAATCCAATATACTTATTGGTAACCACCGCATCTATCATCCGGGTTACGTCCGACTCGAAAAGCTTTTCTTTAAGTGTCTGTTTCAGGCCCCCTGCCACAAAACCATATCGGGCATTCGTCAGCACGGATTCGGTATCTTCTTTTAGTGTATCTTCTATATATTTAACCTCACTATCTCTCAGAGCATAGATATCCACAGCATTTGACAATGAGCCAACATAGGCGTCTACATCTTTATCTTTTTCCAACAATTTTGTTGAAATATAACGGCGAGGGAAAATTAACGGTATTTCTTTTTCTTTTTCTAGAAGTATATTAAGTTTGCTTATTGCATTTTCTACAACATTACCATAATATATATGTACACGTCTAACGATAGGTTCTTTCTCTTCATAGACACGTATCACCGCATCGAACAGATCACCTATACCTACTCCCGTTTTAGCAACAGTAGGAACAATAGGAATACCAATCATCTGAGACAGGCTCTGATAATCAAATTCGCTACCCGTTTCTAATAGTTCGTCATACATATTAAGAGCGATCACCGTAGACACCTCCATATCGATAAGCTCGGTAGTCAAATACAGGTTTCTCTCAAGATTGGAAGCAGCAACAATATTAATAACCACATCGGGTTTATCTTCTACAATATGTCGTCTTACAAACAATTCCTCCGGAGTATATGCCGAAAGCGAATAAGTTCCGGGCAAGTCTACAACTTTAAAAGTATAGCCTCCATGCTTAAACTTTCCTTCTTTCGAATCGACGGTTACCCCACCATAGTTACCTACATGTTCGTGAGCTCCGGAAGCAATATTGAAGAGGGAAGTTTTTCCGGCATTAGGATTACCTACCAATGCGACCCTTATTACTTTTTTCGAATCGGAATTCGGTTTTCGCAAAGATGTTACCACATCTTCCGTGGTGGAATAATAACCTAAAGATTCGTTCGTCGCAGAGTGCGACAGATTCTCATCCCTTACTTTATGTGAATCAGGATATATAACTTCGATTAGAGCAGCTTCGCTTCTTCGGAGCGAAACCTCATAATCCATTATTTTATATTTAATAGGGTCTTTGAGGGGAGCATTTAATATCACCTTTATGGTTTTTCCTTTTATAAAACCCATTTCGAGAATACGTTTACGAAAAGCACCACTTCCATTTACGCGTACAATGACACCTTTCTCTCCCGTGTTCAAATCAGATAAAAGCATACTAAAAATCTTTCACTTAATTAGAGACACAAAGATGGGCATTTTTTATATAAAAAGAGAAGGAAAACTGACTTTATTTAGAATGAGTATAAAAAAGGACCTTTCCCTAACAAGAAAACAAGCCTCACCAACACAAGCAAGAGCAACAATCACCGCAAGCCACATCGCAATAAAAATCATCTGATTAATAAAAAAAGGAAAAAGATAAACCAATGCTCAAGAGGAGCGTAATCAATGACAAAACCCCAAACCTACTTTCACAAGCAGATAATGAGATAAAAACACTTGTTAGTTTAAAGATAAGAGTCATTGCAGGATAATAAATGCCCAATAAATCCTTCGTCACTCCTCTCTTGCATTGGAATATATTGTATAAAGTATTTTAAAGATCAGAATATAAAGGAAACTCTTATTAGCATAATTTATTACTAATCTATAACAAATTTATTAAAAAAACTGGCTTTTTATATTTAGCAGTAAATTATGTATAGCTCTTTTTTATTTACATAGATGGCATTTGTACTATTCCACAGCCTTCTAGGAGTTTGTAATAAAGCTCTCCCTTTTAATTTTCACAAAAGTAAAGTAATTTTTATATTCTGCAAAAAGAATAAGCCCATTTTATAAAATTTGAATACAGAATGAGTTAATCTATTTCACTATATTTGCACTCTATTTTAATAATAGCGCTGTGATTTATCCGGAAAACTTTGAATATAAAATAGGATTTGACAAAATCCGCCAACTGCTCATAGCAAAATGCTTAAGTCCACTGGGGGAAGAAAAGGTTACCAATCTGGCCTTCTCTTCTGATTATACACATATATCAGAATCGTTGTCTCAAACAGAGGAATTTATGCGCATCATAAACGAAGAAGACAACTTCCCTACTAATTATTTTCTTGACGTGAGGCATGCTCTACGCAACATACGGGTAGAAGGCACATGGATAGACGAAGCAGCCTTGTTTGATTTACGAAGATCGTTACAAACAATACGAGACATTGTTCTTTTCCTAAAAAAGGAGGAGGAAGAAAATACCCCTTATCCATACTTGTATGCATTGGCAGGAGAAGTTGCCATATTTCCCCAGCTAATAAGTAAGATTGATAATATTCTGGATAAGTTTGGGCGCATAAAGGATAATGCATCCGCTGAGCTAAGCCGCATACGAAAAGATATAGCACATGTTTCGAGCGGGATATCTCGAAGCCTTAATGCAATTTTACGCACGGCTCAGAACGAGGGACTTGTAGAAAAAGATGTAACTCCCACTATGCGTGACGGACGTCTTGTAATACCCGTAGCACCGGCATTTAAGCGGAAGATAAAAGGGATTGTACATGATGAGTCAGCTTCGGGCAAAACTGTATTTATAGAACCTGCCGAAGTAGTAGAAGCCAACAACCGCATAAGAGAGCTGGAAAGTGAAGAACGCAGAGAGATAATAAAAATACTGGTAACATTCACCGATATACTTCGTCCGCTGGTAGCAGACATATTGCAGTCGTACGAATTTCTGGCTACAATCGATTTTATAAGAGCCAAAGCTACATTTGCCATCGATCTGGATGCTATAAAACCAAGCATAGAAGACAAGCAGATTATAAGATGGTATAGAGCGAAGCACCCTCTGCTATTTATTTCTCACAGAAAACAGAATAAGCAAATTGTACCTCTCGATATAGAACTTGAGGAAGACAATCGCATTCTCATTATTTCAGGACCAAATGCAGGAGGTAAATCCGTTTGTCTAAAGACAGTGGGACTACTTCAATATATGGTACAATGCGGAATACCGATACCTTTAGCAGAAAATTCGAAAGTAGGGATATTCAACAATATATTTATAGATATAGGTGACGAACAATCTATAGAAAATGATTTGAGTACATACAGTTCGCATCTAACCAATATGAAGTTTTTTGTAAGAAACTGCGATGAAAAAACAATCTTACTTATAGACGAATTTGGAGGGGGAACCGAACCACAAATCGGCGGCGCAATAGCAGAATCCCTGCTTAAACGCTTTAATGAAAAAGAGTCTTTTGGTGTAATCACAACTCACTACCAAAACCTCAAACATTATGCAAATGAACATAAAGGTGTTATCAATGGGGCAATGCTATACGATCGCCACCTGATGCAACCGCTGTTCACTTTATCTATCGGCAACCCCGGAAGTTCTTTTGCAATAGAAATAGCCCGAAAAATAGGTTTGCCGGAAGATGTAATTGCCGATGCTTCTGAAATAGTAGGCAGTGACTACATCAATATGGACAAATACCTCCAAGATATTGTCAGAGATAAACGATATTGGGAAACTAAACGCCAAAGCATCCGTCAGAAAGAAAAACGGCTTGAAGAGATTACCACAACATACGAAACAGATCTGCTGAGTGTCGAAAAACAACGGAAAGAGATACTCCGTCAGGCTAAGGCTGATGCAGAACGGGTTCTATCTGAGGCCAATGCCAAAATAGAGAATACTATACGTACAATTCGAGAATCGCAGGCCGAGAAGGAAAAGACGAAGCAAGCCCGATTGACTCTCAACGAATTCAAATCGTCATTAGAAGATGAAAAAAATTTCTCGGATGATAAAATCGCTAAAAAAATAGAGAAGTTAAAAGAGAAAGAAAAAAATAAAAAGAAAAAAAGTGAACAACCCAAAGAGATTAAAGAACAAATAATCGCTATTGGAGACAATGTACGCATCAAAGGACAAACTTCAATTGGACAAGTCCTTGATATACAAAAGGGAAGCGCTACGGTTGCATTTGGCATGATCAAATCGACCGTAAAAATCGAAACGATTGAATACATAAGCAAAAATCAAGTAAAACGGGAAACTCGCAGTACTACAGTCAGCGTAACAGCCAGCGACGATCTCCGAGAGAAGAAACTAAACTTTAAGCAAGATATAGATGTGAGAGGTATGCGTGGCGAAGAGGCACTGCAAGCTGTCATGTATTTTGTAGACGATGCAGTGCTCGTAGGGGTTTCTCGAATACGAATACTGCACGGAACGGGAACGGGAGCACTAAGACAGATGATACGAGACTATCTCCGTACGGCTCAAGGTGTGAGAAATTTTCAGGATGAGCATGTACAATTTGGAGGAACAGGAATTACTGTAGTAGACCTTGAATAATAAAAACAGAAAAGCAAAAGGATAAAGAGATGGCAAAAACCGCAATATTGATAGGAAGTACCGGATTGACGGGGTCACATCTAATGAGAATACTATTAAATAGTGACATCTACGATAAAACGATATGTTTTATACGTCGCGAGACTAAAATATCGCACCCCAAACTGGTTCAGCATATCGTAGACTTCGACGACGTAGACTCGTATAAAGATTATATGGAAGGAAACGATATGTTTTGCTGCTTGGGAACGACCATCAAAAAAGCCGAAAGCCAAGAAGCATTCAAAAAAGTAGACCTTACCTACCCTCTTCAATTTGCAAAGGTAGCTGCTGTGAATGGCATAAAGCAATTCTCGATAATATCAGCAATTGGAGCTAATCCGGAATCGAGCAACTTCTATTTACGCATAAAAGGCAAGTGCGAAGAAGAGCTAAGGAAATTGCCGTTCCAGTCTATATCCATATTCAGACCATCGTTGTTGGAAGGTAACAGGAAAGAATTCCGCTTTGGAGAAAGAGTACTAAGTTTTGCCATGAAAATATTCTCCATATTTCTTACAGGCAAATTAAAGAAATATCGTCCGATCAAAGCGAAGGATGTAGCTGAAGCCATGTATAGAGTTGCTCAGCAGAATACTGTAGGGCTTCACATATACCGTTCGGACGAAATAACAGATATTGCGAAATAAGGTTTCACTTCCGCATATCTTAACACCTAACTAGTATGAAAAAGGTTATCCTATTCTGCTTACTCTCTATCTCTTTTCTTCACCTTTTTGGACAAGATGTTTCTTACACAAAAAGCGACATTGCCGGACGATGGGTAGAAGTAAAAGAAACAGACAAGCCGGGGCAATATTCAGAGACGGAATATCCTTATATATACATATTCAAGGATGATTCTACTTTTCATTTAGGTGAATCGATGGACGGAGTCATTCTTTTCAATATTACAGGAAAGTATTTGATTGAGAATAACAGCATCGATATTACTTATTTTGAATTTCTACAAAACAACAATACGAAAAAACTTACACCAAAAAAATTGTCGTTACAAATACGATCCATCAAAAACGGAATAATGACACTATACGTTTCCGATTATGATTTTTCTTATCCGCTCATATTAAAGAGGCAAAATTTGAGTCGACAAAACCACATTAACATATCTATGCACTAATTTACAAAAAAATACATTTAATCTATTCATAGAGGCTAAAACGATAGAATACAATTAAATAAAGCAAAAACAAAGCTATACATTTCATTCATTTGCAGATATTATTATATCTTTGCACAGCAAACAGGCATAAACTATACAAAACGTTCTCCAAATGATAATGACGAAAAAACTACTTTGCATTTTTCCCTTAATATGTACTATTATAGGATTAAGCAGTTGCAACAGCGATACTCCTGATAAGCCCGGCACCAATATAGAAACAATTCCCGCATCTGAACTTACTAAAGATCATTTATTGGGCACATGGGAAATATATAACTCGGAGAAACAAGTAATTAAAGTCAAAGAAGATGGGTCCGAATCGGCATATCCAAATTTCAGATCAGTAGATTATGACGGATTTATAAACAAGTTCTATATAGACTCGAAAGGCGTTTACACATTCGAAAACTCAAATGTACTGGATGAGCTTATAGATAAAGGTACTTACGATGTAAAAGATGGTCTGATCACCATGAATGTTACACGACATAACGGGAGAGATACTTCTTTTGTAAATACCGAAACAATCTCTATATTTTATAAAAACAAGGAGGCTTTTACGGTATTCAAATACTTTACGGTAGATGGCTATAAGATCAGAGACGGCAGATCGATGAGAAATATAGAAAAAGCACCGAATATACATCCCAATATGGAGAAAGTAGATGTTAAGGGTAAATATAGCAGTCTGCTCGGAAAATGGGAAGTATATGATTATCAGCTATTGGCTAATGGGGTATACGACGCTACTTATTCGAAAGAAACACTGGCTAAGCTGAAAGGAAACACATATACGTTCAATGATGAAGGAAGTGGAAAGACATCTGTAAATATAGATTTCCGTGATCCGGATAATGATGGAGTACGAATCACAGGTAAATATCCCGTAAAAATCGTTGACGATATTGTCTATTACTTTGTAGACAATGCAGTTGATACACTTGGAAATTATGTACCCACAGCACCTTTCCTTTGGGTTACAGACTGGAAAAAAAGAACAGATTCATCTACGAATAAAGAGTTTGATTCTTTCGTTAGCTTCAACAAGTTCAGGACTGATGCCAGACCCGATATAATATACGAAATGAGAAGATTCCTCAGAAGGATAGATTAAAAAGCATCTACAACATACATACACAAATTATAGAAGAACAGGCAAACTTACAGTCCTGTTCTTTTATATTTTAGAGACCTGTCTCCTCCTTGCTTAAAGATTAAAGAGTCGACAGTTAAAGTGTATATATCAAGCTTATTATCGAATACAGAATCTTTATACAACATCAGTGTAAAATTATGTATTATAAAGGTATAGTCCGACTTTACAAGTCCGACAATTTCCTGCGTACACTTATTTCCATTAAAATATAAATACACATCTTGCTGATTCAGGTCAAGGCTTGCCGAATCATTCTTTTTCGATTCCACAGCCACAAGCTGCCATTTCCCTTGTATCATCTGGTTATTTACCTCATCGCTATTGTAGGGCTTGCAACTAACCAAGAATAGGAAAGCAAAAATAAAACCTAAAAGGCTTATCAATCTAACAGACATTCGTTCCATGTTTACCACAAAAAAACAAATTATTTTCCATTAACGAGACATTCGCTCCATAAAAAGTCAGAATATTCTTATTGCTTTTACAAAATCCTGCTATATTTGTTCAACTGATTTTATTTATCTTATTTAAATACCTTTAAGCACAAGTTACGTATGAAAACAATAGGGAATATAATATGGTTGATTTGCGGAGGCTTTATGATAGCCATCGAATACTTCATTTCCGGATTTCTTATGTTATTGACCGTCATAGGCATTCCCTTCGGACTACAAGCTTTCAAGCTGGGAATACTTGCAATATGGCCATTCGGGAGCCATGTTGAATCGAAAGACTCTGCTCCGGGCTGCCTCAATCTGGTGATGAATATTATATGGATCATAATCGGAGGATTCTGGATTGCCCTTACACACTTGTTCTGGGGTGTTCTTCTCTGTATCACAATAATAGGTATTCCGTTTGGAAAACAGCACTTCAAACTGATACATTTAGCTCTTGTTCCTTTCGGAAAAGAGATCAGATAAACCAATCGTCAAAACAGTTCTATCCCATCCCGATAAGTCTTAAATTTCAGCTCGGGCAATAATTCGTTTCTCATACGACGGGTATCACCATAGTATGAAACCATTCCTATTTTGACAAAGTCTACGGTGAGAGGGCTCTGTGTGCCAAACAAAGATGAAAATAGTTCCGACCCTTTTGCTGCAGCCATTATCATCCATACAGGCATACGCCAAGGCTTGCGATTCCCGCTATAAGCAGTAATATAATCCAAGAATTGCTGTAAGGTTTGCACTCCTTCGTCACCTATGTGATATATCCCTTTGATATCAGGTTTCAAGGCTGCGGCAATAGTGGCATTTGCAAAATCCACTTTCGAAATAAGATGAATATATGTAGGTTTCCGCCACACGCCCAAAAGCCAATGTCGAGCAAACCACTGTGCAGCATCTATCATTAGTATCCCCTTGCCGTAGACCATTCCTACCCGCAGAGAAACAGCCTCTATACCGTATTTGTCACCATAGCTGAACAAGAGCTTTTCTTCTTCAAGACGTGTACGGGCATGCATCGATTCTGGATTTCCATCCAAGTGCCCTGTTGCGGGATTATTGGGAGTACATTCTCCTTCAACATGAGGAAAACTAATCAGTATTATACGTTTCACTTTCTGCTGTATAGCTGCATCGAGTAAGTTTTTAAAGTATAGAGTGTTTGTAGTTGGCAAAAACTTTTCGGGATTAGCCTTAAACAAAACCCCTGCAAAATGTACAACCACATCAACTCCGGCTAATGCGTCTCCCAATGTTTTGGGGCTTGCCAAATCGACCCGAAACACAGATACATTGTTCTTACCTTTCAGATTCTCGGCTACATCTTTTTTGTGTATCAGCAAATTCAGGTGTACATTTTCTTTGTGTTGAAGTTCCTGAGCTAAGAGCCCTCCTAAGTTTCCGGCAGCCCCGGTGATAGCAATTTTCTTCATTGTGCAATTTTTGTTCGAAATATAAATATATGAAATATTTCCCCATGTTACAGAAACAGATAAAGCTGTTTACACAAAAAAAGAGATAACCATACGATTATCTCTTTCTTTATATTATAAAACAAACGGAGTTAAGCCTTTGCTGCATTTGCTTTAGCCTTTGCTTCTATTTCCGACAATTCGTTCGCCAGTTTTCCTGCCACTTCGCTGGTAACTTCATTTATTTTTTGTTTTCCTTTTCTTACTTCTTGCCTTGCCTTTACGCCTACACGTAAAGCCTTGCTTTTACCTACAGCCAACCCATAGTCTAAGTCAGATTTTGCTTTATCTGTAGCGTTGTTTAACTTTGTGCGCAATTCTTCTCTTGTTTCCTCATCGGATAGTTTCAATGCTGCATATACACCTAGTGCACCTACAGCTAAACCTAAAATAAATCCCTTCATAATGTGCTGTAATTTATGTGTTATATAATTCTATTATTAACAAATATAAGATATTTATAATGATAACAATCAATTAAATGCATTTGTTTACTTTAAATAACTTGTATATTCCTTTTTTAGTATAGTTAAACACAATGAATAAAGCCTGATTTTTGAATTAAGAAAGTTTATAATGCAAAATCATTTTATATAGATTCTGATTATTTTTTCCTACCTTCAACCCCTCTAAAGCCGTATATTGATGAAACATTTACTTTTTTGTTTTTCATTCTTAACTATCTTGATGGCATGCAGCACTCAACCTACATTAGAGGGGCGTTGGGCTGTAGAAATGGAACACAACCGTGACACTGCCATTATAGTAAACGGAGATACCATTGTAGCTCCGGAGTTGAAGATAGACCGAGATTCTATGTATCTGGAAATAAAAACGAATGGTCTTGTCAGCAAAACAGAATGCTTAGGTTTTTATACTATCAACAACAATCTCATTACCGTTACGGATAGAATGGGAAAACAGAGGACAGAAACGTTTGTGCTAAAAGACGATGTCCTAACCATCTTAGATAAGGATGATCCCAATAAGATTATAATGAGGCTGGTTCGTATCAGAGAGAAAGAATCGAACTGACGCTAAACCACATTCGGTAAAACCCTATTATCAATCATCTAAATCACTTTCCGTAATCGCAAACAAAGAAGAAAGTGTAATCACCCACAGTTTTGGCATTCACCTCTAGCCATCTCAGTTTATTTTTGGATGTGACTGTTTTCTGAATCAGTTTACCTGACGAGTCATAATCTTCTACAGATAAGACTCTAAAGCGTCTGTTTGAACAATCGTACATACTATAATAAATACAATAACTGAAATCGTACCATTTCTCAGCTTTTTCCGGCTTTTTCATCGCCACATACCTGCCTCTTATTTTATCCACATAGGCCTTACGAACTTCGGAAGACGTGTATATTCGTTTTTCGTAGGCGTAAGATACTGCTCCGTCTTGTTTCAGATTGAGGGTGTCTGTATAGATTTCCATATCTTCGGTTACGGCTACATTGTGCCAACCATAAATACCGGCTCCCACCTGACGGGAGGTCTGACAAGCCGAAAAAGACAATACGGCTATAATTGTGATTAATATATATTTCATCCTCATTTTTAATTTAATGCACATTAGTAATATTCTTTATAAAATAACAGAAGCCTATTTATAAATAGAAAATGTAAACTTACAAAATAAGCAGAAAGTAATGCCAGTCTTTGATCTAATTCTCTGATAAAATAGTTTTCAACATCAGGTTTACATATCATTTTTTATCTAATAATATTATTATCTTTGCTATGATAAGATAAGCGAAACGAAAACATTGCATTGACAAAACATCTTTGCTGGAAACTCTTTAGCGAATGTATGTATCCATACATTTCTTTGGATTTTTAATTTTATAAATTAATAATGAAATATATATCAATATTCTGCGGCTCGGCCTCAGGTTCAGATAAAATCTTTGCAGAACAAGCAACCCTACTCGGAAAAACAATCGCACAAAAAGGCTACGGCATTGTATATGGAGGTGCACACGTAGGACTTATGGGATATGTAGCCAATGGCGCACTAAGCGAGGGTGGAGAAGTAATAGGTGTTATACCCGAATTTCTGAAAAGCAAGGAGTTGGAGCATACCAACCTGACAGAGATTCATATCGTAGAAACAATGCACCAACGCAAAGCCTTAATGAACGAGATCAGCGATGGAGTTATCGCTCTAGCGGGAGGATACGGAACCTTAGACGAATTATTTGAAATGCTTACTTGGGCTCAATTGGCATTACACAAAAAACCAATAGCAGTATTGAACACCAACGGATATTATGATCCGCTTATTACGATGTCGAAAACAATGATCAAAAATGGTTTCCTAAAAAATGAATATCTTGATCTTTTGTTGATAGATGGTAATATTGGCAGTTTGCTGAAAAAAATGGAAGATTATATACCTCCGGCCAATGACAAATGGTTTGAAGTGAAATAATCCTTCAATCTTAATATACAAACTAAACAAAACACACCTTAGTATGAAAAAGTATTTATTCATTGCAGTGGCAATGCTGGGATCAGTTACAATTGTAAATGCCCAGACGGTAACAAAACGTGTTGTAGAAAAGACAAACAAAGGAGACTCGAAAACGCATTACAATTATTTATTACTGGATGCCGTCAATTACAGCGATGCAGCATACTCCAGATATGAAAAATTGGTGCAAGATGTATGGGATAAAAAAGCGAATGCTAACCTCACTAAAAACAGAATAGAAACTCTGGAGGAAATCGATAAATACCTGACGACCGTAAAAGAGACTCCGATATACAAAGGAGGAGAGAGTTACCAACTAGCAGTACTGGCATACCTCAGTGCTGTAAAAGACAAGGTTATTGCTCTGGAACATCTGGGAACACTGGGCGATGATGCAAACACCGACGCTATAGTGTACAACAAAGCATCGGCTAAGTTTACAGATATATCGAACGAAGCTATTGACCTGAGAAACAATGTTAGAGATAAAAAAAGCGAATACGAAAAGACATTCTATATACAAAAATAAAACAATATAAATATGGCACTTACTGTTGGAGATAAAATACCTGAAATTTTAGGAATCGATCAAGACGGAAAAGAAGTAAAAGCATCCGACTATCAAGGGAGTAAGCTTGTATTATATTTCTATCCGAAAGACAATACCCCGGGCTGTACAGCTGAGGCTTGTAGTTTGCGGGATAACTTTTCGCAACTCAGAAAAGCCGGTTACCAAATACTGGGCGTTAGTGTCGACAACGAAAAATCGCATCAGAAGTTTATAGAAAAGCAACAATTGCCTTTTCCGCTGATTGCCGATACAAACAAAAAGCTTGTGGAGCAATTCGGTGTATGGGGTGAGAAAACACTTGCCGGACGTAAATACATGGGCACATTTCGCACAACATTCCTGATAAATGAATCGGGCATTATAGAGCAAATAATAACTCCGAAGGAAATAAAAACCAAAGAGCACGCTCAACAAATATTAGATCTAAATAAATAAAAGTTTCATATAATTATCAAAGAGAAATAATGGCAGAAGAAAAAGAAAAAAAAGCAGCCCCAAACACAGAGAAGCTGAAAGCTCTGCAAGCTGCAATGGACAAGATAGAGAAGAGCTACGGAAAAGGCTCGATAATGAAAATGGGCGATGATAAAATCGATGAGATAGCTGTTGTTTCTACAGGTTCTATAGCCCTGAACGCTGCACTCGGTGTAGGCGGATATCCTCGCGGCAGGGTGATCGAAATATACGGTCCCGAATCGTCAGGTAAAACAACCCTGGCTATACATGCTATAGCCGAAGCACAAAAAGCAGGAGGTATAGCAGCCTTTGTGGATGCTGAACATGCCTTCGATCGTTTTTATGCCGAAAAACTTGGAGTTGACATCGAAAACCTATATATATCACAGCCCGACAGCGGTGAGCAAGCTCTCGAAATAGCAGAGCAATTGATTCGTTCTTCGGCTATCGATATCATTGTTATCGACTCGGTTGCCGCACTGACCCCTAAAGCAGAGCTAGAAGGCGAGATGGGTGATTCAAAAATGGGATTGCAGGCTCGTTTGATGTCACAGGCATTGCGTAAGCTGACTGCTGCTATCAATAAAACAAACACCATCTGTATATTTATCAACCAGTTGCGCGACAAGATCGGTGTTATGTTCGGTTCACCCGAAACAACTACCGGAGGTAACGCCCTGAAATACTATGCATCTGTACGCCTTGATATTCGCCGTATCGGACAATTGAAAGACGGAGATGAGGTAAGGGGTAGCCAGACACGCGTGAAGGTAGCAAAGAATAAAGTTGCACCTCCTTTCCGCAAGGCTGAATTCGATATCATGTACGGTGAGGGTATCTCTCGCTCGGGAGAAATCATAGATCTTGGTGCAGAACTTGGTATCATCAAGAAAAGCGGTTCGTGGTACAGCTACAATGAAACCAAACTGGCACAAGGACGTGAGTCAGCAAAAGAAGTGATAAAAGACAATCCTGAGTTGGCAGAAGAGATAGCAGGCTTAATCTTCGAAGCATTGAAAGAAAAGCACTAATATAAGCAAAGCAATCTAGGAATAGCGAAGAAGCTGTTTGAAGAGTAAAACTATATTTTGCTCTTCAAACAGCTTCTTTTATTATCATATCTCTTTCTATTTATCTTATATAGAAGGTGTATTCGGATACTGTTCCGCATTATTCCGGTCTTTAGCGAAAGGCAGAAATAAATAAAAGGTTACACATAAAAAAGGAATAAAATAGTGTCACTTTTGTCACCTTTTGCATTCAAAACACAACATATAAAACTAGCCACCAACTACTTATACCTGAAATTAAAAAAATGACATCTGTCACCTTTTTATAGAGAATTTATGTAATATGTTGTAGTATCTTCCTGTATATCGGATGTTGGTGCAGTATATAATCGTTACCAATCAGAAAGAGCTGCTCACGTGCACGGGTAAGCGCAACATTGAGTTTACGATCTACTGTTCCCTCTCGGTTCATACTACAAAAGTTTTTGAGTTGGTAAGGTTTATTGAAGCAGAAAGAAAGTATAATTACATCACGCTGGCTACCTTGATAACGCTCTACAGTATCAATCATAATATCAGACAACTCAGCAATACCTGTTTCTTCGAGCTTTTTCCTTATCAGGGCTATCTGATTTCGGTATGGAGTGATAATACCAAGCGTTCTTTGAGGGTCGAAAAGAAGATTATTAGCCTTGTAGATATCCAGTAAAGCGATTGACAAGGAGACAGCAATTTCGGCTTCGGCATCGTTCGTTTTATCGGATACACTTGCATCATCTATCTCTCTGACAGGGATAAAGCAAACCCGCTTGTTTGATATCATGGTCTGATATGGATCATTCGGATCAAAAGAAGGATAATCCAATTCGGCTTGCTGCCTCTCGGTTGCGATCTTTAATATATTGTCATAGAAGTGAGCATTTACAAGGGTTGCAATATCCTGATGCATACGTCCATGATATGTAAGTGTATCATAGGCATGCGTCCATCCTTGTTTTTGGCAAATACGGAACAGCCGTTCGAAAAGAGATTCACGGCAATCGTAAAGCTCAATATCATTTAAGATGCTACTACCAACCTTCGATCTGGATTCATCCTGCAATGTAATAGTAGACAGCTGCTTGTGATCACCAATCATAATAAACTTATCAAACAGAGGAAGCAGTCCTATTATCTGAGATTCCAATATTTGTGAAGCCTCATCGATAATTGCCACATCAAAATGTTTCAGGTCAAATAGTTCCGGTTTACCCATTATAGATGCTAATGTTCCTACAAATATCCGAGTTGAGGCGATTGCCTGTAATAGGTCTTTGCGGTTTGTAGCTTTATATGAGATATTCTGCAACAGTCGATGTCGATATGGCTCTCCGCATGATAGCTCCGAACCTATACGGATATATCGGTCACACACGGATTCATCTTCTGAAAATGCTTGACAGATAGCAGCACATAACTCATCTACAGCACGATTGGTATATGCCAGAACAAGGATATTGCTATCTTCTCTTGCATGAAGACGCTCGATGAGTTGCCGTGCAAATATGGACGTCTTGCCTGTACCCGGAGGCCCTACGATAAGGAAGTAATCATCAGCCGACAAGGCTTTGTTTATAACGCTTTCGCCCCTCTCCTGTTGAGTCAGTTCTTTGTCGGGACGGTTCTCATGGGAGATACAGTTCGGCTCTTTAAGTCCGAGCAAGAGTTCCTTCTTGTCGGTAGGTGCAGATAGAAAGGCAAACAGGCTTTTGTACATGGCATTGTACCCATGATCGAGTTTATCGTGCTCTACCGCCCAAAGCCTGTAACGAGAGAAGAAAGCTCTGTTTCGCTGCTTGTATCTAAAACGGAGGGTTACAGCATGAGATGATATTTCTACAACTGTGCCTTTTAGTATTTGGTTGGTGAGTACCGTATCTTCCTCATCTTGCTTCGGATATAAGATACAGATTTCTCCTACCCGAAAGTTCACACAATCTTGAGGGGCTAATCGATTGAATCGGATCACCATATCCCGACCACTATCGTCTATATCTTCTATCTCGAGATCAGAAATCAGATCTAAGGCTTCTTTGCGCTCAGAGAAAGTTGTATTCCACAGGGCAGAGACACTCATTGCTGTATCAAAATTCTCATCTCCCGTTTTTTGCAAGTATAGCTCCCTTGCTACAAAGTTAATATAGCGATAGGCGTATGTCTTTTCTAATGCAGATGATTTAGTAAGAACGTCCTCCAGCTCTTTTAGCTTATCTATGAAAAACTGAGGTACTATGCCATAATTATCTAAACTGAAGAGCTCTTTGAAAATTTGTTCTACCGTTTGCACATCACCCGAATACAAGTCGTGTTCGGTAGCCACAATCAGATTGCGAGTATTGATAATCTCTTTCTCCAAGCGTTGGTATCTGGCTGCAAAACGGATATTCTCTCCCGCATTGTCGGCACTCGAATATAAGATCGTAGGATAGATATGACGTGCATCCTTGTTGAATACACTTTGTATCATGAGCCGATAGATAGCAGTCTGCGTTTCGTGGTTCGAAGCAATTTTTGTTACATCTTCACGGGGATAAGGTGGCTTGCCCGACTTTAATTCTATGATACGGTCTGCGCCATCCTCCTCATCGGAGAGTTGCAACAGGTCGAGCCGCCCTTGAAAACCGTATTTCTCGCAAAAGAAGGAAGGCTCTAATGTACACAGGGTAGTATCAAAGCCATTTGCGGGCATATCGTTTATTATTACTCGCCGGATATTGTTGAACTGGCTCTCTGCTCTCGACATGAAGTTGCGAAAATCCAGATTGTCCTTTATGTCTTGGCATGATGCATATTCGAAGGGCATCTGACGGAAAGATTTTAGAAACACATCTTCAAACTTCAGAGTTCGGGGATTTTCGGCATAGATAAGCTCGTCGAGAAAGAAGTTTGCCAAATTTCCTAACAGTATATAATGAGAATTCGCATTCGGCTCAAACTTTCTGCGGAAGTAATGCAAGTGAGAATTACCATACGATTGAAAACACTCTGCCATTGCCGAAGCATCGATCAAATAGTCAGGCTCAAGTACAAATACGGAAGGAATGTAACAGCCGTGTCCATCCTTTCTCACATCTATCAGATTTAGTTGGGCGCCAATCCACAAGCAATCGATAGTAGGATTGAATACCTCATTTGCAGACACATTATATTTTACTGCTAATGTTTCTTGAGGTAAAGTCTCTGGTTGACAGATCAGCAACTCGTTTTCTTTATCTATATCCAGCACCTGCACACGCAGTCTATCCAGCGGTAAGGTTTTCTTATCCTCTTGTTCGGCACCTTCGGGTATTTCGAGGCTATGGTCTCCTTGCAAAAATGCATAAAACAACTCTATGCTTTGTTTAGCATCGGCGTATTGTTTGGGCGTAACCAGATTATCCTCATCTCTTTGCAGAAAAGAACTCTTTATACGGATTGTATGTAACCGCCACTCTATACGCTTAGGCAAATCATACTTTTGAGATATGAAGACCAGCCGAGAAAATAAAGAAGGAAACTGCAAAGATTCACCTTTAGTGATTTCCTTGCAGCTTCTTTCCAGTATCTGTTTGAGGCAGATATATTTATTTCTTAGCGATAGATTGGTTTTATCTATCTGTTGTATCTCAGAGAGATAGTCGGATACAGATATTATCATTCCCGCAATCTTACATCAAGATAACTTTTAAGATATATCTCTATCTTCGTACCATTAATAGGGATACCTGCTCTATTTGTGAGATATCCATCAACAATAACATTTATCCCCCCTTGATTGTAGAATCTGCGCATAACGCTATTCATGAAATCATAAAATTCAGGATCTTTAGCTGTATCGAATACCATTACCTCATAGTCCTTCAATACATCTATCTTTGGCGAAAAAAGAAAAGGAGTCATCCCTTCTACATCGATATACAAATCACGAATAACATCTCCATAGCGCAAATCTCCGGTGATAACCAATTCGGTTCCTTGATATTCCATCCCAATTATAGAGCCATTTCCAAGACCGGGCAAATCATTGAAAGTATAACTGCCTCCTCCATTACTTGAGAAAAATCCGGTTTTACTAGTATATGATTGGAATTCACAGTTGAGATTTGTCCTTGATATATAATCATCCGTTTCACACGACGAAAATCCGACTAAAATGAGGAGAGTCAATAAGATTACGCAAAGCTTGTTCATATAGTATTTCATAATTAAATAATTTAGTGACAAAGTTAAATAATTTTATCTTATATATATGACTATGAAAATGAGGTTTTGTAACATCGGGAATAATAGTTATAGAAAACTTTTATAAGTGACTGCTTGTTATATATCAAAATAGAATATCTATCTTTGACAACGAAATCTTAGGGGTGCCTTAAAATAACGGGCTGAGATCACAC
Organism: Dysgonomonas sp. Marseille-Q5470; assembly: GCF_951230145.1. NCBI lineage: Bacteria > Pseudomonadati > Bacteroidota > Bacteroidia > Bacteroidales > Dysgonomonadaceae > Dysgonomonas > Dysgonomonas sp. Marseille-Q5470. Next base: position 283,694 of record NZ_CATNVE010000002.1, on the reverse strand, counting down.
CCATAAACCTGATCCGGGTAATGCCGGCGGAGGGATAGAGAAATATGCAATTGCGCACACGCATATCTTTAACATTCGGGAAATTATCTTATCAAACCCCTTTTTTGTTTAACATCAGGACATATTTACGTATGTCTGGCAAAATTTATATTTTAAATGAAAAAGGTCTTTCTCTCTCTTTCCATAATATTGATAAATGGAATGGGAATTTTCGCACAACAAAAAGCAGATAGTTTGAAAGTTGTAAAACTAGATGAAGTTGTTGTGTCTGCAACACGTGTAGGTCAGGATGCTCCGGTAGCATACTCTAGTCTGACCGAAAAACAACTAAAAGGAGACAACGCCGCAAAAAACATTCCGGCTATAATGCAAACCCTCCCATCTGTAGTCTCGTATACTGAAGGTGGAACGGCTGTAGGGAACACTTCGTTTCGCATTCGTGGAACTGATGCCAACCGTATTAATATCACTCTGAATGGGATGCCGCTGAATAATCCTGAAAGTCAGGAAGTATACTGGGTCAATTTGCCGGATTTGTCAAACTCATTGCAAAGTATGCAAGTGCAACGCGGAGTAGGAACATCTACCAACGGTGCGGCCTCTTTCGGGGCAAGTATTTCGATGCAAACACTGGGAGGAAAACCCAAACCCTATGCCGACATATCTACAGCCTACGGACAATATAATACACTATTATTGTCGGGAGCAGCAGGTACAGGCATTATGAAAAGCGGATTGTCGTTAGACGCAAGATATTCTTACGTAAAGAGTGACGGGTATATCCGTAATGGAAAGGTAGACCATAAGAATATCTATGCCGCCCTATCTCACTACTCCGACAGGCAACTGATACGGCTGATTTATATGAACGGAATACAGCATACCGGCATTACATGGGAAGGGATTGATCCGAGCATGCTGGCTATAAACAGGCGATACAATCCGGCAGGGGAATATAAAGACGACAATGGCAATACAAGCTATTATGATAACGAAACAGATAACTACTATTCGAATATCGGACAGCTGATCTATACCCGTTATCTGACAAATGCACTGACTTTGAATGTAAACTTGAGTTATAATCATGGCTATGGGTATTACGAAAATTATAAAACAGGGCGTAAATTTTCAGAATTCGGACTCGAAAATCAGACTGTAGATGGTACTACTTACAAAAAATCAGATCTTATACGTCGCAAACTGATGATGAATCATTTGTATGTAGGAGGGGTAAATCTGAAATGGGAAAAAGACAAGTTTGATTTCACCTTAGGGAGTATGTATAGCTATTATGATGGAACTCATTATGGGCGATTACTCTGGGTAAAGTTCAACCAGAATATACCTGTTGGTTACGAATGGTATAGAAATAATGCGGATAAACAAGATATGAATGTTTTCCTGAAAACAGAATACAAACCAATGACCAATCTGTCGATATTCGCAGAAGTGCAAGAACGCTATGTAGACTATCGCATGAAAGGCATCGATGATGATCTTACAAATCTGTCAAGCAAGAACTACTACAGTTTTATTAACCCAAAAGGGGGAGTATCTTATCGCTTTGCGGATTATAACGAGATTTACGGATCGTTAGGTATATCCAACAGAGAGCCTCTGCGTGCCGACCTAAAAGAATCTCTCAAAGAAGGAGGAATCCCTATCGCTTCCGAAAGGTTGTATGACTATGAGCTGGGTTACAAGTATGCGAATGCGACAATAGCTTTCAGTACCAATCTTTATTACATGAATTATAAAGACCAGTTGGTGCAAACCGGAAAATTGAACGATGTTGGTTATAAATTGCAAGAAAATGTACCCGACAGCTATCGTACAGGAATAGAACTGGCATTGTCTTATACGCCTAACTATTGGCTACAGCTAGCCGGAAACTTGACCCTGAGCCGTAACAAGATAAAGAATCACACTGTTTACTATCCTTACTACGACAATCAAACAGACTGGAATAGCTTGGGGCAGATATCAGAAACATTCAAATCTACCGACATTTCATTTTCACCAAATACTGTCGGCAGCTTTACGGTTACGTTCAAGCCATTCGAAAAAGAAGATATAAGCTTCTCTTTCATCAACAAGTACGTTGGAAGAATGTATTACGACAATACGTCAAACCCTGATAACCGCTTATCAGATTATTTCGTTACTGACTTTGCTGCTTCGTACACCTTAGATGCCAAAAAAGTAGGGAAATTTGATTTTCAGTTTTTTATCAACAATCTGACAAATGTAAAGTATAATGCAAATGCATGGGTGGATACATATAAGTTTGCAGATGGAACAGAACAAGTTTATAAAGGGTTATTTCCTCAAGCGGGAGCTAACGTGATGGGCAAGATAAGATATCGGTTTTGATATATTTTGATTTACTTTGTGGGATGCAGTAAAACATCCCACAATTTTATATACAACAATGATAGAATATTTTATAGAAAATAATTGGGTCAGCATAGTTGGAGCCATTATCGGTCTTATTTTCCTTTACTTAGAATACAAAGCCAATGTATGGATGTGGGCTGCAAGTATCGTCATGGCAGCTTTTTATATCTATATATTCTATAGTACGCAGCTATATGCCAGTATGGGTATATACATCTATTTTTTGGGGGCATCTATATATGGCTGGCTGATATGGATATTCCGCAACAGGGATACAGAAACAGGAGATGAGATCATCTCTCACGCTACCAAACGTTACACCCTGCCTATAATAATCGGAGTAGCTCTTATAGCCATATTTATTTATGGCATCCTTATTTCGTTTAGTGCCAATAACGTATATATCACGATTGGAGACTCTCTCACCACCTCCCTCAACATTGTAGCACTGTGGATGATCTCCCGAAAGTGGGTAGAACAATGGCTGTTGGTAATTCCTGCAAATTTAATTTCAAGCATCTTACTCTTTGCTCAACATGATATTATGTCGGGCTGTTTATTTTTTATCTTTTTCGTTGTCTCTATAATGGGATATTACAAGTGGAAAAGATTAGCATTAGCTTCGTGATACAGTCTTGTTATTGTCATAAAACAGAGATATGTAACACAAAAGATATAAAAAATGTTATCTTTGCATCAATGGTGATAACAGTTAGAGCAAACAATTCTACAAGATAATTACATGAAAATCTTCCAGGTTATTACGGTTTCTGAATATGGCGGCGCCCAGACTATAGTTGCAGACCTGGTAAAAAAATTCAGTTCTGAGCACGAACTCTTTCTCCTATATGGAGGTAATGGCGAAGCCTGGAGTAATTTGGGAGATAATTTTACCCGCATTAAGTTAAACAATCATTGTAAAGAGGTTTCAATAAAAGATATAATGCTTTTATTGAAATTATTTTATTACCGTATCAAATACAAACCCGATGTTGTGCATCTGCACTCTTCCAAGATGGGAGCGATCGGACGATTAGTCTTCGGTCGTAAAACAATTGTATATACTGTACATGGATTTGATTCGATAAGGACTGCTTTTCGGAAATTCTTAGTTATCGAAAAATTGTTGAAGCACAAAGCATTCCGCATCATTGGGGTGAGCCAATACGATGTGGATATGATGATGAAGGAAAATATCTGTAAAAACGTAGGAAGGATATATAATGGCGTTGCAGATCACTATCTGACAAACAAAATTGAACAAGATCCTCTGACGGAAAAGTTAGAGAGTATAAAAAAAGATTATCCCAAAACAATCATGTGTATTTCGCGAATATCGAAACAAAAGAAATTCGATTTATTTCTGGATATAGCACATGAAATGCCTCAATATGCCTTTGTGTGGATTGGCAATAAAGAGGAAATAGAGGGACTGCCGCCCAATGTATTTTGTTTGGGTGAAATGCATTCTGCTTTTACTTATTTAAGATACGCTGATGTTTTTATATTACCATCCAACTACGAGGGGTTGCCAATGTCGATACTTGAAGCTCTGGCATTCAAAGTTCCGGTAGTTGCATCTGCTGTAGGAGGTATTACAGAAGTATTGGACGGGAAAAATGGTTTTGCGGTAGAGAATAAAGCCTCTATCTTTGAAGAAAAAATACAATATATTTTATCTGACGAAAACATTCAGAAGAGCATGTCTGAGTGTGCAAGACAATCATATCTTGCAAATTTTACGATAGAGAAAATGGTAGACAGTTATGGCGCTGTCTTTAACACAATAGTAGCAAATAAAAAATGAGCCAACCTTTAGTCTCTGTATTAATACCCTGCTATAATGTAGAAAGGTATGTGGAAGAATCGATCAATTCGATTCTAAATCAAACATACCGTAACCTTGAAGTTATAGCCATAAATGACTGTTCTACTGACAGAACAGGAGACTTATTACAGGCTATGGCAGAAAAAGATTCTCGGATAAGTGTTTTCACCAATGAAAAGAATCTGAAATTAATACAAACATTGAACAAAGGTATCTTGCTGTGCAAAGGTGATTATATAGCACGTATGGATGCTGACGATATCTCCTTGCCTACTCGCATCGAAAAGGAAGTCGCATTTTTGGAGAAGCATACCGATCATGATATAGTAAGTACACAGTTTTATGCCTTCCGATCAGAAAATCCGAGTAAAAAAGATCTGAACCACAGTCCGACACACGATCGGGAGTTGCGAGGATATATGCTTTTTCGGTCGGGAATATGCCATCCGGCGGTAATGATTCGCAAGAGAGTCTTTACCGAATTGGGATTAAAATTTGAGCCGGAGTATTTACATGTCGAAGACTATGCATTGTGGTCCGAAGCTATGTACAAAACAAAGTTGGGAAATCTGAGTGAGCCTTTGTTACTATATCGTGTGCATAAGCAACAGGTATCCTCTTTGCACGAAGAACTGCAAACAGAGAATAAGAAGAAGGTATTTAAAATACATTGCAAGCATTTGGACTTGCCTACCAATGACGACTTTATAAATATCTATACTTCTGTAGCAGAATGTGTTCCTTTACAATCGTCATTCGACTATCTTGACAAGTGTGAAGCATTTATGGTTTCCTTACTCAAATTGAATAAAGACAAAGACTTCTGTGACGAAAATTATCTGGTGAAGCTTCTTTCGCTTACATGGTTACGTCTGTGTGCAAATTCTCGTTTAGGTCTGAAAGTAATAAAGAAGATGAAAGCCTCATCTTTGTACGATGAAAGAAATTATACATCAAGAGATTTGGCTATTTTTTATACAAAGTGTACTTTTAGACTCAGATATAAAAAGTCCCTTATTTACAAACTAGTATTTAGATAAAGTGTATGCCTAAATTGAAACAGGTATTACCAATGTTGGTTCCTTTATTGGTAACGTTCTATTATATTTATCCACAGGCTTTGGATGTACGAGGCTCATCTTTCATTTCTCTATCGGGTTTGATCGGACTAGCTATCTATGCCTATCATCGTTTTCCATTTCGGGAAGTTGTATATGTGATGGTTGCCACTTTTGCTTTATTTCTGATTTTTTACACTTCGGTATGGTACAATGGAGCCGATGACGGAGGATTTAGCTTCGACTATGTAAAGAGTAGGATTGCCTGGTTCTTTACAGCATATATTATTATGTTACTTATATTTAAGATACATAAAAAACCTACCCTCAACACAGTTCTCTTATACATTATCGGAGCCATCGCATTACAGTCTCTTTGCGCATTTTTGATGTATATAAGCGATCCTGTTAAAGAATTCCTCATATCTTTACAGATGGAAGGCGGAGAGTACACTGAAGAAATCATGGAGGAAGCCGGAGGGCAACGCCTGTTGGGATATGGCATCGGGTTCTTTGGAGCGGGAGCAATCAGTGGTATTGCCCTTATCTTACTTTCCTATCTGTTCATGAGAATGAAACTTACTACCAAAGAGTTTATTATACTGGCTACATTGTACGTATTTATTTTTTATATCGGTCTGTTTATGGCTCGTACAACGATTGTAGGTATGGCGGTGGGGTTTGCTCTTATTGCTGTATTGTATCTGTGGGACAACAGGGCAGTGAAGAAACAAGCGAAGACATTTGTCATAGCTGCGGCATTCCTGATGGTAGCCGGATATACTTTTGCAATGTTTTACTTTTCGAGCTTTACTGACTGGGCTTTCGAATTGTTTACAAACCTCTTTGTACACGGGCGATTAGAAACAAAGTCTTCAAGTGGATTATCTCAGATGTTTTTGATACCGACAAAATTCTCAGAGCTGATTATAGGGCAAGGGACAGCCACATTTTTTGGTACCGATGTGGGATATAGCCGACTTCTATTCTTCTCAGGAATAATAGGAACTCTGGGATTTTTCGTATATCAGCTATATATCATAAAACTTAGCTTAACAAAAGACTGGGGTGTTAATATGGTTGCCATATCGATGTTTGTATACACCTTGGCGCTGAATGTAAAAGGACTTATCGACTTAAATCTCATATTATACATCATATTCTTCTATTTCATGTTCTATAAATATTACGTATATATGCCTAATCTATATGCGAAGAGCAAAATAAAAATGAAGCAAAGAAGTATAAGCAATAAGATATAAAGAAGCAGTAATAGCAAAAACAGCAAAATGAAAGAATGTATTATATTAGCCGGAGGGCTGGGCACCCGTTTACAATCGGTAGTAAGCGATGTACCGAAATGCATGGCCGAAGTAGCCGGAAAACCATTTTTGAGTTACTTGTTCGACTATGCAAAAAATCAGCAATTCGATCACCTGATTCTTTCATTGGGTTATAAATCGGAAGTTGTACTACAGTGGCTCGACGGCAAATCATACCCTTTCAAGATATCTTATGTTGTAGAAGATTCACCCTTAGGAACAGGCGGGGCAATCAAGTTGGCATTCGACAAAGTGGAAACAGATAAAGCCTTTATCTTCAACGGAGATACATTCTTTGATGTAGACACTACTCTGTTAGCAGAGTTTCATAAAGAAAAGAAAGCGATGACATCCCTAGCATTGAAACCTATGACAGATTTTGACCGTTATGGTTCTGTAGATTTGGATAAAGAGGAAAGCATCATCCGTTTTAACGAGAAACAGCATTGTGCAAAGGGATTAATCAATGGAGGAGTATACGTAATAAACAAAAACCTATTTCAGACATTAAACCTTCCTGAAAAATTTTCTTTCGAAAAAGATGTGATGGAAAAGCACATCAACGATATTCCATTCTACGGCTGTGTGCAAGAAGGTTATTTTATCGACATAGGAATTTCTTCCGACTTTGCGAAGGCGAACCAAGATTTTAAGAACTTGTAAAATTAAGATGGACAAACAAAATTTAGACAAATACAAGTATTTATTTCTTGATAGAGATGGCGTTATTAATGTAGAACGCCCCAGCGATTATGTCAAGAATATACCAGAATTTGTATTTACGGACAAAACTTTACAGGCTATCAGAATGTTATCTTCTAGATTCGAACGCATTTTCATTGTCACCAATCAGCGTGGAGTTGGCCGTGGCAAGATGAGCGTATCCGACTTGGAAGAAGTACATAGCTATATGCTATCCCAGATAGAAGCTTCAGGCGGACATATAGATCGAATATATTATTGTACCGATCTGACATCTGACTCTATAAACAGAAAACCCAATGTGGGAATGGCTTTTAAAGCACTTGCTGATTTCCCCGAAATAGAGTTCGAAAAATCAATTATGGTAGGCAATAGCATGTCAGACATTGAATTCGGCAACAAACTGGGAATGTACACAATACTAGTGGGTGATAAATATCCCGAAGGTCATAAAATATACGAGAACATTAACGCACATTACAAAAATCTATATAAGTTTGCAGATAGTCTGCTCAAGATATTTTAAAATATCAAGTCATGATAATAAGAAGTAAAGCCCCATTCCGATTAGGATTAGCAGGTGGAGGAACCGATGTATCTCCATACTCGGATTTGTATGGAGGATGTATATTGAATGCAACTATAAACCTGTATGCATTCGCAAATATTGAACCTCGCACCGACAACAAAATTGTATTCCGTATTCCACAAACAAATGAGGAATATATTTTCGATTCTGCGATCGAACTACCTATCGCCAACGATAAAGCCGATTTGATGAAAGGCATATACAACAGGGTAATCAAAGACTTTATAAAAAAACCTTTGTCTTTTACACTGACCTGTGCTCTCGAAGTTCCTTTTGGCTCGGGACTAGGAACGTCCTCTACCCTAGCCATTGCTATATTGGGTGCATATACCGAATGGCTCTCTTTGCCTTTGGGCGATTACGACCTGGCATATCTTGCATATCAGATAGAACGGATAGACCTAAAGCAAGCAGGAGGAAAACAAGATCAGTATGCCGCAGCATTCGGAGGGTTTAACTTTATGGAATTCTATGCAGATGACAAAGTGATTGTAAATCCTCTACGCATCCGCAACGAAATAATCAATGAGCTATCTAACAACTTGTTGCTTTGCTACACCAACTCGAGTAGAAATTCGGGAGATATCATCGAAAAGCAACAAAAGAATGTTAAAGATCATCAAGAAAGGTCAATAGAAGCAATGCATCAGATAAAAAAACAGTCTTATGAAATAAAGGAAGCTATTCTGAAAAATAATTTGGACGAAATAGGAGATGTTTTGCATCGGGGATGGACTTACAAACGAGACATGGCGGACGGAATTTCCACTCCACTTTTCGAAGAACTATACAATACAGCCATATCCGCAGGAGCCACAGGAGGCAAAATATCGGGGGCCGGAGGTGGAGGATATGTGTTTTTCTATTGTCCGGGAAATACTCGTTTTTCCGTAGCTAAAGCTTTACAAAGATTGGACGCGCAGATACAACCATACACTTTTACAAAAAAGGGATTAGAAACCTGGTATACTAAATAAAACTAGATGAAAGTAGCAATTCTGATACGTGTATATGACAGGATTGAAGATTTGAAACATAATCTTCGGATCATATCTGATACATGGAAGGAAAATGATTATTATACAATTGTTGTCAGCAATGGCAAGAACAATAGTTATGAAATCACTCACGATTCGTTACCGCTCATTGACAAGCTCGTAATACTGGAAGAGAACGCAGGACACAGGCGAGGCAATTCGCAATTACTAATGGAAGGTATTAAATATATTCCATCGGACTGCAAATACACCCTTATCCTCGAAGCTGACACATGGATGTATGGTGATCGTATTATCTCTAAATATACAAGCATGTTGGACAAATCTGATTTTGCAGTTTGGGCCAGTGCCGACTGGTATGACAAATACTATGCCTTAGCGACAGATTTTGCAATTATCAAGACACAATATATTATCAAAAATTCGGGAATCTTTGATTTTGAACTTTTTCCCGAATGTCATATATCCAACTTCTTGAGAGATACAAACGCAGGTTATCTGTGGATAAAGGAAAATACACCTGTGCATGTTCCTAGTTATGTGAAATACAAATACCCCTATATACCAAACATCAAAGAGGGACGTTTTTATGTCTTTCCCAAATCAAAAACAGTTACGCATCATATTGAGTACCTGAAGGGAGGAATGGAGCAAAAAAAACGTTATTTTAATATCATTGCCAACGATGATTACTTCACCGAAACAAAAAGTAATAACAAAAGTTGGAACAGGTTTAAAATGAAGTTTTGGATCGGATTAAGTAAGTTATTCGTGAAGAGAAGTTGGTATAGTGGTAAAACCTATAAAGATATAGAACAGCAGAATACTTAATATATGATATTCTCTACATACAGTTTTGTATTTATTTATCTGCCGCTAGTACTCTTGCTATACTTCGGGATGGCACGTTATGTAAGCCGCAGATTCCAGCAAATATTTTTGATCGTAGCATCACTGATATTTTATGGAGCTATATTTTTTCAAGGATTCGAACATCTCTGGTATATAGCTTTGATTATGTCTTCTGTGATAGTCAACTACTCTGTTGCAACCGGCGTGCAGAATATAGAGAGGCCTCCTACACGTAAAATAGTATTTACAATAGGTGTGATATTCAATGTTGTGCTGTTAGGCTATTATAAATATTCCAATTTCTTTCTGGAAAACATCAACTATGCCTTCGACACGCAGTTTGTAATAAAACATATCATGCTGCCTATCGGCATCAGCTTTTTCACATTCCAACAAATAGCTTTTCTTATCAGCGTCTTAAAACGTGAAGAAAAAGTACCAAACTTTTGGGATTATACATTGTTTATCGTATTCTTTCCTCAGTTAGTAGCAGGGCCTATAGTGTTTCTTAAAGATATGCTGCATCAATATTTGGATGAGAAAAATCGCTTTTTCAATGCAAAAAACTTTTCAGCCGGTCTTTTCATCTTTGTTATCGGTCTTTTCAAGAAAGCTGTAATAGCCGATACGCTCGACAATTTTGTATTTTACTCATACCTATCGCCCGAAAAGCTTGGTTTTGCGACCTCATGGCTGACCGCCCTGTCTTATTCGTTTCAGATATATTTCGACTTTAGCGGATATTCCGATATGGCAATCGGATTGGCTAAGATGATGAACATCAACCTTCCGGTCAACTTCTATTCTCCATACAAGTCTGTAAGTATAACTGAGTTTTGGAAACGGTGGCACATCACATTAGGTCGATCTCTGGCCGTACTGATATATTATCCATTGGGAGGAAATCGCAAAGGTCTTGCCCGTACATGCTTCAACCTGTTTGTCGTATTTTTTGTCAGTGGTGTTTGGCATGGCGCAGCTTGGACTTTCATCGTATGGGGTATTGCACACGGGGTCGTACGCATATTTGAGAGGCTATTCATGAAGCATCTGGAGAAAATACCCAACCTCATACGGATATTCTTCACATTTATGTTTGTAAATGCGGCATGGGTATTATTCCGTTCGCCGACATTCGACATAGCACTGACCGTTCTTAAAAATATGTTCGCTCCTGAGAGTTTCAGCTTCAGTGGAATAGCCCACATGGCTTACAACACGAGCATAACATATCCCGACTCTATGGCTGTGATATATGTATTGGCTATCCTGTCTATTTTAACTACATTGGTCTTTTTATATCCTAAGAACAGTATAGATAAGTACAATGAATTCAAACCGACGGTAAAAAATGCGATGGTTATCGCCTTGCTGTTCACGGTGTCGGTAATTCATTTCTCGAGAGTAGGTGCGTTTATTTATTTCAACTTCTAGCCTATGAATAAGATAGAGAATAAAAACTCATTCAAAAAATGTCTTAGCGTATTTGCAATAGCCTCTATTGTAATGCTGTTAGGCGTGGGCTGTCTTACTTATATTGTTGATCCATTTTTCCAGTTCAGAGTCAATGAAGATGGACGCTATTTTCTGAGTCCATGGCTGCAAAATGGAGGACTCGCACGCAACTACGACTACAATACTGTTGTACTCGGATCATCGATGGTACAGAATTATGATATATCTATCCTCAAAAAGAATAATCCTTCTGTTAAACCTGTTAAGTTATCAAGCGGAGGAATGAACAACGAAGAGATGAAATATCTATACTCGTTAGTCAAAAAAGATAGTGTAAAATCATTCATTATAAACTTTGACATTCCTCAGTTCAATCTCGGCTTTGAAGAAGTCCGTTATCCGCGATTCCTATACGAAGACAGGCCTATCAACAAGCTACAGTATCTATATGGATATGAAGCATGCATACGCTTCTTACCCATCGACCTGATACTACCTCTATATCTGAAAAGTAAAGAACAGATACCCGTAGAATATGTGATGAAAACAGAAATAGATCAAATAGGGAACAACAGTTATTTGAACTATTATAATGCCGATCATGTAAAGAATCTTTACTTAAGTGGACAAACAGTATCGATACAGCGACTGGATGGAATGAAGGAACGCATGCACAGCAAACTTGCTTCATTACTGGAAAATATGGCTATAGACGATCATAAAGATATTCAATATACAATTGTTTTGTCTCCATACTCGGCTCTATACTGGTATCATACCAAAGAAAGTGGGTATTACGACCAGTTCATCGATTTCATATATCACCTGCAACAGTCCCTGAAGGCATACAACAATGCCCGATTAATGTTCTTTTTCAACATGAATGAAATTACCGATCTGAATAACTATTCGGACGTTACACACTTTTCTCCGGCATTGACAGACAAAGTACTCGAAAATATTTATAATCCGGAGTATGAACTTAACTCATCCAATATTAATAATAAGATACACCAACTGGATAGTTTAGTAAATATATTTGTAGAACAAAACAAAGATTGGTTACCCAAAAATTGACATAATATGTTTGTAGTTAACGGAAGATACTTGACACAAAAAGCAACAGGCGTACATCGATATGCTTTCGAGATATGTAACAAACTTCATGAAATGGGTGTCGATTTTCATGTAGCTGTACCGAATGAAATCCATCCGGATTATAAGTTCAATTTCAAGGTGGTGAAATGTGGTTCTTTGAATACACATCTCTGGGAGCAGATCTCCCTACCTCGCTATCTGAAGCGTATTGGCAGCCCATTGCTGATAAGCTTTACAGGCTGCGGCCCACTAAATTATAGCAATCAAATCATGACCATCCACGACGTATCGCACGAGCGTTACCCCGAATGGTTCTCAAAAAATTATTACCGTTTCTACCATTACATGATGCCTCGCATCGGGAAAAAAGCACATGCAGTACTTACCGTCAGTGAATTTTCGAAGAAAGAAATAGTAGATACTTTGGGTATAAATTCCGAAAAGATACATGTAGTACATAGCAACGTACCGTTTCATAATAAGCCCAGTAGGGAAGAAATATTGAATTTCACACGCAACCCCGAAGCGGAAAGATATATTCTGGCAGTATCATCGATGGACCCCCGCAAAAACTTCGTACGACTCGTAGAAGCCTTTGACAAAATAAAAGACAAGTCGGTGAAACTATATATTATAGGTATGTCGTTCAAAGCTTTCAATACACCTGATCTACAAAAGCTAATCGGGGAAAATGTACATCTTCCGGGCTATATACCCGATGAGAAATTACAGACCATGTATCAGAATGCTTTATTATCTGTATATCCGTCTCTGTACGAAGGATTTGGCTTACCGCCATTGGAATCGATGACATACGGCTGTCCGGTTATCAACTCGGATATACCGGCCTTACGCGAAGTAAGCCAAGATGCGGCATTATACGTAGATCCTTACAATGTAGAAGATATTACTCAAAAGATAGAACAATTGTTGGTTGATGAACCGCTGCGAAAAGAATTACAAGAAAAGGGTTTACTACAAATAAAAAAATATTCGTGGGACAAGTCAGCCAAACAAGTTTACGAGTTGGCTCAATTATTTATGTAAATTTTTGATTCGACTCTCTGATTTTATCCTTTACTATTTGTACCAGAGATACAACAAGAAGAATAAGAGAGGCAGCAAAACAAGCGAATCCAAGTACTTTATCCGAATCAAAATTTAGAATGCCTACTGATGTTAACAATAAAGCAGTAGGAATCAATGCGTATGACATTGTAAAAGGCCTGGAAGTTTTCATTATTGGTATTATTTGTGCTTATTTACTTATTAGATGCATAAAAAGCCAGAAAGATGCAAAAATACAGATTATTTAAACAAATTTAACAAGAATTACATCTCGTAAATTATGCTATAGTCTCCAAACAGGTCATTATCACTATAAATAAAACAAATTACGAAAGAAATAGTTCATCTGTGAATAAGGCTTTCAAGACATTCGCAAATAAAATTATTCTACAATAAGCTACCATGCCATTCTTTTATACGCTTTTTTAGAATGTTATCAATACTAAAAACATACCGACAAGAGCCATACAGAATAAAACTCATAGATTTTGGCTCTTTCTATAAAAAGACTATATTTATAAGAACAGAGTGTATTTATAGCTTTATGCTATATCAACCTTAAATACGTATAATATAGGTCAATAAATGAAATCGGATATGTTCATATAGTAATTACAGATTTTGCTTTTTGATTAAAAAGCTCTTGCTTTTACTTTGAAAATACCTTTATTTAACCTACTTTTGCAGGGTAATAGAAAAAAGCGATTACGCATGTTTTTTTTCTATCATAGTCAACGATCAATACATCTAAAATTAACTATTCTAAATAACTAAAAACAGATTTGATTTATGAGTTGGTTACTTAAATCTTCTATTGGCAAGAAGTTGATCATGAGTATCTCAGGTATCGCTCTTGTCTTATTCTTGCTGTTTCACGCGGCGATGAATGTAACGGCGGTGTTTTCGGAAGAGGCCTACAACACCATTTGTGCCCTTCTTGGTGCTAACTGGTATGCTGTGGCAGGTACTGCCGTCTTAGGAGGACTTGTTGCAGTTCACTTCATTTATGCACTTATCTTAACCCTACAAAATCGCAAAGCTCGCGGTAATGATCGTTATGCAGTAAATGTACGCCCTAAAAACGTGCAATGGGCATCTCAGAACATGTTTGTTTTGGGAGTAATCGTAATTGGATTCCTAGTACTACATTTCAGCCAGTTCTGGTATAAAATGATGTTTGCCGAACTAATGGGACATCATCATGTAGAATTAGGCGATGCTACAGTATCTCCACAAGATGGAGCTGCTTTTATCAAATACTATTTCAGCCAAGCATGGGTTGTTGTAGCGTATTTGGTATGGTATGTAGCATTATGGTTTCACCTATCTCACGGATTTTGGAGTGCTGTTCATACCATCGGATGGAACAATCGCGTATGGATGAATCGCTGGAAAGTAATTGGACAAGTAGTTGCTACTATTATTTGTCTTGCGTTTGCATTTGTAACTATTTACTTCTACGCAAGAGCTACTTTTTGCCCATTTGTTTAGGCACTGATTATTTTTGTTAATTGATTAAAAGAAAAACAGATATGAGTACTATACTAGATCCAAAAAAAGATTCAAAAATACCTGATGGGCCATTAGCAGACAAGTGGACCAACTATAAAGACCACCAGAAACTGGTGAACCCTGCTAACAAACGTCGCCTTGACGTTATTATCGTGGGTACAGGTCTTGCAGGAGCTTCAGCAGCAGCATCACTTGGTGAGATGGGCTTCAATGTACTGAACTTCTGTATCCAGGACTCTCCTCGCCGTGCACACTCTATCGCAGCACAGGGAGGTATAAATGCAGCAAAGAATTATCAAAACGACGGCGACTCTGTATACCGTCTATTCTATGATACAATCAAAGGTGGTGACTACCGTGCTCGCGAGGCGAATGTGTATCGTCTTGCAGAAGTATCGAATAGCATCATCGACCAATGCGTAGCTCAGGGAGTTCCTTTTGCTCGCGAATACGGCGGCTTACTTGACAACCGTTCATTCGGTGGAGCTCAGGTATCTCGTACTTTTTATGCTAAAGGACAAACCGGACAGCAATTGTTATTAGGTGCATACTCGGCTCTGAGCCGTCAGGTGCAAAAGGGAAGCGTGAAGCTTTATACCCGTTACGAAATGGTCGACGTTGTTATGATCGATGGCCGTGCACGTGGTATTATTGCACGTAACCTTGTAACAGGTAAACTAGAACGTTTTGCGGCACATGCTGTAGTAATAGCAACAGGTGGATACGGAAATGCATTTTTCCTTTCTACCAACGCAATGGGTTCTAACGGATCGGCAGCTATCCAAGCATACAAAAAGGGAGCATACTTCGCAAATCCTTGTTATGCTCAAATTCACCCAACATGTATTCCTGTTCATGGAGAGTTCCAGTCGAAATTGACATTGATGTCAGAATCTCTTCGTAACGACGGACGTATATGGGTACCAAAGAAAAAAGAAGATGCCGAAGCAATCCGTGCAGGTAAATTAAAACCAACTCAGATTGCAGAAGAAGACAGAGACTATTATTTGGAAAGACGTTATCCGGCTTTCGGTAACCTTGTACCACGCGACGTTGCATCTCGTGCAGCCAAAGAAAGATGTGATGCAGGATATGGAGTAGGATCTACAGGTCTTGCCGTATATCTTGACTTTAGCGATGCTATCAAACGTCTTGGCCGCAACGTAGTTGAAGCTAAATACGGTAACTTGTTCCAGATGTATGACAAAATCGTTGACGAAAACCCATACGAAACACCAATGATGATTTATCCGGCTATACACTATACAATGGGTGGTATCTGGGTTGATTATGAGTTGATGACTTCTATCAAAGGTTTGTTTGCACTGGGAGAAGCTAACTTCTCAGACCACGGAGCAAACCGTCTTGGCGCATCAGCATTGATGCAGGGACTAGCCGATGGTTATTTCGTATTACCATATACTATTCAGAATTATCTTGCCGATCAGATTACTGTACCTCGTTTCAGCACAGACCTTCCTGAATTTGCGGAAGTAGAAAATGAAATCAAAGAGAAGATAGCTAAACTGATGGCTATAAAAGGAAAACGTTCTGTTGACTCTATTCACAAACAATTGGGTCTTATCATGTGGGATTTTGTAGGTATGGCACGTACAAAAGAATCTCTTGAGAAAGCAATCGAAGAACTGAAAGCTGTTAAAAAAGAATTCTGGTCGAATGTTCTTATACCGGGCGAAGCCAATGACCTGAATACTGAGTTGGAAAAAGCTCTACGCTTGGCAGACTTCATCGAAATCGGTTTATTAATGGCTTATGACGGATTGAATCGTAACGAATCGTGTGGTGGTCACTTCCGTGAAGAATACCAAACTCCTGAAGGGGAAGCGATGCGCGACGATGAAAATTACTCTTATGTTGCATGTTGGAAATATCAGGGCGAAGATTCAGCTCCTGAGCTTGTAAAAGAGCCACTAGACTATGAGTTTATAGTAAGACAACAACGTAATTACAAGGCATAAAATAAACGACAATGGAAAAACTAATAAATATAACATTAAAAGTTTGGCGTCAAAGAGGCCCACAAGTAAAAGGGGCTTTTGAGACATATTCACTTGATGGTATTTCAGTAGATAGTTCATTTCTTGAGATGCTTGATATTCTGAATGAAAATCTTATAAACCAAGGAAAAGAGCCGGTAGTATTTGACCACGACTGTCGTGAAGGTATTTGCGGTATGTGTAGTCTTTACGTAAACGGACATCCACACGGACCGGATGAAGACATTACAACTTGCCAGTTGCACATGCGTAAATTTAAAGATGGCGAAACTATCACTATCGAGCCATGGCGTTCAGCTGGGTTCCCTGTTATTCGCGACTTGATGGTAGATCGTAATGCTTTCGATAAAATCATTCAGGCTGGTGGATATGTAAGTGTAAATACCGGAGGTATACCTGATGCCAATGCTATTCCTATCCCTAAGGTAGATGCTGATGAAGCAATGGATTCAGCTTCTTGTATCGGATGTGGAGCTTGTGTTGCTGCTTGTAAGAACGGTTCGGCTATGCTTTTCCTTTCGGCGAAAGTGAGCCAGTTGGCACTTCTTCCTCAAGGACGTGTAGAAGGTGCTCGCCGTGCTAAAGCAATGGTGGCTAAAATGGACGAACTAGGATTCGGAAACTGTACCAATACAGGTGCATGTGAAGTAGAATGTCCTAAGAACATTTCTATTAGCAATATTGCTCGCCTCAACCGCGAATTCTTATCAGCTAAATTTAAAGACTAATAATCTTTATAAATATATGGAAAGCGACTACCATGAGGTAGTCGCTTTTTTTGTAATATTGCATGATATAAGGCCTAATATTATGACAAAATATTTTCTAATCTTATTTAGCATCACTTGCGTCCATGGATGCATACCATCAACAAGAAGTTGTCCCACCGTAATTAAAGAAATAAACAATGAAGATATTACCATACAATGGTTAAGTAAAACCGGACTAAACTCGCAGAAGAACGATATCATAATAGCCAAAACAAAAAAACTCGTTGACACTATTTGTATTGCAGACAATATAGTCGATATATCATTTTATAACGGAATTTTGGGAGAATGTAATATCATTGTTATTGGCTTTTTAGGTACTCCTCATAGGAATACACAACAAACAGAGATAAAAAATAAAACATTTGATTATCAAATACTAGCAGATAAAAACTACCTTGAAGTAATTTATATGAATGAGAGAAAGATTATTCATGGTGGGATAATAGATAAAGAATCATCTACTTGGCATAATTTTGATGAACAAAAAGAGCGTTACACCCCAACACTAGATGATGTAAGATATACTGAGAAAATATTGACAGACAGCATTGTGTATATAAAGAGAAAAGAACCTGCCCATTCAGACTTTATAACAAAGAACCTAAATCGTTATTTAAGGCAATATGTAGGATATATCAATAAAAATGGAGACAAAATCGTTTGGATTAACTTTCTATATAAAAATGACCGTTTTATAAATACAGCTTATCTAAACGATGCTGTGATAACGGTAAATGACGGTGGAGAATATTATTGGTCTATTAAAGTAAATATAACAAAGAATAAATTATACGACATCGCAGTAAATGGAGAAGCATAAAATTATACCTTTATAATAAAAAAGTAATATATGTCTCTAAAATATGCAGTAATAGGAACCGGAGCTATAGGCGGATATTATGGCGGAAACTTAGCTCACTGTGGACACGAAGTACACTTCTTGTTTCATTCAAATTATGACTATGTAAAGAATCATGGGCTACAGATTGATTCTACTAACGGAAACTTTCACTTATCGGATGTTCCGGCTTATAGCAATACGAAAGACATGCCTGCGTGTGATGTTGTTCTGGTTGCATTGAAATCAACAAACAACAACCTCTTAAAAGAGCTGCTCCCTCCCCTCTTACATCAAGACACAGTAGTAATATTGATACAAAATGGATTGGGATTGGAAGCTGATCTACAAGAAGCTTTTCCTGAACTACAAATTGCAGGTGGCTTGGCTTTTATCTGCTCTAGTAAGATCGGGAGCGGGCATATAGGGCATTTTGATTATGGAAAACTCAATTTAGGATCTTACTCTTGTCGCAATTCTAAAGTGTTGAAAAAGGTGTGCTCCGATTTCAAACGAGCAGGAATAGAATCAAATATTCTGGAACTTGAATTAGCACGGTGGATGAAGCTTGTTTGGAACATTCCGTATAATGGCATGACCGTTGTCTTAAATACAGAAACAGATATTCTGATGGATCATCCATCAACTGCACAGCTATTGAAAGAGATGATGCTCGACGTGATACGTGGTGCTAATCAGGTAGGACAAGGAAGATTTACCATACCAGAATCTTATGCCGATGAGATGCTGGTTATGACGCAACAAATGAGACCGTATTCACCAAGTATGAAACTTGATTTTGATGCTCATCGTCCTTTAGAAATCGACTATATTTATACACGACCGATAATAGAAGCACAGAAAGCAGGATACGAGATGACCCGGGTTTCTATGTTGGAAAAACAATTGAGGTTTATTCAGGATCAATATATAAAAAAATAAGCGGAAACTAAGTTTTCGCTTATTTTTCATGTTTTATATTTTATCTACGGATTTATCAAGAATAACACAGCACGGTTTTTATCGTTTTCGAGTTCGAACGGCTGCAATCCATCACCTTTCCAGTTCACTGATATTCTATTTTTGGCAATACCATATTTTGTTTCCAAAGCTTTTGCCACTTCATTAGAACGTTGTTCCGATAGCTTCATATTTATTTTAGCAGTACCTGTTTTCATATCTGCATATCCTGTTACGACAACAGTCGAACCGGGATGCTCGTTCAAATAATTCACAGCCAACTCAATTTTAGACCATTCGGATGCATCTATCACATATTTATTTATACGGAAAAAGACAGGGTTAGGCAAAAAGAAAGGATCTTTTTTCACAGGTGCTACAACCGGGTCGGGATTTTTGATAGGTCTGGTCTCCGCCTCTATCGGAGGAGCATCTTTTACTGGCGCACACAGTGATGGTATACTGTCCGGACAACCAAAATACTTTCTCCTATTGGTAGCAGCATTTGACAATACTACAGTTTGTCCCGGAGTATCTCCCCTCAATATTGTTACACGATCATCACTGATTAATTGCACAGCCGGATCATTCGACGTAGATGTGTTAGTTGCATTTTGAGCTTTTACGGGAAATACAAATAGCCCTAAAAGCATAAATGACAGTAGAAGTCTTAGTTTCATAATGATATACTTGGTGTTAAGGTAAATACCTATTTTGTTTGTATCAATTGACAAATTTAATATATTTCTTATATTATAGGAAATATTTTAAGAAAAGATTTATGAAATGTAAAAAATGAGATAAATTCCCTCTCTTTTTTGAATAAAATGCTTGATATTAATTCTTTATTCCGGAATACTGCAAGCACCGACATACGACTTTCATTATCTTTGTAACTTAGTTCTTACTTATGGATAAAAAGATTATAATTGAAATAAAAGGAGCAACTCCTCGCATTGATAGTTTAAGATTTAATCATCCCGTAAACTGGATGATTAAAGAAAACGGACACTGGGCGGTTATTGGTCCAAATGGCGGAGGTAAAACGCTCTTGGTAGATATATTATTGGGTAAATATGCACTTAAAGAGGGTGAACTTATTTGTGCTGATGAATCAGGGGCAAATCTATCTGTATCATCTGTTGTAAAAAGTGTTGCTTTCAGGGATATATATAGCATTATTGATACACAGAATAGCTACTACCAACAACGGTGGAATAAGGGAGATGAGCAAGAAGTACCTCTAACAAAAGATTTGGTACAGAATGCCGATCAAATATGGTTGAATACATTGGTAGAGTGGTTCAGAATAGAAGATCTGATGAATAAAGAGGTTAATCTTCTATCGAGTGGTGAGCTTCGCAAATTTTTGATTGTGCGCTCTCTTTTATCGAGACCTCGCATCTTGATACTCGACAACCCGTTTATCGGACTCGATACGTCATCCCGAAAAGTTTTGAATGACCTGCTCACCCGTTTATCCGAACTCGATAATCTACAGATTGTATTGATCTTATCCAACCCTAACGATATACCGGATATGGTTACCCATATTCTGCCGATTAAAGACAAACAGATACATCAACCGATGTCTCGCATGGCTTTTGAGGAAGATAAGGAGTTTGTAACTTCATTATTCCCCTCTGTCGGTATCGAAGGACTTGAGACACTTAAGCAAACATCTAACGATGAAGAGACCAAGACTTATGAGAATGCCGCTATTCTAAAAAACATTCATATCCGATACGGACAACGAACAATATTAAAAGATCTGGATTGGGAAATCAAACGAGGTGAAAAATGGGCTCTGCTTGGAGCCAATGGGGCGGGCAAATCAACCCTATTGAGCTTGATATGCGGTGATAATCCGCAAGCCTATGCAAATGACATAACGTTATTTGACCGTAAAAGGGGCACAGGTGAAAGCATCTGGGATATAAAAAAGCGGATTGGATACATATCTCCCGAGATGCATCTTTACTATCTAAAGAATGTGAGATGTCTCGATGTTGTTGGATCAGGCTTTTTCGACACTATCGGTTTATACAGAAAGTGCGACACAGAACAAGAGGTCGTGGCTCTAGAATGGATGAAGCTTTTCAGAGTGGAACATCTCAAAGATGTATCTTTTCTGAACGTGTCTTCGGGAGAGCAACGCCTTATATTGTTAGCCCGGGTGTTCGTAAAAAATCCCGATCTCCTTATACTCGACGAACCGCTTCATGGACTGGATATTATTAATAAAAGAAGAGTAAAAGAAATCCTTGAAAGGTATTGTGATTCAAACAAGTCGCTAATCTATGTCACTCATTATGAAAACGAAATTCCGAGGATAGTGGACAAGCGGAAAGTTTTGATAAAAAATGAATGAAAGTTATAAAGTAATTCTACTTTCCTATCCCTGCATTTATTTTGCAGAAATGTTGTAAAAAATTATTATTTTTGAAGCAGAAATAAATAAGCATAAATTAAAATGATATTCCGTTTTTTACTTTTATCAGATGAAGTTGAAGACTTCAAGCGTGAGATTCAAATAGATGCAGATAATACTTTTCTTGATCTGCATCAGGCAATTATTAAGTCGGTAGATTATAAAGACGGTGAGATGACTTCATTCTTTATCTGCTCTGACGACTGGGAAAAAGAACAAGAAATCACCCTTGTGGAAATGGATACAAGTTCGGACGAAGATTCGTATACAATGGAAGAATCTATCCTGAACGATTTTCTGGAAGATGAAAGACAAAAATTGATGTACGTATTTGATTATATGACAGAGCGTGCATTCTTTATGGAACTACGAGAAATCATTACAGGAAAAAACCTCGAACAAGCCGTATGCACTAAATCTACAGGAAACCCTCCTACTCAGTTTGTTGACTTCGAAACAATTGCAGCAAGTTCTACATCGTTGGATACGGGTGAGACTTTCTATGGCGACGAAGGATACGACATGGACGAACTGGATGCCGAAGGCTTTGACGGATTAGACGATGTTCAGTTGCCTAGCGACGAAGAATATTAATGAAACGCCTGATAGTACTGCTTGGCCCCACAGGAGTGGGGAAAACAGCACTAAGTCTCAACTTGGCTGAGCACTATCAGTCGCCTATCATATCAGCCGATTCCCGACAATTTTTCAAAGGACTTGAAGTCGGCACAGCTGCGCCGACTACAGCTCAAAAAGAACGTGTTCTACATCACCTTGTTGGTATGCTTGATGTTACCGACTACTATAGTGCCAGCGAATTTGAGCGTGATGCCCTGAATATAATAGAAGATCTTCATAAATCGCACGATGTACTTATAGCCACTGGTGGTTCTATGATGTATATCGATGCTCTCTGCAATGGCATCGACGATGTACCCACAATAGACGAGAGCCTCCGCAAAGAAGTCTATGAATTGTACGAACGAGAAGGACTGGAACCGATACGGGCACAACTGAAAACACTAGACCCTAATTTTTATAATGAAGTAGACCTAAAGAATTATAAGCGTGTGATTCACGCTTTGGAAGTTTGCCTGATGACGGGCAAGCCTTATTCATCATTCAGAACACAAACAAAAAAAGAACGTCCATTCGAAATTATAAAAATAGGATTGACACGCGACAGAGCCGAATTGTACGAAAGGATAAACAATCGTGTAGATGAAATGATTTCTTCGGGGCTACTAGAAGAAGTCGAACGTTTTTATCCACAACGACACCTCAATGCATTAAATACGGTCGGATATAAAGAGTTGTTCAAATATCTGGATGGCGAATGGTCTCTTGATTTTGCTATCGAAAAGATAAAACAAAGCACACGCATTTATTCTCGCAAACAAATCACATGGTTCAAGAGAGATAAAGAAATTCACTGGATCAACTTATCTGAAACAAGTGAAGATGATGCGTTAAAAAAAATAATATCCATTAGCGGATATTAACAAAAGGGGTGCTTTTATTGTTTAATTAAAATAGAATTTGTATTTTTAACAATCATAAAAAAACTATTATATGAGAACAAGGCTATACAAGTATTTAGTTATCTCTCTTTTGACAGTATTTGGCATTACCGGATTAACGGGTTGTGGAGACGATATTACCGAACAATATTATGTAGGTTCGGAAGTTAAAACAAGAGACTTTAAGGTAGAAAAAAATCAATGGGGATGGAATGACGTTTACAATCGCTATGAAGCAACTATAAGCGTAAAAGAGATAGATGAGAGATTGTATGAATTTGGCACAATTGCTGCAACTGTCTTTGTAAATGAAGAAGCTCCGGATGGGAGTATCTATGAAGTACAAAAAAACTTACCTTTCGTACAAGCATATAAAGACTTAGCTACTCCGTATACCGAGTATATAGGTTTCGACATATTCTATGGAAACGGAACTAATCCTTCTGTTACCTTTTATATTCAAACATCAGATGGTTCTCCTGATACTCCTGTTCTACCCAATACTTACAACTTCAAGCTTGCTTTGATATGGGATAGTGAAACAAAATAAATACGTTTAAGATATATATAAAACAGGCATAATCAACCCATGCCTGTTTTTTTATACCTTTATGAAAAAAATATCTATTAGTAGGGTATTCTTATTTTGGATCAAAATAAAGTAACAATAAAAACATACCGAAAAACTGTTACTTTTGTTACTTTTTGGAATTGAAATAATTTTTACCAAGTGAACATTTAAAATACAAATTATAGCTAAACACACAATTTACAAGGCTTTCGGCCGTTAATTAAAATAAAATGTACTTACTTTGCACTCCATTATCACTGACATTTGTGAATGAAACTTAACTATATAACATTATTCTTTCTGTTTTTCACTCTAGGTTCGGGTGTTGTATATGGTCAGTGGGATTCCCAGATCAGCCAATATTGGAATATGAAGAACTTTTATAATCCTGCGTTTGTTGGAGAAAGAAATGTTATAGAAAGCTCTTTGCTACATCGCCGTCAGTGGACAGGTATAGACAGAGCTCCGGTAACATCGTTGGTTTCATTGAATATGCCTATGAACTTTCTGGGCAAGGAGCATGGAGTGGGTGCGATGGTTATAACTGATAAATTCGGATTATTTACGAATACCTCCACTATGCTGCAATACGCTTATCGGTTTAAGTTTAAGAAAAACAGATACCTGAGAGTAGGTTTACAAGGGGGGATGATGAATATAGACTTCGACGCTTCCGGAATACAGAATATACCAAGCGGAGAAGAAGGAACAGGAAACGGATCTGAAGGAGAAACAGACCCTACAAACCCAACCACAGCTATAGGTGAAAAGAAGTTTGATATGGGTGTGGGTGTATCGTGGATCACTCCTACTTATTACTTGGGAGCTTCTATAACGCACCTGATGCAGCCCAAGTTTGATATAGATGAACAAACCACCTCTTTTATTTCTCGTATCTATTATCTGACAGGAGGATACAATATAAAGCTGGGAAATCCGTTGATAGAATTGCAACCATCTGCTCTCTTTAAATCTGATGCTGTCACCTATCAATTGGAAGTTACAGCTAAAGCCGAATATAAAAAGATGTTCAATGGAGGAATATCTTGGAGAAAAGGGGACGGTTTTGTATTTTTGCTTGGTGTGAAAATAAAAAATATAGATGCAGGCTATTCATACGACCTTTCAACATCAGAGATATCGAAGGTCAGTCATGGAAGCCATGAATTGTTTATACGCTATAGTATGCCGTTAGAGAAGCGAAAAGACAGGCATTCGGGCAAAAGTATAAGGATATTATAATTATAAAAAAGACGAGTATACAAACTTACAAGTAGAATAAATAAAAAAGTTGACTGACAGAATCAGATCATAAAAGAAATATGAAACATTTGTGTTTTGCAATTATAACTTCACTCATCCTGTTTACATCTTGTGGTAAATCGGTAGGATCAAGCATCGGCGGTGAAGTAGTTGGCGAAAAGGGATCGTCGTGGGCCGAACCTACACCTTACGGAATGGTATTGGTATCGAGAGGTTCTATAGAAATGGGACCGGCCGAGAACGATTCCCTATGGGATATAAAAGCCAATCCGAAAGGAGTTTCGGTAGATAATTTTTGGATGGACGAGACAGAAGTCACCAATTCCAAATATCGCCAATTTGTATATTGGGTACGCGATTCAATTATCCGTGAACGACTGGCCGACCCTGCCTACGGAGGAAACGAAGCATTCAAAATCACAGAAGACAGATACGGTGACCCAGTAAAACCTTACCTCGATTGGAGGAGACCGATACCAAAACGTCCCTTGGAAGAAGAGGAGCTGGCAATAAACAGTGTAACTTTTATACATCCCATAACAGGAGTTAGAGGATTAGACCCTCGTCAGATGAATTTCAAATATGAATGGTTCGATTATACCGAAGCAGCAAAACGTAGAAACCGTTTGATACCTCAGGAACGAACCCTCAATACAGATATTGCAATAGATGTCAATCAAGTAGTAATGATATCAAAAGATACTGCTTATATCAATGAAGAAGGACGTCCTGTAAACCAAACAATAGTTCGTCCTTTGAGCTCATTATTCGATTTTGTACATACCAAGATTGTAAACGTTTATCCCGATACTACTGTTTGGGTAAATGATTTCAACAATGCTTACAATGAGCCATATATGCGGATGTATTTTTCTCACTCGGGGTATAACGATTATCCGGTTGTAGGTGTAACTTGGGAACAAGCTACTGCTTTCTGTGAATGGAGAACCATGTTCTACAAAATGGGACAACCTAAAAATGGACGTCCGATCGAAAACTTCCGATTGCCCACAGAAGGAGAATGGGAGTTTGCCGCACGTAATGGTAAGACCGAAAATAAATATCCGTGGGATAAAGAAGGTACGATGGACGAGAAGGCTTGCTTTATGGCAAACTTCAAGCCCGGAGAAGGGAACTATACGAAAGACGGAAACCTTATCCCTGCTCGGGTAGCGTCTTATGTACCAAATCGTTTTGGTATATATGATTTAGCCGGTAACGTTTCCGAATGGACTTCTACGGCTTATACCGAATCGGGTACAGCAATGATGAATGATATGAATCCTCAATACAAATACGATGCTGCCAAAGAAGACCCATATGCTATAAAGAAGAAAGTAGTAAAAGGTGGATCATGGAAAGATATAGGGAGAAACATCAGAGGAGACATGCGCGAAGGTGAGTTCCAAAATCAGCCACGCTCGTATATCGGATTTAGATGTGTAAGAACTCAGGTAGGATTTGCAAAATCTAAGAAGTAAAGAAAATGAATAAGATATATAAAATATTGGCTGTCGTTATTTGCGGATTGAGCTTTATCTCTGTGTTGCATGCACAAGAACAACCCGAATCGCTTCGAGACAGAATAGCCAAAAGACAACAGCAACAACAGGGTAATACCCAGCAAAACAACAACGGGCCAAAAGTACCCCAATTGTCTGTGCGTGCAGAAATGATGAACGACACACAGACACAGGATTTATCGAATGCTACATGGATCAGAGAGGTGTATCGTTTTTTAGACCTTACAAAGGGAAAGAATGCTGCCCTGTATTATCCGGTACAGCCTATTGGCAATCAAATGAACTTCTATACAATGATCTTCAAGCTAATGGGCGATGGAAACCTTGTTGCTTATGATTGGAATAATGGCACTGACCTTTTTGTGGATAATCTGAAAATCAATTTTGGAGACGTACTCGAGAGATTAGAGATACCTTATCAAAAAAACGGTAATACCTATTCTTATGATGAGTTTAGCATTCCCAGCAACGAAGCTTTGGGATATTATATCAAAGAAGCTTGGTACTTCGATCAGTCTAATTCTGTGCTAGGCGTAAAAATAGTGGCTATTTGCCCGGTACTGTTTCGTCAGCAATACGTTGATGGTATAGACTTCGGAACATCTACAAATCAAGGCTTAAAAGAACCTCAGTTTTGGATACCATACGAAAACATACGCCCTTATGCCGCTCGTATGCCTATTATGGCTTCGGACAAGAACAACGTAATGAATAAAACCATTGACGATTACTTCCGTATGCGCTTGTATGAAGGAGAAATATACAAGACTACCAATATGGAAAATAAGTTCCTCAACCAGATATATACGACTCCAGAGACATTAAAAGAGGCTCAAAACAAAATAGAGGGCGAATTGAAGGAGTTTGATAAAGAACTATGGATAGTGAACGACTCGATCAATCAAATTCAAACAGGCAATACAAAAAACACAAAAAAGAGCAATTATAAAACACCGAAAACAAAGAAAGCTAAAAGTACCTCTGCTATCTCGTATTCGGCCAGAGACAGACGATAAATAAATAAACTGATATATCTTAAGGGAGAGGTTGTTTGGCAAAAGCAACCTCTTTTTTATTTAAGTTTGCCATATCTATATATCAAAAAGAACACTTATAGGTTTTATATATATCACATTGAACATTAATATGACATTTTTGTGTTAAAATATTTTACTTTTCAATAAATACATTTTATCTTTGCAAAGAGTTTTAGGTTATTACTATACAAGATAATTAAACAGAGAGTACCATGATAAATAACAGGTACTCTCTGTCTTTTTTTGTCTTATAGGTTTAGGTTATTAAAGTAAAGATTGTTTATTTAAAAAATTGGTTATGAAAAGGTTATTAATTTTAGTTGTAGCTGTGCTTGGATTAGGTGCCAGCTCTTACGCGCAAAACGATTATGATGTTCTTTGGGTATTGAACAACAAATCAACATTCGAAACTGTTGCAGAATATGTTAATGCAACTTCCAATCAGAAAGAATATATGAGAGCTATCTTCTATGATTCTACTGAAAAACTAAAAAGCGCACTGATCGACAATGATAAAGAAGCAGCAGAAAAAGCGCTATTCTTTAACTTGGCTAATGTAAGATCAGTTTTGTCTGAAAAACAGTATAGAAAGTATTTGACAATATTAAATACTACTATCAACGATCAGCAAGGCAAGTACATGGCTAGCAAATGAGAAAAACAAGATTGAAGATAGAAGGATGTTTCTTAAATAGAGACATCCTTTTTTATTTTATCCTTCTTCATCTTATCAATCATCCAAATCAGTAGCAAATAGATTGGCATAACAACAGGATATAGCAAAAAGATAAGGAATACATACCCATGCCTTCCCGAAGCATATTCTCCTATCACCACATCTATTAAAGAATATGACCACACATATAAACACAAATAAAGAATAGGTGCTAAAATACCTCCAACTATTACGACAGGGGAAAAACGTTTCGTCGGCTTCCTGATCCGATATCTCAGTGTAAGATAAACATGTACAACACCGAGTACTAGAATAAAAGCAAGCACTAACCAATGCCCAATTGCCACAAAGATATTAGCAAACCATCCTACTTGAGGTGTGTAAGTTATAACAAATTCATCTGATGGTATGTCCGAAAAATGCAAGTGTGTTACAGCATCGGTAAGACTCGTTTTTTCAGCAGGCAAATTCGTTTCGAATGTGCCGTCCAGTCCTGTTATATCTATCTCAATATCCAGTCCTCCGAATGTACGCCAAAAACGAGCCGGCGCAAGATTGTACCTCAAAGTAAACTCTCTGACAGGATTACCTACATACACATTCGCACGCACTGTATACTCCACCCTGATAGCATGCTCTCCCTCTGAAAGATCAACTTCAAAATATTTCAGTCCGATCAAATTCGGAACATTCTCCTGCGAGTACAAGAGATGATTATCCAAAGAATCTATCCACGAAAGAGCCGCCTTATCTTCGTATGAAGAAGGTATCTTTGATATCGCAACTTCTTTATCATCTACCCATACACGAAAGCCATCACCTTCCGACACATCAGTCATTGTATCAAACACAAGAGGAATCTGCTTCCCTACTCTATCTAGTTTAACCGTATAGATTACCGTATACTTAGCTGTATAAAAATCAATAATACGAACATGTAAAGACTCATGCAGAATATCTATATCCTTGCTCGAATAAGCTTCACTCATCGGATTGCCACCTATCCACGGAGAGGCCATATTAGCCGAAGCGGATACGCAAGCAATTATAAAAGAGAATAGTAAGATATATATTTTTAGCATAGTTTTGTAAAACATTTATTTTAGGTTATTTATAAGATAACCCTTCGTAGGAAATATCTGGTTTATCTGCTTTTTTACAGCTTGCTTCTCTTCGGCTGTAGCCTGAGAACAGATACGGACTATTTCATCCAGTTTGGTTTCTCCGATAATTAATAACAATGGAGAAGAAGGACGTGAATCATACAATTTCTGCAAGTCTGCCATTGCTTCTATAATACGTATTCTTCCACGTGAAGCATTGGCTGCCATTTCGTCCAACCCATTGCGATGATAATTGTACCAGAAAGAATGAAAGGCTTTAGAGCTCTCATCGGTAAGAGCTACAGCAAGATCATACCTGTTGTCATTTTTGCCGGAGAAAGGCTCCCACCCTTTTGTGTTCAATGATTGAGCCATATTAGCTATTTCCATCGCCCTTGCAAAATACGGAGCACCACCATTTAAGGAAAAGGAATCAAAATCAAGCCCTATCACAACATAGGCATAAAAGGATATTACTGCCACCAAATTATTAGAAAGTGTAATATTACTCAAGTCGAGAGATTCCCCCGGTGTATAATTAAACTCAAACTTAGTATCTCTATAGTTGATCAGAGTAGTTATATATGTCGAATTATATACAGGACGGCGTGAAGTAACCTGCATTTCTGCAACAAAACTATTATCCGAAGTCATTTCACTTATCGAAATATTCACAGAGCAATCAATACGCTCATTTCTGTTGAACGAGGTATTTGTCCATACCTGATCATTCAACAACTGATTGAGTGAGCTCTCCATTGCCGAAAACAGGTTTTGGTTTGCCGCAGGAACTTTACTGCTGTTTATAGTGAGCTTTGCATTCAACTCCTGTGCCTCTATGGCAGTAAAAGAGATTATTGCAGATATTATAAATAAAGTCAGTCTTAACATACTACTCAAGATTATATGTAATACTTAATACCTTAAACTCTGTCCGGCGGTTTACCTGATCAGCCATTTCCTGTTGCTCTGGTGTGAGCCCTTCAATAAACTCCTCATTCAGTATATCACCTTCTTTCAAAAAGTCATACCTCTTTACGATAGCTTTGGTAACCGTCTTGGGCTCACTTTTGCCTTTGCCCACAGCCGTCAATCGATCTTTAGATATTCCTCCCGCTATCAGGTAATTGACCACTGATTCAGCCCTGCGTTGCGAGAGTTTGATATTATATTCGTCCGACCCTTTTCTGTCGGCATGAGCCGAAAGTTCGATTGTCACATTCGGATTGGTATTAAGCAAGTCGATTAAACCGTCCAATTCTTTTTTTGATTCGGGAAGCAAGGTTGCTTTGTCGAACTCATAGAATATATTTTCCAATACCACCGGCTTATTGATCGGGGTAAGAATAAAATCTAACAGATAGGTCGAATCCTTCTCCATCGTTATAGTTTTGAGAGACATACGTGTATTCAGATGGTCTTTGGCACTTGCCAGAAACACATAGTCTACCCCTTGCTTTACGTCCATTTTGTAAGTCCCGTCGTTCTTTCCGGGAAACCTCATATTCGTTCCATCACGTCCTACCACACGTATAGTGGCATTGGTTACAAACTCATCGTCTGTATCCACAATATATCCTTCAGCTACAGTTGTAATTACCGGATATGCAAAAGAATATATATGATCAAATCCTTTGCCGTCACCACGGTTGGAGCTAAAGAATCCACTTTCTTTGTTTCCTTCGAACGTTATACCAAAATCATCTGCCTGAGAGTTTATAGGGAACTTCATATTCTCTACCTTCCAGCCTTTAGACTTTTTATTATATTCAGCCTTATATATATCCAGACCACCCATCCCTACATGTCCGTCCGAAGAAAAATAGAGGGTAGAGTCGTTTCGCATATATGGAAACATTTCGTCTCCTGCCGTATTGATATCGGGCCCTAAGTTCTCAACAAATTCGACCAGATCGCCAACCATACTTGCCCGCCAAATATCTTTACCGCCATAGCCTCCAGGCATGTCGGACACAAAATAAATATAGTCACCCGAGGGAGTTATCGCCGGATGGGCATAAACACTGGTTGTATCACGCTTGTTTATTTCTATTTTCGTACCCTTTCCCCATGACCCCGACGAACGGTATGAGACATATATAGATGGAAAGGAAGTATTTACCGAATCGAGTTTTGTTTGTGTAAAATACATTGCCGAGCCTGTAGCCGAAAATGATGTTGTGCCTTCGTCTGATGATGTATTTATCGGTGAATCCAAGTGTTCAGGTTTCATCCAGTTTCCACTCTCGTCTTTACGAGACATGAATATATCATTGAGCTTAGATCCTGTAATATTGCTTATCGTATCTCCTATAACACCTTCTCGGTTAGATGTAAAGTACAACTGATCGTAATCGGGAGGAAGCAACATCGGACTAAACTCTCCTCGATTGGAATTAAACAAATCCATCCTCTTCACTGTATATAATGTCGGATTAGCTTTCCACTCTGGAGCTACCTTTGTACCTTCCAGCCCGTTAAGAGCAAATTTATTATCAGGGAAAAGCTTTAAGAAATCAGCGTAGTAACGAGCAGCTTGCTTATAATCTCCCACCTTCTGCAACGATCTCGCATATTGCAGATTCAAAGTACTGTCGTTCACCTTATATCTAACAGCATTCGCATACGCCGCATTCGCTCGTAGAGGGTTGTTTATCAACCTGTAACTCTCCGCCATACGCAAAGCGACTTCCCCTCTCAACTCTCTCTTCTTTATAGGGATACTGCGGTATATCTTGCGATACATATCTGCCGCAACAAAGTATTCACCTTGTGCAAACTTACGGTCTGCATCTTCCAGTTTTACTTGTTTACAAGAATATGCAGACAATAAAAGAATAAGGATACTAAATATGTAAGATATAGATCTTTTCAAGCTTTTTTCAGGTTATTACAATAAGTTGTTACAGTTTACAAATATAACTCATTTCTGCTTAGAATATTGCTTCCTCAAACTGGAAACATGACAGGCTAATTATCAAGTCTTTATTCCTTTTCGCAGAACTTTACACACGCGGTCATGAGAAATATATTTTCACAAAAAGAATTCTAAGACAAATCTAAATTGTTTTTTTAACGTTTTACCTAACGTTTCATGGTTGCTTGTAGTGGGTATTGCGGGGATTAACTGTCAACGATTCAAAAAGTAACACAGGGAGAAAGGATTGTTAATTAGTGACTAGCACTTCGTGTTTTACCTTATTTTCCATTTCCTTTTTGTCATTTCTTTTATTGTTAGCCTTTTAGTCGGACGCAGTTTTGTTTTCTCTGATTCAAATTGTTGATTTGCAACTCCAATAAACCAAATACCAAAATCGCCCATATGCCCATATAAATCTCGATCTATACTATATTTATGACAAATTTCCATGACGCCTATCTTCTCAACTAATTCTATAATATTTTTGTGTCGAACTGGTGAATACCAATGAATATTCGGTTTATTATCCCATTCTGCATAGTTGATGATTAATATTTCTGCATTTTCGAAATCATTCTTAGTAGGCTTATTTTCTTGATTAATCCTTGTACTTGCAATAAGATTGTACCCATATTCTGTATCATGGACTGCTTCCAAGACAACTGCTCCTCCGTAATTTCCATTTTCGAGTTTGAAAACCAAACAATCGCCTTTTTCAAAAGCAGGCTGCCGAATTATTTTCTTTTTCCTTGCTTTCGCTTTAGGTCGCTCTTCTTGAAGGTTTAAAAGAAATCTTTGAAGAATATCCTTTCGCTTCTTAATCTCTTTTTCAGGAGCCTCAAGCCGCCTCCAGACTTCAAGATCATTGCCTGATTCTATTATTTTTCTTATTCGGAGAAACAAATCTTTCTCTAGTTGCTTACATTCCCATTGGGCTTTGGCTAATGCAAACCAAAAATTATTACTCTCTTCAAGATCATCAATTATTTCTTGGTTTTCTCTGATTAGTTTTACTGATATTTCAGCGACTTCAAGCCCATCATTGTATAAATCAAAAAACTCACTGTAAATGTCTGCATAAGTATCATTTGATGATATTGCAACTCCCCAGGTTCCCATATTAGTTATATATTTTTTATACTTTCTAATTTTTCACTTCACTATCCACTTAGATTGTTGATTTGTCACTAACTTGATCGTTACCGCTATAAAATGACGTTGTCTCTTATTCTCGGGAACAGCTGACGATATGCATGAAAGCAAAGATATTGATAATAATTGTCATGAAGAATATCTTGTCCTCATTCTCTGAAAGAATATTACAGTCTAGTTCTCTTGAAAGTATTGAGGCTTGGGAATAAATATTCCTTCGCTACTCTCAGAAAAAAATGTTCGGCAGAGCGAAGCAGAGCCAATGACATATGACTGTAAATGTTTTATATTCCTTAAGTAAGATAAATTCAGTAAAAACAAATATATCTAAATAATAAGAAAGGGATACTCTATGCGAGTATCCCTTTCAAAAAAAGTATAGTTAGATAGGTGTTATCTTACTTTCCATTTACTCTGAAACGTTCATTACCGTTCTTAATGAAGTCTACTATTTGATTGGCTGCAGCAATACCGGCATTGATATTTGCCTCTTCGGTTTGCGCACCCGATTTTTTAGGTGTAGAGAAATATCTTCCTGCAAATTTTTCTGTCATTTCAGCATGATTGCCGGGAAGTACGTCTGTTACATATTTGAAATCTTTACGTTCTTCCATTACCTTCACTATCGAAGCTTCATCTACTACTTCTTTACGAGCAGTATTAAGCAGCAATGCATTTTTAGGCATTTTGCTAATCAACGCATAGTTGATAGAATTAGCAGTTTCTTCTGTAGCAGGCATATGCAAAGATACGTACTGACATGTAGTGTATAATTCTTCAGCAGAACCAACAGCTTTTACGCCTTCTTTTTCGATAGCTTCTTTAGACAAGAACGGATCGAAAGCATAAACTTCCATACCAAAGCCTTTGGCTATACGAGCAACATTGCGTCCTACATTTCCATAAGCATGGATTCCGAGCTTTTTACCTAGAAGCTCTGTTCCCGACGTACCTTTAAAGAAATTACGGATGGCATATACAGCAAGACCAAACACCAACTCTGCAACAGCGTTTGCATTCTGACCCGGAGTATTCATCACACATATATTGTTTGCTGTAGCGGCTTCCAAATCAATATTATCATAACCGGCTCCTGCACGTACAACAATCTTTAGATTCTTAGCAGCATCCAATACTTCCTTATCAAAGATATCGCTACGAATAATTGCAGCATCAACATCAGCTACCGCATCTAGCAATTGTTTCTTCTCTGTGTACTTTTCGAGCAAAACCAATTCAAATCCGGCTTTCTCTACAACTTCTCTGATTCCAGTTACAGCCTCAGCAGCAAATGGTTTGTCTGTAGCAATAAGTACTTTCATTATTTAGCTATTTTCTTTTCAAATTCTTTCATTGCATCTACCAATGCCTGAACACCTTCGATAGGCATAGCATTGTAAATAGATGCACGGAAACCACCAACAGAGCGGTGTCCTTTTAGTTCACACAATCCACGTTCTTTCGCAAATTCTAAGAATGCTGCTTCATTTCCTTCATATTCGGAAGTCATCACAAAACATACATTCATCAACGAACGGTCTTCAACCTGACATGTACCTTTAAACACGGAGCTGCGATCGATTTCGTTATATAGTAATGCAGCCTTTTCTTTGTTGCGTTTATACATTGCATCAAGACCTCCATTCGCTTTCAACCATCTCAATGTTTGCATTGCAGCGTATACAGGAACAACAGGAGGTGTATTGAACATCGAACCGTTTTCGATATGCGTACGATAATCCAACATTGTTGGGATAGGGCGATTTACCTTTCCTAATATTTCATCTTTTACGATAACGAAAGTCACTCCCGATGGAGCCAGATTTTTCTGAGCACCACCATATATCAAAGCATATTTTGATATATCTACCGGACGAGAGAAAATGTCTGACGACATATCTGCAACCAACGGCACCGGAGAATCGAGATCGGTATGTATCTCTGTTCCGAAAATCGTATTATTGGTAGTGATGTGGAAATAATCCGCATCGGTAGGAATTGTATAATCTTTTGGGATATAAGTATAGTTAGCAGCCTTAGATGATGCCACTTCAACTACTTCACCAAACAGTTTAGCTTCTTTCTGAGCTTTACTTGCCCACGTCCCCGTATTCAAATATGCCGCTTTTCTTTCTAGTAAATTAAAAGGTACCATGCAAAATTGCAAACTTGCACCTCCTCCAAGGAAAAGCACCGAGTAGCCCGACGGAATTTCTAATAATTCTTTAAACAGTTCAACTGTTTCGTCCATTACAGCCTGAAAATCCTTGCTCCTGTGGCTTACCTCCATTAAAGAAAAAGAAGAACCATTAAAATCCAGAATAGCTTTTGCTGTCTCCTCCATTGTTTGTTGGGGAAGGATTGATGGCCCTGCACTAAAATTATATTTCTTCATTTTATATATTAAATTAGGGAATTAAGAACTCTTCAATATTAATTTTTGGACTTCAAAATTACTAATTATATATGAAATACTGTGATTAAGAATGACTTTTATTGATTTTAATTTCAAGAATCTAGCAAAATGCTTTTTGTATCAAGGGTATTTGTATTTTTTACATATTATGATACTTTTAGCTATTGTTTTTATATATTTGCATATAGCAAAAAGTAAGATAAGATTGCATTGCCTTAATTGATTTTTAACCTTATAATCCATTCAATTTAAACAGCATGGCCCTAATAAAACCGTTTAAAGGAATAAGACCACCCAAAAGTATTGTTGAGCAAATTGCCTCACGCCCCTACGACGTTTTAAGCTCTCTGGAAGCTCGACTCGAAGCAGAAGGAAACGAAAAATCTCTTTACCGCATCATAAAGCCGGAGATAGATTTTGAAGAAACAATCGACGAACATCACCCCGATGTATATCAACGTGCAGTACAGAATTTCAACAAGTTTCAGGAAAAGGGTTGGTTGGAGCAAGATACTGAAGAGTACTACTATGTATATGCGCAAACCATGAATGGAAAAACTCAATATGGGTTGGTAGTATGCTCTCATGTAGATGATTACATGAATGGAAAGATAAAAAAGCACGAACTCACACGCAGAGATAAGG
Source organism: Dysgonomonas sp. Marseille-Q5470 (assembly GCF_951230145.1). NCBI lineage: Bacteria > Pseudomonadati > Bacteroidota > Bacteroidia > Bacteroidales > Dysgonomonadaceae > Dysgonomonas > Dysgonomonas sp. Marseille-Q5470. The sequence goes on along the minus strand of NZ_CATNVE010000002.1, from coordinate 246,966 downwards.
AAGAAGACCGCATGAAGCATGTACGTGTGAACAATGCGAATATAGAACCTGTATTTTTTGCCTATCCTGATAATAAAGACTTGGATAAAATAATAACAAACACAATATCTACTCCGGCCGAATATGACTTTGAAGCAACAGACGGTGTAGGGCATCATTTCTGGGTAATAAAAGATCAAGAGGATATACAACAAATAACGGATATATTTGCAACTATACCTTACCTGTATATCGCCGACGGACACCATCGCTCGGCAGCAGCAGCATTGGTAGGAGCAGAAAAAGCGAGACTAAACCCTCACCATAGGGGAGACGAAGAGTATAACTACTTTATGGCTGTTTGCTTTCCTGACAACCAACTCAATATAATAGACTACAACCGTTTGGTAAAAGATCTGAATGGATTGAGTGTTTCCGAATTTCTCAAAAAACTGGAAGCACATTTTATTGTAGAAGAAAAAGGTTCTGACATTGAAAAGCCCACCGCTTTACATAATTTCTCGATTTATCTTGACGGCAAATGCTATAGCCTGACTGCAAAAGAAGATACTTACGACGACAACGACCCTATAGGCGTCTTGGATGTGACGATATCTTCGAAGTATATATTGGACGAAATTTTAGGCATAAAGGATTTGCGTTCCGATCAGCGTATCGATTTCGTAGGAGGAATTAGAGGATTGGACGAACTGAAAAAACGTGTAGATAGCAGTGAGATGAAGTTGGCATTGGCCTTATACCCTGTCACCATGAAGCAACTGATGGACATTGCCGACTCGGGCAACATCATGCCACCAAAAACAACATGGTTTGAACCTAAACTACGGTCAGGACTTGTTATCCACAAGCTGGAATAACATATCTTTTCTTTAAAACCGAAACAAGAAAAACTAAAAATAAGCCGATGTTGCAGAACTCTACAACATCGGTGTTCTTTATTTGTTATATAAAAAGGTATATTTGTCAATTATACAATTTAACACCACCACAGAATTATGATAATAAAACATTTTACAGACAACGATCTGTACAAATTTTCTGTCATGCTAGCTATCCAAAAGCTATATCCGTGGGCATACGTCAAATATGCTTTCACGAACCGAGGGAAGACTCAATTTCCTGAAGGATTCGCCGAACGGATGAAAGAAGAAGTAGCATCTATGGCTAACTTGCAATTAACCGCCGAAGAGAAAAAATTTATAAAGGCCAAATGTTATTTCTTCGATCCTGTATTTGTAGACTTTCTTGAAGGATTCAGATATAAACCTGAGGAAGTAACCATCACTCAAGAAGGAGGAGACCTAAGCGTGGTAATAGAGGGCTATTGGTACAGAACTGTACTTTGGGAAGTTCCGCTGCTGGCAATTATCTCCGAGCTTTATTTCCAGATGACAGGAGCTACCCCGCAAAATGTAGAAGAAAATGCAATCATAAAAGCAAAAGCCCTGAAAGAAATGGAGGCCGATTATTCTGAATTTGGTACTCGCAGGCGTTTTTCTTTCGACGTAGAAGATAAAGTTATAGGAGCGCTTCAGGCTCATTCGGGAAAGTACTTCAAAGGGACGAGCAATGTATATTTTGCGATGAAACACAATACGATTCCGATTGGTACAATGCCGCACGAATGGTTTATGTTTCATGGCGCAATATTCGGTTATCGATCGGCAAATATCAAGGGATTGGAAGCGTGGGTAGAAGTCTACGACGGCAGTCTGGGTATTGCATTGACAGATACATACACTACCGATTCTTTTTTCAACTCGTTCAGCCTCAAACAGGCTAAACTATTTGACGGAGTACGCCACGATAGCGGAGATCCTCTTGTTTTTGCAGACAAGGCGATCTCTTTTTATCAACAAAACCGCATAGATGCCACTTCCAAAACATTAGTATTCAGCGACTCGCTAAACCTAGATACAGTTAAGGAAATAAAAGATCATGTTGCCGGACGTATACACGACACGTATGGTATCGGCACATTCTTTTCGAACGATGTAGGATCTAAAGCGTTGAATATCGTTATCAAACTAACGGATGTAAAACTACATAAGAAAGATGCGAACTTCATGAAAGCCGTAAAACTTTCGGATGTAGCAGGAAAGCATACCGGAGATCCGAGAGAAATAGATCTAAGCATAAAAACATTAGGACTGGAATAATAAACAAATAATATATGTCTAAGCTATTTAGTAATTTATCCATACGTAATCTTACTCTCAAAAATAGGATTATCATGTCTCCCATGTGTCAATATTCGGCGCATGACGGTTTCGCTACCGATTGGCACTTTGTCCATTATGCCAGTAGAGCCGTAGGCGGTGTAGCAGTTGTTATACAGGAAGCAACTGCCATTTGTCCCGAAGGTCGAATTTCGTATGGAGATTTGGGTATATGGAAAGACGAGCATATATCAAAACTCAAGGAAATAGTAGCAGCAATCGAAGAAAACAGCTCTATACCGGGAATACAATTAGCTCATGCCGGGCGTAAAGCAAGCTGCGAATTGGGATGGAAAGGTGGAGAGCAAATAAAAGAAGGTGAAAATAGTTGGCAGACTGTAGCACCCTCCCCTATCTCTTTTTATGAGACAGATAATACTCCGGCAGAATTAACAGAGGTTGAGATAGAAAAAATCATATATGATTTCGCTCTCGCTGCGCAACGTTCGATAATAGCGGGATATAAGATAATAGAGATACATGCGGCTCATGGATACCTTATCCATCAGTTCTTATCTCCTCTTACCAACAAAAGAAAAGATCAATATGGTGGTACATTTGAGAATAGAATCCGGTTATTGATTAAAATAGTGGATGCTGTACGGTCATTATTGGATGAAGACCACTCGTTATGGGTAAGGATATCAGCTACCGACTGGGTAGACAATGGTTGGAATCCGGAAGAGTCTACACAATTAGCATCGTTATTGAAAGATAAAGGAGTAGATGTTATCGATGTATCATCCGGAGGTAATCTACCGCACGTAAAAATACCTGTAGGAAAAAATTATCAAGTACCTTTTGCCAAAGAAATAAAAAGTCGGACAGGAATACTTACAGGAGCTGTAGGGCTTATTACTGAAGCCGATCAGGCAGAGGAGATTTTACAAAAGGAGGAGGCCGATCTTATTTTTATCGGCAGAGAATTATTAAGAGACCCTTATTTTGCGCTTCATGCTGCAAAATCCTTGGGAGATGATCTAAAATGGCCTCTTCAATACGAAAGAGCAAAGTAAAAGTATAGAATTAAGCGGCTGTAATGGAAAGGATGACAACCCCTTTTCATTACAGCCGCTTCTCTTTATTCTTCCATCAAATCGAGGACTCTATCATATCCCCATTTTTCGGCAACTTCATCATCGGATGTGAATCTATTTTGCCATTTAAAGTCGACAACTTCGATACGCTTCGATGCAGAGCCATCCCATTCCACAGTAAAGCCCTGATTCTTGAGTTGGGCGACAATTTTGTTACCTATCAATATAGCTTCCTTGTCATTCTTCTCTTTTTCTCCATAGAATCCGATACTTAGCACTCCGGTTTGTATTACACGTTCCAAATCCTGCCCGTGATAATAACAATATCCAATAGGTTTTACCCCATTATCTTCCAGGTCTTGCCATACATCCTGCACATCATATATAGCTTCAGATTGTGTATATCCGGCATTGTGCAACGCTACAATTTTCTCTTTACAAAGATTATCGAAAACGGTATGCAGCTTATCCGTGTCAGTAGGGCGTTGCCATGTTTTACTTTCAGATTCATTTTTCGCATACTCCTTGCCAAAAATATCCCGAATCCACTCTTCAGAGATTTCGCTTTCCCAGCCTTCATCTTCTACAGCTTCAATAGCCTCTGTAATAATATCTTCTAAAGATTCAAATCCTGATTTTATACTAATAAGGAAATGATCATAGAGATACTTTTCATTTTCTGTCATAGTGTAAAAAAAAATTAAGACACTTCCCATCCTTCAGAAACAAAAGAATGTGTACTTGTTTAGTTAGGTATCAATTATTTAAAGTTAATATCAATTCTAGTCCAATCTCATAATATTAGCACCCAGCTGATTAAGACGCACGTCGATGTTCTGATATCCACGGTCTATCTGCTCTATATTGTGTATCGTACTTTTTCCATCGGCACACATAGCGGCAATAAGCAAAGCTATACCGGCACGGATGTCCGGTGAAGTCATCGTTGTGGCACGCATAGGACGTTTTCCTGTACCGATTACCGTTGCACGGTGCGGATCGCAAAGTATTATCTGTGCTCCCATATCGATAAGTTTATCCACAAAGAACAAACGGCTCTCAAACATTTTCTGATGTATTAAGACACTCCCCTTAGCCTGAGTAGCCACAACAAGAAGCACACTGATTAGGTCGGGAGTCAACCCCGGCCATGGAGCATCGGCAATAGTAAGAATCGACCCGTCGATAAATGTATCTATAGTATATTCTTTCTGTGCAGGGATATATATATCATCTCCTCTGCGCTCCAATTGGATACCCAAACGGCTGAATGTATCGGGGATGATACCCAAATCATCGTAGGCTACATCTTTTATTGTAACTTCCGATCCTGTGATAGCTGCCATACCTATAAAACTACCGATCTCGATCATATCGGGCAATATACGATGCTTTGCAGCACCTAAAGATGTTACACCTTCGATACGCAATAGGTTAGATCCCTGCCCATCTATCTTGGCCCCCATCTTGGTAAGCAAACGGCAAAGTTGTTGTATATATGGTTCGCAGGCTGCATTGTAGATTGTAGTTTCTCCTTCGGCTAATACCGCAGCCATAACAATATTGGCTGTACCGGTAACAGAAGCCTCATCGAGAAGCATATATGTACCTTTCAGCTTTTCGGCTGATATATTATATATCTGTTCTGCATCGTTGTAATTAAACTCAGCGCCTAGTTTTTGTATCCCGACAAAGTGAGTATCGAGACGACGACGACCGATTTTGTCTCCTCCCGGCTTAGGCAGAATAGCCCTGCCAAAACGAGCTACAAGAGGACCTATGATCATCACCGAGCCACGTAAAGAGGCACTTCTCTTCAAGAACTCCGGTGTTTGCAAATAGTCTATATTTACATTTTCGGCCTTGAATGACCAGGTATCTTCTGCCACCCTTTTGGTTTCGACACCCATGTCGCTCAATAGACGTATCAGGTTGTTTACATCCAGAATATCCGGAATATTTTCTATAATAACTTCCTCTGCGGTAAGTAATGTCGCACAAATAACCTGTAACGCTTCATTCTTTGCTCCTTGTGGAATAATTTCTCCACTCAAGCGACAACCTCCCTCTATTATAAATGATGCCATGTTTTTAGCTAATATAATTTTTTAATAAATTCTAACTTCGGGTTCAAGCTCGATACCAAATTTATCGTTCACTGCCCCCTGCACTTCTTTCATAAAACTGACGATGTCGTTTCCATCGGTTGTGCCATAATTGACTATAATAAGCGGCTGATTAGGATATGTCCCTACATCGCCTAATCTTTTTCCTTTATATCCTGCTTTATCGATAAGAAATGCGGCTGATGTTTTTACCAACCCGTCTTTATACGGAAAAACAGGCAGAGTCGGATATTCCAGTAAAATCTTATCCGCAGCCTCTTTTGTTATATACGGATTCTTAAAGAAACTTCCGGCGTTTGGCAATACCCTTTCATCCGGTAATTTTCTTTGACGGACACGTATAACAGCATTGCGTACATCCTCAACTGTAGGTTCTTCTATTTCCTCCAGTTCTTTATTCAGGTCTGCATATTTGGGAGTGTAAACGAAAGAACGTTTCAGATGGATAACAACGGATACGATCAAATATTTATTTGTCCTTTTGAAGATACTGTCACGATATCCGAACTCACATTCCGCGTTCGAAAACGAAACAATCTTCCCTGTTTCCATATCTATTGCAACAACTTCACGTATCACATCTTTTACTTCAGCCCCATAAGCCCCTATGTTTTGTATAGGTGCTGCACCTACTGTACCGGGAATCAGCGAAAGATTTTCGAGCCCCACGAAACCACGTTCAACACAATAAGCGACGAGTTCATCCCAGTTTTCGGAAGCATTGACTTCCAGAAACACATCATCGTCTTCGTCATCATCGTCTGATATTTCACGAAGCCCTTTGATATGGGGATAAATCACCAGTCCATCAAAGTCTTTGGTAAAAAACAGGTTGCAACCGCCACCTATTATCAGCTTTTTTTCGTCCGGGTAATCAGATAAACACTTGCGAAGCTCTTCGATTGTAGTGGGCTTGCAAAAAATCTTTGCTTGAGCTTCTGTTTTTAATGAATTGTAATCTTTTAATTGGGTTTGCCTATAATAGTCCATTTCAGGAATTATTGATTCTACATAAATCCGGTATCAACGCTTTCGCTTCAACCAGAAAATTAATATACCCAGTGCGACAACAATTCCAAGAACAATGAGAACTGTCTGCCAATGGGTCATGATGAATTTGATGATAAATATTAAAGCTATGACAGCAAGAATAATACCGACTATTTGCAAAACTCTGCGGATTGTCTGCTTTCTTTTTGCGGCCTTTTCCTCTTCGCTTATATCGAGGATGTCGTCCTCTTCGCTTTCACGACTTCCGTCTATATCTACATGCTCTTCGCTTTTCACATCTTCAAAAGGAACGTAACCTTTTTCAACTTCTTCCGAAATAGATTCGATTTCCTCAAAGTCTACATCTTCAGTCTGAACCAACGCTTCTTCTTCACCCTCGTATATCTCCATCGGAATATCATCAGGATTAATATAGCTATCTTCTACCGCTGACTCTTCGTTTTGATCCAACAGTGATTGATCTTCTGCACTAGTCGGCTCAACAATCTGAGGTGTAAACTTACCGGCTTGCGCCCTTTCGGTATCAGCAAGACGGATAATTGTATCTACACGTGATGAAGCCACTTTTGTGTCAAAGTCTCCGCTCTCAACCATAGATATCAACTCGTCTTCTATAGCCGGATATTTGATCATAAAAGACTTCAAAGCATTCGCGAAATCACGAAAGCGTTGTATCTTTTCTATTTTTGTCTTCACTTCTTCCCCGTTTCCTGAGGATAGGTCAAGCACTTTATCTGCCAATATAGATTTTAGGCGCTCCATAAATAATTAATCAGAAATATATTTATCTGTTTCCGTACATTTGTTCGTAATACTTCATATAGTCGCCCGAAGTAACTTCTTCAACCCAAGTTTGATTGTCGAGATACCAATATATTGTTTTCACAATACCTTTATCGAAGGTCGTCTCAGGCAACCATCCCAGTTCGTTCGATATTTTAGCAGGGTCAATAGCATAACGTTGGTCATGTCCCTGACGGTCTTTCACAAAAGAGATGAGATTGTCGTTGATCCAACTTATATCGATACTTCCATCAGCAGCCACGTCTTTTTTCTTCAATATGTCACGATACTTAGGCTCCTTCTCCATAATATCGTGTATTGTTTTTATTACCAGTTTAACGATCTCGATATTTTTTCGTTCGTTATGCCCTCCTATATTGTACACTTCACCTAAACGGCCTTTGTGCAGAACAATATCGATAGCCTTGCAATGGTCGTCCACGTATAGCCAATCACGCACATTGCTACCATCGCCGTATACCGGAAGCTGTTGTCCTGCCAGAATATTGCGTATAATCAGAGGAATAAGCTTTTCAGGGAAATGGAATGGTCCGTAATTATTCGAACAGCGAGTTATATTAATCGGCATCTTATAGGTTTCGCCATAAGCTTTTACAATCAGGTCGCCACCTGTTTTTGCTGCACTATAAGGAGAACGCGGGTCTAAAGGAGTTTCTTCTGTAAAGTAACCTTCTTCGCCTAACGATCCATATACTTCATCTGTAGATACCTGCAAAAATTTTACCCCTTCGCGCCAAATCGGATAATTATTTTCATCTTTGCCTATAGTCCAAAACTTTCTTGCTGTATCCAACAAATTCTGAGTACCAAGAATATTCACTTGTAAAAATAATTGAGGATTCTCGATACTTCTATCAACATGACTCTCTGCCGCAAAGTTGACAACATAGTCTATCTGATGATCCGAAAAAACTTTCTCTGTAATATTTTTATCACAGATATCTCCCTTTACGAATGTTACGCGGGAGTCTTTCAACTCCTCAGCCAGAGTTCCAAGATTTCCGGCGTATGTAAGTGCATCAAATATAACGAGTTTTGCTTCGGGATGTGTCGCCAACATGCGTTTCACAAAATTCGAGCCTATAAATCCGGCTCCGCCTGTGATCAAGTATGTCATTGTTTTATATTCTTATTTATTATTCATCACAAAAATAAGAAAAAAACAATATTAAAAACATTCGAGACGGTATTATATGAGGTAAATTTATTTATCTCAATCCTTCTATTTTGAAAAACTGTCACGTTTATGTTATATTTTTTAACAAATAGACATTTTTTTCATATATTTGTGGCATCCATAAATCAAAATCCATTTTTTATAATGAAGGTAGAATTAGTATTACAAGACTTAAAACGCAGATTTCCGAACGAACCTGAGTATCTTCAGGCTGTTCAGGAAGTATTAGAATCCATTGAGGAGATTTACAATCAACACCCTGAATTTGAGAAGGCAAACTTAATAGAAAGACTATGCATTCCTGATCGTATCTTTTCTTTCCGTGTAACGTGGGTTGACGACAAAGGCAACACGCATACCAACATGGGATACCGCATACAACATTGCAATGCCATAGGCCCATACAAAGGCGGCTTACGCTTACACGCCTCTGTAAATCCGTCTATATTGAAGTTCCTTGCTTTTGAGCAAACGTTCAAAAACTCACTCACTACGCTTCCTATGGGAGGAGCAAAGGGAGGTTCAGACTTTAGTCCCAAAGGGAAATCTACCGCAGAAATCATGCGCTTCTGTCAGGCTTTTATGCTCGAACTTTGGCGCAACATCGGCCCCGACACAGACGTCCCGGCAGGAGATATAGGCGTAGGTGGTCGCGAAGTAGGTTATTTCTTCGGAATGTACCGCAAATTGGCTCGTGAATTTACAGGAACATTCACAGGTAAAGGGCTTACATTCGGAGGTTCGCTCATTCGCCCGGAGGCTACAGGTTACGGAAATGTATATTTCCTACTCGAAATGTTGAAAACAAAAAACATTGACATAAAAGGTAAAAAATGTCTTGTTTCAGGTTCAGGAAATGTAGCGCAATATACTTGCGAAAAACTGATAGAGCTGGGAGCAATACCTGTTACATTATCAGACTCTAACGGGTACATCTACGATCCGGAAGGAATAACAACCGAAAAACTGGAGTATGTAAAAGAGTTGAAAGAGCTTTACAGAGGCCGTATCAGCGAATATGCAGAAACATACGGTTGCAAGTATGTTCCGAATGCACGCCCTTGGGGAGAAAAAGGCGATATCGCATTACCATCGGCAACACAGAATGAAATAAACGGAGAGGATGCAAAAAAACTCGTAGCAAATGGTGTTATCGCAATATCGGAAGGAGCTAATATGCCATCTACACCTGAGGCTATAGAAGTATTCCAACAAGCGAAACTACTCTATGCACCGGGTAAAGCGGCAAACGCCGGAGGTGTTTCTGTATCCGGATTGGAAATGACACAAAACTCGGAGCGCATAAGCTGGTCTGCTGAGGAAGTTGATAAGAAGCTGAAATGGATTATGCAGAATATCCACGAAAATTGCGTGAAATACGGTACAGAAAAAGACGGATATGTAAACTATGTAAAAGGTGCTAACATAGCCGGATTTATGAAAGTTGCTAAAGCCGTAATGGCTCAAGGCATCGTATAAAGCCGTTTTATGAATAAAAGAGGCTGAGTAATTACTTTTACTCAGCCTTTTCTTTTCGCTGAAATCCATAAAAATTAATTTATATCTTTGCAATACTTCAACAATAAAACATCTGCCAAATATGAATAAAAAATATATACTTTTCGGTCTTATAACTATTTGTAGTATCACTTTTATGAGTTGTTCTCAAAAAGATGAAAAGCAAATAACAAAAAAAGAGGCCACCTTATCAGCAATCTATAACAGAAAAAGTGTACGCCGTTTTATCAAAGACAGACCTGTTTCGAATGAAGATGTTCAGGCACTAATAAAGGCCGGTATGTCTGCACCATCGGGAAAAGACACCCGTCCGTGGGAATTTGTGATTATAAATGACAGGGCTATATTGGATAAAATGGCAGAAGAACTGCCTACAGCCAAAATGTTATCTCAAGCGCCAATGGCAATTGTTGTTTGTGGAGATACCATCCGTTCTTCGTACTGGTATCTCGATTGTTCGGCTGCAACAGAAAACATTCTTCTGGCTGCCGAAGCGATGGAGCTCGGCGGCGTGTGGACTGCCGCTTACCCCTATCGGGACAGAATGGCTACAGTGATAAAGCATACGAATATGCCAGCACAAGTCCTACCACTGGTAGTAATACCAATAGGCTACCCGATGGGAAACCATTCGGTAAAAGATAAGTATGACGAAAAGAAAATACACATGAATAAGTGGTAGTTTTATACATCTACCTGAAATAATCCGTATTTTTGTAATGAACAAATACCATCGATATGAATGATTGGAAAGACCGTCTGAATGTTGTGTATTCCACAAATCCGGACTTCAAATATGATACAGACAAGGAAGAGGAGCAAGATACCCTCCCGAAAGAGAAACAGCAATTACGCATCCAGCTCGATAAGCGCAACCGAAAAGGGAAAGCGGTGACTCTGATCACAGGATTTGTAGGAACAAGCGAAGATCTGGAAGAATTGGGTAAATTCTTAAAGGTTAAATGTGGTGTTGGCGGATCGGCAAAAGACCACGAGATAATTGTACAGGGAGATCTCCGTAACAAAGTATTAGAACTACTCCAAAAAGAAGGGTATGTCAAATCACGCATCATTTGATGATGAAATAAACTTATACGTATATAAAGCCTCTGCCGGCTCGGGAAAAACACACCGACTGACAGAGAAGTATCTTAATTTGCTTTTCTCGTCCCCCTTTGCATACAGGCATATACTCGCTGTAACCTTTACCAATAAGGCTACAGACGAGATGAAAAGCCGTATAATAGAAGAGTTGGCAAATATCGCCACAGGGAAGGAATCGGATCATATAAGTTTTCTCTCGAAAGAATATAAATACAACGAAGAACAGGTAAGAAAAGAGGCTCGGGATATACTGGTGCGTATCCTACACGACTATTCGTCTTTTTCGGTAAGCACTATCGACAAGTTCTTCCAACAAACAATGCGGGCTTTCACCCGAGAAATCGGCTTAGGTGGTGGGTACAATGTAGAACTGGATACAAACAAGGTACTCGGCGAAGCTATCGACTCCATGCTGTACGATCTGGAACAGACAGACAATAAACTATTGTTGGATTGGTTAATCCGTTTTTCGGAAGAAAAAGTAGAAAACGGAGAAACCTGGAATATCCGCAACGATATACAATCCCTATCGTCCGAAATATTTAAAGAAAGCTACAAAGCATACAGCAATCAGGTGCAAACAGACATTAGCAATAAGCAGCTGATGACCGACTACAAAGATATGCTGTTTACCATTATCAGGGATTTTGAAAAAGCATCGCAGCAGATCGGAGAAAAGGCATTGAACATAATGTCTCGCTTCGGGCTCAAAGGTGAAGATTTTAAAGGAGGAACCCGCTCTCCGTTTATTAATTTCTTGAAATGGGCTAACGGAACGATTGCCGAACCAACAGATACGTTCCGCACGTTAGCGGATAACCTTAGTGGCTGGTACACCAAAACGACAGGTTCAGCAACACGGGATAAAATAGAAAGCGTATACCCTGAACTCAACATCTGTGTATGCGACATCATAAACCACTATGATAACTCACTGATATATCAGACAGCATACGAAATAAACCGTTACTTCTTCACATTAGGAATCCTGGGAGACGTAGACAAAAAAATACGAGAATATAGAACAGAGAATAATATCATGCTAATTTCGGATACGACCGAACTGCTAAACCGTATCATAGAGGGCAATGAATCCCCGTTTATATACGAAAAGGTTGGTCAACGAATCAATAATTACATGATCGACGAGTTTCAAGACACATCGGGCATGCAGTGGCAAAACTTTCTTCCTCTGGTAAAGGATAGCCTTGGCAGCGGAAACAAAAACTACATAGTAGGTGATGTAAAGCAAAGTATTTATCGTTGGAGAAACTCAGACTGGAAACTTCTGGATGAACAACTCGATATCGATTTCCGAAGCGAGGGCATAGAACATGATACGCTGGATACCAACTGGCGGAGCTCCCGCAATGTTATTTCTTTCAACAATGCAGTATTCTCTATTGGTTCGGCATTGCTGCAAGATACATTTAACAGATCATTGCAAGATATTGATAATGCAAGGCTCAAGCCATTCCTCACACGGATAACAAAAGCTTACGACGAACTGTATCAGGAGATACCCGAAAGCCATAAAAAAAACGAAGGGCGAGTAAGAGTAGAGTTTATTGATACTGACGAGCATATATGGCAGAATTATGTATTGGAGCAATTACCTATCGAGATAGAACAGTTGCAGGAAAGAGGTTACAGCCTCAAAGATATTGCCATACTGGTACGCACAAAAAAAGAGGGAGCAGATGTAGCAAATTGCTTGTTGGAATATAAAAAGCTACACCCGGATTCAAAATATCGTTATGATATTATATCCGATGAAGCGCTGTTTGTAAGCAACTCAAAGAGCATCAAACTTATAATTGCCCTACTAAAGCATTTGCACAATCCTTTGGATAAATCGTTAAAGGCCTTGGCTGTTTTCGAATATTTCAAATACAGCAAGCAAATGAATGCCGAAGAGGCGCTGCTCAAATACTTCTCGGCAAAAGACGATCTGCCTCAACAGGTAGAGGACAGGCTAAACCATATACGAGAACTGCCATTGTATGAAATGACGGAAGAGATCTTCAATCTGTTTCGTGAAGCTATGGAAAACGATGAGCAGGTATATATACAATCGTTTTTAGATATGGTACTCGATTTCACAGTTCGTAATTCTTCCGATCTGGATGCATTTCTCAGATGGTGGGACGAGACGGGTACAAATAAAACTATTTTCACTCCGGATGGTCAAGATGCGATACGGATTATGACAATACACAAGTCGAAAGGGCTGGGTTTTAATGTTGTACTGATTCCCTTCTGCAACTGGGAGATAGATCATAAACTAACTACAATATTGTGGTGTCATCCACAGACAGAACCATTCGAGAGGCTACACCTCGTTCCTGTAAAATATTCACAAAAGCTAAAAAACACCATTTTTGCTTACGAATATTTTGATGAGCGGCTTCATGCATTCATCGACAATATCAATGTTTTGTACGTGGCTTTCACTCGTGCAAAAAACGAACTGATAGCTTATGCTCCCAAGCCGAAAAAGGAAGAAGTGAATAATATATCGTCTTTGCTATGGGCTACAATAAACAGCGGCTCTGTAGGGAATGGCAAGCAAGCTTACACAGACTTGTCTCAACACATAGATGAAGAAACTGCGACTTTTGAAATAGGTGAAAATTATATACCAATCAAAAAAGTTACACACAGATCGGTAGAAGAAATCAGTGTAGATAGCTTATCAAGCATTCCTTATGACGAAAGAGTAAAACTATTGCTGAAAAACAAGTACTTTTTCACCGACACCGGACAGCGAGACTACGGCACTCTGATGCACGAAATAGTGAGTAAGGTAAAAACAATTGACGACGTACAGAAAGCTGTAGAAGAATATCACATTGCCGGAGAAGTGACTGCTACTCATAAGAGCAAGATAACAGGACTACTAGAAGAATATCTTTCCAATCCTCTGGTCGCCCCGTGGTATAGCGGTGAATACAAGGTATTGAACGAGATACAGATATTACAGCCCAAAGGCAAATTTGTTCGTCCCGACCGTGTAATGATAAAGGGTAAGGAGGTTATTATTATTGACTATAAATTCGGCGAAAAGGAAGACAAAAAATATATCCGTCAAGTGAAATATTATGCTGATCAGATCCGTAAAATGGGCTACACCGACATAAAAGGATATATTTGTTACATCAGATTAGGTAAAATTGTAGAAATATAATTTGTGGAGAATCCTTTACAAGAGCCGACTTCAGGAAGCTTTGACATTCCAATTAACTAATTATTTAACTATTTTACTATTTTTAATACAGTGTAAATAAACTATTTACACATATTCTACGTTTATATTATGTGTTTTTCATAGTATTAGATTTTAAGGTTAACAATAAAGATTGGTTGTCGTGATGACAACCTTTTCTTTTTTATATAACCTCTAATACAATAAACGATTAAATAATATCAACGATAGGTATCCGGTCTTCTCTCCTCAATCTGCCTTTACGGCTCTTACCGACCTTACACCATAGTAGAAAGCGTATTTATTGTTCAACCATTGATCAGGATTTGTGCTCAGGTCTTCGTAGTGAAATTTGCTATGAACAGCAACCTTGTCGGTAAACACAATATCTTGTATTCCATTAGCCACCTGCTCCTTCAAAGATGCTTCCCGAGCCTGATAGACATCCGATATTAACTTCATTGATGGGTATTTTCTATAATAATCTATACCATATAGACTAACTAATGCTATTATCGCTATCAAATTCGCATATTGGAACAACGTCTGCCTTATTTCTATATTCGCATACAGGATACCAATGGCGATAACTATAAAAACAATCTGCCCGAACATAGCCCAAGCAGGGAAAACAGGTGATACAATCATTATAAAGAAAGAAAGTTGACCTGCAACAAAGAATACTACTGCTGCAAACAAAACCTTTTTATATTGGTCTTTCTCCATATTTTTTCGGCTCTTGAAAAAGAGAAATAAAAAAAATAAAAAGAGTAGCGAAACAGGAAGCATATAGGGCAAATATCGAATAGACATCATATCCGATAAGTTTGACCAGAGAGTTTCAAATATTGATAATCCCTGCTCTCCTCTCACATTTTGCTTAGCAACGAGTGCCGCACGAACATAATTTCCGGGTGCGAGAATCATCAGAGCAAAGCCAAGGCATAATCCAATCAAACCTGTGACTGCCCATTTAGGAAGTTTCAAGTTTTTCTTATAATAGATACAAAAAGTAAAAATTAATAATATAGCAACTGAGGCGGTAGATTCATTTGTCCATCCGGCTATGATTCCTGCGAAAAAAAATAATACAGTTTTATAAAGTTTATCATCCGTACGCTCATCAAAAAAGTAAGACACATAGGGATATATAAATAGTATAATGAGTAAGGTTCCCCACAGATAGTTAGCACTTCCTGTAATCCAAAACACATCAGAGGTAAACCGGGGAACAAGAAACCAGACAGATACACTGATCAGTATCAGCAAAAAGGCGTTGGTTGACTTACCCTTATTGCAAATACAGTACATTGAGCAGATTAGAATTACATAAGCTAATGTATTTAATATATCATTGAAGGGTGTACCTATCCACAGAAGAAATTGGGCTATGAAGTGAACAACCGACCGTCCACCCCAATTGAAATAATGGGCATACTGAGATTCGAGTATATCTTTAAAGCTGGCTATCTTTTCATTGCTGGAAGGAAAACCATAATCGACCAGTACCTCTCTGAATGAATAGGCCCAATCGTCGGCATGGAGAGGGAATAAGTAGTTAAAGTAGTAAATAGTAGCACCAATACAAAAAAGTACAACTACAAAGAGAAATCTTTGTAGTTGCAAGTTTTTTGTATTTAGCTTATCTATCATACATAAATATTATTTCTCTCTGATAATGATATTGATCGGAGTACCCGACAAATCCCAATTATCACGAATACGATTTTCGAGAAAACGTTTGTATGGATCTTTTATCCATTGAGGAAGGTTACAAAAGAACACAAACGTAGGAACATGTGTATTAGGTAACTGCGTAATATACTTTATCTTGATATATTTTCCTTTATTCGCAGGAGGCGGAGTGCGCTCTATAATAGGGAGTAATATCTCATTCAGCTTATGTGTTGGAATCTTAGTTTTTCTACGACCATAAACTTCTTTAGCTGTTTCTAACACTTTCAGAATACGTTGTTTGGTCATAGCCGAAGCAAAGATGATCGGGAAATCAGTGAAAGGTGCCAATCGTTCCCGAATTGCATTTTCGAAAGTCTTTATGACAACCAGTTCCTTATTCTCTACCAAATCCCATTTGTTTACACAAACGACAAGCCCTTTACGGTTTTTCTGAATAAGAGAAAATATATTCATATCCTGACTCTCTATCCCTTGCGTAGCATCAAGCATCAGAACACAAACGTCTGAATTTTCTATCGCTTTTATGGAACGAATCACCGAGTAGTATTCCAAATCTTCGGTAACCTTTCCTTTCTTACGGATACCCGCAGTATCTACAAGATAAAAGTCCAGATTAAACTTATCGAACCGTGTATAAATCGAATCACGTGTTGTGCCTGCGATATTGGTTACAATATTACGCTCCTCATCCATCAAGGCATTTACCAAAGATGACTTCCCTGCATTAGGTCGCCCAACAATGGCAATACGTGGTATATCTTCGAGATGTTCCTCTTCTCCCTTTTTTGTAAACTTGGTTATTATCACATCCAAAAGATCTCCTGTACCTGAACCGTTGATCGCCGAAATATTAATAGGATCACCTAAGCCGAGAGCATAGAACTCTGCCGACTGAGCGTGCAAATTAAAATTATCTGCTTTATTGGAGACAAGAAGGATTGGTTTCTTTGAGCGGCGAAGCATGTTTGCAACGCTCGAATCCAAATCTGTAAGTCCGTTCATTACATCTACCATAAACAGAATTACATCAGCTTCTTCTATAGCAATGGCTACTTGCTTATTTATTTCATTTTCAAAAACATCCTCAGAATTCACAACCCATCCGCCTGTATCCACAAGCGAAAAATCCTGACCACCCCACTCTACTTTTCCGTATTGGCGGTCACGGGTCGTACCCGAAGTTTCATCGACTATAGCCTGGCGACTTTCTGTCAATCGATTAAACAGGGTTGACTTACCCACGTTGGGGCGTCCAACTATAGCTACTAAATTTCCCATATTTGTATATTGTACTCTAAATTTTGTGCAAAGGTACGTATTTTTATTGAAAACACTTTCAACGAAAAAGGCTTGCGTGTGCAAGCCTTTCATATTTTTATAACTTATATCCTATTGAAAGTGTGATACTCGTGTAATCCACATAATCGTATCGCCTACAGGCAGGCTCGTTTTGTGGGCACTTTTAAGAGCATCATCTAAAGTGAATTTTTCTGTCGGTATGCCCTCAAATAGTGAAATATTCTTATCTGTACTCTTATATCCTACATAATGCTGTCTTATCCTCAGATTTTTTTTACTACCACTTCCATAGTATTGCTCTATGCCTCCTGTTGTAATATACAACAAAGTATCATTCTGGAAGCGATACGGGCTGCGCTCTTTGACTATATCTCCTTGATTTACATAAACAAAATCATCATCGAACAATATATATGTATCAGTAGGGTATTGTTCATAGAGACGAGTAAAGACGGTTGCGGGATCAAATTTCTTTGTTAGAACTGTATCAGGACCCGATACAGTACCTTTATAGATATTAAAGTCTGTAATAGACGAACTAATATATCGTATATTATCCGTCTTATTTTCGTTGCTGCATGCTATCAACAAAATTGCAGATAAGATAAAAAGTATATATCGTTTTTTAGAAAAAATCATCTTACGGTCAAATTAGATTTAGGAATCATTTGAACTGATAAATTGCATTACACCATACAAGAGTATCTTTCGGGTCAGTCATCTCGCTCAGTGAAGAAAGCCCTCTCATTTCGAGCGTTTTCTCCAAGCTTACAGCCTGATTAAACGAACGTATAGTATCATTACCTCTTTCGTTACGATAACGCACCAAAGCTTTAACCCTATATAAGTTATCTGCATTACCAAGAGCCACAAATACTTTATGCCAAGTCTTGTTTACCGTATCAAGTTTATTTATAAATAGAGAATCTTTTTCGTAAGCATAGCTGGATACTATTTTTTTTTGTCCTAAAGAATCAACATAAGTCAATTTATCATTGTCAAATTGAATCCTTATATTATCATATAAATCATATTTATACGAACCTTCAAAGAAATAATTTGCCAACTCAGTTCTTCTCAATTCATTAAATTGCACTTGCTTTCCACCTGTAGCCGAACCCGCATACACGGCGAGGCTAGACAAGTCTACATTTGTTACCTGTAGTACACCATCCACTTCCTCTTCACTCGAACAGCTAACAAAAAACAGTGCGCAAAATATTATATATAATATACTTCTCATTATCCGGCTTGTTTTTCTAAAACGTAAAGATAATCAAAACAGTTTTATTCCTGCCACAAAATAGTTATCTCCTGAGTCGACAGTCTCTATCGGTTCTAATTTTATATAGCGGGCTTTTTCTGATTTCGTTGCAAACAAAGTAACATCTTGTTTTACCGGGTTATTGGCTATATTGTTGAAAATAGCATTCTTCTTCACTTGTGTCCAATTCTTACCATCTAAACTGATATAAAAATTATATCTGAGAATATTTGATGATTGTACTTTATTGAAAGGAATATAAGTAAAACCTTTGATTAACACAGCTTCACCCAAGTCGATTACCAATGGAGTCTTTTTCTTTACTTCAAGGATAGTATTATCATCATTATCTGTAATTTTTGACAGATCAGCAACAGGCGATACTAATTTCCATTTAGATGTAGAAAGGCTCTTATTATTTTCTTTATTTACTACTTCTGTCGCCGAGAATAATTCGGGAGCATTATACAAACTTACTTTGCTGATTAGCGGACAAGCAAGAGCAGTAAAGCTTATTTTCAGTTTTTGAGTAGAGATCGCAGGGAAGCGTAAAATGCGTTTATAGCCTATTGTTGTAGCATCCGTCAAATCTTTCCAAACTCCGTTATCCCAATATTTTACACTAAACGATGCCACTCTTTGCCCCAATGGGATATATTCTTGTAATGCCAAACGGTTAAATGTCTTCGCTTGTTTCAAATCAATTTCAATAGACGGATTTAATTCACTATCGTCTGTAGCCCAATACGTATTATAGTTATCGTCAAGCAGGTTTGCAACAGAATATTGGGCAGCGTTGTCTCTCACATTACTTGCTTTTATTTCAGCGCCTTCAATCAAATCTTTACTAAATGATTCCTCTCTTGCTTTACGAAACTCCATCAAACGAATAGAGTCATTCGCATTAATACGCCCTGTGCGATCGGGAGGAACATTCAACAACAAGTTAGAATTACGTCCGACTGAAGTATAATATATATCCATCAATTTATCTACCGACTTTACCTTATCGTCTGTAGACGGACTATAAAACCATCCCGGACGAATAGAAACATCCGTTTCGGCAGGAACCCATGCTTCACCACCTTGCACTCCTGTATTTAAAATATCTACAGACGGTGCTCCGTGTCCCGGTTCATAGCCCTTGATATTAAGTGTAGACCAGTTAGTCTTACCTGCAACACCTTGCTCATTACCCATCCAGCGACAGCCGGGGCCTACATCACTGAATATTACAGCTTGAGGTTGATTTCTATATACTGTATTATGAAATAAGTTCCAATCATAGACTTGTTTTTTGCCGTCTTTTCCTTCTCCGTTTGCACCATCAAACCATTGCTCAAATACTTCTCCGTATCCCGATAGCACTTCGTTCAATGTATTTGCAAAAACCTGATTATATTCAGGAGTTCCATAAGCAGGATGATTTTGATCCCAAGGAGACAAATAAACTCCAAACTTTAAACCATATTCGCGGCAAGCTTCAGAAAGCTCTTTCAAAAGGTCTCCTTTTCCATCTTTCCAAAGGCTTTCTCTTACTGTATGCGTACTATATTTACTTGGCCACAAACAAAAACCATCGTGGTGCTTTGCCGTGATAATAATACCTTTCATGCCTGCGGCCTTCGCTGTAGCTGCCCATTGACGACAATCCACATGGGTAGGATTAAATACCTTCGGGTCTTCTTTTCCATTCCCCCATTCTACATCCGTAAAAGTATTAGGGCCAAAATGGGTGAACATATAGTATTCCATTTGTTGCCAGTTGACCTGATCTTGCGTTGGTATCGCTCCATAAGCCTTTAGTGGCTGATTCTGGGAATTAGCAGTTTGATATAAAAATAAAAAAAGGAAAAAGGTTAAACTCAATTTGAATTTCATGTTATCTCAGTTTATTAGAACTATAAAATAAGTTTGGTAATTCTTTTGCTTGAACGAAACAAAAGAACAAAATATTATAAACAGGTTAATTTATCTGCCAAGCGCTTCTAAATTTGCAGCCCGCAATTGTTTAGGGAAAGTACAACTTTCGTCTATTATATAAACCCACTTGGGATTTTTTATTATTTTCTTCGAATTTGAGCTACCGAATGTACGATCACCATCCTCTACAGGATCAAAATATTCGGAAAAGTCCACTTGTTCGTTTTCTTTAGACGAAATAATAAATATACGATTCGTCATAATGAAATAACCATAAGTCTTTTCTCCCGGCTCATACATTTTGTTCCATTCATTATCGAGAGCTGTAATATCCAATTTCAACACGCCTTTATCTTTCGAAAATAAAATTTTGGTTACCGGCCAAAGATATCCGTTTTTCCTGCGAAAAATAAAGTTGCTGATATCGGAAGCTAAATGTCCTATCTTTTCATTCTTCAACGAGTAACATGATAAAATCAATTTATTTACGTCACCGTCTGAATGAGAAATAGCAAATATCTCGGATAAAAAACAGACACAGAAAATTGTTAAGATTGCAGCTTTTTTCATAATAGTACTAATATTTCAGCGTCACAAAAATACACTATTTTTTCTCTTTTCTGTGCTTAATATTATAAATGCTATAAATAGTTAATCTTTTTTATCAGATCAGACTAATAATTTATTTTTGTATAAAGTTATAAAATAGTTAAAGGCATGAATAATATTGTTCAGATATTGAAAAAAACCGGCCTTTTTTTATTTGGAGTTCTATTAGTGATTTGGGGCTATAAGGTAAATGCCGCCAATACTGAAGAAAAAGCCAAAGAGGAAAAAGAAAAGAATACAAAAGAAGTTGAACAGCCCATCGTCTTACCCCCTGCTGACGAACCCAAAACCGAAG
This sequence comes from Dysgonomonas sp. Marseille-Q5470, assembly GCF_951230145.1. Taxonomy (NCBI): domain Bacteria; kingdom Pseudomonadati; phylum Bacteroidota; class Bacteroidia; order Bacteroidales; family Dysgonomonadaceae; genus Dysgonomonas; species Dysgonomonas sp. Marseille-Q5470. The sequence continues at coordinate 225,677 of NZ_CATNVE010000002.1, read as the reverse complement.
AGCAGCCCGTAAAAGAAGAGGTAAAGAGTTTAACTGCTCCGGCTAAAGTATCGACTGAAAAGAAAAAAACAGAAAATGTGAAGCCTAAAGCTTCTACCACACCCCAGACAAAAAAATCAGCAACAGCTGTAGAGAGTAAAAAGGAAAATCAGACGGAAGAAAAAAAGGTAGAGGAAGTCAAGCAAACCGTTATAGAAAAAGCAACACCCGAAGAGTCGTCAGGAACAGAGTAAACCTGTAAATGGAATTATTATACAAAGCCCAGACCCGATTCTTATTCCATTCGCATATAAAAATCAAGCTATCTGCTTTTTACGAAGAAAGCATATTTGATGAATTATTTGCGATTCTCGAACATGTGGATAAGAAATATAATTCGTATCAAGCAGGTTCTTATTTCGACATGATAAATAAGAACAGCGGCAGCTTTGTAGACGTTGATGAGGAAACTATATATATACTAAATCAGGCAATTACAATCTCAGATTTCTTTAATGGGACTTATGACATTACAGTTATGCCACTTATTAGGCTGTGGGGATTCTATAAAGATGAGCAACGGCAAATACCCTCAATCAAAGAAATAGAAGATGTAAAAAAGCTGATTGATTATAGGCACATAGAGATAAACGGGAAAAAAGTCAAGATAAAAAAAGGGCAGGAAATCATTACAGGTTCGTTCATAAAAGCCTATGCAGTAGATCGTCTGACTGAAAGAATGCTTGAATTGGGTATAAATGATGCGATAATCAATGCCGGAGGCAGTACGATAATGGCAATAAATAACGAATCGCACCCACGATGGCAAGTCATGGTGAGGCATCCCCAAACGGAAGAAGTTTTATTCAAGTTAAACATTGCAAATCAGGCATATTCTACATCATCTCAGTCCAAAACTTTTGTAAGTATAGATGGTAAAGAATATGGGCATATACTAAATCCTATTACTGGTTTTCCGTCGGCAAACAAGCAGGTGGGAATTATCAGCGACAATTGTATGATAGGCGATATGATCTCTACGGCACTGTTTAACGAATCGGCAGAAGGTTTTTTAAAAAAGATTGATCTACTATCAGAACATTACAACATAAAAGGTTTTATGCTCGATAGTGATAATAATATTATATACACTCAAGATTTCAGATAGTTATTTCAAATTAAAATAACAAAAGCTATGATAATGCACATACTTTCGATGAAAGGGAAAACCAAGAAGAAGAGTATTCAGGCTATTGAAGACGCTCCATTTCTATACATTCCCCTCGCAGAATATTTAGGCTGTGCTCCTACTCCTGTTGTCAATGTTGGCGATAAAATCAAGAAATATCAATTGATAGGAGAAGTAAAGGATAAGTTTGCGACCAAAGTACATGCGCCGGTATCGGGCGTGATTTTGGAAACAAAAGACTATCCTTTTGCAGATGGCTCTTCTGTAAAAACCATCGTTATCCAGAACGACTATAAGGACGAGGAAGTAAACGACATTTCGCACAAAGACTACAACCAATGTAGCCCCGAAGAGTTGATAGAGCGAATTAAGGATGCAGGTATAGTAGGACAAGGTGGCGCTCAATTTCCGACAGCTATAAAATATAGCGTAGGGGAACATAAGATCCATACCTTTATTGTAAACGGTGCAGAGTGCGAACCTTATCTTACGTCAGATTATTCACTGATGGCAGAACGTACCGAAGAGCTATTTAAAGGAATTGATATCATAAAAAAGATACTTAATGCCGACAATGTTATCATTGGTATAGAGCATCAGAATAGAGAACTTTTAAAAGTATTTGCTCCATATCTGCAACAAGAAGAACATAAAGGCTACAAAGCAATATTATTGCCCGATCAGTACCCTCAAGGTGGCGAGCTGCAATTAATAAAGTCTGCCACAGGCATTGAACTACCAAGATCGAAGCGACCAGCCGAAGCGGGAATTATAGTGAGTAATATCGGTACTATCTACTCTGTTTATCAGGCGGTAGTAAATCACAAGCCTGTTATCAGTCGGATAATAACAATCTCGGGTGAGCGATCTAGCAATTATGGCAATTACGAAGTGAAAATAGGAACACCGATACGACATATCACAAAATCGCTAGGAATAGAAACTTCGGGTAATACAATCGTACAGGGAGGCCCGATGATGGGGAAGGCAATACAAGACCTGTCGATACCTGTAACCAAAGGAGCATCGGGAATACTATTCCTAAAGAAAGAAGAAATAAAACGGAGTAATTGTATCTCGTGCGGTTATTGCGTCGACGTATGCCCTATGCGGCTGATGCCAATGAAGTTTGAAGAAAACTATAGAAAGAAGAAATACTTCAATCTTGAGAAATACAGTATCAGCAGTTGCATCGAATGCGCAGCTTGCGAATACATCTGCCCAAGTAATGTGCCGCTTATAGAAAGCATAAAAGAAGGAAAAGTAAAACTTAAAGAACTAGCAAATGCAATCAGATAAAACAATATTTGCACCCTTTGTCAGAAAAAGTGACAGTACCAGCCGTGTAATGGCTGATGTTATTTTAGCATTGCTTCCATGTATAGCCATGTCGTATCTGGCATTCGGGTTTGTACCTGTCATGGTAATCTTGGTGGCAGTAGGGAGTACATTATTAACAGAATTTTTATTCTCCATTATCTTTTCCAAAAGCACGGAATCTCTTTCTGATGGGTCAGCCATTATTTCGGGAATTCTGCTTGCATTCACAATAGCACCTTTCACTCCTCTCTATGTTGTTGCATTCGGAGGAAGCATGGCCGTTCTGTTCGGAAAATTACTCTGGGGTGGCTTAGGGCGTAACATATTCAATCCTGCGCTGATCGGACGAGAGTTTATGACTGTGTTCTTTCCCGCTGTGATGGCTTCACGCACTATTTGGTACGACAAGACTGCAGTGAATATAAATGAGCTCAATATATTCAACGACAGTTTTATAAACCAACTATTTTATAAAGCATCGGGAGCGATAGGCGAATACTCGATATTCTTTTTAGTGCTAGGCGGTTTGTTCTTGTTGATTAGGCAAAGAATCTCATGGCATATCCCATTTGCCTTATTAGCCACTTTCTCTGTATTGCTTCTTACCGTGTCTAACCTGACCGAATATACAATACAGTTTTCTTTGGGAGGCTTATTACTCGGCACTATATTTATGGCCACAGACATGCCCACAAGTGCAACCACCAACTATGGAAAGTTATATTATGGAGCGATGATAGGTTTAACAGCAATACTCTGCATCATCAATGATGTGAAGTATGAATACATGTCTTACTCGATACTATTGTTGAATGCCTTCGTTGTACCTATCAACTGGGTATTCCGTCCGAATGTATGGGGACAAAAATTAGATATTCTTACCCGTTTGTGGCAAGGTCTATCACTTACGGCATGTATACTAATGGCTACATTCGCTGTTATCTATCTGCATCATGCAGAATTGATAATGTATCTTGTATTTATTTATATTGCTTATTGCATCATAAGGTTCATAGCGAAAGGAATAAAAGCGGAATAACCAAGAAAAATATCAATACAAAAAAGAGCAGACCATCAGATCTGCTCTTTTCTATTTTTTATATCCTATCTAATTATAAGTTCAGACCCATAATTACAGAAGGGAAAATTCCAAGTAATAGATTCAAAGATATAGCGATTACAGCTACAGCTTTATATTCGAAAGGAACTCGTAGAGGCTCTTCTGTCTCGCTTTCTTTGGTGATCATTATATTTGCTACTCCCAGATAATAGAACACGGCTATAATCGAATTTATAATACCGAATATAACAAGAACTAAGTGGCCTGATTGTAACATCTGATCAAACACAAAGAACTTAGCAAAGAAGCCTGCAAAAACAGGAATTCCACTTAATGACAACAATGCGCAAATAAATATTGCAGTCAACACCGGCTGACGTTTCACCAAACCAAAAAAGTTTGTCATATCCTCATTGTCTTTTCCTCGGCAAACACCAAGTATTACAGCGAATGCAGCAATACCCGCCAAGCTATAAGCTGCGGCATAATACAATACAGTATTTGCAGATGTGCCTATCGCAAGCAAGGTCATCATCATAAATCCGGCATGTGATATCCCCGAATAGGCCATCATACGCTTTATGTTTTTCTGCTTCATTGCTGTTACGTTTCCGACTGTCATTGTCAATATAGACAAGACGATCAGTACGATCTGATATACAGGGGTTACTGCAACAGACAATATTGTTACTACCTTAAACAATGCCCCTATTGCAGCCACCTTTACCAAGGTACTCATCAGAGCGGTAGAAAGTGTAGGTGAACCTTCATAAACATCTGGCGCCCAAAAGTGGAAAGGTACGATAGAAGCTTTAAACATCAGACCTACTGTCAACATCACAAAACCAAGACTAAACCATATAGGTAAAGATCCAGCCTGAGCAGTAGATGCAATAGCAACTGTAGCTATATCGAACGAACCAAATGCACCATATATGAGAGCAATACCAAATAGAATAAAGCTGGACGCAAAAGCACCCATAATGAAATACTTCATACCGGCTTCGTTACTTCGCAAGTTCTTCGGGTCGCTGGCTGCCAAAATATAAGCGGCAATAGATAATACCTCAAGTCCCACGAAAAACATAATGAAGTTTCCGAAAGAGACCATAGCCACAGCTCCGGCCACAAGAAAGACCTTCAAGGCTACATAGTCGGCAATCTTATCTATTCTGTCTTGATAAAACTTGGGACTCATCGCAAGAATCAGTACAGCAAGAATAATAAACAGGATAGAGAATCCTTGCGAAAATCCTGTTGATACCAACATATTGTACTTATCCGTACCAAGGAAAGATTGTCCTAAGTAAAACTCGGTAACAGTCAACCCCAATACAGCAATCAGTCCGATAAGTGTAACTGGTATAAGGATTTTTCTCAAATTGAATATCTCTAATAAAAGGCAGATTATACCTAATGCTGAGATGGCTATCAATGTACTCATTATATATCTGGCTATTTTTATCTGTTAATATACATTACTATCTCTGTCAGGCTTGTAGACACCAAGTCTGTAAGCGGCTTCACATACACCCCGAAAAATATAAGTACTCCTATTATTAAGGCGAAAACTACCGTTTCGGTCTTCGACAAATCCCTGAACGGATTCACGGATGGTTCTCCTAACATTACCTGCTGATACATTCTCAACATAAAGAGAGCACCAAGGAACAATGCTGTTCCTATTGTAAGGGCGTACCAAAGATTTACCTGATACAATCCGAACATTATTGTAAACTCTCCGATAAAGTTAAATGTAAGCGGTATACCGATAGAAGAAAGGATGCTTATAAAGAACGCCACCGAAAACTTTGGAGCATGTTCTTTAATACCACCCATCTTACTTATAGTCAATGTATGCATACGTGTTTGGATTACATCTGCGGAATAGAACATACCCACAATACCAAAACCATGAGCCAGTATAAGTATCACAGCTCCTTCTAGTCCATCGTATGTCAACGCATAAGAGCCCGCCGCAATAAATCCTACGTGAGACAATGAAGCATACGCTAAAAATCTTTTCAAATCATCCTGACGCAGCGCCATAATAGCTCCGTATACAACTCCAATAATACAAAGGATCACGATTATTGTTCTGAACTCGTTTGATGCGTAAGGAGTTACGGGCAACTGCCAACGAATAACGCTATATGCTCCCATCTTAGACATAATACCTGCTAGCAACATAGTACCTATTGCCGGTGCTTTCTGATACACATTTGCCTGCCAAGTATGGAAAGGGAAAATCGGTATCTTAATAGCATAAGCAAGGAAGAATGCCAGGAATATCCAGATTTGTTCTGTTTGGCTCAGACTTGCATTATAGAATGCTTCGAGCTGAAAGCTTCCCGTTTTTGTATACATGTATATAATAGCGGCAAGCATGAACAATGATCCGGCAAATGTAAAGAGGAAGAATGTCATCGCAGCCTTACGTCTTTTGACGATTTCGCCGTTACCCCATAATACGATGATAAAATAGATCGGGATAAGAGACATTTCCCAAAACACATAATACAAAAGAGCGTTGCTGCTTAAGAATGCACCTACCATAGCAAAAACCATAAACATGACTAAGCTATACAGCATCTTTTCATTCTTAAATTCGCGCGATTGCGTACCCAGTATAATTATAGGCAGCAGTATCGTAGTCATTAATATCATAGCCATCGACAAGCCGTCGGCCTTTAACGAAAACGAGATATTAGGCTTACTAATCCAATCTATGCTGAAATTTGCACCTGCCGCTCCGTATTTAAGACATAATGCTACCGAAAAAATAGCTGCGGCAACACCGAACAACATAGCTACTTTAGAGGCAAATCTATTTCCTGATAAATAAGTAAGAATTGCACCTACCAATAATATGATTAATATAATAGTGATATTCATGTTTCTTTTTAATTTTTATACAAGAAATAAACAGATGATTAGTGCACTGAATCCCAATACAAAGAAAAACAGATAAAAACCGAGACTTCCATTCTGTAGTCTTCGCGCCGGAACTGTCAATAACTCGACCAAGCCTCCAAAGCTTTTCAGTATATTTTTTAATGCTCTTTCTACTACACTTTCAAAGAATGCGGCTAAAGCATAAAGAGGTTTTACAAATAATGCATCGTATATTTCATCAATGTAGAATTTGTTATAGGATACTTTAGCAACTCCCGAAATATCATCGTCCTCAGCAGGAACTTCTGATTTCTTTATATACTTAAAGTAAGCCAATGCAATACCTACGATAGCGATGATAGTAGAAATTACCATTGTCATCACCATCTGATCTACAGGAGCATGTTCGCCTGTTATACCCGGTAATATTGGCTCTAGGTAACCGTTCAACCAGCTAAGTCCTCCGAAAGGAATACTGATAAGCCCTCCGAAAAACGCTAAGAAAGCCAGTACGATTAGCGGCAGAGTCATACTGCTTGGCGATTCGTGCAAATGATGTTTCTGTTCTTCTGTACCTCTAAACTCTTTGAAGAATGTAAGATATAGCAAACGGAACATATAGAATGCAGTAAGCAAAGATGCTAACGCTGCTAGAATCCATAAGAAAATATTATGCTCGAAAGCTGTCAGCATGATCTCATCTTTAGAGAAGAAACCTGCCAAAGGTGGAATACCTGCAATCGATAACGTAGAGATCAAGAACGTATAATACGTCGTCTTCATCTTATTCTTAAGACCTCCCATCTTGCGCATATCCTGTTCGCCTCCCATAGCATGGATAACTGAACCCGAGCCAAGGAATAAGCAAGCCTTAAAGAATGCATGTGTAATCACATGAAATACTGCCACGTGGTAAGCACCCAGCCCAAGAGCCAAGAACATCAGCCCGAGCTGCGATACGGTAGAGTATGCAAGTACTTTCTTTATATCATTTTGTGTAAGAGCTATCGTTGCAGCAAATAATGCAGTTACAGCACCTACAATAGCAATCAAAGTCTGAATATCGGGAGTCAAGTCGAATATAAAGTTCAATCGTGTCACCATAAATATACCCGCTGTAACCATCGTTGCAGCATGTATCAGTGCCGATACAGGAGTAGGACCTGCCATCGCATCTGGCAACCATGTATATAACGGTATCTGTGCACTTTTACCTGTAGCCCCTATAAACAATGCCAATGTGGCAACGCCCAACAATGGGTCGGGACTGGTAACAAGATCTTTTAGCGAAACATAGTCCACCGTTTTGAACATATATCCCAATGTAAAGATACCGATAAGGAAACCTAGGTCTCCGATACGATTCATCACAAAGGCTTTCTTTGCCGCATCGTTGTTTTTATGATTTCTCGACCAAAAGCCAATAAGGAGATAAGAACACAAACCTACACCTTCCCAACCGATAAACATAACGAGAAGATTGCTTCCCGAAACAAGTATCGTCATAAAGAAGATAAATAGGTTCAGATATGAGAAATAACGGTCTATATTTTCATCATCGTGCATATACCCCATCGAATAGATGTGTATCAGCGTACCGATACCTGTCACAAACAACAACCATACTAGCGACAGTTGATCGAGCGTGAAAGACAGATCAGTTGTAAACTCCCCTAAAGCAATCCATTGAAACAGGTTGACATTGAAAACCTGACCTGTAGAAAGATTTTGGATGAAAAGGTATAGAGATATTACAAAACTTATAATTACAGCTGTGGTAGCAATAATTCCGGGTAATGTGCGCCCCGTTAGTTTTTTACCAACCAGCAAATTGATTGAGAAACCGATAAACGGACTAAGCAAGAGTATTAATACTAATATTGTTTCCATCCAAATTTATCCTTTTAAGTTTTTCAATTCATCAATATCTATCGTGCCTATGTTTCTGTAGATGGCAACCAAAATAGCCAATCCGACAGCCACCTCTGCCGCAGCTACGGCCAATGAGAATATCACAAACACTTGTCCGCTGGTATCCTGATGATACACAGAAAAAACAGCCAACAACATATTGGCAGAAGCCAGCATCAATTCTACCGACATCAACATAACAATCGTACTCCTACGATACAATATTCCAATTGCACCTACACAAAACAATAGTATGCAGAGGTAGATGTAATTCTCAATTCCTACTTGTTCTAATATATTATTCAGCATAGCTTAAGCTTTTTTCTCTTTTTTAGAAATAAGTACTGCCCCGATCATAGCCGTTATAAGCAATATAGCAGCAAATTCAAATGGCACTAAATACTCGTCAAGCAGCACCTGACCAATAATACTTACCGACTGATAGTCTAACCCCTCGGTTTTGTATGTTTCTATCACAGGCGTAGCCTTCAGAAGCGCAGCCAACAGGACAATTCCCATCAAGCAGCTCGATATTGTAGCCGCCACACGACTGATCACTTTTTTCTTTGGCTCGTGGCTTTCACTCAGGTTCATAAGCATCAAAGTAAACAGTAATAACACCATGATAGCTCCGGCATAAACCACAATATTTATAACCGATAGAAACAAAGCATTCAGCAGCAAAAAGTGCCCCGATATGGAGAAAAAACAGATAATCATATACACTGCACTATGGATAGGATTCTTAGACAATACCGTCAGAAGTCCCGTACCGAGTGTTATGGTTGCCAGAATATAAAAAATTATTGTAATCATATCATTATTTATCTCGTATATCTATTTAATCATATTTGCGAGCTTTGGCATCCTCTACCGAAATCACGAGTTTATCTTTTCCATAGATAAAGTCTTCACGTTCTAATTTCGGCTTCACCAGGAGCTTAGACTTGGTTAAGAAAATAGCTTCTTTCGGACAAGCCTCTTCGCATATTCCACAAAATATACAGCGTAGCATATTTATTTCATATTCCGAAGCATATTTTTCTTCACGGTACAGATGTTCTTCTCCTTTTTTACGCTCAGCAGCCACCATCGTGATTGCTTCTGCCGGGCAAGACAAGGCACACAGCCCGCATGCCGTACAGCGTTCACGCCCCTGATCGTCACGCATCAATACATGCTGTCCACGATATACAGGGCTGAATTCGCGTTGTTGCTCAGGATACTGAACAGTCGCCTTCTTCTTGAAAAAGTGCTTAATTGTAATTATAAGCCCTTTTATCACAGCAGGAAAGTATATCTTTTCTGCGAAGGTCATGTTTTTATCAACAACCTCCGTCTTTCTTCCTGATAATGATATTTTTTCTATTGACATCGCTAATTTCTTATTTTCATTTAAAAATCAGGACAAAAATTCCTACCAAGATGATATTTACTATTGCCAACGGAAACAGCATTTTCCATCCCAGTTTCATCAGTTGGTCGTATCTGAATCTTGGTATTGTCCAGCGCACCCACATATAGAAGAAAATAAAGAATGAGGTTTTAGCTAGAAGTGATAAAACACCCAAACCACTAGCTATATTTATACCCCAGTTTTCTGTTACCCAATCTATTCCCGGATAATTGTATCCTCCAAAGAAAAGAACAGAGATGAATGCAGATGAGAAAAACATGCTCGCATATTCGGAGAACATATAGAATCCCATTCCCAACGAAGAATATTCGACATGGTGTCCGTTAACCAACTCCGACTCACACTCTGCAAGGTCGAACGGTGTACGGTTACATTCCGCAAACGAACAAACAAGGAAAATAATAAAGGTCAATGGCTGATAAATCACATTCCATTGCATACCATGCCAGCCACTTTGCTGCTGAGTGATTTCTACCAGACTCAAAGAACCTGTCATCATAATCAGCGCAATAAGAGAAAGCCCCATTGCTATTTCATACGAAATCATCTGTGCTCCGGCACGGATACTTCCCATCAGGGAATATTTATTATTTGATGCCCATCCTCCGATTACAACACCATATACGCTTGTAGATAATACAGCTACAATATATAGAATAGCCACATTTACATCTCCGATGTAAGGCTTAACATCTCCATATCCTGGTATTTCAAACTTCTCTGCCCATGGGATCAACGCCCCCCCAAGCAAAGAGACTGTCATGGCAACAGCCGGACCTACAACAAAGAGAATCTTATTCGGCGTATTTGGCATGAGGTCTTCTTTGGCAAACAACTTTGCTCCATCGCAAAGAGGCTGTAGCAAACCAAAGATACCTGCACGGTTCGGGCCGAGACGATCTTGTAAAAAACCGGCCACCTTACGTTCTGCATAAGTAGAATACAATGCAAAAAGCATTGTGACAGCAAACACAAGAACGATAAGGATCAACTTTTCTAAAATAAGTGCAATCTCCATTATTTTATTTATTCTTTTGTTTTCTTTATAGCTTCCAACTCCTCTGCATCATAAGGAGAATCAGGCATGCTTATTTTCTTCTGATCTTCTTTACGACCTTCCAATACAAGTTCGTCTGTATTTATCTTAACCTTATGTATCGGCTCTGTATAGTTGTTTACATTGATTACAGATGGCTTCTCAAATTTGCGAGGGCCTTCTATAGTCCAGTCTTCAACATTCTTATGTTCGAAACGACATTCGTTACAGATAAATTCTTCAACTTCGTGCCATTCATCTTTACGGGCTGTCACACGCTGAACTTTGTCGCCAAACATCCATAGTGTTACTTTTCCGGAACATTTTGTACAATGACGGTGTGCATTGAATGGTTTGTTGAACCAAACACGAGACTTGAATCGGAATGTTTTATCAGTAAGAGCCCCTACAGGACAAACATCGATCACATTCCCCGAAAAATCGTTATCGATCGCACGTTCTATATATGTAGAAATCTGAGCATGATCGCCCCTTCCCACTACTCCATGAACACGTTCAGGAGTTAATTGATCAGCCAGTTTTACACAACGGTAGCAAAGAATACAACGATTCATATGCAATTGTATGTATGGGCCTATATTTTCGGGTTCGAATGTTCTTTTTTCTTCTATATAACGCGACTTGAAATTATTATTACCATAAGCAAGGTTCTGCAAATCGCACTCTCCCGCCTGATCGCATACCGGACAGTCGAGAGGATGGTTGATCAACAAAAATTCGGTTACAGCCTTTCGTGCCTCCAGAGCCCTTTCGGATGTAGCGCTTTTCACTTCCATACCGTCCTGAACTGCTGTTACGCATGACGGCTGAAGCTTAGGCATAGGACGAGGGTCTCTTTCACTGCCTTTGTTTATCTCCACCAAGCAACAACGACATTTGCCACCGCAGTCTTCCAGCTTAGAGTAATAGCACATTGTAGGAGGAACACTGGCTCCGCCTATCATACGTGCCGCCTGCAACACTGTGGTTCCAGGTTCGACGTCTAAAACATGTCCATCTATTGTAATTTTCATATTGCTTTACTTCAAAAGGTGACGAACTTTTTCCATAGGCTCGTCTACAAAATGATCTCTATTTTTTATCTTTTCAGGGAAGCGTACATGGTATTCGAACTCTTCGCGGAAATGACGTATTGCTGCTGCAACCGGCCATGATGCCGCATCACCAAGAGGACAAATCGTATTGCCTTCAATCTTACTTTGTATACTCCATAGCAGGTCGATATCTTCTTCTCTACCCTGTCCTGTTTCGATGCGATGAAGGATTTTATCCATCCATCCTGTACCTTCACGACACGGAGAACATTGCCCACAGCTTTCGTGATGGAAGAAACGAGAAAAATTCCATGTATTACGAACGATACATGCTGTATCATTGTACACGATGAAACCACCCGATCCGAGAGAAGAGCCGGTAACGAAACCACCGTCAGCCAATGATTCATAACTGATCAAACGATCTTCACCATTTGCTGTTTTAAATATATATTGAGGAGGTAGGATCGGAACCGAACACCCACCGGGTATTACAGCCTTTAGCGGACGGTCGTCTAGCATACCACCGCAATATTCGTCTGAATTGAAAAATTCATCGACAGTCAAACCTAATTCTATTTCATATACACCCGGATTCTTAATATGACCCGAAGCTGACATAAGCTTGGTTCCAGTAGATTTACCTACACCAATTTTAGCGTATTCAGCACCGCCATTATTTATAATCCACGAAACAGTAGAAATAGACTCCACATTGTTCACCACTGTAGGCTCACCCCACAACCCGCTAACAGCAGGGAATGGCGGTTTGATACGCGGATTACCACGCTTACCCTCGAGTGATTCTATCAAGGCTGTTTCTTCTCCGCAAATATATGCTCCTGCTCCGCAATGTACATACAAGTCGAGATTATAGCCTGTACCCAATATATTTTTGCCCAGCCAACCATTGGCATAAGCTTCCTTAATTGCTTTTTCCAATATCTTGAATATCCACATATATTCGCCGCGGATATAGATATATGATAAATTAGCCTCTAATGCATAACTGGAAACAATAGCACCTTCGATTAGCAAATGCGGAATATGATGCATCAAGAAGCGGTCTTTGAATGTACCCGGTTCCGATTCATCGGCATTTACAACCAAGTGGCGAGGCTTACCGGACTTCTTATCAATAAAGCTCCACTTCAAGCCCATCGGGAAACCTGCACCTCCACGACCTCTTACCCCTGAGGTTTTTACTTCTTCTACAACCTCATCGGGGGTCATAGTTTTCAGTGCTTTCTCCACAGACGCATACCCGCCATTCTTGCGATAAACTTCGTATTCCGCTATTCCCGGAATATCTAATTTTTCTAATAATACTTTTCTAGCCATCGCAATTAATATAGGTTTACTTTTCCTTGTTTACAATCTTCGATCAGTGTATCAATCTTTTCTTTGTTAAGATTTTCATGATAGTTGTCTCCCAACTGAAGCATAGGACCGTAGCCACATGCTCCAAGGCACTCAACCCCTACTACACTGAACATCCCGTCAGGTGTTATTTCGCCGGGTTTAACACCCAGTTTCTGACAGGTATATTCCATTAAGTTTTCACCACCACGCAAGCCACAGCAAGCAGTACGGCAAAACTCAAACATATATTTAGCTACCGGTTTTTGATTGAACATCGAATAAAATGTTACTACTTCATAAACTTCGATAGGTGTAATCTCCAATATCTCGGCTACTTTATCCATCAGTTCGAGGCTCAGCCAATTGTCATGAGCATCCTGTACGGCATGAAGCACGGGTAGTAAAGCAGATTTCTTTTTATCGGCAGGGTAATGGCTCAACAATTCATTGATACGGGCCATCAGGCTCTCCGACATATTTATTACTTGTGTATATTCTTTAGTTTCCATTGACATGATTATGCATCTAATTCTCCGGCAATAACATTAATACTTGAAAGCGTGGCAACAGCATCCGAAAACATCCCGCCTTTTATCATTTCAGGGAACGCCTGATAATAAATAAAGCATGGTCTGCGGAAGTGAACCCTGAAAGGAGCTCGTGAGCCATCGGTAATAAGGTAAATACCCAATTCCCCATTAGCACCTTCTACGGCATGATATACTTCAGCTATAGGAACAGGAACTTCACCCATCACGATCTTGAAGTGTTGGATAAGCTGCTCCATCTGTGTATACACCTCTTCTTTTGGAGGAAGGTAATAGTCAGGTACATCTGCATGGAAGCTTCCATCAGGCATATTATCGCGAGCCTGACGAATTATGCTCAAGCTTTCTTTTATCTCTGCTGCACGCACACACCAACGATCGTATGTATCGCCGGATGAACCTACAGGTACTTTAAAATCAAAATCTTGGTATGAACTATATGGATTCGCTACACGCACGTCGTAATCGACACCGGCAGCACGCAAGTTAGGCCCTGTAAACCCATAGTTTATTGCCTTTTCGGCTGATATCGCACCTACACCAACGATACGATCCATAAAGATACGGTTGCGGATAAACAGTCTCTCGAGCTGATCCCATGCTTTAGGGAAGCCTTCGATAAACTCATCTAACTTACGCCATGCGGCTTCGCTCCAGTCTCTTTCGAATCCACCGATACGCCCCATATTTGTAGTCAAACGCGCACCGCAGATTTCTTCATAGATCTCGTATGCCAACTCTCTGTATTGCATTACATACAAGAAAGGAGTATACGCACCAAGGTCGACCCCCAAGATAGAGTTACATATCAGGTGATCTGTAATACGTGCCAGCTCCATAACGATAACACGCATATATTGCGCACGTTTAGGAACTTCTACGCCAAGTGACTTCTCTACAGTCATCCACCATGCCATATTATTCAGAGGGGCAGAACAATAGTTAAGACGATCAGTCAGGGTTGTAATCTGATAGAAAGTGCGGTGTTCTGCAATCTTCTCAAATGCACGGTGAATATAACCGATAGTGGTATCAGCATCCAGAATGCGCTCGCCATCCATCAATAATATATTTTGAAACACGCCATGAGTAGAAGGGTGAGTTGGCCCGAAGTTAAGAACGGACAACTCTTTATCGTCCCCAAAGGCTTGTTCTTTTATCATTTTCGCAAAGCGATGTTCCGGATTTATTAGTTGATCTGACATTTCCTTACTTTGCTATTTAGTTTGTTCATAATTATTGGGAGTTCTACCAAAGAAGCGGTCATCCTTATCCGTACGCCCAGCATCCTCGAGAGGATAATCTTTACGCATCGGAAACGATACCATCCCCTCATCATTAAGTATACGCTTAAGATTGGGATGTCCTTTGAAAATTACCCCGTAAAAATCATAAGTCTCGCGTTCCATCCAATTGGCTGCGGCAAAAACGTCCACTACAGATTCAACATACGGTCTGTCTCCATCAAGAAACGTTTTCACACGTACACGTACATTGTCGATCCAGTTGTGGAGCAAATAAACAACAGCAAACTGAGCCTTCTTGTCATTATCAGGATAATGCACCCCACATAAGTCTGTCAAGAAGTTGAAACGCAGAGTTTCATCATCTTTCATAAAACGGATTACTTCTTTGATTACCGCGGGAGCAGCTTCGAAAGTAAAAATATCCCGTTCCATTCTGAAATTCATCACTTCCGTTCCGAATTTCTCGCTCATCTTATTTTCAATAACTGTAGTATCGAGAGTCATTATTCAAATTTATATGATTCAAGAAGCTCCTGATATCTTTCCGAGCCTCTACGAAGAATAGATTCATGTTTTACTAACTCCTGCAATTGCATTACGCCATCCAATATCTGTTCAGGACGTGGAGGGCATCCGGGAACATACACATCTACCGGAATCACCTTATCGATACCTTGCAAAACCGAATATGTATCGAAGATACCTCCCGAAGAAGCACATGCACCGACTGCAATCACCCATTTAGGTTCTGCCATTTGTTCATATACATGGCGAAGGATAGGAGCCATCTTTTTAGAAATAGTCCCCATTACCATTAACATATCTGCCTGACGTGGCGAAAAGCTGTTACGCTCTGCCCCAAAACGTCCCATATCGTACGTAGCAGCCATTGTAGCCATAAACTCAATCCCGCAACAGGATGTAGCAAATGGCAAAGGCCATAGAGAATTGGCACGAGCCAAACCTATGACGTAGTCAAATTTTGTAGCAAAAAATCCATGCCCTCTATATCCATCCGGAGCAGGTACTACATTTATATTAGAAGAATTGCTCATACTTGTTTAATTTTTATCTCTCCCAATCCAAAGCCTTACGTTTGGCTTCGTACAAGAAACCTACCACAATAATTCCGATAAAGATTCCCATCTTGCCAAATCCTTCCCAACTAAGCTCTTTAAAGTTTACAGCCCATGGGTACATAAAAACGATCTCGATGTCGAAAAGAACAAACAAGATCGCAACAAGGAAATATTTAACAGGGAACGGAGAACGAGCATCGCCTATAGGATCGAGACCACACTCAAAATTTGCATTTTTCCGTGCACTCCTACGACTTGGACCTAACATCTTAGAAATAAATACCGTAGCAAATACAAATATCGCAGAAAACGCGATTTGCATCAGAATAGGTATAAAATCATATATACTTGAATTCATATCCTTAATTTTAACACACTTTGTTTTTACAGATTACAAAGATACTCTATTTATTTCTCAAAAAAGAACAAAATGACTCATATATTTTATCAATAAGTCAATAAACAAATGGCATCAGAAGCCAAAATGCAGCATTTTGTCAAGTGCAGTTTGCAATATTGTCTTTATAGAAAAACATTATTATTGTGAAAAGAATAACATCAATTTAAGAAATAAATTTTTAACATTTAAGACTATTTTAGATCTATTTTATATGTAAGTTTTCATTTGCGAAAATGATTTATTCAAAGCAACAACTCCCATTGCGCTATATACAGAGAGATTACTTCGATGAGTGCTGCGCAAAGATAGATATAGAGACAATATCAGACAGTTTTCCATAAACAAAAAAAATATTATAAGACATAGCCATTTTTTAACATAATTAATATTTTATTTCATACATTTACATAATTTATGATCTATCAACATCTCAATAACCAAACAATGAAGACAACTTACTTATTAGCTATAATGCTATGTTTTATTTTTCTATTTCATGTTCAGGAAAGTCATTCCCAATCTAAGTATGGCAATGCAACTATGGACGAACTGAATATGACCGTATATCCGGAGGACACAACAGCCTCGGCAGTTATCCTACTCAAAAAAGGGGACTTAAGGTTTATCTTTAGCGAACTGTATGGATTTCAGTTTGAATACGCCATACAAGTTAAAATAAAAATCTTGAAGACAGAAGGTCTTGATTGGTGTAACCAAGAAATCTCATACTATGAAACCAATAGATCAACGAAAGAGCAAATCAATGGCTTATCGGGCACAACATATAATCTTGAAGATGGAAAAATCACAAAAACAAAACTTGCGAAGGAATTCATTACCGACGAGGACATTGACAACACATTGAAAGTAAAGAAATTTTCTATGCCTGCAGCAAAGGTGGGGTCTGTGATTGAGTATAAATATACAATCGTATCCGACTACTATTATAACTTAAGAGACTTCCGATTCCAAGAGTCTATCCCTATTGCTTATGTGAACTTTGAGGCTAAAATTCCGGAATACTTCCGATACAACATCAACTATCAAGGATATGCCAACTTAAAGTCTAGCAAAGAGCCGGACAATGAATCTTTCCATATAAGATATAAAGACGACTACGGACGTTTACAAGCAACGACTGTAAGATGTAATGCAGAAACATTGAAAAGCGAAGGCTTCAATATTCCGGCAATGAAGAAAGAAGCATATCTGTGGACTATAAATGATTATATAACACAAGTATCCTTTGAGCTAAAAAGCATACAGATGCCCTACTCCATGACCGAAAATAAATCTAGTTCATGGGAGTCTATAGATAAAGATATCCTTTCTAGTCCTCTTGGAAGCAACATGAAAAAGGCTGATCTGTTTAAAGAAGAAATAGCTAAAGGAGAGATGACCTTTAAACGGGCAAAAGAAATACAGGATATGGTTAAATATCGGGTGAAATGGAATGACAAGAGAGCTATCGTTCCGGGTAACCTAAAAGATGCTCTTAAAGAAGGAATAGGCAGCAGTGCTGATGTAAACTACTTACTCATAAATGCTCTTAAAGCAGGAGGATTCGACGCATTCCCTGTTATACTAAGCACCAGAACAAACGGAAGATTACCAATATCCCACCCTAGTATAACTGCATTTAATTATGTAATTACAGCACTGAAGATAGATTCACTTATGTATTATACCGATGCGTCTGCTAAGTATGGAGATTGGAACTTACTGCCTGAAAAGTGTATGGTACCTCAGGCACGTATAATGAGTGAGAGTGGCGGTAGATGGGTTAATCTTAGCAACGTTTCGAATGGCTCTGTATTAAAAACAGCAAAATTCACATTCAATGATTCCAAATATATAGGAACCATAACAGATACCCGAAAAGGTAATGCCGCCTATGATATGAAAGTATCCTATTATAATCACAAAAACAAGGAAGACTTCATTGAATCATTAGCAAAGAGGACAAATTGTAAGATCGACAGTTTTTCAGTTTCGGCTATAGATGATACTTCAGCTCCTATAAAGATGGAATATACACAGGTTGCGGACGCCAGCTTAGGGGATGATTTCTTATATATCAATCCAATGATGGAAAAACATATTTCCGAAAATCCTTTTCAAAGAGAGAAAAGAGAATATCCTGTAGAATTCGATTATTTGACAAATTACCTGCAAGTTGTAGATATAGAAATACCTGAAGGGTATGTAGTAGACGAGTTGCCTCAGGCTGCAAAATTAGTATTAAATGATAATGATATCGTTTTGACATATCGTCTGGCTCAGACCGCAAATGCAATTAAGCTACACTATCAATTCCAATTAAAGAAATTAACGTTCTTGCCAGAAGAGTACGAGTCACTAAAAGACTTTTATGCCAAAATTGTAGCTAAAAACAGTGAGCAGATCGTTCTGAAAAAGGCCTCTGCTATTTAAAATGCTTATCTTAATATGAATATCAGATATATATTTGCATGTGTTCTCTTATTTGTTCTATCCCAAACGCAAGCCTATGGGCAATTTGTCATACAAAAGGTTGATAGTTTGCGAGAGAACGCATGCGCCATCGTAGATAATTATTCTACAGTATTTAGTCAAACTGATTTGAATAATGCAACACTGTCAGTGAGTAAGGTAATAACTATCCTAAATGAACAGGGTGAGGAATATGGTTATTTCAACGAAACGTATGATAAATTCAGAGAGTTGAAAGATTTCTCGGGCGTAATAAAAAATATGTCGGGGACAGTAGTCAAAAAGATAGGGAAAAAAGACTTAATATCTTCCTCCTTATCTGAACATTTGAGTACCGACGACTACTCTATGTTCTATGAATATAAGAACCCTACATACCCTTATACTATAGAGTATACCTATCAGGAAAAATGGAAAAACGGTATTTTATACTACCCTCCTTTCATACCTATCAATGGAAGTGTGTTATCTCTAAAACAAGCTAGCTATAAGATTGAACTCCCAACAGGAATGAATCTTCGCTATTATTCTAATTATTCTTGTAATATTAAAGATGAAACTGTCGGTAATAAGCATATATATTCGCTATCACTCGAAAACATGAAAGCTATCGACAGGGAACCTTATGCTCCTCCATTTCTCGAAATTATCCCAAAAGTATTATTAATGCCAAATGATTTCTGCTATGATTCAACCTGTGGCAATTTGTCTAACTGGGAAAATCATGGCAAATGGATATCAAGCTTGTTAACCGGGAAAGATATTCTTCCTGCCGATTTTGTGATTAAAATCAAAGATCTCACAAAAAATGCAAAAAACGATAGAGAAAAGGTGGCCATTCTTTATCAATATCTACAGAATAACACAAGATATGTCAGTATACAATTGGGCATAGGAGGCTATCAGCCTATCGATGCAACATCTGTAAGTAAAAGTGGATTTGGCGACTGTAAGGGCTTAACCAATTTAATGATGGCCATGCTAAAAGCCGTTGATATACCTTCCAATTACAGCATAGTAAGTATGAGAGAGAAGGATATACTACCTGATTTTCCTAACTTTAATCAGTTTGACCATGTTATTCTGCTGATACCTTTCAAGAACGACAGTATCTGGCTGGAATGTACAAGCCAAAAGCTTCCTTTTGGATATATACATGATAAAATTGCAGGTCATAATAGCCTTATTATAACGAATGAAGGAGGCAAAATGTGCCGTTTACCCGAATATAAAGACGATCAAAATTATCAAGTATCAAAGCTAGATATAGATATATCAGAAAACGGAATGGCAAAAGGCAAAATGCAGTTTACTGAACATTTGCATTTGTACGACAAGTTTTTTTATTGGATGACATCTAAAGACAGAGAAAAAGAGATGAACTACATCAATACGAATGTGAATATGCCAAAAGTAAAGATTTCACAAATTGAAGTCTCTGAAGACAGGTCGTCGCTACCATCATGTACATTGTCTGCAAATTTCGAAGCTGAAGACTTTGTAAATAAAACCGGAACGCGATTATTTGCATCTGTATGCCCTTTGAGAAAAGGCAATTATAATATATTTACATCTTCTACACGGAAACAGGATATCGTAATAGAAAATGGATATTCTGACTCTGATTCTATCACATTCAATATCCCTGAAACATACGCTATTGAATCATTGCCTAAAGATATTTCAATAGAAACTCCGTTTGGGAAGTTAAAGACACAATGCAAGGTGGAAGATCGTAAAATTATATATATACAGAATATAGATATTTTTACAGGAAAGTATGACAAATCGAGCTACAACGAAATCAAATCTTTTTTCTCTGAAATAAATTCAGCAATAAAGAGAAAACTCGTATTAAAGAAGATCTGATAAAATAAGAATAAGTTAATTCTAAAAAATAAAGCCGGAAGTTATTAGGTAGCTTCCGGCTTTATCTTTTAATAACACATTTTAGCACACCGATTCTGTTTAACAAATGCTCTATACTTGCCTAGGGTAGAGAATATATGGCAATATCAAATCAGCCAGCATATCTTAGGCATATCATTATCTAAAATCGTTCTTTTATCGTGCATTGCATCAATACGAAACAAAAAAAAGAGTGGAGATATACTCCACTCTTTCCTATTCTTATATTTTCGTTAGCCGAAATTATTCAGCAAAGAAGATAGCAACACGGTTCCATGCATTTTCTGCATATGGTTGTTCTGTGTCACCTTTCCATTCAACTTTAACGCGGTTGCTGTTGATGTTGTATTTGTTGATCAACGCATTAGCAACATTCTTAGCACGTTTTTCAGAAAGTTTCATGTTGATAGAAGCTGTACCTGTTTTCTTATCAGCATAACCTACAATCTTAACATTTTTGCTAGGATTATCTTGTAGATATTTAGCTGTGTTGTAGATGCTAACTTCTTGGTTTTTGTCAATAACTGCACTACCAAGACGGAAGAATACTACGTTAGAAACGAAGTTTTTAACCTCAGCTGGTTTAACTTCTGGACATTTTGGACAATCTGGACATTTTGGAGCTTCAACTTTTCTGTTTTTCAAAGCTTCATTTTCTTGACGCAGTTTGTTGATTTGACCGTTTAGATCATCAAGAAGACCTTGATCCATCAACAATGCTTCAGAGAAGTCATTTCTCTTACCGATTTTGAAGTTAAATCCTACGAATGCAGATAGCATGCCATCCCATTCGAAATCTCCACCACCCATACGGTCGAAAGACTCTTGAACCATGTTTCCAGCTATTTCTACGAATAGAGAAGCTCTGTTAGACAGACGGAAATTGTTGATAATACCGGCATTCCATGTAGCAGAGTTGTTCTTGATAGATTTCCAATCTTCGTCAAATCCATGAACAAATCCTATACCAACATAAGGTATAAAGCTGTAGAAGCGATTTTCGTTATAATGTCCCAAATAGTTAGAAACATTGAACAATAGGTCAACGTTAGCACCTAAATAATGAGGGTGATTCATAACTGTTGCTCCTTGATTAAATGTGTGGTAACCACCACCATTAAATTTCAAACGTGCTCCGAAATAAGGATTATACCATTTACCTACGAAAACAGTTGGAGCTAGGTTAAGGCGGTTAGTGAATTTAGCATCACTTGCGTTATCATTAAGATACATTGTTGCTCCACCACCAATTCCTACGAACCAGTTATCCCAAAAACCGTTACGCGCAAAAGTTGCATTGCGACCAGCTTTAGTACTAAATCCGCTATCTTGAGCAGAAATAGCCATAGCCGCAAAAACTAAAACTAAAAGTAAACTTACTTTTTTCATAATCAATCTTTTAAATTATAATTAAACACTCTTTTTTTTTAATTTAATATATTATACTCAGTATACCAAGCATACATCAACTTCAAGCCATCTTCTATTTCAACTTGATGTTGCCAGCCCAAAGAATTAAGTTTTGATACATCTGATAATTTTCTCATCGTTCCATCTGGCTTATCTGTATTAAACCACAAACTTCCGGAGAATTCGACTATTTCTTTTACAAGGTTTGCAACATCTTTTATAGATATTTCAATACCAGTTCCAATATTAATGTGTGTGTTCTTTATCTCCCTTCCATGTATAACATCAACTAAGTCAAAAAAGTTTACAGACTCCATCACAAAAACAGTGGCATCTCCCATTTCCTGACTCCACAGGAATTCTCTCATCGGTTTTCCTGACCCCCAAAGTTCGACCTGAACAACATCTCCAACTTTTCTTATACCATACTTAGCTAGTATTTCTAGTATTTCTGTTTTAGATGAAGTTCCAGATACTCCCTCTATCGGCCTAACATTCAAGTCCTGCTCTATAATATCCCAAGCATTATTTTCTAAGCATTTCCCCAAATGTACTTTTCTTAGAATTGCTGGCAATACATGCGATGTTTCAAGATTAAAATTATCATTCAAACCATATAGGTTTGTTGGCATTACCGCTATAAAATTCGTTCCATACTGTATATTATAGCTTTCACACATCTTTAAACCGGCTATTTTAGCTATTGCATACGGTTCATTTGTGTATTCCAAAGGGCCTGTCAACAGTGTATCTTCCGTCATTGGCTGAGGTGCTTCTTTGGGATAAATACAAGAACTACCTAAAAACACTAATTTTTTAACATTATTCAGATATGATTGATGAATTACATTGTTCTGGATCATCAAATTTTCATAAATGAATTGCCCGCGATATGTATTATTGGCAATAATACCTCCTACTTTAGCCGCCGCTAAAAAAACATATTCAGGCTTTTCCTTTGTAAAAAATTCGGATACAGCTTTTTGATCTGTAAGATCTAATTCTTGATGCGTTCTTAAGACAAAATTTGTGTATCCTTTGCTTACAAGACTTTTAAGAATTGCAGAACCAACCAAGCCTCTATGGCCGGCTACATATATTTTAGCATTCTTTTCTATCATCTATATTTTCTTACTTTTATTCAAAGTAATTCAAAATTCTATATCCTCCATTTTTGAGGTACTCTTCTTTCTTCATCAGCTCAACATCATGAACAACCATATCCTGACATAAAGCTTTAAGATCGTATGTAGGCTCCCAGCCTAATTTAGTCCTGGCCTTTGTATTGTCACCAATAAGAATATCAACTTCTGTCGGACGAAAATAAGCAGGATCGACACCTACAACAGATTGTCCTATTCTCTTAATAAAGCCTTCTAAATATTCGGCTCCAACTATTTTAGAGAATTTATTCTCATCAACACCTACTATATAGCCTTCTTCCTTTTCATCTTCACCTCTAAACTCAACATCTACTCCGACCTCTAAAAATGACATTTTGATAAAGTCACGAATAGTAGTTGTGACGCCTGTAGAGATAACATAATCGTCAGCAGTATCTTGTTGAAGAATAAGATACATAGCCTTTATATAATCTTTAGCATGTCCCCAATCCCGTTTACTGGAAAGATTTCCCATATAAACCTTATCTTGAAGCCCTAAGACTATACGCGCAACTGCACGTGTCACCTTTCTTGTAACAAACGTTTCACCTCTTAATGGAGATTCATGATTAAACAAGATACCATTGCTGGCATGCATACCATAAGCCTGTCTATAATTAACCGTAATCCAATATGCATACATTTTAGCGACAGCATATGGACTTCTCGGATAAAATGGGGTTGTTTCTTTTTGAGGTATCTCTTGCACCAAACCATAAAGCTCGGATGTTGAAGCCTGATATATCCTTGTTTTATTTACCAAATTAAGAAGACGAACAGCCTCTAATATACGAAGAGTACCTATTCCGTCTGCATTTGCTGTATATTCAGGGATATCAAAACTAACCTTAACATGGCTCATTGCCGCAAGATTATATATTTCATCGGGCTTTACGTCGCCAATTAGTCGTGTCAGATTCATACTATCTGTCATATCACCATAATGAAGAATCATATTTCTATCTTCAAGATGAGGATCTTGATATAAATGGTCTATACGATCTGTGTTAAACATGGAAGATCTTCTTTTTAGTCCATGTACTGTATAGCCCTTTTTTATCAAGTATTCTGACAAATAAGCTCCATCTTGTCCTGTAACGCCTGTGATGAGTGCTACTTTACCCATATAGTTTACTTAATAAAAAAAATCTTTATTAAGATTTATGTTAATGATCAATTTTATACTTAACCTTACCTAATTATTGTATCTTTTAACCAATACGAATAATCAGTTCAAGCAACAAAGATATATTTTTTTTAACTAAAACAAATAAAAAAGTCCTTAAATTAGAGATTACACATTGATTTTCTCTCATTTTTTGACGTATAAGTCTCTAATCCTGAAATTTGCAAAAAGCATTTTTTTAACTATTTTATTTATCATACACTCCAATCCTTCCGATCGGCAGGTATTTCAACAATACTCTTGAGTATAATATAGTTATATAAATTGTATCTTGTATCAACTTTACTATTATAATAATGGAGAGAACAAGCGCATGACAGATTCTTTAAATTTTTCAATCCGTGACCTTTGATCCCATTCTTCCACAAGCAACTGTGTTGAGCTCTCCATATCTTTCAAGAATATCTCTTGGGCTTTGCGGCAAGTCTCTTCGCTATATATAAAAGCATCAATTTCGAAATTATGTTCGAAACTACGCATATCCATATTGGCCGAACCTGTTATAGTAAGAGAGTTGTCTACCGTCATTAGCTTGGAGTGAAGAAATCCCGCTTCGAAAAAATAGACACTTACTTTGGCATCCAAAACTTCTTTCAGGAAAGACATGGATGCAATATGCACAAATGTAGTATCGGAATGGCGAGGCAACATCAAACGCACATCCACTCCACGCATCGCCGCCATTTGTATAACCTGCATTAATGAGTCGGTAGGAATAAAATAAGGGGTCTGTATATAAACACTTTCTTTGGCATTAGAAATGGCTTGCAGAACACCTAAGTGTATATCTTTAAATTGTCCTACCGGGCCACTTGTAACCAGCTGAATCATATTATCTCCCTGACTATCAAGTATAGGATAATAAGTATCTGATGCTAGAAATTCTTTACGAGACGAATACCAGTCGATAAGAAAAGATGTCTGTAATCCTGCCACAGCTTTTCCATCTATCTTGACATGACTGTCTCGCCAAATTCCACTTCCCACACCGTTGATATATCGATCTGCAACATTCATTCCACCAACAAAACCAACTTTACCATCAATAACTACAATTTTTCTGTGATTCCGATAATTCACTCTACTTGTCAAAAATTTGAATGCCACCTTCAAGAAAGGTTGAACTTCAACGCCTCCGGCTTGCATATCTTTGAAGAAGCTACGCTTTGCTTTCCAAGAGCCAACATCATCATAAATAAGACGCACTTCAACGCCATCCGCTGCTTTACGAAGCAATATATCTCGGGTTTTGCACCCTATCTCATCATCTAAGAAGATATAGTATTGGATATGTATATGCTTTTCCGCTTTCTCAAGCTCCTCAAACAAAGCCTCAAACTTATCGGGTCCTGAAGAATAAAAAGTAACGCTACTACCACCATATAAGGGTGTACCTTTCAATCGGTTCAATAAGTTTACTAACCCTTTATACTCTACAGGTGGATTCAGCGTTTCCAACAACTCTCGCCTACCAATAGACCGACGATTGAGCTTCTTATACATCTTATGGGATATCAGACGCTGCTTACGATTATCTTCGCCGAAGAAATAGTATATGATAAGACCTACCAAAGGAAGCAACAATAGAATAAGCACCCAAGAAATCGTTTTCAAGGGGTTCCTATTCTCCGAAATAATCACAACCATCGTACCCAAAGCCGTAACCACATAAAGTATCTGGAAAAGAAGGATAAGATGATCTGTTGCTTGCGCTGCTACATCCATACGCAAATAATATACATTTTTTTCAAAGTTATAACAAATTTAAACTCAAGCTCTTTTTTTATCAAATAATTCGAAAGACTTACCTCCACTATCTGATATTTTCTTGAAAAAGCTCTTGTATGAATGATTGTTAAGATGTCATTTGTGTTATTATCGAATATCTATTTTTCTTTTCTGTCGATAAGATAACAGATAATAGCTCCAACAGTATAGCATAAAATATCGCCCCAGGAAAATGATGTCCCTAAAACAATCCTCATTACTTTATAATCTTGAAGTCCCAGTACTTCTACCATCTTGAAGTATTGCCCGACCTCTACCATATAAGCGAAAAAGAGCACACCCAAAGCTAAACACAAGGGCTTTATCCGGACAAATGACTTTACAAAATAATAGATCAATATAACAACTAAGATATCACCTCCATAAGGACGAATAAAAGCATCATCTACAAATTTAGCGATAAGAACTTCTACAAAAAAGAGAACAATAAATATCAAGAATGACGATAGATCAAACCTCCACCTCATATCTATTTCCTATATTTTTCTTCAATATCCTCTTGCATCATGCTCATGTATGACTTGTAGCGGCTCTCGCTTATATAGTGATTTTCTACAGCATCACGCACTGCACATCCGGGTTCATTTATATGAATGCAGTTATTGTAACGACAATCTTTAGACGCCTTAAATATCTCTGGAAAGAAGTGAAATATTTCATTCTTTTCCATATCCACAGTACCAAAGCCTTTGATACCGGGAGTATCTATAATAAATCCTCCCTGTGGCAATTCTATCATTTCCGAAAAAGTGGTTGTATGCATTCCTTTACCATGATAACCGGATATTGCACCCGTCTTTAGGTGAACATCAGGTACGAGCGCGTTGATAAGTGTAGACTTTCCGACACCCGAATGACCCGAAAACAAGGTAGTTTTGTCCTTTATCCTCTCTTGTAAAATTTCTAATCCTGTGTTATGTAAAGCTGATATCTTGATGCTTGGGTAGTCAATATAATCATAAAGACTAATCAAAGCATCCATATATTCTATCTCCTCTTCTGCGTATAGATCTGTCTTATTAAAAATAAGATTTACCGGCACACGATACGCTTCGGCTGCAGCCAAAAAGCGGTCAATAAAAACAGTAGAGGTTGCCGGATGATTTACGGTTACAATCAAAAAACACAGATCGATATTAGCGGCCAAAATGTGCGATTGCTTGGATAAATTAGACGAACGGCGTATAATATAATTCTTACGGTCTTCGATCTCCGTTATCAGAGCAGTGCCCTCATTGTTTGGTACAATGGTTACTCTGTCTCCTACAGCAATGGGATTGGTGCTACGTATATCTTTAAGACGAAAGTTTCCTTTTACCTTACATTCAACGTCGCTACCGTCATCGGTACGAACCAAATACCAACTACCCGTATTTTTTATTACAAGACCATTCATCAATCAATCCTTTAAAATGCAAATGTGCCAATGTGCCGATACTGTAAAGCGATCAGCATATTGGCATATTCTATTTTCGGTATATTTCGTTATACAGTTAAAATCTCTTTTTCTTTAAGAGCAAACAGGTCGTCTATCTTTTTGATATACTTATCATGAAGCTTTTGCATTTCGTTTTCGCCATCTTTGGCTACGTCTTCCGCCAAGCCTTCTTTCACTGATTTTTTGATCGTATCAATTGCATCACGACGAGCGTTACGCACACTCACTTTAGCATCCTCGGCTTCCTGTTTCGCTTGTTTTACCAAGAGTTTACGACGCTCTTCTGTCAACGGAGGAATAGAAAGACGTATCACCTCACCGTTATTATCGGGTGTGATACCTACATCAGAGTTCAGGATGGCTTTTTCTACCTCTTTCAACATTTGTTTTTCCCATGGTTGAACGATGATAGTTCTAGCATCAGGTGTATTGATAGCCGCCACACCACTTAGCGGGGTTATTGATCCGTAATACTCAAGTTTTATACCATCAAGAATATGCGGATTGGCTTTTCCGGCACGAATACGAGATAACGTTTCGTCCAGAAACTCTACAGAGGCCGACATCTTAGCTTCCGCCTTTTGTTCGATTTGTTTTAGGTCTGCTGCCATAAATATATATTTTTTGTTTTCAATATTTTAAGATTAAATAAATCTACTTACACTCTACTCGGCAACTGGGTAAGACCAATAATAAGTTGTCCTATCCCTGCCAAAATAAGTAAAGAAGTAAGCAAGGTATGTGCAGTAATGGTAATAAACGCACCTACAGCACAAACCAAACAGCCCATAAAGATATTTCTTCGTGCTGTTTTCATATGTTCTTTATCTACCTGATGTATAATTTGGTCGAGTAAGATATAAGCATCTTCTTCGTTAAGCCCTCGTTCGATTAGAAAGATCTTCACCTTTTCGGGATTTTCTCTTTTTCTAATCAAATATACAGCCTGATTATACAACTGATCTTCAACTACTACTTTCTCTCTGTTATGCATGTACATATGTACCTATTTTTTCACCTTTAATTAGCTTCTCTAAATTGCCCGGAGTATCCATATCGAAGACAACGATAGGCAAATTATTCTCCTTACACATCACCGTCGCAGTCATATCCATAACCTTCAGTCCGCGTTTGTAAACCTCATCGTAAGAGATGGAATCAAACTTAACGGCTGTAGGGTCTTTTTCTGGATCGGCAGTATAAACTCCGTCTACACGTGTACCTTTGAGCATCACATCGGCTTCTATTTCTATTCCCCTGAGTGAAGAACCGGTATCTGTCGTAAAAAACGGATTGCCTGTTCCGCAAGAAAGGATAACAACTTCACTATTTTCCATAGCCTCTATTGCTTTCCATTTGCTGTAGATTTCTCCTATGGGTTCCATCCTGATAGCTGTAAGTACTCTCGACTTCTGACCTATTGCAGTAAGAGCCGAACTAAGAGCCAAACTGTTTATCACAGTAGCCAACATACCCATCTGGTCTCCTTTTACCCTGTCGAATCCTTCGGAAGCTCCGCTCAGACCTCGAAAAATATTTCCTCCTCCAATAACAATACTTATCTGTACACCCATATCGGCTACAGCCTTTATTTGCGTGGCATATTCATTCAGTCGGTTTACATCTATGCCATATTGCTGTTCTCCCATGAGGGATTCACCGCTCAGTTTTAGGAGGATTCTGTTATATTTTACCATTTCTGCGTTTATATTAGTGCAAATCTAGTATAATTTGTGAAATTATAAAAGTCAAACTTTACGAATTGATTTTTATTATAATTTAAAAGTACTGATATAACAGCATTTAGTTATTTTTACACATCTAAACAAATTTATTATTATTCATTACTTAGAGCCTTATTGTAAAAAGATTCTGAAATATGAATTCGACGCTTCTATTATTTCAAAATAAGTGCTCAAAAAACATTACCTTTGTGTGACTTCATATAGAAAAATGATATGAGAAATATATGTATCGCCTGTCTAATCTTTTTATTCACCATGTGTAATAATAAACCAAAAGAACCCATAGTCGTTATACAAACAAGCTATGGCAATATAAAAGTTAAGCTCTATAATGAGACTCCGGGACACAGAGATAATTTTCTGAAACTAGCAAAAGAAGGATTCTATAAGAACCTCACGTTTCACCGTGTTATCAATGATTTTATGATACAGGGTGGAGACCCTCAAACAAGGAATATTGCAGATTCTGCAGCTTTGAAAGAAGAAAAAACGCTGGGTGACACCATTCCTGCCGAAATAAAGTTTCCTCAGCTATACCACAAACGGGGAGTACTGGCAGCTGCACGATGGGGTGATGCCGAAAATCCAACAAAAGCCTCTGATGCATCTCAGTTTTATATTGTTACTGGTGAGTTATGCTTCGACGATAAATTATCAGAGATAGAAAAACAACGTTTCGAACGTTTTAAACAAAAGATATATAAGGAAATACAATCGGCACACCTTGATGATCTGAAAGCATTACTAAAGAGCGGCGATAGTATATCTGCATCTGCAATGCGTGCTGATTGGCTGAAACAAGCGGATGAGCAAGCCAAAGCCCGAAAGGCTGAGGTATCATATACAGACGAGCAGCGGGAATACTACAAAACAAGGGGTGGCACTCCTTTTCTGGACAATGAATACACCGTTTTCGGCGAGGTAATAGAAGGAATGGACGTTGTGGATAAAATACAAAGAGTAAGAACCAACGAAAAAGACAAGCCTCTTAAAAACATCTTGATGAACGTAGTGGTTCTGGAGAAATAAAAATTCCAACAACGTATTAACAGCAAAAAATGAGCGATACAGATAATAAAAAGTGGAAGGTATTAAATAGTGAATATCTTTCACAAGAGCCTTGGTTTACCGTACGCAAAGATCATGTAGAATTACCGAACGGAAACCAAATTCAAAATTATTATGTATACGAATATCCCGACTGGGTATGCACCATAGGAATAACCAAAAACAAACAGTTTGTGATGGTACGCCAATACAGGCACGGACTGCAATGCACCTCACCGGAGCTATGTGCAGGTGTATGCGAAGAGGAAGACCCTAGCGCAGAAATTTCCGCAAGAAGGGAACTCCTCGAAGAAACGGGCTACGGAAACGGAAAATGGGAGTTATTTATGACCACTTCAGCAAATCCCGGTACACACACCAACACTACTTACTGTTTTCTGGCTACTGATGTGGAAAAGATATCGGAACAGCATTTAGAAGATACCGAAGACATTTCGGTTCATCTGCTATCTATCGAGGAATTGGTAGAGCTATTGAAAAAAGATGAGATCAGACAATCTATGCACGCCGCCGCATTGTGGAAATATCTGGCAACGAATCACCTTATCTAAAATTCGAGCTGATCTTTGTAGTTTCGTGAATTTGGATGAGGAACACCAAATACTTTTGAAGAAATAGAATCGATCTCTACTTTCCAAATCTTTACGTTATTTACAGCTGGCTTAGAATAAGTAAATGCCCTTGTTGTGTATTTCTTCATCATTATATCCAAAGCCTTCACTTTATTATCGTAATCTTCTTCAAATACGACCTTACCCCTGCAAATAACACTACTTCCTTTCATACGATAACTACATGCTACCTCTTCATTCTGATAAGTTAATGACGACTCACCACAGAAAGTAATACATACATTCGGGTTTATGTGAAGCGATTCGATACTCTTGCCCTCCTGTGCCGAATGTAGGTAAATAACATCATCTTGATAACCGAAATTCATAGGGATAACATACGGGAAACCTCCCTTATCTATCATGCCGACATAGCATATGGTGTTTTTCGAAATTATCTCTTCTATCAAATGACGTTCTTCAATATTAATCGTTATCATAAGGCTGTATATATTCTTTTATTCCTATTAATCAAAAGAGCTGCATTTTGAATACAGCTCTTTTTTATTTTATTTCTTATTTACCTTTGAGCAATCCGTTATACATTTTCTCATTCCGTATAATCTCGTATGCTTTCTTAAAGGTTTCGCTATCTTCGTTGAATACCCTCACCATCGTCTCCGTATCATATACATCACGTGCTATATATGCTTTTATCTGACGCTTGAGTGTTTCTTTCGACTTCTCATATCCATCCTCATCGAAGTCCACTTTTTCATCTTTTCCTGCTGCTATAAGCTTATTCATAATCTCGTCCGAAACTTGATATTGCTTGTAGAAATCAGTAGCTGTAGGATATTTTTGTAAAATCTCAGTCCTGTGATTATCCACTTCATTATAAGCTATGCGCAGCGTTATGCCTTTATTCCAAATTTTTCGGTAATATTCAGATGCAAAAGTTGTATCGGCAGGCACGAAATAGTCGGGCATGATACCTCCTCCGCCATATACCGTACGATGATTCAGCAAAGTTGTATATTTCAATGAGTCAGGGAAATGTATACTATCAGCATGCATCATCTCGCCTTTATTATAGCGTTCTATTACATCCAGATTGTATGACATAATATCTCCCTTTGTATACGGTTTTTGTATAGAGCGTCCAGTAGGAGTATAATAACGGGCAACAGTGAGCCTTATCATCGATTCGTCAGGAAGCGGTATTTGTCGTTGAACAAGTCCTTTCCCGAAACTGCGACGACCTACAATCACACCTCTATCCCAATCTTGTACGGCTCCTGACAAGATTTCACTAGCCGAAGCAGAACCTTCATTGATAAGTACTACAAGACGTCCTTTCTCGAATGCGCCTTTAGCTGTGGAAACTTCATCCCTTCTCGGCTGACGTAAGCCTTCGGTATATACAACCAACTTGCCTGCATCCAGAAAATCATCAGCTATTTCAGTAGCCGGAGCCATGTATCCGCCGCCATTATATTCCAGGTCGAGAATAAGATTCTCCATACCCTTTTCTTTAAGCTTCTGAAGCGCTTTTCTGAATTCTTCGGTAGTGGTTGCTCCAAATCTTATAATACGTATATATCCGGTCGTTTTATCTACCATGTAAGTGGCATCGATACTATAGATAGGAATTTTGTCGCGAATAATCTTAAAGCTTAGTAAATCAGCTATTCCCTTGCGTTGTACTTTTAGGTTTACAGATGTTCCTTTCGGCCCTTTAAGACGAGACATAACGTCCTTGGTAGACATTTTAACTCCGGCGATAAGCGTATCATCTACATACAATATCTTATCTCCTGCCCTAAGACCTACCTTCTCGGATGGTCCTCCGGGAAGCGCTTCGATAACATACAGTGTATCTGTAAGCATATTGAAAGAGATGCCTATACCATCGAAATTACCTTCCAGCGGCTCGTTCATATCTTTTACCTCATCGGCACTGATATATGTAGAGTGAGGATCTAGTTTTTCTAACAAAGCTTTCACTGCATCTTCGGCCAATTTGCCGTCGTCTACCTTATCTACATACATATTCTCAATAACGGCAATTGTTGTAGCTACTTTCTTAGATCCTTCGCTCATCTTAAACTGAGCAGAGGCGGCCAAAACAATGACAAAAAAACCGAGAACCGACATTAGAACTCTTTTCATACTAGAATTACATTTTGGATAATCGCGGTTAACGCTGATTAAATCTGATTTTTAACTAATCACTATTCAGTCCAGACTCATACCTTTGGGTATAAACTGACTGACATCGTGTCCGAATCGCAACAGTTCGCGTACAATAGTAGAACTTATATGTGTTAGTTCCGGTTCTGTAAAGAGTACGATTGTTTCTATTCCCGATATATTCCTGTTCATATCGGCAATCGTTTTTTCGTATTCAAAATCATTTACAGAACGGATTCCACGTATTATGAAATTTGATCCTGTTTCTTTGGCATAGTCCACAGTAAGGCTATCATAAGTACCTACCTCTATGCGATTGTCCTCTGTATACAAAGAACGGATCATATCTATGCGCTTATCGAGCGGAAAGTAAGTTTTCTTGGTATCATTCACTCCAATAGCAATAACGATCTCATCTACCAATTCGAGAGATCGTTTCACTAATGAATAATGTCCTATTGTAAAGGGATCGAATGTCCCCGGAAAAATTGCTTTTCTCTTCATTCTTTAGTTAGCCATATCGGAGATAAACTTGATCCTGACAAGGCGTATTTCGTCTTCAGAATACTCGCCAAGTTCATTGATCGCAGCTTCCAGATCTTCCGATTCTGCTTCTTGAAAATATTCAAATATATCGTCGAGATGGTCTTCATCTATAACCTCTCTGAGGAAATAATCTATATTTATTTTTGTTCCTGAGAATACGATAGCTTCTACTTCGCTCAGCAATTCGGCAAAATCAATTCCTTTCGATTCGGCCAAGTCGTCTAATGCTACTTTGCGGTCGATAGCCTGTACGATGGCTACTTTTAGTTTCGATTTGTTTGCTACTGTTTTTACACGTAAATCTTCAGGTCGTTCTATTTCATTTTCTTCAACGTGCTTCTTTATTATTTCAAGAAACTCTGTCCCGTATCTCTTTGCTTTACCTGCTCCTACCCCCGGAATATTTTGCAATTCCTCCATTGTTATCGGGTAGATTGTAGCCATAGCCTCCAGAGAGGGGTCTTGAAATATCACGTATGGGGGAACATTGTTGTGTTTTGCCATCTTCTTGCGAAGATCTTTCATGATAGAAAACAAAACCGGATCTACTGCCGATCCGCCGCCGCCGCCTTTCACCACTACATCATCCATGTTCTCATCATCAGACAAGTCTTCTTCGTCTGCTGTGGTAATCTTGAACGATGCCGGTTTTTTCAAGAAATCTTTTCCTTTTTTGGTTACTCTCAGTAAGCCGTAATTTTCGATATCCTTATCGAAATACCCGGCTATTAATGCCTGACGTATAACGGCGTTCCATGTTTCATCATCGGTATCATCACCTGATCCAAATACATCTAAATCCTGATGCCCGTACGTTTCTATCTCTGAGGTTTCTTTACCTCTCAAGATATTGATAACGTAATCAGTTTTAAACTTTTCTTTTAATGCAATTACAGCTTCAATAGCCGTCAATAATAAATCTTTAGCTTCCACTTGTTTTTTAGGATTTACACAATTGTCACAGTTCCCACAATTTTTCTCTTTATATTCTTCTCCAAAGTAATGAAGAAGTACTTTCTTCCGGCATAATGCAGTTTCGGCGTATGCTGCGGTCTCAAGGAGTAGCTGTTTTCCTATTTCCTGTTCAGCAACGGGCTTACCCTGCATAAATTTCTCCAGTTTCTGTAAGTCTTTGAATGAATAAAACGCTATACATTTTCCTTCACCGCCATCGCGTCCCGCCCTACCGGTTTCCTGGTAGTATCCTTCAAGGCTCTTTGGCATATCGTAGTGAATCACATATCTCACATCGGGCTTATCGATCCCCATACCAAATGCAATGGTAGCAACAATTACATTCACTTTTTCCATCAGAAATGCATCCTGATTGGCTGAGCGTGTACTTGGGTCTAGTCCGGCATGGTACGGCAGTGCATTGATATTATTTGTTTGTAATATTTCGGCAAACTCTTCCACCTTCTTTCTACTCAAACAATATATAATTCCAGACTTTGTGCCTTGCGATTTAATGTATTTTATTATATCCTTATCTACTTTATCCGTTTTTGAACGAACTTCGTAATATAGATTTTCCCTGTTGAATGATGATTTAAACACATCTGCTTCCACCATTCCAAGGTTCTTCTGTATATCCATTTGCACTTTTGGTGTTGCCGTAGCAGTAAGTGCAATGATAGGATGCTTGCCTATTTCGTTTACAATGGGACGTATACGTCTGTATTCAGGACGGAAGTCGTGCCCCCACTCCGAAATACAATGTGCCTCATCGATAGCATAAAACGATATTTTTATCTGACGCAGAAAGTCTATATTCTCTTCTTTTGTAAGAGATTCGGGTGCTACATATAATAGTTTTGTCTTTCCCGAAAGTATATCACCTTTTACTTGTTCTATCGCAGCTTTGTTTAGTGACGAATTCATGAAGTGCGCTACGCCGTCCTCTTCACTAAAATTTCGCATGGCATCCACCTGATTTTTCATCAGGGCTATCAGGGGAGAAATAATTACTGCTGTTCCCTCCATCAAGAGTGCCGGTAGTTGATAGCAGAGGGACTTTCCGCCGCCCGTAGGCATCAACACAAAGGTATCTCTTCCATCCAGCAAGTTTTGTATTATTGCCTTCTGGTTACCTTTAAAATTGTCAAAGCCAAAATGCTTTTTCAATGAACACGTCAATATATCCTCTATATCCGGCATATAAATAGGCTATTAATTATTACGAAGATAAACCCCTAAATTTAATTCTCCAATATAAAATAGGCTATTTTTTGTCAAAAAAACAAACTTTATAATGAATTTCTTAGTTTTACGACTTGTGAGTTCTCCAATTGCTCTACGGCGTACTCTTTAGTAACATGCAGTTGAGCCTGCTTTGTGGAAGGGATATTAAACATAGCATCCATCATAATGGTTTCGACTATGGATCTCAATCCTCTTGCTCCCAATTTATATTCCACTGCCTTATCTACAATGTACTCATATACATCATCTTCGAAGGTAAGATCAACGCCATCCATTTTGAACAATTTGACATACTGCTTAATGATAGAGTTTTTCGGCTCGGTAAGTATCCGGCGAAGAGCACTCCTATCCAGAGCGTCAAGATATGTCAAAATAGGCAGACGTCCTATAATCTCAGGGATCAATCCGAAAGACTTCAAATCCTGAGGTGCTACATATTGCAACAGATTGTTACGGTCTACCTGCGCGTTGCTTTTAGACGAAGCATAACCCACAACCATTGTATTTAATCGTTGCGCTATCTTCCTTTCGATACCGTCGAAAGCTCCGCCACAAACAAATAATATGTTTTTGGTATCTACGGCAATCATCTTTTGGTCAGGATGCTTACGTCCTCCTTGAGGCGGAACGTTTACAATCGAACCTTCCAGCAATTTAAGTAAGCCCTGTTGCACACCCTCACCGCTAACATCACGGGTGATTGATGGATTGTCGCTCTTACGGGCTATTTTATCAATTTCATCGATAAAAACAATCCCTCTTTCTGCTGCTGCCACATCATAGTCTGAGG
Source organism: Dysgonomonas sp. Marseille-Q5470 (assembly GCF_951230145.1). Taxonomy (NCBI): domain Bacteria; kingdom Pseudomonadati; phylum Bacteroidota; class Bacteroidia; order Bacteroidales; family Dysgonomonadaceae; genus Dysgonomonas; species Dysgonomonas sp. Marseille-Q5470. The sequence continues at coordinate 188,719 of NZ_CATNVE010000002.1, read as the reverse complement.
CTTGCAACAATCGGGTAAGAATGCTTTCTATATCTTCGCCTACGTATCCGGCTTCGGTAAGCACGGTTGCGTCTACGATTGCGAAAGGGACATGCAGTAGTTTGGCGATGGTACGTGCCAACAATGTTTTTCCTGTACCTGTAGGGCCAACCATAATGATATTCGACTTTTCTATTTCTATATCATCTTCTTTCCCTTGTAGTATACGTTTGTAATGGTTATATACAGCCACAGACAGATAGCGCTTGGCATTCTCCTGACCGATAATATATCCGTCAAGGTATTCTTTTATCGTCTTTGGGTCGGGCAATTGAGTTTTATCAATACCCAAAGATGTTTTCTTTGCCTCTACGCTTTCTTTTACAATCTGATATGCTTGTTCAGCACAGCTATCGCAGATGTCAGCCGACATACCGGAGATAAGCATATTTACATCCTTATCACTTCTGCCACAGAAACTGCAATAGCCGTTAGTATCTTTTTTTGCCATTTATCCTTTTGTGAGTAAATGAATCTGATTTTTGAATTATTGTTTATTTTTCATCAAAACATCATCTACCATTCCATAGTCTTTAGCCTCAGCCGAAGTCATCCAGTAGTCACGGTCCGAATCTAGTGCCACTTTGTCAAATGGTTGTCCCGAGTGGTCTGAAATAATAGTATAAAGTTCTTTTTTCACCTTACCAATCTCACGGGCGGTGATCTCGATATCTGAAGCTTGTCCCTGAGCACCTCCCAGCGGTTGGTGAATCATAACACGTGAATGCTTCAACGCAAATCGTTTTCCTTTCTCTCCGGCAACAAGCAATACTGCTGCCATAGATGCTGCAATACCTGTACAGATTGTAGACACATCGCTGTTGATAAACTGCATAGTGTCATAAACTCCATATCCTGCATACACCGATCCTCCGGGAGAATTTATATAAATAGATATATCTTTGCCCGAATCGGCAGAATCAAGATATAGCAATTGAGCCTGTATCACATTGGCTGTATAGTCGTCGATCTGAGTTCCCAAAAAGATAATACGATCCATCATCAAACGAGAGAACACATCCATCTGAGCAACATTCAACTGACGTTCTTCGATAATAGTAGGTGATATATAACTGCTTGTTATATCGATATATTTATCAAGAGCTAGCCCATTCAAGCCTAGATGCTTCGTTGCATACTTTCTAAATTCATTGTTCATAACATTTTCTTTTTTTATTAAATAATGTTTTACCATTATTACTATAAACAATTATCATGCCACTCGTACAGGCATAAAAAAGAGGCTAATAGCACAGCCTCATTTCTTATAAACAAAGTTATAAATAAAAAATTGAAAAGCTGGAATAATAATGTATGTATTTTCCTTATTTATAATGTTAAAGACAAACGGACAGAAAGAAAACACTATCCTTCCTGTCCGTTATTTTTATCTTTTTTTCATTTACGCTTCAGTTTCTGCTTCAGCTGCTTCTTCTTTCTCAAAGAACTTGCGGAACTCGTCAAGCGAGATTACAGTTTCTTCGAGTCCAAGTTTTGATTTCAATACGTCGATGATCTTATTTTCCATTGCGCGATCGAGCAGGTTGCGTGCATTGTCTTTGTTTTTCAACATATCATTTGCATAATTCTCAACCATTTCGTCAGGAAGATTCATCATTCCATATTGAGCAAACTGAGCTCTTGCCGCTTGCATAGCAATGATTTTCATATCTTCGTTTTCGATCTTGATATCGTTATCTTTTGCTATTTGCTCTTTTATCAAGTGGAATTTAAGATCTGCTATGATTTTCGGATAATCTGCGTCAACAGATTCAGCAGTTCTTTCTTCGCCCGAAGCAATAAGCCATCTTTTAAGGAATGCATCAGGGAATTGCAAATCTCCTGTTTTCTTTTCAAGAAGTTCTTTCGCATCCAACAGGAATTTGTAGTCACTATCCGGTGCAAACTGCTCTGCGATAGTTTCTTTTACTTTTGCTTTGAAGTCAGCTTCGGTAGTCACATTGCCTGCACCAAAAACTTTATCGAATAAGTCTTGGTCAAGTTCTGCTTCCTGATAACGAGTGATCTCGGTGATAGCAAACTGAAACTCAGCAGCTATTGTTTCTACTGCATCCTTTTCGATATGAAGCATAGATGCTATTTCTGTTTCGTTACCATTGTAAGCTTTACCCGGATTGAATACAATCACATCTCCAGCTTTTGCGCCTACAAATTTAGCTTGCTCTGCTTCGTCTTTCATATACGAAGGCATTACAATACCGGCTTCTACAAAGATGCCACCTTCTTTTACCTTACCATCTTCCAATTCAGAGATTGTACCTCTGATAAGGTCTGTTTCTTTTGCACCTTCTTCTATTTTTTCATATTTGCCATAATTAGCTTTGTACGAAGCGATTTGTTTATCAACAAGCTCTTCATCTACCTCAATAGCATAATATTTTACTTTATCTTTCTTTGTCAATGATAATTTTATTTCCGGAGCAAGAGCCACGTCGAAATAAAATTCATAGTCACCTTCGAGTGAGAAATCTATTGGTTGTTGCTTTTCTTCGTTCGGAAGAGGCTCACCCAATACATTTAGTTTGTTGTCTTGTATATATTTATATAGATTTTCGCCAACAAGCTTGTTTACTTCTTCTGCCAAAATCGATTTACCATACATTTTTTTCACCATACCCATAGGTACAGTTCCCGGACGGAATCCCGGTATGTTAGCTTTTTTTCGGAATGTCTTAAGTGCGTTATCAAGCTTTTCTTGATAATCCTCTTTCGTTACATTTATTTGTAATATAGCGTTTACACTATCTACATTTGTTAGAGATACATTCATCTTAACGAGTTTATTTAGTTATTGTTACAAATTTCAATCGAAATGCAAATGGAGTAAAAACACCACTCTATTTTTTGGTGGTGCAAAAATAGTCTTATTATTGTAATATTCAAAGTGAAATATAAAAACTTTATTTGTTTAACATACTAAAACATTAGATAGTTTATTAACAAACTAACTTTTACACAATTCATACTTTCTGAATTATTTAGGTATATCAGTGCAAAAAACTTAACAAAACAAGAGAGAGCTTAGCTGTAAATTATAAAATTGAAGATGTTATTTTTTTAATATCAGATTATCTAATCTTAGAAATATTTGCCATCATCAACGGAAAGCGAAAAGTAACACTTAAAAAGATCAGAAACCTGTTACTTTTGTTACTTTTTGCAGACGAAACATTTTCGCAAGTATAAATCCAAGCAAAAGAAAAATATCAAGCCACCTACTCTACACATTACGTGATATTTGAGTATACAAAAGACCTTTCAAGTACAAAAAAATTATATAAAAAAGAGGGGCATGCGTTAAAAAGATGTTTTGCAACATGTTTTATAATATTTTTTGATTAACTTTGCTTATAACATATTTTACATTATCAGTTTTGAATGATGACAGATAGTAATGCTGTTAGCTTGTCGGAAAGTATTCCTGAAATATGGAATCTGTTGAATGACAAAGAACAAACTATAATTGCCGCTAATGCGAGAATTATGGACTTCAAGAAAAATGAAGTGATATACAGGGAAGAAGAAATTCCAATGGAATTGATGTGCCTGTGTAGAGGGAAAGTGAAAATATACAAAGACGGTGTTGGCGGACGTAGCCAAATTATCAGAATGATAAGACCTACTCAGTATTTTGGATACCGCGCCTTTTTTGCCAACCAACCTTATGTCACGGCTGCTTCGGCTTTCGAACCCTCGACCATCTGTTTCATACCAATGAAACTTATCAACGAGATAGTCGCTTCAAATTCTAAATTAGGCAGTTTCTTTATAAAAGAATTGGCTATAGACCTTGGAATAGCAGACGAGCGGGTTGTAAACCTTACTCAGAAGCATATCCGTGGGCGCTTGGCCGAATCGTTGATATTCCTTATCGAGAATTACGGACTTGAAGAAGACGGTGCTACAATAAGCATCTACCTTTCAAGGGAAGACTTGGCTAACTTATCAAATATGACTACATCGAATGCCATCCGCACTCTATCAACGTTTGTTGACGAACATATCATTACGCTGGATGGTCGCAAAATAAAAATTATAGACGAAGAAAAGCTCCGAAAAATAAGTAAAATCGGATGATTACCCGAATCGCTCACAAGTATCTGGATTACCGATACAAAGAGATTGATAGCTTTATCAACAAACCTATCGAAACGCAAGAGAAGATATTGGAATATCTGCTCCGCAACGGTGAGCAAACATTCTTTGGGCAGCAGTTCAATTTTTCGGCTATAAAAAACAAAGACGATTTCAGAAAACAGGTTCCAATCTTCCACTACGAAGATTTGCGCCCCTATCTGGATCGTATCATTGTAAATAAAGAACAAAATGTACTTTGGAACAAGCCTGTACGTTGGTTTGCCATGTCATCGGGCACTACCGAAGATAAGAGTAAATATATACCCGTAACTCACGAATCACTCACCAAAGGGCATTACAAGTGCGGAGAGCAAATGCTTGCTATCTATGCACAAGCCAATAAGGATGCTAAATTCTTTTTTGGCAAAACACTAGTACTAGGCGGCAGCAAGCAAATAAACAACATAGGTGACGGCATCTTCACAGGAGACATCTCTGCTATCCTTATAAAGAATTTATATTTCTGGGCAAAGCTTAGCCGCACACCCGAAAGCATCTCCTTATTACCCGATTGGGAGACCAAGTTGCAGGCACTGACTGACTATGCTATAAAAAACGATGTGAGGGCTTTTATGGGCGTACCTTCATGGCTACTCGTCTTATTGAAAAAGATAAAGAGAGATACCGGGCGCGACCTCACTGATATATGGCCTAATCTGGAAGTTTTCTTTCATGGTGGCGTGAGCTTTACTCCATTCGAAGAGCAATACAAGAAACTGATACAAAAGCCCGATATGTACTATTGGGAAACGTATAATGCATCGGAAGGTTTCTTTGGGGTACAGTTCTCCGATAATTCTAAAGAAATGCTGTTAATGTTGGATAGCGGCATTTACTACGAATTTGTCCCAATGAGTGAATGGGACAAAGAAAATCCCAAAACATTAACACTGGATGAAATAGAAACCAGACAGAATTACGCTATAATTATTTCAACAAACGGAGGGCTTTGGAGATATATGATAGGCGATACAATAGAGTTTTCGTCCACTACTCCCTATCTGTTCCATATAACAGGGCGCACCAAGAACTTCATCAATGCTTTCGGCGAAGAACTGATAATAGACAATGCCGAAAAAGCCCTGGCAGAAGCATGCAAGATCACAGGCGCACAAATAAGCGAATATACAGCCGCCCCCGTTTACTTCGGGGATAACAACAACGGAGCACATGAGTGGCTGATAGAGTTTACCGTAGAACCCAACAGCCTCGAAGATTTCACCCGTTTATTAGACAGCGAACTAAAAAAGGTAAACTCGGACTACGAAGCCAAGCGTTCATACAACTTATCGCTGAATATGCCGATTGTAAGAAACCTACCGAAAGGTACTTTTAACGAATGGCTAAAATATATTGGCAAACTTGGAGGTCAGAACAAAATTCCACGATTGTCGAACAACAGGGATTATCTGGAAAAAGTAATCTCATTTTGCGACACAATGAATTCATAGCCGGATATAAATCAAAAGAAGAAACATAAGACTATTCAATACGCCATCTCACCCATCTTTAACATATAAAAAAAGAAGCTACCTCTATGCGAGATAACTTCTTACTATCTATATTTTGATGCTTCGTTTATAACAAACTTGCTGCTTCCTCATCTAAGAACCAATAAAGATATCCTTTCTTCGGATTTACTTTAGCAGCCGGATATTTATCCAGAAACTGCTCTCTGTTTTTAATGATATCTCTTACCTTCTCGGCTTTGTTCTTTCCGGTAGCAAGAAAAACTACATACTGTGCATTATTCACTACCTGTCCGCTAAGGCTTACTCGTTTCATTTTGCTTTCAGGATGCTCACCTATCACACAGAAGTCTTTACTATCCCACAATGATATCTGATCAGGGAAAATAGAAACAGTATGTCCATCGTCTCCCAAACCAAGCATTACGATTTCGAAGCAAGGAGCATTACGGCGCTGCATAACTTTTGTTTCCAAAATTTTGCTATACCATTCAGCCTCTTCTTCAGGTTCATTCTCGCCATGAATACGGAAAATGTTATTATTCGGAATTTTGGGAACTTTGTCAAACAAATGATCCTTTGTCATTCCATAATTATTCATAACATTTTCGGGCGGAACACAGCGTTCGTCACCCCAAAAGAAAAACAGTCGCTGCCAGTCGATCGAATCTTTACAGTTTTCTGCCCAATAGTCAAAAATCACTTTTGGGGTAGTTCCACCTGACAATGCAAGGTTTACACGCGGATATACATCCATTAACTTTTGCAAAAATGCCGTAAAACCCTCACTCAGGGCTTTCGCATCCGAATAAATGTTAATCTCTTCTTTTATCATAATTCACAATATATTCCATCATCAGACAGGTTCTTACAAGGATATCTCCATGTGAGGTTTTTACCCTCAATCAGCTCATCGGCACAATTTGGTCCCCACGAGCCGGAAGGATAGCCATGCAAGGGTGCATCGGGGTTCTTCTCCCAGAAGTCGAGCAACGGTTGTACAAATTTCCATGTAGCCTCTAAAGCATCGCCACGGATATACAGCGTAGAATCGCCAACCATACAATCAAGCAAAAGACGTTCGTAAGCCTCAGGCAAATAAGTATCCTGTAGTTGTGAATAATGAAAGTCCATATTCACATTCTTAACCTGATAGCCACTTCCGGGTACTTTCATCTTTGTTTTCAACAAAAGACCTTCATCCGGCTGAATACGTATCACCAATTGATTTTCGTCGTTACTCATATCTGCACTTTCGGGAAATAATTTCTGAGGTGCAGGTTTGAAGTGAATAACAACTTCAGAGACACGAGTCGGCAAACGTTTACCTGTGCGTATATAGAAAGGAACTCCACCCCAGCGCCAGTTGTCTATAAAGAGCTTCATAGCCACATAGGTTTCGGTACGGGAATCGGCATCCACATCCTTTTCCTCACGGTATCCCTTGGCATATTTTCCTTTAACGTTAGCTGCCGTGTATTGCCCACGAATAACATTCTTAAACAAGTCGTCGTTCGACATAGGCCGTAGAGCCTGAAAAACTTTCAATTTCTCGTTGCGAATCGAAACAGAGTCTATAGACATTGGCGGTTCCATTGCCACCAAAGCCAGCAACTGCAATAAGTGGTTTTGCACCATATCACGGAGTGCTCCCGAATGATCGTAATAGCCACCTCTGTTTTCTACGCCGATGCTCTCGGCAGCAGTTATTTCCACATGGCTGATATAGTTTCGGTTCCAAAGAGGCTCGTAAATACCATTCGCAAAACGTGTTACCAACATATTTTGCACAGTCTCTTTACCTAGATAATGGTCTATACGATATATCTGATCTTCATCATAACTTTCCTGAAGCGAAACATTCAGCTCCACAGCAGATTTAAGATCAATACCAAAAGGCTTTTCGATAATAATCCGTCTAAAATTACCATTCTCCTGATTCAACCCTTGCTCTGCCAAAAACTTAGGTATAAGCGGATAGAGCGAAGGTGGCGTTGACAAGTAAAATATATAATTACCTGCTGTACCCTCTTCCTTATCGAGAGCTTCGAGCCGTGCCTTCAATTTAGAATATTCTGTCCCGTCATCTGTATTGATTGACAGATAATGCAACTTCTGGCAAAACTGCTCTATTTCTTCATCCAAAGCATCTTTTGCCAATGCAAACTGCTTGATACCATCCTTCATCTTATCGCGGAAGGTATCGTCTGTAAACTGACTACGAGCTACACCAAGCACAGCAAAATTCTTGGGTAGTGAATTTTGTTTATGCAAGTCAAATATAGCCGGTATCAGCTTTCGGTATGTTAAATCACCAGAAGCTCCGAAAATAATCAGAGCTTGGTCTTGTATTGATTTTGATTTCATTAGCCCCTCCATTCTCCCCCAAAAGGGAAGTTTTTAAGTTAGCATTTCGTTATATTCTTTTCAATATTTCCTCGGAGATAGTGCGGGGCTTAGTCTTTTTTGATTTCGTGACCACCAAACTGATTACGCATGGCAGCAAGAAGTTTCATTGCATACGAAGTTTCTTGTCGTGACTCGAAACGAGTGAAAAGCGAAGCTGTAATAACATGAGCAGGAACATCAAAGTCCATTGCTGTTTGTACTGTCCAGCGACCTTCACCACTATCGGCTACATAATCCTTGATTCCTTCAAGGTTTTCGTTACCTTCCAATGCATTACCGATCAGTTCGAGCAACCATGAACGAACGACTGAACCTTCCATCCACACACGCGATACTTTTTCTAAGTCTACCCCGTATGGTGAGTTCTTCATTATCTCAAAGCCTTCGGCATAAGCCTGCATCATACCATATTCGATGCCATTATGCACCATTTTCACCATATGGCCTGCACCACTTTCTCCACAACGCATATATCCGTTTTCGGGAGCTAAACTTTTAAATATAGGCTCTGCAAAATCACAAGCCTCTTTGTCTCCGCCATACATTAGACAGTAGCCATTCTGTAATCCCCATACACCGCCACTGGTACCACAGTCGAGGTAATGAACTCCTTTTTCTTTTACTTTCTTTCCTCTCTCTACAGTTTCTCTCCAGTAGCTGTTTCCTCCGTCTACGATTATATCATTCGGGCTAAGTAGCGTCAATAGTTCTGCAATGTTTTCATCCACAGGTTTTCCTGCCGGAACCATCAGCCACACAAGCTTGCGTCCTTCCAGTTTATTTACTAAATCCTTTATGCTTGTAGCCGGAATAGCACCCTTAGAGGCTGCCTCATCAACTTCTTTCTGAGTAAGGTTATAAACTACGACTTCATGTCCATGATTCAAAAGGCGTTCTACCATTTTGCCGCCCATCTTACCTAATCCAACGAATCCAATTTTCATCTTATTCTTATATTATCGTTTGTTATTTTATATAATTAAACAAGCAAATGCCTGAAAAGTTAATTTTCAAATCCTTGCTAAGTTACAATTTTTATAAATAACATCATAAACAACATGCTATTATAATATTCATAGATATGTATTAATACTATAAATCAACACTTTAAACTCAAATTATACAATATAGAATTCTTCTATATCACAGAAACCATAATATAGTACACCTATTAATATAATATTCTTAAATACAGTAATAATTTGATGTTATAAGAAATAGTGTAGAAATGCAGGTCTAAAATAGTGATAGAAATTATAAATCTACCGTGAGAAGGCTATACCACAAAACGAAAGAGGCGATTATTTTTAATAACCGCCTCCCTGCTATATAATTTCGATAATTATTCAGAAACTACTTCGAAAGGTATTTCTACAGAAACTTCTTTGTGAAGTTTAGCGATAGCTTTGTAGCTACCTACTTCTTTCACAGCTTCTTTGATAAGAATAATTTTTCTATCTACATTGTAGCCTAATTTTTCAAGAGCTTCTGCTATTTGAATATTAGTTACAGAACCGAAGATAGTACCTGTAGAACTTGTTTTTGCACCAATAGTAAGTGAAATTCCTTCCAACTTAGCAGCCAAATCCTGAGCATCTTGTTTGATTTTCTCAAGTTTATGAGCGCGTTGTCTTAGGTTTTCAGCTAATACTTTCTTTGCAGACTCTGATGCTATCACAGCTTTACCTTGGGGAATAAGGTAGTTACGTCCATAACCGTCTTTTACAGTTACGACTTCATCTTTATATCCTAAGTTAAGGATGTCTTCTTTTAATATAACTTGCATTTCTTACTCCTCCTTATTTATTTCATTAAGTCTGTTACGTAAGGAAGCAAAGCCAAATGGCGAGCTCTCTTTACAGCTTGTGCAACACGACGTTGGAATTTCAATGATGTACCTGTAATACGACGAGGAAGAATTTTTCCTTGTTCGTTAAGGAATTTCTTTAAAAACTCAGGGTCTTTGTAGTCGATGTATTTAATACCATTCTTTTTGAAACGGCAATATTTCTTTTTCTTCACATCAACTGAAGGCGGAGTCAAATATCTGATTTCTGATTGTTGTGCCATAGCTTAATTCTCCTTTACTTCTTCTTTTTTAGATGATTTTAAACTTCTTCTCTTCAATGCGTACTCGTGAGAGAACTTATCTTGACGGAAAGTCAAGAAACGGATCACACGCTCGTCGCGACGGAAGTTAATTTCAAGTTTAGCGATAACAGACGGATCAGCTTCGAACTCTAACATCGCATAAAAACCGGTTGATTTCTTCTGAATTGGATAAGCCAATTTGCGAAGTCCCCAGTTTTCTTCACTTACTATTTTGGCCCCTTCATTGACCAAAAGAGTCTTGAATTTTTCTACCGCTTCCTTCATCTGAACATCAGACAAAACGGGAGTTAAAATGAAAACGGTTTCGTAATTGTTCATAAATTAATTAATTATAAATTAAACATACATTTTTACAAATGAGGTGCAAAGATAGGCTTTTTTATCAAAACAACAAATGCTAAACTGTCAAAAATTGTTGTACTTACCAACTTCTTATCTTATTTTTGTGATGAAAATCAGAAAACGAACATGCATGAAGACCGAGGAAACATTGAACTTAGATCAGGATTTGGACCTGATATTTCCCATTATTAACGGTAAAGTATCGATGGCCATAAACAGGATGATGTACAGGAACTTCAAAAAAGAAGGACTGGATATCACTCCCGAACAATGGACTGTCCTTGCTTTTCTGTGGCGCGAAGACGGGGTTACACAACAGACGTTATGTAATTCAACATTCAAGGATAAGCCTAGTATGACACGCCTGCTAGATAATCTTACAAAACAAAATCTGGTGTATCGAAATGCTTCGGTTAGCGATCGACGATCCAACCTTATCTATCTCACCGATTTAGGCAAGTCGATCAAGGAAAAAGCCGGAAAAGCTGTTTACACCACCATGGAAGCTGCACTCGACGGAATAGACGAGGAAGGACTAAAACAGGTAAGAGTACTGCTTGCCGCAGTGTTCGGCAACGTAAGTCAAGCCTTGGACGACAAATAAATCAGGGACTGATAAGCAGATCCATATAAATAGGTAAATGATCACTGTATCCACCAAGATATTTGAAGCCTGAATAGGTCCTGAACGGTTTTTGTCCACCATACTTTTTATTGTCTGCCTCTAACAAGAATTCAGCCGAAAAAACGTGTACGGTTTTATCTTTTACAAATACCTTTCCTCCTTTTTCTAACAGGTTTCCATTGACAACTATTTGATCAATAAAACCCCATTTACCCTTATACTTGTAAGAGCCTGCTCCCTTTTTGTCAATCCTGTCGTAAAGAAGGTTATACAAACCTTTAGCTGAGATATCGGATTCGATCCTTTTTCCTCCGAGCACTTCGGACATACTTACATCATTCGGGTAGTCATTAAAGTCTCCCATAATGATAACGTTAGCCCCTTTACGAAGGTGCAAGACACTGTCTACTTTATGTTTCAACAGTTGGGCGCACTTTATACGGTGCGGTCTGGTCTTGCGGATACCTTCACGCCGTGATGGAAAGTGACAAACAAAAACATCTAACAATCTGCCATTGATCACCTTACCCGTAACATGCAATATATCTCTGGTAGAGCGTACCGAGTCCCCCAAATCGGGCGTATATGATTTCCGGCTCAGTATCTTTATCTGATCACGTTGATAAAGAAGGGCAACATTTGAACCTCTCAGGTCTTTCGACCGAGTGATCAGGTATTCATATTTATCTTTCTGTAGTGCAGTTCGCTTTGTAAGATGATAAAGAACAGAGTCGTTCTCCACTTCGCACAACCCCACTATCGCCGGAGGATACCCCTCCCCTACCGAAGATATGACTTTGCTTATGTTATGCAACTTCTGCCAATAGCGATAATTAGTCCAATGCAACTGTCCGCCGGGAGTGAATTCATCATCATTTGTAGCCGGATTATCTTTTGTGTCGTACAGGTTTTCAACGTTGTAGAACATGACCCGAAATTTTTCCTGCGCCGTCAAAAAGAAGACGAAGGCACACAAAAGAACCAAGAGCAATAGCCTTTTACTCACTCCGTTCATAGCAGCCAATATCAGGATCGGTATCTGCAAGTCTCGAACGTCCTTTTAGATCGTAAGGAAGTAGCAACGAGTAAGATCTGTCTGCCTTACCGATAGCAGGTGATGTGGCTTGCAGTTCGAAATTATAAGAGTAATCCTTATTATTGTTTATATTTACAAACAATGGATCTGCGTTCCACACAGTATTTACAAAGTGCTCATTCTTTTGTTCAGTCGCTTTAATCAGGCAGTTCTGAAATTTATAGTTGTACTCGACTGTATTAACACCACTTAGCAACAGTTCACCCGAAGCTGAGCCGGATACAATAGTGTTGATAAAATCGCATTTATCCAAATCGTAAGCCTTTCCCTCATACACATTCCCGACAGCCAGACACTCCTTTTGACGCATCGACCATCTATAATAATTAGCCAGCGTGCAATGTAAGAAACTATATTTCCCGCCGATCAACGAAACAGCCGCACCTTTTGAATTGGCAAACAAGCAATTCTGAAAATCTATATAACAGTTTATTGCCAACAAGCCACACTCTGATGTATTCTGTACAATTGTATTTGTAAATTCAGCTTTCTTGTATTGGGTATCTGCCGCCGAAAATGTCACTCCCCGCACTGCATTTTTTACAATTACATTATTGAGGACATTGCCATAACTCTCGGCATGGAAAGTTATCCCGCTCCATTGTCCGGGAGTATTATCGTATGGTATATTTCCGTCTATATTATCAAAACGGCTTCCCCTGAAAACAATCGGTTCTTGCGCCGTTCCTTGCGTTATAATACTACCATATATATCTACAGTGGCATTGTTCCGCAAGAAGAAAGTTGTTCCTTTTTGTACATCCAGAGTCACACCTTTATTTATGGTAAGCGAATTGTATATAAGCAGTGGTTTATCACCTGTTATCACCGAGTCGGTTGTCACCACTTTGTCTTTCCAGATATATACATCTTGTCCTACGGCCTCCAACTGCACATATTGTATGTTGCCGTTCACAACAAGGCGAATCGAATCCCTTATCAGCACAGGGTTCTTTGTATTGGTGGGATCTACCGTTACCTCAATAAATCCGTACAAACTGTCTTTTTTCAGTATATCCACATTGGTGAGCTTGGTTCCTTTTTCGCCGTCGATGTTCATACGGAAACCGCTTTTTGAAGCGTTAACCAATTCGATGGATTGTATGGTTAGAGAGTTATTGTTTCTGTTATATATCTTAAACTGTTTTGTAGCCGAGCCCAAGGTTGTAAAAACGGTATCGAAACGAATTGTATCATTAGAGAATGAGAGTGTGAGTTCTTCGCTATCCGAAAAGTCATTACCCTCCTGACAACTATTAAATAACATAAGAAACAAGACTAGCACAACAGAAGCTCCGATGGACTTCATAAATGAAGAAAAGATATTAATCTTGGCTAGCTCTACTACTCTATATTTCATTTGTTACAGTTATTAAGTTTGGTGTTACTTTTTGATTATTTCGTATTCGACTGTTATACAACAACTTTAATTTCACTGATTGTTAAAAAGTAACAAAAGTAACACTTTTTCTATTGTTTTTATCTGTCACCTTTTACATTCGGCAACTAAGCCTCTTCTACTAGATAATTATAGATATAAAAATTTGTGCGTTAAACAATTAGTATTATCCGATGACAATATTATACAAAAAGTCTTAGTATCACAAGAAAAGAGGCTGTCTTATAGTTTTTCTCATCAGTGCTTCTTTGTCATTATCTTCACTTTCCTCTCCCGATATCCAATTCAAGATGTTCAAGATATCCAATATGACAAAAAACAGTAAAAACTATAAGACAGCCTCTTTTATATATCAGACCTCTATAAGCTGCATACTCCGTCTATCGAGCACGATTGCCCACTTATGACTTCTCCTTTTTCGGACGAAACTCCGCTGCCTTCCCAATCGGCATAAGCCTCATTCAGCACTTTGAGATAGTCTTCCACAGGGATAGAGCCTTGCACCACTTGCTTATTATTAAACAAATAGAAAGGAATATATTCCAATCCAAGCTCATTCTCGCTGTATTCTATATCCTTCTTTATCTCCGAAAGATATTTATCACTATCGAGCATAGCCAAGATTTCAGATTCTGGCAGACCGATGCTTGTACCTAACTGTACCAACACAGCAGGGTCGCTTATATTCTGACCTTTGACAAAATAAGCATCAAACAAAACTTCTTCGGCCTCAGTTCCCAAACCAGACACCTTTGCCAGTTTCACCAATCTCAAAGCATCGGATGTACTAACCACAACGAGATTATCGAAGTCATAGTCCAACCCAACTCCCTTAGCCATCTGCGCCACTTTGGCCTGCGTACGGCGAGCCTCATCTTCGGACATAGCAAACTTCTTGGCAAAATAGCTGTAAATGGATTGTGTTCCGGCCTTTTTGGGTAAGCTAGGATCTAATTCATAGCTGTGCCACACAAGTTCTACATTCTTACGATGCGGGAATTGCTCCAAAGCTTTTTCGAGTCTACGTTTTCCAATATAGCAATGCGGACAAGCTATATCCGACCATATATCTATTTTCATTTTATCCATAATTCAATTGATTTAATTAATACTAAGTAATAAAAACAATATACAACTGGATTTGTTACTTGACTACTTAAAAAAAAAGAGAAAAAAAGATATGAGCGTGTGTCAAAAGTAAATCTTTACGATCAAAGTCACTTTTTACACACACCCATACTCGTATTCTTAAAACCGGCTTTTCGCGATTATTTAGCCGGAATATTCTTCAACACTTCCAATAAGAAAGGCCACCATTTGGCAACAGAAGGAATTTCTATCTGTTCTTCGGGAGAGTGCGCGTTACGAATTGTCGGACCACATGAAATCATATCCAAATGCGGATATTTCTCCAAGAACAGACCACATTCCAATCCGGCATGTATAGCCATTATTTCAGGTTCTTTACCATACAGGCTTTCGTATGCCTTCTTAGCTACCGCCAATACTTTAGAGTCCGGATTTGGCTTCCATCCCGGATATCCTGCTGAATGCACAACCTCAGCTTTAGCCAATGTAAATACTGCATTTACAATATTACCCGCATCATCTTTCAAAGAGTTGGTAGAGCTTCTCTGGCTTGTTGTTATCACAATTGTATTACCCTCCTTCATTTTTATAGAAGCCAGATTTGTAGAAGTTTCTACCAAATCGGGTATTTCATGGCTCATCGCCAATACGCCATGAGGACAAGCATAAATCGCATTGAGCAAATTGCCGGTTGTTTCCTTATCGATAACAAAAGCGGGTGTATCTGTCGAAGACACCGTCATTTTCACATTCGGATCTACAGCCTTGAGTTCGCCCTCTATTTGCGGAACGAGCGTATTCAATTCTACGATTACATCTTCCTTCTTGCTGTAAGGTACTCCGGCAATAGCGTAAGCCTCACGGGCAATAGCATTGTGAAGGTTTCCTCCGTCAATCTGGGCAAGCACCAAATCTTGTTTTTTATTGAGCTCCCACAAGTAGCGGTTCAATATCTTATTGGCATTCCCCAATCCTTTATGGATTTCAGCTCCGGAATGTCCTCCGTTCAATCCATTTACCTGAACTTTGAACCAAAAATAATTGGCGGGTACTTCTTCTTTCTTATATGTAAATGTAACAGTAGTAATCTTCCCTCCGGCACATCCTATATATATTTCACCTTCTTCTTCTGTATCCAGATTGATAAGCACGTCTCCGGTAAGGAAATCTTTTCCTAAGGCATACGCCCCCGTCAAACCTGTTTCTTCGTCTACAGTAAACAAACATTCGAGCTTGCCATGCTCTATTGTATCAGACCCCAAGATAGTCAAAGCAGCAGCAACCCCTATACCATTATCAGCACCCAAGGTTGTTCCTTTGGCTTTGAGCCAATCTCCATCTATATAGGTTTCTATCGGATCGTTGTCGAAATCGTGCTTGGTTCCGCTATTTTTCTCGCACACCATATCCACATGCCCTTGGAGTATTACGGTAGGTAGATTTTCTTTACCCTTGGTTGCCGGTTTTGTTATCAAAACGTTGCCTGCATCGTCTTTTTTGGCTTGCAGGTTATGTTTTTTTGCGAATTCTAATAGATAGGCGATTATTTTTTCTTCTTTTTTAGAAGGTCTCGGAATTTGAGTTATTTCGTGGAAATAATTCCATATACCACTCGGTTTTAAATCTTTAATTGTCATATTAATATTTTAATTATTACTTACACTTTCATAATAACATATAAAATTAAAGAGATATACCTTAAAATGCAATTTTTTTACAACTTTTAAAGGTTTAAAATTGATGTTGTTTTAACATAAAGATATATCTTTGCCAAGTCGTTAAAAAACACAGGCATAATTGTGCCTTGTTTTTTGCTACAGGATAAGATTAACTAAATGTTTTTATAAATGAAAAATATCTCTTACATTATTAATGGCGTTTTTGCTGTTGCAATAATCGTCCTTTTCATTTTATTTTTCACATCTAATAAGGGAAACACAGGAACTGAAGACTCATCTCTCACATTCACCAAAGGAGACTCTACCGGCATGCTTCCTATAGCTTATGTAAATGTAGATTCACTTTTGATAAACTACAATTATGCTAAAGATGCGAATGATGCGTTGATGAAAAAGTACAATAGTTCAAATGCTACTCTTACCCAAAAGCAAAGACAACTAGAAGCCGAAGGCGCAGAATTTCAGAGAAAAGTTCAAAACAATGCATTCTTAAGTCAAGAAAGAGCACAACAAGAGGCTGCACGTATCCAAAAATTGGAAAGCGACCTGCATGCAATGGCTCAAAAATTGCAAGAAGATTACATGAGAGAACAGCAAAAAGTAAATACACAGATGGCCGATTCTGTTCGCCTGATATTGAAGGAAATGAACAAAACAGCCAACTATCAAATGATATTTAGCAATACAGGTTTGGATAATGTTCTGTTAGCCAAAGATGGTTATGATATTACACAGAAGGTGATAACCCTGTTGAATAGCCGCTACAAACCTGAAGCTTCTAAGTAATAGGTAAATGATTTAGGAATAGGGTAACACCAAATTGGAGTTATCCTATTTTTTTGCAGTATAGAGAAAAAATTAGCATTATGGACACGTATGGACTAGTCGGATACCCTCTGAAACACTCATTTTCCAAGAAATTCTTTACCGATAAATTCGAAAAGGAGGGGATTGATGCAGAGTATCTCAATTTTGAGATTGAAGATATCTCTCAATTTACTGATATTATCCGCAACTATCCAAACCTTAAAGGTCTGAATGTAACAATCCCATACAAAGAAAAAATAATACCATACCTCGATGGGCTCGACAAAGGGGCTGAAAGTATCGGGGCTGTAAATGTGGTAAAAGTAATCCGAGACAAAAACAATGCAACAAGATTGATCGGATACAACTCCGACATTATCGGATTTCAGGAGTCTATCAGGCCACTTATCAATACGGCTATCCATAAAAAAGCATTGATATTAGGAACAGGCGGTGCATCCAAAGCGGTAAAAGGAGCGTTAGATGCACTAGGCATAGAGTGGATATATGTATCGAGAACTCCGAGTGAAGGACAATTATCATACAGCGATATCGACTCACAGGTAATGGAGAAATATACCGTCATGGTCAACACATCGCCACTGGGCACTTTTCCGGACGTAGACAATGCCCCCGACATCCCATACACCCTACTCACAGACAGACACCTACTGTTCGATCTGGTGTATAATCCGGCTGAAACAAAGTTTCTGAGGCTGGGCAAAGAGAATAAGGCTAGCATAAAAAACGGAGCCCAAATGCTCGAGCTGCAAGCCATTGCGGCATGGAAAATATGGAATGAATAAATTCCTTGGTAAGACAAATAGAAATGTGAAAGAAAACTTATACCTTTAAAGTCAAAAATCAAGATGAGAATTATAAATCTTTCAGAGCAAAACACTATCCTCAATCGTTTTGTCAGCGAATTGCGCGATGTAGACATCCAGAAGGATAGCATGCGTTTCAGACGGAATGTTGAACGCATAGGAGAAACAATGGCTTATGAGATCAGTAAAACACTGAATTACGCGCCGCTCGAAACTCAAACACCTCTGGGTACATCGATCACAAATGTGCCTACCGACCCTATCGTTATCGCTACAATACTTCGTGCAGGACTTGTTTTTCATCATGGATTTCTGGAATGCTTCGACAAAGCGGAGAATGCTTTTGTTTCTGCCTACAGGAAATACAGAGAAAACCATCAAAGTTTTCATATCCACATCGAATACATCGCTTCTCCACAAATAGAGAATAAGGTTTTGATCCTTACCGACCCGATGTTAGCTACAGGTGGCAGTATGGATTTATCTTATCAGGCGCTACTGACTAAAGGTGAGCCTAGCCATGTACATATAGCCACTATAATAGCAAGCAAGCAAGCCATTGAATATTGTGCAAAAAACTTTCCTCAGGAAAAGACTACAATATGGGCTGCGGCTATCGACCCCGAACTGAACGAGTCGGCGTATATCGTTCCCGGATTAGGTGATGCCGGAGATTTGGCATACGGGGAAAAAGAATAAAAACAAGACAATATATAGCAAAAAAGAGGAAAGATAATCTTTCCTCTTTTTTGCTATATATTGTTCTACAAACTAGTTCCTTTTGGAATACAACCAAGCTGTTTCGTATTTTGGATTCTCTTTACGGAATGTGTCCAAAAAGCCTTCGGCTTCAGGTTTATCAGAGAATGAAGCTACATAAATACGAAAACGCCCTCCTGCCTCTAAGATATTTACACTCTGAAGACCACTCTTCTTAATCTTGTCCAACAAACGTTCTGCTCTCGATTGCGTATCCTCTCCTCCTACAATGATATAGTATGTACGTAAAGATTGAGGCTGTGCTTCAGACTCTTTATTCTCTACCTTGGCTTCTACAACCTTAACAGAATCAACCTCCAACAATGGTTTTACTTGTTCTGCAAGAGAATAGATAAAGCCCGATTGCTGAGGTATCCCTCCTTGCAAACCTGTATTATTACTTACATTTGCTGATGGTACAGTGAATAAAAACATGGCAACCACAGCAGCAGCAACACTTCCGAGGGTATATTTAACCGGAAAGCTTTTCCTCGAAGCAGACTCACGCCTATTTATATCCGACAGGTTGCTTAACCCTACAGCGGTAAGACCATAAAGAGATGGAAATACAAAAGATGGATTAGCCTCGAACAGAAGTTTACCTTCCTTATTCATGTATAGGCTGCCCAGTCTTCCACAAGTTACAGGCTTTTGAGTAGAAAGCTCTTGTTTTAACCCTTTGACAAAATCTTTTATTTTTTGCAATGCAGCATTATATGTCATTTTCCCGTCTCTTATATAATAAGAGACGATTACACCATCATCATGTTTCAGATCAGGGTTGAAAGTTATCATATATCCGGGTACGCACACATTAGCATCAATATGATGTAATGGCTCCACCTGATTGACAATAAAACCACCCAATTCTGGTATAATCACACAGTTATGGATTGGCAAGGCAAATTCTAAATATGTAAAGACTTTGTTTTCCATAGAGGCAAAGATAATTATAAGTTGTAGAAATGAAAAAGATGACGTTGTCTTTTATTTAAAAAGTTACTAACAATTAATCGTGAAGATTGTTAAAAAAAGGTTACTTTTGAGACTAATTAGCTAAAACAGAATATGGAACTCGAACAAATTATTACAGAGCACATCCGAAAGTCTATCTCTGTAAAGGAATCTATACTATCCAATCCGGCGATCATGGCAAGTATCAAAGATGCTGCCACAGCAACAGTGGATGCTTATAAAAGAGGGAAAAAAACACTGATTGCAGGAAATGGAGGAAGTGCTGCAGATGCACAACATATAGCCGGGGAGTTTGTTAGCCGATTTTATTTCGATAGGCCGGGAATCCCTTCCATAGCATTATCAACTGATACATCTATTATAACAGCAATAGGAAACGACTACGGATTCGACAGACTTTTTGAGAGACAAGTTCATGCTCAAGGTTCAGAAGGAGATATTTTCATTGGCCTTACAACATCGGGGAACTCCGAAAACATTGTCAGAGCACTGCATGCATGTAAAGAAAAAGGTATAAAGTCTATAATCTTGACAGGTAAATCGGGAGGCAAAGCTTCTGATCTATGTGATATTTGTATAAAAGTTCCGTCGGAGGAAACTCCAAGAATACAAGAATCACATATACTGATAGCTCATATTATTTGCTGTATCGTTGAAGAAGAATTATTTGGGAATCTAAAGTAGACTCAATCTTGATTGTATTGAAACCTACTCCGGATACCAATATATATATTATCTAAAATTGTTTTAATTTAAAAATTAGCTACATTTGTAACGTTAAAAAGAACAAACATTGTATGATCAAGACACAATATCAAAACAAATCATCCTGCAACCATCTGACTGCCAACAAAATGCATACTAGCGGCTATTGCAAAAGGATATTTATATATTATTAAATTGTGTACTAAAATATAAACCTTGAATACAAATTAACATAGAAAATCTAGAGTCATTGCTTTTAAGCCTTTAATATTTTAAATATATGAAAAGAGTTATTCTTTATTTTTTTATTTCATTAATTTCAGGAAACCTTTTGTTTGCCCAGATGTCCGATTCGCAGGTTATAGAATATGTTAAAACAGAGGCAGCCAAAGGAACTTCCCAACAAATGATCGCTACCGAACTTTTGAAGCGGGGAGCAACTCAAGATCAGCTATTAAGAATAAAAAGTCAGGTAAATCAGCAAAATCAGAATACCTCCAATATAAATAACTCGACAAATAGACCAACACTAAGAAAAGACGTAACGAATGAAACGTATGCTCTTAGAAATGACTCCATAGCCAGACTGTTGGAATACCAACGAGAACATGGCCTTTTAGAGGATAACAAGCCTGTAATTTTTGGTAAAAATATATTCAATCAGAAGAATCTTTCATTTGTGCCCAATATGAATATCCCGACGCCCGAAGATTATAAATTGGGACCCGGCGATGAAATAGTCATAGATATCTGGGGGGCATCTCAAACATCACTTCAACAAGTAATTTCTCCGGAAGGGAGTATTGTCGTAGACAGACTTGGTCCTGTTTACTTAAACGGAATGACAATAAGAGAAGCAAACTCTTATATTCAACAAAAGTTTTCGAGTGTCTATTCAGGCATCGGTAGCGAAGGAGGATCTTCACAAATAAAACTTAGCTTAGGCCAAATACGTACTATCCAGATAAACATATTAGGAGAAGTAGCCGTACCGGGTACGTATGCTTTATCTTCTCTCTCATCTGTATTTCATGCTTTATACAATGCAGGAGGGATAAATAACATCGGTTCTTTACGTTCTATTCAACTGTATCGTAAAGGTAAGCTCATAAAAACAATAGATATTTATCAGTATTTACTGAATGGGAATGCAAGTGGAGAAACCCGTTTGATGGATGGAGATATTATTATGGTTCCTCCATATATTTCCCTCGTAGAAATAGTCGGAAAAATAAAACGCCCTATGTTTTATGAGATGACAGTAACTGAAACCCTTTCAGACCTGATCAAATACTCGGGAGGTTTTACGGGCGATGCATATAAAGAAAAAATAGATATTACCAGAAAAACAGGAAAATATGACAAAGCCTATACTGTTAGTTCAAAAGACTTTGAGAACTTCATATTGGACGATAAAGATAAGATACTTGTTAGTGCAGGCCTAAATCAATTTGACAATAGAGTTGAAATAAAAGGTGCAGTATTCAGACCCGGTTACTATGAAGTGGGCGAACAAATAAAAACAATAAAGAATCTAATCGAAAAAGCCGGAGGTATTAAAGAAAATGCATTCCTCAACAGAGCGATACTCACAAGGGAAAGAGTAGACTTAACTCGCGAAACAGTTCCCATCAACCTGAAAAATCTTCTTGAAGGCCGTACGGCTGATATAAACCTGAAGAAAAATGATATGCTCCTCATAGCTTCAGATAGCGTATTAGTTGAATTAGGCAACTTCACGATCTATGGCGATGTACAGACTCCGGGTGAATACGACTATGCCGAAGGAACAAGTATAGAAGACTTAATCATCAAGGCTGGAGGGCTTCTAAAGTCAGCCTCTTTAGCAAAAGTGGATGTTTCGAGAAGGATTGTTGACCCTTTAAGTATTGAGAGCCCAAATGTTATAGCCGAGATTTATACATTTAATATAAAAAATGGATTGGTAGTAGATGGTCCGCCGGATTTTGTATTGAGTCCATACGACCAGGTTTACGTACGACGTAGTCCCGGATATATAGAACAAAGAAATATAGAGATTGCGGGCGAAGTTCTATTTCCGGGCAGATATGCTTTGAAGGAGAAAACTGAAAGACTTTCAGATATTGTAAAACGAGCAGGAAATTTAACCCCCCACGCATTTTCTGCCGGAGCAAGGTTATTAAGAGAAAAAACAATTATGGAAATGTCTGAAGAGAGAAAGGCAATGCGATCTCTTTCGAGAGGTTTGAAAGATTCTATCTCTACAGACTTATTAAATATCGATCCATATTACTCAGTAGGTATAGAATTGGACAAAGCTATTGCAAATCCAAAGTCTGAATATGACCTTGTACTTCGGGAAGGGGATCAGCTTATTATACCGGAATATGATAATACCGTAAGAATTAATGGATCGGTAATGTATCCGAATACCGTCCTATATAAAAAAGGTGAAAAGGTATCATATTATATCAATCAGGCAGGGGGATACAGTGACCTGGCAGAAAAGAAAAGAGTGTATATAGTGTATATGAATGGGACCGTTGCAAAAGCTAAGGGTTCTAATAGAGATGCCATCCAACCGGGATGTAATATTGTTATCCCATCTAAGGAACAGAAAGAGAAAATGTCATTAGCTCAGATATTAAGCCTAGGTACCAGTGTTACTTCTATGGCTTCTGTCGTTGCTTTATTAATAAATAATTTGAGCAAGTAAAATGAAAGAAGAAATACAAGATAATATATCAGAAGAAAAGGAAATTGACTTATTGGCATTGGGAAAGAAAATCTGGCAAGGGAAAAGATTTATACTTAAATGTTCATTGATAGGCTTAACTATAGGTATTATTATATCGTTTAGTATACCTAAAGAATATACGACAACAGTTATTCTGACTCCCGAATCACAATCCAGCAATACAGGAACGATGAGTTCTTTAGCAGCATTAGCAGGAATTAATCTCAACACTAATCTAGGGGAAGATATTTTAGCTTCACCCAATTTATATCCTACAATATTTAATTCAACTTCATTTTTGAAAGGACTATTTGATATTCCATTAAAGAGCAATGATAATAACATAAACACAACCCTGTATAATTATATAAAAGATTATGAGAGAAGTCCTTGGTGGGAATATATATTAAGTGCTCCATTTTATCTAAAGGAAACTGTAATACCCTCCAATCCCGAAAGTGAAATTAAAGACAAATCACCAAGAGCATTATCTAAGCAAGAGACAGATGTAATAAAATCATTAAGGAAGAAATTAATAGTCGATTCTGATAAAAAAACAAGTATTGTTACAATAGAGGTATCGATGCAGAACCCTGAAGTATCAGCATTTATAGCAGACACTCTGACATCATATCTCCAATCTTATATTATAAAATATCGAACACAAAAAGCTCGAGAAGATTTATCATACGCAGAAAAACTTAATCAAGAGGCAAAAGAAAATTATTATAAAGCACAAGCTAATTTAGCTTCATTTATCGATAACAATATGAATGTAGTTTCTGCTAAATATAGGACAACTCAGGAAAAATTACAAAATGAAGCAACCCTTACATACTCAATTTATAACCAAACAGCACAACAGGTTCAACTCGCAAAAATTAAAGTGCAAAATACAACTCCTGTATTCACGGTTATACAAACAGCTATAGAACCTTTACATCCATCTAAACCTTCAAAAAAAACAATCATTTTGGGATTCATATTTTTGTCTCTTGTTTCTGCTTCTATTTGGATTTTAAAAAAGGATATATGGAAAATTATAGCTTCTTAAAAAGGTCAAAATTATCGAGGCTAGGTTCATAAACAAATAGAATAAATACCTAATTTGAATACATGCTAATTAATCAAGTACAGTCTTTCATTAAAAAGAAGATAAATCGTTCAAGTTCTAGAAGTACTAATGTACTAAAAAATATATTTTACTCTTTTCTAATTAAAGGGCTTAGCATAGCTATTAACTTTATGTTGGTTCCAATCACATTAGGATATGTCTCTCCGGAACTATATGGAATTTGGCTGGTTTTATCTTCTGTCATAACGTGGTTTACCTTTTTCGACATGGGGTTAACGACCGGACTGAAAAATAAATTAGCTGAAGCAATCTCGTTAAATGATTACAAGAAAGGGAGGCATCTAGTCTCGACTGCTTATGGTTCATTATGCATATTGTTTATACCTCTATGCTTGCTTGTATTAATTCTCATTCCTTACATTGATTGGTGCTCTTTTATGAACATAAACATGTCATACCAGGAAGAAATTGAACGTGTTCTTTATGTCATAATTGCATTTTTCTTTTTACAAATGATACTGAACACATTAGGTGTAGTAGTTGCCGCATTTCAGAAGACAGCATTATCTTCTCTTTTTACTCTGCTTGGACAATTACTAGCCTTAATTATTATTTTTTGTCTAACAAAATTATGCCCACCCTCTTTAGTTGCTTTATGCATTGCTTTTATGGGAGCTCCGGTAATTGTTTTATCGATAGCATCTATTTTTATGTATAAAAGTAGGTTTAAAGTTGTAGCTCCATCAATTAGCTATTTTGATAAACTATATGTCAAAGATTTATTCGGAATTGGAGTTAAATTTTTTATAATCCAAATACAAATAATAATATTATTTCAATCAACCAATATTTTAATCTCTCATCTCGCCAATCCTGAGGTTGTGGCACAATATAATACGGCTTATAAATATATAACTTCAGCCGAGATGATTTTAGTTATAATACTTACTCCTATATGGCCTTCTTTCACAGAAGCCTATGCAAAAAAAGATTTTGTATGGATGCAATCCATATACAAAAAATTGACAAAAGTCTACTTATTTATTATTCTCTTAATTTTATTTATGGTAATATGTTCTCCGTGGATATATAAGATATGGCTAGGAGAAAAGCTATTTATACCCATAAGCATGTCAATAGCTATTGGTATATATACCTTAATTCATTCTTGGGATTCACTGCAGGTCTATATGATAAATGGAATCGGAAGTATTAAATTACAAATGTACCTGACATTAATAGGTTCTGTTATACATATTCCACTTTCTTTTTTTTTAAGCCAATATTTGGGTGCTTTAGGAGTAATATACTCCATGTCTATTATAGTTTTTGTTTACAGCATAATATTTACTATTCAGTTAAGAAAAATAATATATAACAAAGCGTCTGGAATTTGGATAAAATAATTTAAAACTAAAATAATGAGATCAAAAAAGAAAATAAAACGTTTTATCAAAAATTATCTTCCAACTATATCATCATATTGGAATGCCATTAGAGCAATAAAAAAACAATATATCATTAGTGAAAAAAAAATAGGAAAACTAGGGAATCATTCTTATATTAGTCTGCCAACTCTTTTGGCTGTTTCTGAAAATATTTTTATAGATGATTATGTACAGATACATACAAACTCTATAGTATATAATAGCCTGAAGGAGAAACTTATCATAAAAAAACACACGGCAATCTCAGTCAATTTTGTGGCAATATTAGCGAAGCATATTCCTACAGCTTGTATACCACATTCGATACTTGGCCCCTATCATATAAATGATGTGCACGAAGATATGATTATTGACGAAGAAGTCTGGATAGGAGCTAATGTCACACTACTTCCTGGTGCCAGTATCGGGAGAGGAGCCGTTATCGGATCTTGCTCTTTAGTGAATAAAAAAATCCCACCTTATGCGGTAGTAGTAGGAATACCTGCCAAAATCATAGCTAGCACATTTACTATAGACCAGATTATAGAACATGAAAAGGCCATATACCCTGAGAATGAAAGATTCTCTAAAGAATATCTAGTACAATTATTCGCAGAACATTTTCAAGAGAAAAAAAATATTGGGATATCACATATTTCGGAGGAAGATAGAATCCTACTACAAACGGTAAAAAAAGAACTTAATATTCCAAACTATGAATAAATATGTTTATGAAAAATTTTATACATTTTTACTACTCCTTACACTAATTTCATGTAGTAAAGAAACTTCTATAGATACCATAGATGAAGAAAGTCTATGTGAGCAAAAGAATTCTAGGAATAGAGTATCAGTCTCATACATGAAAAACCCCAAACAACAAAGTGGTATAATTATGGACAAGTATTGTGCATTAGGTGCTTCAACGGCTAGTATGGAATGGCAAAAAAACGTTGCAACAGCCGTCGCAAAAGAATATCGATGTTATGCAACCCCTGGAGCCAGATGGACAATAATATCACAAAATTCGGATAATATTATGTCAAATCAATTAATAAGGCTTCTAAAAGATAAAGATGAAACCGGATATTATCCAGATCTTATAACTATCATGTGTGGATTAAACGATGCTACAGGATGCATTACTGGGTCTTGTATAGATTCATATAGGATTGACAAAATAGCTGACATAAATATCACAGAATGGAACTCTGATTCTAAATATTTACAATTAAGAAAATCTGTTTATGGCTCTATGAGATATATTATCGAATGTTTGAAAAAACACTTCCCTCAATCATGCATTATCATTATGACACCACAACAAACAAATAATAAAAACTATAAAACAGGAGTTATCCTTAGGATAAACCAGATAATTAAAAGCATAACGGGAAAAAATAATATAGCTGTAGTTGATATTTACAATGAGTGTGGAATAAATTCAACAAATACAAAACAATACCTCGATGATATGCAACTTCATCCTAACAAAGAAGGTGAAAAGTTATTAAAAGCATATGTTGAAAATCAAATCCGATTAAAATATAATGATTAAAGAAATAACATCTGTCCCTCTTATTAGTATTATAACCATTGCTTATAATGCAGTAGAAGTAATAGAAAACACTATTTTATCCGTCATTAAACAAACCTATTCTAATATTGAGTATATTATTATTGATGGGGGAAGTACAGATGGGACTATTGATATTATAAAAAAATATGAAAGCTATATAACATACTGGATAAGTGAACCAGATAATGGAATTTATGATGCAATGAATAAAGGGATTAAAAAAGCTACTGGTGATTGGATCAATTTTATTAATAGCGGAGATTGCCTATTAGACAACAATGTTATTTCAAAATTTATACAATTACATGATCCCAGTGCCGATATTATTTATGGAGATACAAAAATAAGTATCTCTAATATAAAAACTTCATATATACACAAACCCGAACCAATAGAACTTATGGAAAAAAAGATGGTCTTTGGGCACCCATCATCATTTGTAAAAGCAAATATATTGAAAACAATGCTTTTTGATACATCCTTTAAGAGTAGTGGTGACTATAATTTTTTTATACAATGCTATCGAAATCATAAATCGTTTCAATATATTCCTATTGTAATCTCTGTTTTCGACTATGGAACAGGCATGTCAAATAATTTTAAAATAAATCGATATGAGGATGCACGAATACATGGTATCGAAAATAAAATTTCATGGAAAATATCTTTTATTACAAGTTATATTACTTGGAAGATTAGAGTATTTCTAAAAAACATATTACCCAAAGGTATTGTACAAAAATACTATACAAGAAGAAACGGCTAAAAATGAGCATTTTACAAAAAAGATATTTGTACCCGTTCCTACTTTTGTTCTTTCCTATTATTATAGATTGTCTTAACGGTTATCTTAAAGGAGCATCAGGAGAAGGGGAGAGTATGGTTGGTATTCTTTATAGGGGTGCTGTGGTTATTTATGCCTTGCCTTATCTACTTAAAAACATATTCTCAAAATATATTTTTTTTATTTTAGTTATTTCTTTTATTAGTTTCAGTTATCACATTATAATGGGATATTTTTTAATATCTTCAATTTCTAATCTCATCAAAGTTTTATATATCTTTTGCGTATTAAGCATTTTACTGAAGAACAAATATTTTGACAATATTTGGACTATTTTAAACTGTGCAATTGGCTATGGTTTAGCTGCCGCTTTAGTATTGATACTAAGTTATTTTCTTGGTTTTGGTTATAATGCATATTTAGAAGACTCTTTTGGCACTAAAGGTTTTTTCATCGCAATGAATGATGTGGGATTAACAATATTGCTATTAAATGCTTTGTCTTGTTTTTGTTTTTTGAAAACAAAAAAGGTATTATATTTAATAGCAACTCTAATTATGTCAATCGGGACTGTTTTCGTTGGTTCAATGGCTTGTTATTTTGGAACAGGTGCAATAATGCTATGTTTCTTCTTTAATATAGTTTTTAATAATACAAAAGATTACAGAAGTTCTTTTAAACAAAAAATAATAGTTATCTTCATTTTCTCCATTGGTCTTATTGAATCTATTAGCTTTATCGTAAACTCAATTCTTAGCGATTCATACTTATCTAAAAAATATAGTGATATTATAGGAATTTTCATGGAAATGTCAGGAAGAGATTATCTTATAGAAGCATCTTTTGAAACATTTGAGAAGTTCTCTTTATTTGATTGGTTACTTGGTATCGGAGTACAATTTAGTATCTCTATACAATATATATTAGGATTAAATGGACCAAAAGGGGTAGAAGTAGATCCCTTAGATTTAATAGGAACTTATGGTCTCCTTTTCTCAATCTTAATTCTGATATTCCCTTTAAATATCCTATGCAAAACAATAAAAAGTTATTTAAAAAATAAAGACTTACTATCATACTGGCTTACAATAGGCTTAAGTCTATATGTTTTACATGCCATATATGGAGGCCATGCATATACTAGTCCTTTAGTCTCTTCCTATTTGGCTGTATATATCTATTTATATGTAAAAAGACAAAATCTAACAACTATATGAAAATCTTATTTTTTGTTGATGGAGGTTTCAATAATGGTGTAGGAGCACTACTCGTTGAACAAATAAAAGCTATACATAAACAGTATAAAAACATACATGCGGTAACAAGTTCGAAAGAACAAGAAGCTAATTTGATTAAGGCTCTAAAAGATCTGAATATACCAATACTTCATCTAGATGGCTTGGAAACACATAGTAATTATAAACATCATACAAAGCTGATAATCGATTATATTGTCAACAACAATATAAAATTAATTCATGTTCAAACAAATTGGCAATTGGCATTGATAACAATTGCTAGAATCAAATTATATTTACGTTATCGTTTTAAAGTTATCTACTCGATTCATTCGTATAGAAATAATTTGCACCCAATAAAAGCTTTCATTGGAAGATTATTGATCGGTTCTGCATTACTTTTATTTTCTGATAAGATTATATGTTCTTGTACTTTTTTGAAAAGGAAATTTAAATTATTGAATTTTAAAATAATACTATTACCAATAGGAGTTTCTAATTATTTCTTCGATGACTATAAAGAATGTAATACTGATCACTTAAAATTAGTTTTCCCTGCTCAATTCAGGCCTGGAAAAAATCAAGATATACTTATTCAGGCTTTTTCTGAGTATGTATACGAAACAAATGATACTAATTCTCGTTTATACCTACCAGGAGAAGGAGAGTTACTTGATAAAATGAAGAAGTTAGCCCATGATATGAGAGTAAAAAAGCAAATTATATTTCCTGGTCAATGCTCTATGGATAAAATAAAAGAGTTCTACTTACAGTCTAATATAGGTGTTATATCCTCTAATTCAGAAACTTTTGGATTATGTATTGCTGAGCCTTACGTTCTTGGACGATGCGTAATAACTCGACACATCGGAGTGGCTGATGACATTATAAAAGATGGAGTCAATGGGTATTTTTTCAACAATAAAGAAGACTTAAGAAATATATTAATCAACATATCAAAAAACAAAGAAAAATTAAAAATAATAGGAGAGCATAATTTTAAAGAACGTGATCGTTTTGACTGGCATAAAATAGCATCCGAATACATACAAGTACTATATAAATTACAAGTATAAACTAGCTCTTAATTATTTAATTCTTGTCACTAAAATGAAAATACTTCTTATTCATACACACTATCAACAAGAAGGAGGTGAAGACTCTGTTTTTCAACAGGAATATTCCTTATTAGCAAAAGACAATAATATTCAAAAGATTTCCTTTCAAAATAAAAAAGGATTGAAAGGATTGTTCCAATTCCTTTTTTCTATATGGAATATTTTTGCAGCAATTGAAGTTAGAAGGAAAATAAAATCATTTCAGCCAGATATTGTACATTTACACAATTGGCATTATGCCACAGGTCCATTAATTATTAGAACCATAAAGAAAAATAATATTCCACTGATTATAACTCTACACAATTATAGGTTAATCTGTCCATCTGCAATATTAATGCATAAAGGGCAAATATACACCAAAAGTATAAAAACATATTTTCCTCTCCAAGCGATAAAAGATAAGGTATATAGAGACTCTTATTTACAAACATTCTGGCTTGCATTCATTGTTTGGTTTCATAAAATATTAGGCACATGGAATATGCCTCAAAAATATATTGTATTAACTGAATTTGCGAAGAAACTATTTACAGAATCCTATATTGGCATAGATAAAGACCGATTTATAATAAAACCAAACTTTTCAGAAAATCCATCATTAGGATATACTTCAGTAAAATCGGACTTTTTATTCATAGGGCGAATCTGTGAGGAAAAAGGTATAAAATGTTTACTTGAAGCTTTCAAGAAAGTTCATTATACTATTAAGATTGGGGGAGACGGTCCGCTTGTAAATGAAGTAATATTAGCTGGGAAGGAACATCCAAATATACAATATTTAGGAAAATTAGAAAAAACGCTCGTAGTTTATTATATGCAAAATAGTTCTATATTAGTTTTCCCTTCAATTTGTTACGAAGGAATGCCAATGACTATTATTGAAGCTCTAGCTTTAGGGACTCCTGTTCTAGCCAGTAATCTTGGAGCAATGCCATCCATGATTGAGGATCAATTTAATGGACTTTTGTTTGAAACAAATAACCCAAAAGATTTAGTAAAAAAATTAAAGGAATGGGAAAGCATTTCTTCTGAAAAAAAAAGAGAGTTTTATTTAAATTCTAGAGACTCTTATCTAAATAAATACACTCCTGAAATAAATAAAAAAATATTGCTAAATATATATAGTAATTCTATTAAATAAGCACTATCTATGTTCAACTTAAAGACAATCAATACCCTAAGAAATCTTAATGATATATCTTCTAAAGAAAAGAAGAGTATTCTAATAAATACAATTAATGCCCATTCATATAATGTAGCAAAAAAAGATCAGCAATTTGCTAAAGTATTATTGCAATCCGATTATGTATTACCAGACGGACAAAGTATTATTTGGGCCAAAAGAATACTATCAGGAAATAAATTAACAAGGATTGCAGGATTTGATTTATTTCAATGGGAAATGAATCGATTGAACAATATCTGTGGAAGTTGTTTTTTCTTAGGTAGCAAAAACGAGATATTACAAAAAATATTAGTTAAAGCTGCTCTTGAATATCCCAATGTTAAAATCAAAACATACTCACCACCATATAAATCTCTATTTTCTATAGAAGAAAATAGAATTATGATAAATGAAATAAATGCGTTTAAACCTAATGTTCTTTTTGTTGGTATGACAGCACCAAAACAAGAAAAATGGGCATTTGAAAATAAAGATAATTTAGAGGTAGATCATATATGCTCCATAGGAGCTGTTTTTGACTTTTATGCAGGCAACATACAAAGAGCTCCTAAATGGATGCAAAGAAATGGATTAGAGTGGCTATATAGATTAATCAAAGAACCTCGTAGAATGTGGAAACGATACATCATAGGAAATACTAAATTTATCTTTTATATTATTAAAGAAAAAATAAATGGCTGAACACCTCCACATATCCTCCTCTTCCAAAGAAGAGAAATACATCACTCTCCTACCCCAGCTAAAAGGCTTACTCGAAGGGGAGACAGACACTATTGCCAATATGGCAAATATATCTGCTGCCTTGAAAATGACATTTGGATTTTTCTGGGTAGGATTCTATATAGTAAAAAGAGAAGAACTTGTACTCGGCCCATTCCAAGGAACAATAGCCTGTACCCGTATCAAATATGGCAAAGGCGTTTGCGGCACAGCATGGAAAGAAAAGCGAACAGTTATAGTAGAGAATGTTAACGAATTCCCCGGACATATAGCTTGTGATGCCGCTTCGCTGTCCGAAATTGTAGTGCCTCTATTCAACCATAACGACGTAATCGCTGTTTTAGATGTAGATAGTGAATACCTGAATCATTTCGACAAAACGGACGCTCTCTACCTTGAGCAGATAGTGAAGCTCCTTGAAGATAAAATCAATTAAATCGTTTTAGAAAGGAAACAATAAAGGAAGGGCCAGTATCATAATTATTCCCATAATCACTTGCAAAGGCAAGCCGACCTTCATATAATCCATAAAGGTATAACGCCCCGCAGTCATCACCAATGCATTGGGCGGTGTAGAAAACGGAGAAGCGAAACACATACTGGCCGCAACTGCTACAGCAAACAAGAACGGATAAGGACTTATGCCCATCCCCTCAGCAGCCTTTAAGGCTATAGGCGTAAACAGCACCGCTGTGGCAGTATTACTTATAAACATAGTGAGCAAAGACGTACAAAAGTAAATCCCTGCAAGCAACGCATAAGGGCCCATATCTCCCAAATGATTAACCAAAGAACCTGAGATAAGAGTATCTACTCCTGTATTCTGAAAAGCAGTAGCCATCGGTAACATTGCACCAATCAGTACTACACTTTCCCAGTTTATGCTATTATACGCTTCTTCCATATTACGAAGACAGCCCGTTACCACCATCAGCACAGCAGCTAACATAATAGCAATCACCGAAGGTAGAATCTCTAACACCATTGCCAATACCATCAATATCATTATACCGGCTGCAATAGGAGCATTCTGATCCAATGTTACTTTAGCTGCCTCTTTCAGTGGTTGACCTACAAGCACCAGATCATCCTGCCTGTTGTCTAAGTTTGCCAAATCTTTCCAAGTACCCTGTATAAGAAGAGCATCCCCCGAATGCAACTTAGTATCTTTAATGTCCCGCATCTTATATTCATTCTGACGCTGAATACCCAACACATTTACGTTATATTCCTCCCTGAAACTAATTTCAGAAATTGTACGATTTATTAATCTGGAATTAGGCATAATAAATATCTCTGCAATACCCGACTCCTGAAATCCTGCGAATGGAGTTTCATCGGATTTTTTCTCCAAATGGAGATCATTATCAGAAACAAATCTTTCTATATTTTCTATATCTCCGAGGCAATATAATACATCATCTTTCAATATTACCGATTTGGGGCCTGCAACCTCCTCTACAAACTTTTTTCTGAATCTCGAATTAACATTCTTGCGTATAATTTTACTGATACTGATATCGTAGGTTGAAGCAATCTTTAGTTCGGCAAGCGTTTTGTTCAACAAAGGCGAATCAGACTTTACCTCTACCTTGTACGATTGTTGTTGCAGTTGGTATTCCTGAGCCAATTCAACCAAAGATTTTCCTTCTTTCTTCTTGCCCGATGATGAATCACTCTTTGAAACAAGCAGCTTACTCAAGAAGAAAAGAACTACAACACCAATACCCAACGCAATGAAACCGATAGGCGCAAACGAGAAAAAGGATAATGCCTCATATCCTGCATCAACAAGCGCATTCTGAATCACAAGATTGGGAGGTGTACTAATCAACGTAAACATACCCATACTACTGGCAAAAGCCAAAGGCATAAGGTAACGACGTGGACTTATATTGGCACTCGCAGCCATACTCACAATAATAGGCATCATCACGGCCACAGTGCCCGTATTACTCACAAAAGCCCCGATAGAGGCCGTAACCAACATGACCAGAATAAAGAGTTTATTCTCATTCTGTCCTGCAGTCTGAAGTATTTTGCTACTTATCATCTTTGCCAGCCCCGTGCGGAAAATACCTGCTCCTACCACAAAGAGACCAATCATCATAATTACAACCGAATTAGAAAAACCGGCTAATGCTTCGGTAGGAGTCAACACTCCGGTTAATGCCAATATGAGCAAAGCACATACAGCCACAAGGTCTGAGCGAACCTTTCCCCGCATGAAGAAAAAAGAAGCGACCAACAAAGTTGCTAATGTTATATTGATAGGAGATAGTAAAGACGAAAGTTCCATTTGCGTAATTGTTTATAATTCCTTTCCAGTTTGTAAACAATGCAAAGATAAAAAATACTGATTCATCCACCTACTTGTTTCTAACAACAACAATAAAAAGATAAGAATTGTTTGTATTTTTTCACTTTCGTTGAGTACGAAGTCTTTTTATAGAAAAAGGGATATTATACGAAGGATTCTCTTACGGCTTGTTAAGGAGAGAAATTTAGTTGTCTCCGAACAGAATGAAGCGCCTAAGGCTTAACAGTCTACAAGCAAGACTCCGTTCCGTTCAGAAAACAACAACATACAAACACGCTTCTGTGTACAAAGATACTTATATGTGAAAAAGGAATATCTTTCTATAAATTATACTCTAAAACACTACAAAAACAAGAATGTTCACACATTATGTTATACGCTAATATTTTTAAAATGTTACACGAATGTCAAAAATATATTTTTAATCAATAATACCTCCGATAATACTTCTGATACTTATCCCTGTAAAACAATCATCTTGGCAACCCTTCTCATTATAACCACACAAGGAAATCATTCCATTATTTTTTGTTTCAAAGTAAGTTTCTGTGCCCTTCCTTTTTTTTCAACCAGTCTTGTTCCGCCCTTTGATAAACTTCATCAAGAGTTAAAGCATCCGATGCCGGCGTATCTTTATGACTACCTAGTTCCAATTCTGTTTCAGTCCACTCCAATTCAAGATTAGGATTTACTTCACTCGGATAGCCGGTATATTTAAAGCTTCGCTGATTTACTTTGCCATTACAAACACTAATAGTGGTTTGCCACGAATAACCAACCCATGTACTTCCTGTTGTTGTATATCCATAAGTGTTATTGGTTTGTTTCTTAAAACGATTCCAAGCTTCCTGACTATCCTTGAATTTATCTTCATATTCAAAATCGCCTTTATCACAAGATGTAAAAGCAAAACCAACGAACAATAGTATTAGTAGCATTTTATGTTTCATCGTCTATACACTTTGGGGTTATTTATTAGCAATATATTATTTTTTCAAACTAGATCTTTTTATTTTAGCAACACTTTCTGAATAGAAATAAGCAAGTTCATCTCCTATAATATTATGATGCAATACGAGTCTTTTTCGTTGCATTTACTTTTTATATATCTCAAAAAAATAAAACTTGACAATTTAAGGATATATCAATCCGTTCAGCACAACAAAGATACTCTATATATTCCTTTGCAATACAATCGATATTTTATTTAAGAATTGAGACTCCATCAGAATTTTGGCAAGCCTTTTGCTATATACTTATCAACATCAATTTGGATACAATAAATTACGCTTGTTAATTTGTTGACAATATCTTTGTTATTAGCTGAAAATAAAATAAATATAAAATATGAAAGAGGATATTTCTGATAAAGATCTTGAAAGAGATGAATTTGTAGAAACAGACAATCTGACAAATAATCAGACAGAAGAAAATGCAGGAGACGAAGCAAGTGACAATGTGACCGATTGGGAAGCAAAATACAATGAGCTCAACAACTCTTACCTGCGCCTTAATGCTGAATTCGACAACTATCGCAAACGTACATTGAAAGAAAAAGCCGAGCTGCTTAAATCAGGTAGCGAAAGAGTGTTGCTTGACATCATAGCGGTAGTCGATGACTTTGAGAGAGCATTAGACAACATCTCAAAAACGGAAGACATAGATGCTGTAAAAGAAGGTATAGATCTTATATACAGCAAGTTTTCAAACTTCCTCACCAAGCACGGAGTAAAAGAGATAGAAACCATTGGTCATGCATTCGACACCGATAAGCATGAGGCGGTAACTACTATTCCGGCTCAGAGCGAAGAAGACAAAGACAAAATCATAGACAGTATACAGAAAGGATATACACTCGATGATAAAATCATCAGATATCCTAAAGTAATTGTTGCAAAATAAAACAAGAATATTTCGATGGCAACAAAGAGAGACTACTACGAAGTGCTGGAGGTAACCAAGACCGCAACATCTGAGGAAATAAAAAAAGCATATCGCAAAAAAGCAATTCAGTATCACCCCGACAAAAATCCGGGAAACAGTGAGGCAGAAGAAAAATTTAAGGAAGCTGCCGAAGCCTACGAAATACTGAGCGACGAGCAGAAACGTGCCAAATATGACAGATACGGACACGAAGCTCCGGGCGGATTTGGCGGCGCAGGAGGATTCTCGATGGATGACATATTCTCTCAGTTTGGCGATATATTCGGCGGGCACTTTGGAGGAGGATTTGGCGGATTTGGCGGGCAACGTGGCCCTAGAACAAACAGAGGTTCAGACCTTCGTGTAAAAGTCAAATTATCTCTGAAAGATATCGCATCGGGCGTAGAGAAAAAAATAAAAGTAAACAAATTTGTTTCTTGTACGCACTGTAAAGGTACAGGAGCCGACAAAGGTACAGCCTACGAAACATGTTCGACCTGTAAAGGTTCGGGTGTTGTTACTCGTGTGATGAACACCATTTTGGGGCAAATGCAGACACAGTCTACCTGCCCGACATGTAACGGTGAAGGAAAGACCATTACAAAAAAATGTGCTCACTGTGCCGGAGAAGGTATCACCCGCGAAGAAGAAGTGATAACCATCAACATTCCTGCCGGAGTAGCAGAAGGCATGCAACTATCGATGAGTGGTAAGGGAAATGCAGCCCGCCATGGTGGTATAAATGGCGACTTGCTTATCTTGGTAGAAGAAGAACCGCATCCTGAGCTGTTCAGAGACGACAATGATATAGTTTACAACCTACTGTTAAGTGTTTCTACAGCCGCACTAGGTGGTAATGTCGTTGTACCTACTATAGACGGAAAGGTAAAGGTAACGATAGAACCGGGAACACAACCGGGTAAGGTTTTGCGACTCAAAAATAAAGGTTTGCCAAGCATCAACAGATACGGCACGGGAGACTTGTTGATAAATATCAGTGTCTATATCCCCGAAAACCTGAGCGACAGAGAGAAAGAGACCCTCACAGGATTGGAAAACTCTCCTAACTTTCAGCCTAGCAAATCGGTAAAAGAGAAAATATTCACTCATTTCAGAAAAATGTTCGATTAATCTCAATATTATTTAGATAAATAAAAAGCAATTCTTCCTTCTATAAGGGAGAGTTGCTTTTTTATTTCTCCTGATCTATATAAATGATGTAATATTTCATTTTCTATTATATCTTTGTTATAACCTAATGTTTATACAAATACAGCGAGCGATGAAGATTAAAGATATTCTGCATGTCATAGAACAGATTGCCCCTATTCCTTTGCAGGAAGGATTTGATAATAGTGGAGTGCAAATAGGAGATATACATCAGGAAGCCAAAGGCGCAATTGTTTGTATAGACGTCACCGAGGCCGTAATGGACGAAGCGATAGCCTTAGGCTGCAATCTGATCATATCGCACCATCCTCTGGCGTTCCGCAGCTTCAAATCTCTCACAGGCAAAAATTATATCGAACGCTGCATGATAAAGGCATGCAAGCACGACATCGTTGTATATGCAGCCCATACCAATCTGGATAATGCCTCGGAAGGAATTAATCAGTATTTGGCTGATATGCTCAACCTGCAACATGTAAGGATTCTTGATCCGCAAAAGGACAAACTACTTAAGCTTGTAACCTTTGTTCCACATTCACATGCCGAGCTTTTGCGCAATACATTGTTCAATGCAGGAGCCGGATCGATAGGCAACTACGACTCGTGCAGCTACAATATTACAGGAGAAGGAACATTCAGAGCAGGTGATGAAGCCAAGCCTTACTGCGGCGAAATAGGCGAATTGCACACCGAACCCGAGACACGCATCGAAATGGTATTGCCTGTATACAAGCGGTCGGAAGTTTTGCGCGCACTCATCTCCGTACATCCCTACGAAGAACCCGCATACGATTTCTACGCTTTACAAAACGAGTGGAGTAAAGCCGGAAGCGGTATCGTGGGTACGCTGCCCGAAGAGATGGACGAAGAAGATTTCTTATACTTGCTCAAAGACACATTCCACCTCAATATGCTGCAACACTCGCCTTTGCGTGGCACACCCATACGCGATGTGGCTATATGCAGCGGCAGTGGGGCATTTCTTATTCCGAAAGCAGTTTCTTACAGCGCCGATATTTTCATCACGGGAGAGGCTAAGTATAACGACTTCTATGACGTAGAAGATAAAATATTGCTTGCAGTGATAGGACATTACGAGTCTGAAATTTTCACAAAGAATATTTTTTTCGATATTATTTCAAAAAAATATCCTACCTTTGCAGTATATATGTCAGGGTTTGACGTAAATCCTGTAAAATATTTGTAATCAGGCGGTGACCTACTCCCGCTTATTACGGATGATGTAGTAAGAAGATAGTTGAAGCTATTCGATTACTGCATTTTTTTATGATAGAAATTCAATAAACAAAAATATCTTATGGCAAAAAAATCTACAGAAAAAGAAGTAACGGTAGAAGAAAAGCTACATACGCTTTATCATCTACAGCTGAAACTATCTGAAATAGATAATATCAAAATCCTACGTGGAGAACTTCCTCTTGAAGTAGCCGACCTTGAAGATGAAATCATCGGATTGGAAACTCGTATCAAAAAACACGAGGCTGAATTAAAAGAAGCTGATACTGCAATTTCGCATCAAAAGCAAAAAGCAAAAGACAGCGAGCTCAAAATTGCAAAATATAAAGAACAGCTTGATAATGTTCGCAACAACCGTGAGTTTGATCACCTCAGCAAAGAGATAGAGTTCGAAACATTGGAAATTGAGCTTTCAGAAAAACGTATCCGCGAATTTAGCCAGGATTCTAAAAGCCTTGCTGAGCAAATAGAAAAGAGCAAAGCTTTTCTTAGCGAACGTGCTGCCGACCTTGCTCAAAAGAAAGAAGAACTGGATGGCATTGTATCTGAAACAAAGCAACAAGAAGAACAACTTCGCGACGAAGTGAAAGATATCGAGGCCGAAGTAGAACCTCGTTTATTACAAGCCTTCAAGAGAATTCGCAAAAGTGCACGCAACGGTTTGGCTGTTGTATGTATAGAGCGTGGTGCTTGCGGGGGTTGCTTCAACAAAATTCCACCACAAAAACAAATGGATATCAAAATCGGTAAGAAAATTATCGTTTGCGAATATTGTGGTCGTATCATGATTGATCCGGAACTAATAGCAGCAGAGTAACTTATCAGAAAATAACATATTTTACAAATAATCGGAAAGGTTAAAAAGATCTTTCTGATTATTTTTTTTGCTTTTTTCTTAAACATTATCTTCCACATCTTGTTCTATTTACTATACAGTGAAAAACAAAATGGAAAACTTTTCTCCAATATATAATTTTTACACATCTAATTTTCAGATAATTAAATTTTAAAATGGAAAACTTTTTACTTTGTTAATAAATATATATTGCAAAATTTGTTTCATCATCACATAATCTGTAATATTGCATTAACAAAAAAAAATCAAGAGAAACAGACAAAATAATTTATATAAAAAACATAAACAAATGGCACAGAAGGTTTACACTTTTGACGAGGCGTATAAAGCCGCACTTGATTACTTTAACGGTGATGAGCTAGCCGCTAAAGTATGGGTTAACAAATATGCCCTAAAAGATGCGACAGGCAATATCTACGAACAATCGCCCGAAGATATGCATTGGAGATTGGCGAACGAAATAGGCCGTATAGAATCAAAATATAAAAATGGACTCACTACCCAAGAGCTATACGACTTGTTTGACCAATTTAAATATATTGTGCCACAAGGAAGCCCAATGACAGGAATAGGCAATGACTATCAAATAGCATCATTGTCGAACTGTTTTGTTATCGGCATGGATGGATCATCGGATTCGTACGGAGCTATTATACGCGTCGACGAAGAACAAGTACAACTAATGAAACGCCGTGGAGGTGTTGGACACGATTTATCACACATACGTCCTAAAGGATCTCCGGTAAAGAACTCAGCTCTTACATCTACCGGACTTGTCCCTTTTATGGAAAGATATTCCAACTCTACACGTGAAGTCGCTCAAGATGGACGTCGCGGAGCCCTCATGCTTAGCGTATCTATCAAGCACCCTGACTCGGAATCGTTCATTGATGCCAAAATGATAGAAGGGAAAGTTACAGGCGCCAATGTTTCGGTAAGGATAGACGATGCCTTTATGCAAGCAGTAGTAGACGGAACACCGTATACTCAGCAATACCCGATAGACTCGAACAACCCGACTACAGTAAGAGACACTAACGCTACCGACCTGTGGAAAAAGATAGTTCACAATGCATGGAAATCGGCCGAACCGGGAGTATTGTTTTGGGATACCATCATCAGAGAATCTGTGCCGGACTGCTATGCAGACCTTGGATTCAAGACTATATCTACAAATCCATGTGGTGAGATCCCTCTTTGTCCTTATGACAGCTGCCGTCTATTGGCAATCAATTTATATTCATACGTAGTGAATCCATTCAAGGAAGATGCATATTTCGACTTCGAACTATTCAAAAAACACGTAGGACTCGCACAACGAATCATGGACGATATTATCGATCTTGAAACCGAGAAGATAGATAAGATCCTGAACAAGATAGAAATTGACCCTGAAAACGAAGAAGTAAAATGGCCTGAAAGACATCTATGGGAAAAAATCCGTAAGAAAACACTACAAGGCCGCCGTACAGGAGTAGGTATCACAGCCGAGGGCGACATGATTGCCGCTATGGGCTTGCGTTACGGAACAGAAGAAGCTACAACTTTTGCCGAAGAAGTACACCGCACACTGGCTATTGCTGCATACCGTGCTTCTGTGGAACTGGCGAAGGAACGTGGAGCATTCGAAATATTCGACATCGAACGTGAAAGAAACAATCCTTTCATCAATCGTTTGGCTGAAGTTGATCCGAAACTATACAAAGACATGGAAAAATATGGACGTCGCAACATAGCATGTCTTACAGTAGCACCTACAGGAACAACAAGCTTGATGACACAGTCGACATCAGGTATCGAGCCGGTATTCCTCCCGGTGTATAAACGTCGCCGCAAAGTGAATCCGAACGACAAGGAAGTACGTGTAGACTTTGTTGACGAAAACGGAGACTCTTGGGAAGAATATGTCGTATTCCACCATAAGTTTGTAACATGGATGGAAAGCAAAGGATATCCTGCTGCCAAGCGATATACAAATGAAGAAATAGACAAGATGGTTGCCGAATCGCCTTACTACAAGGCTACTTCAAACGATGTAGACTGGCTACAGAAAGTAAAAATGCAGGGACGCATCCAAAAGTGGGTAGACCACTCTATCAGCGTAACCATCAACCTGCCATCTGATGTTTCGGAAGACCTCGTGAACCAACTTTATATAGAAGCATGGAAAAGCGGATGTAAAGGATGTACTGTATACCGTGACGGATCGCGCGCCGGAGTTCTTATTGCTAACGACAGCAAAAAGGAAGAAGAAGACTGCGGAGACTGCTACGAACGCCCTCAGATAGTAATGGAACGCCCTCGCGAACTGGCTGCGGATGTCATCAAATTCCAAAACAACAAGGAAAAATGGATTGCTTTCATCGGCTTATTAGACGGACGCCCTTACGAGATCTTTACCGGATTGTCGGACGACGACGAAGGCCTTGTGCTTCCGAAGAACATCAATCAAGGTGTGATTATCAAAACAATGAACGACGAAGGTCAACGTTCATACGACTTCCAATTTAAGAATAAGAGAGGTTATAAAACAACAATCGAAGGACTGAACGGCAAGTTCAACCCAGAGTTTTGGAACTACGCCAAACTAATATCAGGAGTGTTGCGTTACGGAATGCCTATCGATCAGGTTGTAAAACTTGTTCAGGGACTTGAACTCAATAGCGAAACTATCAACACATGGAAGAATGGTGTTGAACGTGCACTGAAGAAATACCTACCGAATGAAACAGAAGCCAAAGGTCAAAAATGTCCTGTCTGTGGACTAGAGACATTGGTATATCAAGAAGGTTGTATGAAATGTACAAACTGTGGTGCATCGAAATGCGGATAAAGCATTTTTCAATAATAATAACAAAGCAGCAAGACAAATCCTCTTGCTGCTTTTGTTTTTTATTGTATTTTTGTAGCAAACTTACAATAACTTCATGTACGCCCAGAACAACAGTTTCGACCATGGAGTATCTCTTTTTCGAAAAATATATAGCAAGACGGAGAGACTCTTATATTCTATCAGCAACACCAAAACAAAGATAAGGGCGTGTTGGATAGTTGTGATACTAATCTGTTTCACAGCTCTATATTCACTAAACAGATTGACTCCTATTATATCCGATGACTTTGCATATCTCTTTATCTACGGAGAAGAAGGTCGTATCACTTCGATCAAGGACATTATACATTCTCAAGTCAACCATTACTACATGTGGGGAGGACGCTCCGTTGTTCATTTTATCGCACAAATACTGCTAATGCTCCCTACCGATGTAGCAGATCTACTAAATACACTAGTTTATTTAAGCTATATCTTCTTAATCTACCTGCACATCAAAGGAAGAACAAAAAATAGCATCTTCTTATTCTTAACCGTCAATCTTGGAGTATGGTTTTCACAACCCGTAATTGGCGATACCATCTTTTGGCTAACGGGCTCTGCCAACTACCTTTGGGGAACATGGCTGATTTTACTATTCCTTTTGCCCTTCAGGCTGTATACAGGAAGAGTATCAAGGCCTATATTACAAGCTTTTTACTCTATGTGTATTTTCATACCGGGAATACTAGCCGGATGGACAAACGAAAACACAGCGGCTGCAATGTTAGTGATTGTTATAGGCTTTTTCATATATTACCGTTCGCACAAGTGGTCTATTCCTGTTTGGGCTATTGCTGGATTTGCCGGAGCTATTATAGGCTTTATCATCATGATAACTGCTCCGGGAAACTTTGTAAGAGCGGGTGAATCCACATCATTCAGCCTATACAACTTAAGTTACCGTCTATTTATGTGGACGCTTACATTTTTTTATTATAGCGGACCTCTTTTTCTTATTACTCTCATTTCCGTTATCACTTTCAGTCGTTTCTCGAGAGGAGATAAAAAAGACAAAATGAAGCTTGTGCTTATATATGCAGTAGCTGCTATTGCAGCGGTATACGCCATGCTGGCT
This sequence comes from Dysgonomonas sp. Marseille-Q5470, assembly GCF_951230145.1. NCBI lineage: Bacteria > Pseudomonadati > Bacteroidota > Bacteroidia > Bacteroidales > Dysgonomonadaceae > Dysgonomonas > Dysgonomonas sp. Marseille-Q5470. Next base: position 144,904 of record NZ_CATNVE010000002.1, on the reverse strand, counting down.
TCACCTACATTCCCCCGCAGAGCACTTTTCGGCGTTGTCACCTTCCTTATTATTGCCATAGGCATCTGCTTTTACAACCTGGATTATAAAAACGTATTTTTGAGGCAAATAAGACTTATCGTAGTATCAGTATCACTGATAGCCTTTTTATTTACCTTTTATCTGGGCTGGAAAGAAATTAATTCATACAGCAAGATAGTAGCACAACGGGAAGTTGCTATAAAACAAGCGAAAGAAAAAGGTTTAGATTATTGTGAATTTACACGATACAACGGAAGTTCGTACATACACGGAGAAGACCCATATTCAGAGGAGCTAATGTCTCGCTATTATGGGATAAGGATCAAATTAAAAGATTGAAACGGGATTAAGCTAGAAGATATCTATTCCCATCAGTGTACCTGTAATAATACCGGCTACACCCAGACCTACCAATAGTACCCCTATGATCTTATTAAATATCTGAAGCCCTCTGGGATTGAAGCGGGATCGCAGTTTATTAACAAAGTAAGTAACCAGCAACCACCACAGCATAGCTCCGATACCAATAAAAGATATGGTAAGAAGATCGTACCCGAAAGGCTTATCTGCATCAATCACATTGAAGCGAGCAAACAGGGCTATATAAAGAAATAACGTAGCGATATTGGAAACGGTAAGTCCTAGCGAAGATGCAAAGACCTTCCAGAAAGACATGGCATTTTCTTTTAGTTTAGTAAGGCTTTTCGACGGGTTTTTATTAAAAACTACATACCCGAAAGCAATGAGGACGACACTACCCACAATCTTAAGAGGGCCTTCGTGTTGTTGAATAAATTCGGTGCTGAACCCTAGACCTAAAGCTGCAATAATAGCAAGTAATGCTATCAGCATATCACCCACAGCGGCTCCGAGTCCGGTTATCAACCCTTGCTTCTTTCCTTCATTCAGAGTACGCTGAATACACAGCATACCAACAGGTCCCATAGGAGCAGAAGATAAAAAACCAATAAATAATCCTTTTATAATGATATATACCATTAACTATATATTAGTGGAACACCCTGTCTGTCAACAGGGAAAAACTATAAGGTTTCATTTTTTTATAGTTAAGAGTCCCTCTCAGCTTCACAAAGATAGTATCAAAATCTTAGAATATGACACAAATGCGGTAAAACCGAGTTTGAGATTAAGGATTTTTAATCTAATCGAATCATCATCGGTGGTTTAAAAATATCAATTTATATTTTCTTTTATCTTGTTAAATAAAAAATTGAAAAGTGGAGAATAAAAGGAAATTTGAAGAAGGTGCCCCAAGAGTCTTAGGGCATTCTTGAGACACCTTCTTTTTTATATAGAACTTATCTTAAGACCAATAAAGAATGTACGAGGCAATGATGGTCCATAAATATACTCAGAATCCCTGTTAGGGCCTTTGTCGTAATCTTTCTGTATCTGGTTGAACATATTCTGTATTCCGCCATTAATCTCCACTTTGTTAGTAGCATTCAGATTGAAGAAATAAGACAACTTCACGGTCATATCCACAAAGCTGCGTGTTTTTACAGTCACATCTTTATCAACACCCTCTGCACCGGCAAAGTGGGGAGCCAACATAGAGCCTGTATACACACCCGACAAGGAAACGGCATAGCTTTTCTTAGGCGTAGCGGTTGCCGAAAAGAATCCGTACGTATCAGGTGATCGGAGCATCTTCTTCACAGGTTCTACATACGACTCTGACGACCAGCTTACAGGCTCTGTATAGCGGCTTCTCTGCCAAGTAAATCCACCTTGCAGCTCAAGCCAGTCGATAGGCTGTATTGTCGTTTCCATATTTAACCCATATACGTATGCACCATCACCATTTTTGCGGGTCATTATAATATTACCCATAGCGTCGGTTCCTGTTTCTTCTACTATAAACACCCTGTTTATCTTATTGTAAAATCCTTCAACAAGAAAATAGGAATAAAACTTATTATTAAACAAAGTATAATCGAATCCTCCGTTGATCGCATTCGAATATTCACGTTTCAGGTTTTCACCAAGAACAGTAATCGTAGCCTTTCCTCCGATAACAGGCACATCCAGATCAGAAGCTATTATTTCGGGAGCTCTGTATCCCATCGAATACGCTGCACGTAAATTCACTTTCTCCCCCACCCTGTATCTAATGCTTGACCGGGGAATGATATTTACATTACTCAGCTTATTATGCTTGTCACCTCTTATTCCGACAATGAAGGTCAGCTTGTCATCGCGCCACTCATTCTGCGCATAGAGGCTGCTTACATTCAAAATTTGCTTTATATTCCGGCTATGAATCGTATCATGAAGGTTTGTATACTCTTGTGTAAAACCTACAGTAAATTTAGCAGGCATAAACAGCAGTTTATCGGTGTTCACCTCGTAGCGAACAGTACCTGTAGCTGCCAGTTCGGATGTATTACCGTACCCATTCAGATCACGACCGCCGCCATAGTAACTATCTCTACCTGTTTTTTGAATAGAGCCATTCACCGTCAGCTTACGTTTGTTATCGTCACTCGAATGTACATAACCTACACTCCCTGCATGTATACTATAATCTGTAGTCTCGGCTATCTCCGCTTCATGGGGTGGGCGATTGAGATTATCTCCTCCCCTTCTGTACTCGGAGATATAGTGATATTCGAGCGTGAGCTTATCATTTAAAGTAGGCTTTGTAAAACTGCGGAAACCAATAGATGTCGCCTTATTTTTTCCAATTTCGGAGAAACCATCATCATTGGCATCCCATGCATTACGATGGCGCATATTAGCAAATAATGAAATACCCGAAGTCTTTGTCCTGTCTACAAATGAAGAGTTGAGAGACAGGATATTATCCGCCGATTTTCCGTCTATCAAAGACATATTGTATTTTGCCTGATAAGAATTTTTCTCCGGCTCTTTTGTTATCACATTAATAACTCCACCAATTGCATTTGCTCCATAAAGTACAGAACCGCCACCTCTGATTACTTCTACTTGTTCTATCATATTAGTCGGCATCTGTTCTAATCCATACATTTTAGATAGGGATGTAAATACAGCTTGTCCGTCAATAAGCATTTGCGAGTACTGCCCCTCCAAACCATTGATGCGGACTTCTTGTGTACCGCAATTCTGGCAATTGGTTTCTACACGCAAGCCCGGCATATAATTCAAGCCTTGCGAGAGCGATACGGAGTTGGTAGCCTCAAATGTTTTTGTTGTAAGCTCGTTCACCACCACAGGCGAAATCTTCCGATTGAGAGCCCTCAAAGATGCAGTTACTGCAATTTCGCCGAGCTGCTGATTCTCAGGTTCTATGTACATGGTTACATTTCGGGTAGCACCCTGCCCTATAGTTACCTCTTGCCTTATGGGAGCATATCCGATATACTGAGTTACCAGAATATATGTCCCTGCGGGCATTTTGTCGATAGAGAAATGCCCTGTTTCGTCTGTTACGGCAGCATGCTTGGTTTTATCGATATAAACAGTTACACCCGGAAGGTGCTCTTCGGTTTGACCATCGAGGACATGCCCTTTGATTGATGAAGTTTTCGATTGCGCTATAGAACTTATAGCATATAGTATATAGAATGATAAAAGTATAATCTTTTTCATATTGATTAAATATATAGTAATGGTACAATAACAATGCAGTAATGCACCATTTTGTATGATGTATTGGCAACACAAATCTCGTCGAAGAAATTTGCATTACACTTTTTTGGGAATAAGTCAACTGAATAAAGATTGAAGCATGAACACTTCAATCATAAGGAGGAAATCAATTCCTCATAATTAGACTTTATATTGTCTCAGGATAGAAACGAAGGAGGTGCTCTATAGTTGGCAGAATACAGAACAGGAGGAATTACATCCTTTAGTATTACCTGCTTGTATGTAAAGGTTATCTCGGTAATGTATATATCACCGATATGGGAAGACACAGCCTCAAAAGAAGCTAGATTGGATACCTGATTGAAAGTAAAGAAACCGGCTGAGGTATGATGATGAGTTTCGAATGGAAGTTGCCTGTTATTGTCACCACCTTTTGCCAGCTTTTTGTATGGGTGGGAATGTACATACACCACTCCATTGTAGACGTGGCTATGTACAAAATAAGATACACAGCCCAGATATCCTATATACAATAGGAATAATACTCTGGCTGTGTATCTTATTTTATTTCTCGACACTATATCTTTTTAGCTAATCATTTCGAGGTGCTGTTATAGTTACTGAATATAAGCCCCATCTTCATATTATTAACATCTGTTCTGAATATAGCTGAAGCAGGAGTCATTAAGTTGTAAACATTTGTGTACATAGTAACACTCGACCCTGAAGACGTTGTAGACGATTGAGTCTTAGTCGAAACAGGTATAACCAAATATTTAAGATCAGGAATATTGTCTTTTCCTTTATAATAATCCATATAGTGATTAATCAGGTTAGCGATATTATTCACTGTACTACTCGCTATATTTCCATAGACGAAGTTATAAATATTAGTCGTCGATGACCGCTCCATGACAAAACTGGTTTTAGCATCCGGTCTATTCTTATTCCTATCTGAGAAGAAATTAGTCAAAGAATCTTTATTTATAAACAAAAGAGTTGATGGTCTTCCCAAATTGGTTTTTTCTTCCTCTTCGGTGAATCCTTTAATCTTAAAGTTAGCAGCGTTCAATTTATTATTTTTCTTGCCCGTCTCTTCGGCTTTTTTCATTATTTCAGCCAAAGGTATTGTCAATTCGGTACATACTCCCGCCGGGCTTTTCATGTATGTACGTGTATCATTGTTAGTAAACAAGTAGTCCGGATTTTTGTTCTGAATGTGGTTCAACTGTATCACTTCGGGCGTAAATGCCATTCTGAACACCCCTACTCGAACAGAGTCTTCAGTATCAGCTACATTTCTGCCATTATATTTAAGATATACCTTAAATATTGTAGTACTCGCGCTAATCATTGTTCCCGAACCAAAGGTAGATGTAAGATACATACCTTTAAAGAATTTACGGAAAGAATCAGAGTTTTTGAATGTTGCACCTTTCGAGTTCACCCATTCATCATAAAACTCTTGCCCCATATCCTTTTTGAGACGAAGTGAATACGTCCTTTGACCGCTATTGTTCGGAGCAGAAGTCACTGTAAATATACCTTGACCCAGAGGTTGCGACATATCACAATATTTCTTCGGATCTATATTCGTAAAGAAATTAGCGGTAAGAGGCTGTGTTGCTTTGTATGCAGCTATACCAAACGGAGCGATACTATCACCCAAATACTGATCTGAAATCACCTCAAGAAAAGTCGAATCGATAGAAAGCGTCTTTGGTGGAAACTCAGTATTTTCAGGACAATATAGTTCCGATAAATAGTCAGACTTTATGTTCCCGAATACAGGATCCACATAATTTCCTAATAACCCCATTTGAGATTTGGCATATACCGAATCTTCGAGCGATACGGTTCTTGCTGTTATGGCAACAGTATCAACATATACAAATATATCGTCTCCTTCGGGCAGTATAGAATTTCCTATCTTGTTCAAATCGTCATCACAAGAAATAAAAACAACCATCAGGATTGTAATTATCAGACTCAGTAAAGCTTTACTCTTCATTCAAAATTAAGGGTTAAATTAAATTGGTTTCAAATATCCAAAAAAATGCTGTTCTCATGAAATAAAACAGCATTTTTCTATTTTTATTTTAGATACTTTAAAGATTCTCGTAAAAATTATTGATTGCATCAACAGAATTTTCCAGATCTCCCTGATAAGGAAGGAAGTTTTTACCTGATTTACTTGCGTAATCGAGTACATCTTTATTGATCAAATCTTCACTTTGTATTACTCCGTCTGCATTTTTAATCGCAAATTTAGCCAGAGTTTCGAAATCAACAACACCTTTTAGGTCTGTGATTTCCTTATCTTTTATTCCGTCGAACTTTAATTTGTCGATAAACTTATTGCTGAACGGCTTCTTAAAGTCATCATTATAGAGAGAGTAAACAACCTTTGAGTTTTTGAAACAAGGGTCATCAGCATATGCTGTCTTAATATAAAGACCTGTAAGTGCTGTCATCCAACCATGACAATCGATTACATCAGGTATCCAACGAAGTTTTTTTATTGTTTCCAATACACCCCTCACATAGAATATGCTTCGTTCGTCATTGTCGTCAAACTCCACTCCGTGATCATCCGCCACAGTATATTTACGTTTGAAGTAATCATCATTATCTATAAAGTAGATCTGCATGCGAGCAGCCTGTATCGATGCCACTTTTATTATCAGAGGATGGTCTGTATCATCTATTATAAGATTCATTCCCGATAGGCGTATAACTTCATGCAACTGATTACGCCGTTCGTTTATACTGCCGAACTTCGGCATAAACGTTCTTATTTCCTGTCCTTTTTCTTGTATTGCTTGAGGTAAGTATCTACAATTAGTTGCTATTGGTGAATCCGGCAAGTAAGGAGTGATCTCCTGCGTGATGTATAAAATCTTTTTAGTACCCATTTAATTATAATCCTCTTCTGTTTCTTGAATTGAAAGTACAAAGATAATAAAAAAAAATCTTGTTTTTTGCAAATTTTACAAGACAAAATCCTGCAACCCTTTAATTTAAGGTCTTTCTTCCTTGTTTTGGTGAAGATTTATTCGTTAAAATTGAAACAAAAAAGCCTGATTGTTTCGTCGTTACACAAATATTTAGTTGCTTTGTATCCGCTTTTGATTTTTGAAAAAGATGAGATTATTAAATACTGTAAAAGAGGTACAAGATGTTGTTGCACCATTGCGCCTGAAAGACAAAAAAATAGGATTCGTACCCACCATGGGTGCACTGCATAACGGTCATATTTCTCTTGTAAAACAATGTATCGCAGACAATGACATCTCTATTGTCAGCATATTTGTAAACCCGACACAGTTTAACAACAAAGAAGATCTTGTAAAATATCCGCGCAACCTGGAACAAGATTGCCTATTTCTGGAAAAAGCAGGCGTAGACTTCGTCTTTGCTCCTTCCGAAAAAGAAATATACCCCGAGCCGGATACAAGAGAGTTCGATTTTGGACAGATTGACAAAGTGATGGAAGGCGTGCATCGCCCCGGACACTTCAACGGTGTAGCACAAGTTGTAAGCCGTTTGTTCGACATTGTAAAACCTGACAAAGCTTATTTTGGCGAAAAAGATTTCCAACAATTGGCTGTAATCAGGGCTATGGTCAAACAACTGGAGCTGCCGGTACAGATTGTACCAATGCCGATAGTACGGGAACCCAGCGGACTGGCACTAAGCAGTCGGAACGAAAGGCTGAACGCAGCTCAAAAACAGGTGGCTGTAAATATATCTAAAACCTTATTCGAAAGTAAGGAATGGATGCAATCCCAAACCGTAAAAGAGGTAATAGACAAAGTAACCAATCAGCTCAATTCACATGAAGAGTTGGATGTGGAATACTACGAAATAGTAGACGGCGATTCTTTACAGTCGGTAAACAACTGGCAAGAATCTGATTATATAGTAGGATGCATCGCAGTATTTTGTGGCGATGTACGTTTGATAGATAATATTGTATACAAAGCGAAAGCTTAATTATAAAGATAAAAAATGATCATAGAAGTTGTAAAATCGAAGTTACACCGTGTTACTGTAACCGAAGCCAACTTGAATTATATCGGAAGTATCACGATAGATGAAGATTTGATGGACGCGGCAAACCTGATAGAAGGCGAAAAAGTCCAGATAGTCAACAACAACAATGGCGAACGCCTCGAAACATACGTCATCAGAGGCGAACGTGGATCGGGTGCTATTTGCCTGAATGGAGCTGCCGCCCGCAAAGTACAACCGGGAGACATTGTTATTATAATGTCTTATGCCCAAATGGAGTTTGAAGAAGCTAAATCTTTCAAGCCATGGGTTGTATTTCCTGACACTAAGACTAACAAGATTATCAAATAAGACCTATTTTTAGGAATTTGTATTAACTCTGCTATTGGCAAATAGCAAACAGCTAAACTTATGCATTCATATACATATAAAGATATATGGAAGGTAAGTATTCCTATTATGTTAGGATTACTTGCCCAGAATATTATACAACTCACAGGTACTTTTTTCCTCGGACATGTTGTCAACCCCGATCACCCCGGTTTGGCGGGTATATACCAAAGTGCTTCGGGACTTGCGGGAATATATTATGTAGCTATTTTTACGCTTTGCTTCGGTTTCAGTATCGGTGGGCAGATTATGATCAGCCGCCGCAATGGTGAAAAAAATTACGATAAGATAGGTACTATCGTGATACAGGGGCTTATGTTTTTACAGGTATTTGCTCTTATTCTGTTTTTCATGTCACAGCTACTGATCGATCAAGTGCTGTCTACATTCCTCAAATCGCCGGACGTATTCGACGCTATCGACAGATATTTATCTATACGCATCTACGGATTCTTCTTTGCGGCATTCAACGTAATGTTCCGTGCATTCTATGTCGGAGTCGCCCGCACAAAGGTATTGACATTCAATGCAATCACAATGGCTGTTGTGAATATCATAGCCGACTATGCTCTTATATTCGGTAACTTCGGTTGCCCCGAGATGGGAATTGAAGGTGCAGCCATCGCTGCTGTATTGTCAGAGATAGCCTCTGTGCTATTTTTTACCATATATACATTTGCAACCGTCGACTTCAAGAAATATGGTTTTGCAAAGATGAAATTCAAGCTATCCATTATCCGAAGCATCCTGAATATATCATCCTTTACGATGGTGCAGTATTTTATCTCCATGTCTACATGGTTTATCTTCTTCGTTGCCATAGAACAACACTCCGAAGATGCGCTTAAAATAACAAACCTCGTCCGAAGTTTCTATATGGTTTACTTTATTCCGATGAATGCTTTGGCCACCACCGCCAACACACTGGTGGGCAATACGATGGGCGCAGGGAATATAAAAGGAGTTATTCCCCTTGTGAAGAAAATATGCTTATTAAATATGGGAATAATCGTTCTCATGATGGGAATAACATTTATTTCTCCAGAGTTTTGGATATCAATCATAGCTCCTATCGATCAGAAAACACTTATCGGAGAAACGGTGACACCTCTTATCGTATTACTTTTCTCGCTACCGATATCAGCACTAAGTATTGTAGTATTCAACTCCATATCTGGAACAGGAAACACCAAAGCCGCCCTTATATTGGAAATGATAACAATGGTAATATACATTGTGGCTATGTCGTGGATAGTAATATATAAGGAAATGTCTGTAGCGTGGTGTTGGACTGTAGAATACTTTTATTGGGGACCTCTATTAATATTCTCAATCATATATCTCACACGAGCCCGATGGCAAAATAAAGTAGTGTAAGAAAACAGTTATAGCGAAACGTATAATCCGAAAAGTCAATTTACATTTTCAGATAAAAATCTTTCAATAAAGCAGTAAAGTCATCTGAATATATATGTCTTGCTTTTTCTATAATCAAATCATTCTCGATTGGTGTGGCTTCATCTTTCGACAGCTCTATCAGAATGCGTTTTGGTAGAGAATCAGGGGTAGGAAACACATTGGTAATACGTGACACTGATAGTTTATATTTTTCGGCAAGCTTTATAAGCTCTGCTTTGTAATCAAAAGGATAGATAAAAGACATCCGCCCCCTTTGAGACAAAAGTGAAGCAGACAAGCCGATCAAATCTGCGACAGGCAAACTATCGGTATGCCTTGCCAAAGAACGTTCTTTGTTTGGCGACTTTAAGGATTGTACAAAAAAAGGAGGGTTGGAAACAATCACATCATATCGTTTCTCTGCTTTTGAGCAAAACTCTTGCAACGAAGCATTCCAAGAATTGATACGGTTACCAAATGGAGAATTTTCAATATTATCCTTTGCCTGACTTACAGCATCGCTATCAATGTCTATTGCGTCTATTACAGCTTTTTCGTTGCGCTGAGCCATCATCAACGAAATGAGTCCCGTACCTGTACCTATATCTACAATATTATCGCCTGAAACATTGACCCATGCACCAAGCAAAACACCATCTGTACCTACCTTCATGGCACAACGATCGTGATAAACTGTAAACTTTTTGAACCTAAAATAAAGATTCGGCATATTTATATAAGTAACATTTTTATAGTAAAATCAATGTATAATTTCTTATTACATGTATTATACTATCACTCATTCAAAAAATCTATAACCATTTATGGCATAAATTTTGTTATATATGTAAGCAAAGTTAGTTATTATTCCATATTTTTATCTGCTTCTTGTAAAAAGGAGCATAAAAACAAAAACAAGGATTATAAATATGTTTAGTAAAAAGAAAGATTTTCTCAGTCTCGAAGAAAACAATGGACCGGTTATATCGATCATAGCTAATGACTTCGATGATGGAGATTGCTATATAAATGAAAACGACCTGAAAGAAGAAATCGCGATTCTTCCGCTAAGAAACACGATTATTTTTCCGGGGACGAGCATGCCGATATCCGTTGCACGAAAAAAATCGTTGAAGCTGATAAAAAGTGTAAGCCGTCTGAAAGGGAAATACGTGGGGCTTGTCTGCCAAAAAGACGCAGACAACGAAGAACCCGAAATCAACGACCTGTATTCAATAGGCGTTATTGGCGAAATTATACGTGTAATCGAGCTTCCAGACGATGAGAACGTGACTGTCATCTTTCAAGGAAAAAAACGTTTTCGCCTGACAGAACTGACACAAACCGAACCGTTCCTTAAAGGAAGATACGAAATTAAGGAAAGTGTTCCTGTTCTCAAGACAGACACAGAATACAAAGCACTGTTAGATTCTATTCGCGACCAGATGATACTCATGCTGCGTATGTATGGCGAACCACCAAAGGAATTCATACAGCGAATAAAATCGGATAGTGTATCTTCGGTATTGGTAAATTACTGTTGTGCAAATCTGCCTGTTTCAGGATCGGAGAAGCAAGCTCTGTTGGAAATAGACGACGAAAAAGAACGTGCTTACCGCCTGTTGGTTATCCTCAATCGTGAAACACAGATGATGGAGATGAAGCTCAACATACAAATGAAAACACGTGAAGAGCTCAACCAACAACAAAAAGAATACTTCCTTCAACAACAAATAAAAACAATTCAGGACGAATTGGGCGGAAGCCCTCAACAAGCCGACCTCGAAGAGTTTAAACAGAGAGCAGCAAAGAAGAAGTGGGGTAAAGATGTAGCCGCTATTTTCGAAAAAGAAATAACAAAGCTCGAACGCCTGCATCCGCAGTCGCCCGACTACTCTACTCAATATACATATATAGAAACCATACTCGACTTGCCTTGGGGTGAGTACACGAAAGACAATTTCAATCTGAAAAATGCTCAGAAAGTGCTCGATCAAGATCACTTTGGTTTGGAGAAAGTAAAAGAGCGTATTATTGAGCATCTTGCCGTACTGAAACTCAAAGGTGACCTCAAATCGCCGATCATTTGTCTTTATGGCCCTCCGGGAGTGGGGAAAACATCCTTAGGTAAATCTGTAGCAAAAGCACTCAACCGCAACTATGTGAGAGTGTCTTTGGGAGGATTGCACGACGAGTCGGAAATACGAGGACACCGCCGTACATATATAGGTGCGATGCCGGGGCGTATTATTCAGAATATACTGAAAGCCGGTTCTTCAAATCCTGTGTTTGTGCTTGATGAAATCGATAAAATAGGTAGTGATTTTAAAGGTGATCCGTCTTCTGCCCTATTAGAAGTCCTTGACCCTGAACAAAATTCAACATTCCATGACAATTACCTGAATATCGATTACGATTTATCGAAAGTAATGTTCCTTGCTACTGCAAACAACCTATCGACCATCTCTCAGCCATTGCTCGACCGTATGGAACTGATAGACGTAAGCGGATACATTATAGAAGAGAAAATAGAAATAGCTCGCCGTCACCTCATACCTAAACAATTGGAAAATCACGGACTGACAAAAGACGCTATCGATATTCCGAAAAAGACAATAGAAAAAATTGTAGAAAACTATACCCGCGAATCGGGAGTGCGTGAACTGGATAAGAAGATTGCCAAGATTATGCGTAAACTGGCTCGTAAGGTAGCTTCTGACGATGAATATAAGAAAGTGATCGATCCGGATGATTTGCAAGAGTATCTGGGAGCAGTAGAATATACCCGTGATCAATATCAGGGCAACGAATATGCGGGAGTCGTTACAGGCTTGGCTTGGACTTCGGTAGGTGGAGAAATTCTGTTTATAGAAACATCGCTAAACAAAGGCAAGGGCGGCAAACTAACCCTGACAGGAAATCTGGGGGATGTGATGAAAGAATCGGCCATACTTGCACTCCAATACTTACAGTCGCACGGACAGCAGTTGCTCGGTATTGACGAAAAGGTATTCGACAACTGGAATGTACATGTACACGTTCCTGAAGGAGCTATTCCGAAAGATGGCCCGTCAGCAGGTATAACAATGGTTACATCGCTGGCTTCGGCTTTCACCCAACGCAAGGTTAGACCAAATCTGGCAATGACCGGAGAAATAACCCTGCGTGGAAAAGTTCTTCCTGTGGGTGGCATCCGTGAGAAAATACTGGCTGCAAAACGTGCCGGAATAAAAGAGATCATCCTTTGCAAAGAAAACAAAAAGAATATAGACGAAATCAAACCTCTATATCTCAAAGGATTGACTTTCCACTATGTAGATGACATAAAGGAGGTTCTCGATATAGCTTTGCTAAAAGAGAAGGTGAAACACCCTTTAGACTTAACCATAAAAGAAGAAAAAGAGAACAAAGGGAACTAATAGGTAAAGAAATTTCTGAATACATAAAGAGGCTGTCTAATTTTTTGGATAGCCTCTTTCTATAATACTCTACCCTCTTACTTATTTCTTGGTAATTGTTTATGGGTCTGCTTTATAGAATCTGATAATTTTCTTACATTTGTATCACTTATGGCAAAAAATCAACGTTTAGGCGAAAGCTTCTCTATAATCAACAGATATGCTATGTTTTATGGTCTGTTGCTCGGATTATTCTGGGTTATCAGATACATATTTCTAATTGTAGCAGGCATAGGTGTATCAGACAGGTTTGCATTCATCTTTTATCTGCTCAACATTGTCACATTGCTGGTAGTGTATATTTTCTATTACAGGTTTAAGACTTCCGACCCCGACAATCCGCAAAGCGCATGGCATTGCATCGCCTTTACGGTATTGATGTGCTTTTACGCCTCTTTTCTCGAAGGCGTAATCATGTTTGCTCACTATCAGTTTATCGACCCGGCATTCTTTAGCCGCATGATAGAGCCAGTGATGAAAAGCATAGAAGTTGCCCCTATAATAAAAGTACCTGAGGCCGACTACGAACGGGCAAAAGACATTATGAGAGTAATATTTTCTAACAAACTGACATATATCGTAATGGAATTTATAAAGAACATATTCTTAGGATTTTTCCTTAGCTTTGTTCTCAACTTTGTAGTCAAAATAAAAAAGAATAACTAAAGCATCTATGGATATATCTGTTGTTATACCTTTATATAATGAAGAAGAATCGCTAAGCGAGCTCCATGCGTGGATAAAAAGGGTTATGAATGAGAACGGCTTCTCGTACGAGATCATTTTTGTTGACGATGGCAGCAATGACCGTTCGTGGGAAATAATAGCTGATTTGAAAAAATCGGACGAAAATGTAAAAGCAATCCGATTCAGACGCAACTATGGTAAATCTCCTGCATTGCATTGTGCCTTCGGACGTACAACCGGCGATGTTGTGATCACGATGGATGCCGATTTGCAAGACAGTCCGGACGAAATACCGGAACTCTACAAGATGATAAAGGAAGACAAGTATGATCTTGTTTCGGGATGGAAAAAGAAACGTTACGATCCACTGTCGAAAACATTGCCTACAAAGCTATTTAATGCCACAGCCAGAAAAGTTTCGGGAGTGAAGCTCCATGACTTCAACTGCGGGCTGAAAGCCTATCGCAAAGATGTGGTGAAAAGCATAGAGATATATAACGATATGCACCGTTATATACCATACCTTGCAAAAATAGCAGGGTTTACAAAAATTACAGAAAAAGAAGTACACCACCAAGCCCGAAAATACGGCAAAAGCAAATTCGCTGGATTCAGCCGTTTTGTAAACGGTTATCTCGATTTGCTAACCCTTTGGTTCTTATCGGTATTTGGACGAAAACCAATGCACTTTTTTGGACTATGGGGTACTGTCATGTTCTTTATCGGATTCATAGCTGCTGTTATTTTAGGTTGCAGCAAATTGTATGCTATGAGCAAAGGGATAGCGCACCCGTTGGTGACTAGTTCACCGTACTTTTTCATTGCTATGACAATGATGATACTGGGAACCCAACTTTTTCTTGCGGGATTTCTGGGAGAGATTATCTCACGCAGTTCGAGCGAAAGGAACAATTATAAAGTAGAAGAAGAATTATAAGTAAGTCTGAATATCAGCCTATAGCTGTATCCTTTTCATTACATTAAGAATAAAAGGATATCAGTTAAGACTACTACATAAAGCTAATGCGACTAAAAAATCTTATCGAAAACCGCTATTCGGTTAGGGCTTACATGCCTCAACCTATAGAAGCGGAAAAAGTGAATTACATTCTTGATTGTGCACGCCTGGCGCCATCAGCTTGTAACTATCAGCCTTGGGTATTTTATGTTGTTACCAACAAGGATGCAATAGAAAAAATACAGGAATCGTACAACAGAGAGTGGTTCAAATCGGCACCTATGCATATTATCGTTTGCAAGGACTCTGAGCAATCGTGGAAAAGAAAAAACACTGATTATAAAGACTTTGGTGATGTAGACGCAGCCATTGCTGCCGAGCATATATGCCTCGCAGCGGCTGAAACAGGCTTAGGAACGTGTTGGGTTTGTAACTTCGACCCTCATATTCTGCGTAAGGCTCTCGATATACCGGCTCATCTGGAAGCCATAGCCATATTCCCCCTTGGATATATTGACGAAGAAAAAAGTATTAGCCCAAACAAAAACCGCAAGGGACTGAACGAGATTACCAAATGGATATGATCCAAATTATTATATTAGCAATAGGCCTGTCGATGGACAGCCTCGTTATAGCACTTACCAGTGGGGCTATAATAAAAAATCACGATACCATCAACATCCTGAAAATAGCGGGTATGCTCGCATTCATGCAAATGAGCCTCACTGTTTTCGGATGGTTTATAGGCTCTACATTTGCTGAATATATCGACGAGTACGATCATTGGTTGGCATTTATCATTCTCGTTTTCTTAGGCACAAGAGTAATATACTCGAGTATCAAAAACGAAGGAGAGAGTAAACCATTCAATCCGCTTAATTTCAAAACCATGTTTAGTCTGGGCGTTGCAACCAGTATCGATGCCACAGCCGTAGGGCTATCCATGTCGCTGATCAATATAAATATATTCTTTCCGGCAATAGTTATCGGTGTAGTCACAATGCTTGTAGCCTCGTTTGGCGTAATATCGGGAAGCAAAGTAGGGCAACGGTACAACCTTAGAATAAATATTATAGGAGGTATTATCCTCATCATTATCGGATGCAGTATACTTATGCAACATACAGTTTTTCATCACGAAGGGCTGGCTATTATCTGATATTGTTTACAATGCTAAAGTCTTGTTAAATAAATAAAACTATTACATCTAAAGGCTTATATACGTGTTATCTTTAGTAAGGCAAATATTATATTTGCTTTGGTTATAATTTATAAAACTAAAAACAAATGACACTTATATTCTTTCTGATATTTTCCATTGCTATTTTAGGGATAATGTTTGTCTTTTCTCTGATCAGGGGAGTAGCGTCTTTTATATTCGGAAGACCATCGTCTTCTCCTTTTTCGGGACAAAGGGCAAATAATACTTATTCATCGAATAATAACGAGCAATACAATCACTCATCAAAAAACGATCAGCGCAAAGTCTTTTCGAAGAACGAAGGCGAATATGTAAAGTTTGAAGAGATAAAAGAATAGGAAAAAGTAAACATAAACACAAAGCAGAAAGTCTAACGATTTTCTGCTTTATTTGTTTATACATTAAATGTCTACATTATCGCATTACCATTTATATTCAATTTAAAGCTGAACCCGAAATAGTCTGTCGCCTTACGGCATAGGAGCATACGCTCTATAAAGATCTCAAAATATTCCATCACAGCACTTATCTTCGTATCAATTGTAAGACAAAGCGTTATCGTCTTATTCTCTGTATCGAGTTTTAAATCCGCTTTCTCTACCGCATAGTTTACTCTATCATGTATATCGGTATGTATAGTTCTTTTGCGGCGTACCCTGCTGCGACGCACATCTGTTTTATCGGCAATAATGAGTGCTGCCGCTACAGCATTGACAGGGAAGGCTGTTTTTTCATCATGGTTTCCTATAGCAGTGATAATCGTTGCAATATCTTCGGCTGGCATACCCATTTTTTCTAATAACCTAAAAGCCATCACTGCTCCGCTTTGCGCATGGTCGGCACGATTTATTACATTCCCTATATCGTGCATATAAGCAGCTATCTTTGCCAATTCTATATCCCGATCGTCATAGCCCAGATCTTTTAGTAATTGTCCTGCAACTTCGGCGCATTTGGTTGTATGGGCAAAGCTATGTTCGGTGTATCCCATCACAGCCAATGATGCGTCGGCCTGCTTGATATATGTTTTTATTTCCTGAGACTTCTTTACGTCTGCAAATGTTATTTTAATACTCATATTCAGTATTTGTAGGGTGTGGGGCTACAAATATATTATTTTTTAAGTAATACAAAGAACTAACTCTTCGAAATAAAAAGAGCAGCAAAATATTTTGCTGCTCTTCCATATACTTGATTGCCTGATTTAAAACTCGGCATTGTTTGGTGTACGAGGGAAAGGAATCACATCACGGATATTCGCCATACCTGTAATAAAGAGGATAAGACGCTCAAATCCTAATCCGAAACCGGCATGAGGCGCTGTTCCGAACTTACGTGTTTCAAGGTACCACCAGATAGGGTCTGTATTCATACCCAGCTCCTTGGTACGAGTAACAAGTTTATCATAATCAGCTTCACGCTCCGAACCTCCGATAATTTCTCCGATCTTAGGGAAAAGTACATCCATTCCACGAACAGTTTTACCATCTTCGTTCTGTTTCATATAGAAAGACTTGATCTCCTTTGGATAGTCGGTCAGGATAACAGGACGTTTGAAGTGCTTTTCTACCAAATAACGTTCGTGTTCCGATTGCAAATCAGCTCCCCAATAAACAGGGAATTCAAACTTGTGTCCGCTCTTCTCGAGTATTTCTACCCCTTCGGTATATGTAAGGCGCACAAAGTCGTTAGCTGTAACAAAGTTCAGACGGTCTATCAATTCTTTATCAAAATGCTCGCTCAGGAATTCAAGATCATCCTTACAATTTTCCAATGCATAACGTATCAGATATTTAAGGAAGTCTTCCGCCAAGTCCATATTGTCGTGGATATCATAGAACGCTACTTCGGGCTCTATCATCCAAAATTCGGCAAGATGTCGTGGAGTATTAGAATTCTCGGCACGGAATGTCGGACCAAATGTATAAATAGCACCAAGAGCCATTGCTCCAAGCTCTCCTTCGAGCTGTCCCGATACGGTAAGGTTGGTCTGGCGTCCGAAGAAATCTTCGGCATAGTCTACTTGTCCTTTATCGTTGCGTGGAACATTATTAAAGTCAAGTGTAGTTACCTGAAACATAGATCCTGCACCTTCTGCATCCGAAGCAGTTACAATAGGTGTATGGAAATAGAAAAATCCATTATCATTGAAATATTTATGAATGGCATAAGCCATATGGTGACGTATACGGAATATTGCACCGAAAGTATTTGTACGAGGGCGCAGATAAGCAATCTCTCTCAAAAACTCGAGTGAGTGCCCTTTCTTTTGCAAGGGATAAGTTTCAGGGTCTGCTGTTCCGTAAATCTCTACTGAATCTGCCTGAATTTCCATTGTTTGTCCCTTACCCTGCGATTCTACCAACTTTCCGATAACATGGATACATGCTCCGGTAGTTACAGGTTTGAAGAACGTCTCTCCAAATTTTTCCACATCGGCTACGATCTGAAGATTATGAATTGTAGAGCCATCGTTCAGGTGAATAAAATTCACATATTTATTACCACGAATAGTTCTTACCCATCCTTTTACGGCGACTGTAGCTCCAAATTCTTTCTCTTTTCGGAGCAGATCTACAATTTTTGTTCTACGAATACTTTCCATTTTTGTAATGTGTATTAAATCTTCAATTTGTCTATTTTGAACAAACTTGGCATAATGCCTTTTTCAGGTTATGCCAAGTCTTCATTTAATATAATTATTTTATTCAAAAGCTCCCATACGAAGCATGTTCACTTCTTTTTCGGTCAGATAACGCCATTTGCTTCTCGGTATATTTTTCTTTGTCAATCCGGCAAAGTATACACGGTCGAGTTTCACCACCTGATAACCTAACTTTTCGAATATACGACGAACAATTCGGTTACGTCCCGAGTGTATTTCAATACCCACTACATTCAGTACATCTTCTGCCTGATATGCGATTGAGTCGGCATGTATCTCTCCATCATCCAGCTCTACTCCGTCGGCTATAGCCTGCATATCTTCGATAGCTACATCACGGTCGAGAGTAACCTGATAGATTTTCTTTTTCTTAAACTTAGGATGCATCAGTTTAGACGCAAGGTCTCCGTCGTTTGTCAACAATAAAACACCTGTTGTGTTTCTATCGAGACGACCAACCGGATAGATACGTTCAGGGCAGGCATTTTTCACCAAGTCCATCACAGTAAGACGGTTTTGCGGATCATCTGATGTTGTCACACAATTTTTCGGTTTGTTGAGCAATACATATACTTTACTTTCCAAGCGTACCGGTTGATCGTGGAATGTAACCAAGTCACCACGTGTAACTTTTGCTCCCAACTGATCTACTACCTCACCGTTTACCTTCACTACACCCGATGTGATAAACGCATCAGCTTCGCGACGAGAACATACTCCGGCATTAGCCAGATATTTGTTCAAACGTAAAGGTGTACTTGGATCTATATTTTCTTTGTACTTTACAGGCTTAACAAGTCTTTTAACTCCTTCGGCTGCCTTATTATAGCCACTGCCACCACGGTTAGCACCACCATAACTGCTACCGCCGCTGCGATTACCGCCGCCATAGCTACCGCCACCGCCACGATTGCCACCGCCATAGCTACCACCTCCGGTACGATTGCCGCCGCCATAACTGCTGCCTCCGGTACGATTACCGCCACCATAGCTACCGCCACCACTGCTGTAGTTGCCACCGCTACGGTTACCACTATTATAATTACCGCCACGATTGCCCGAGTCGTAGTTACCGCCACGGTTGCCACCGCTGCTATAGTTACCACCGCTACGGTTACCGCTATTGTAATTACCTCCGCGATTACCAGAATCGTAGTTACCGCCACGACTGCCTGAATAGCCACCGCCGTCTCTGTCTCTATTATCGGAATAACCGCCACCGCTATATGATCGACGTTCTTCGTTTCCTCTATCGTAAGAAGAGCCTTGTCTGTCGCCACCAGCCTTATACGGATTTCTTTCTTTTCCACGGTCAGGGCTATCGTAAGATTGTTTGCGTAGATCGCCTACACGAGCTCGCTTCTTCTTTACAGGATCATTTCCATTTGATTTGTTTTCTGATGAAGAGTAACCATCCCGGCCGTCTCTATCATTTCCATTTTCTGTCACCATTTGATTTTTTTCTTGTTTAATTATATTACATTCATTTTTTTCAAAACAACCTCACGGTTATTATACAACGTAAAAATTTATACACCAGTGTAAGTATGAGGTGTAATTTTTCTCAGTTCATCTTTCACAGCATCACTGACATTCAGCTCATCGATGAATTCTGCAATTGATTCTGCTGTAATTGCATTGTTCGTACGAGTAAGAGCCTTCAGTGCTTCATAAGGTTTCGGATATCCTTCACGACGAAGAATCGTTTGAATTCCTTCTGCTACAACTGCCCAGCAATTGTCCAGATCTCTATATAATGCTTCTTTATTCAATAATAATTTATCCAACCCTTTCAATGTACTTTGAATAGCAATCACGATATGCCCCATTGGTATACCTATATTACGCAATACAGTAGAGTCTGTCAAGTCTCTTTGCAAGCGCGAAACAGGCAGTTTACCAGCCAAGTGTTCCAATATTGCATTTGCTATACCCAGGTTACCTTCTGCATTTTCAAAATCGATAGGGTTTACTTTGTGCGGCATTGCCGATGATCCTATTTCTCCTTCTTTGATCTTTTGCTTAAAATACTCCATCGAAATATATTGCCAAAAATCTCTGTTGAGGTCTATCATTATCGTATCGATGCGTTTCAAAGCATCAAACACCGCTGCCAAGTTGTCATAATTGGATATCTGTGTTGTCCACTCTTCTCTCACCAAGCCCAACTTTTCGGATACAAACTTGTTTCCAAAAGCTTTCCAGTCATATTCGGGATAGGCTACCGTGTGTGCGTTATAATTTCCTGTAGCTCCTCCAAATTTAGCCGACAAAGGCACCGATCGGAGCAATTGCAACTGAGCCTGAAGGCGGCTGGCAAAAACCATAATCTCCTTACCCAAGCGTGTTGGCGATGCCGGTTGTCCGTGCGTTTTAGCCAGCATAGCTACGTCTGCCCAAGCCTCAGCCTGAGATGTGAGCTTCACGATCAACTCGTCGAGCAAAGGATAATACACGTCTGTCAAAGCATCTTTTAAAGATAATGGTACAGATGTATTATTTATATCCTGCGAGGTAAGTCCAAAGTGAATAAACTCTTTGTATTGTTCAAGCCCAAGCTCATCGAATTTCTCTTTTATAAAATATTCGACAGCTTTTACATCATGATTTGTTACTTTTTCAGTCTCTTTTACACGTGAAGCATCTTCTTCCGAAAAATTATCTACGATAGACTGCAGTTTAGGAAAAACTTCTTTATCTATATTTTTCAATTGAGGTAGCGGCAATTCGCATAGAGCTATAAAGTATTCTACTTCTACTCGCACGCGATACTTTACAAGGGCATACTCTGAAAAATAATCGGCTAGTTTCTCTGTCTTATTGCGATAACGACCATCTATTGGCGAAATGGCAGTTAAGGGAGTTAGTCTCATTTTATGTTATAAGTACTTATGTGTTTTTAATTAGTCTTTTCTTAAAAAATCTCTCTTTCAATATCACTACTTACTTTGAACTACAAATATACAACAAAATATAGTTCTAAAAGGTTTTTATAGACTGTAAATCATCGTTTTTTTTATCTTTTTAAGACAAAACAAAACAGCCCTGAAGTTCTTTACCTGAAGAGCATTTATAAAAACATTGTACCGCATTTCTTCCGAGATAAAAAATTCACTTCGAATTTCTCCATTTGCGTTTACAATTTTCTTTAAAACACGAGAGAAGCGAACACCACACACTGAAGATAAAAACGTAATAATCAAAGAATATCAAAAGCTATTTAAAGTATCAACTATCTTTACCAATTCATCTTCTCGCAAAGACGGATAAAGCGGAAGACTCAACACCTCATCTTGCAGCAGTTCCGAAACAGGCAAATGCAAATGATTTAGTTCAGCATAAGCCGGCTGTTTGTGTATAGCATAAGGGTAATGTATTTGAGTCTGGATGGAGTTTTGCGATAAGTACTGTTGGAGTTCTTCACGATCTTTGCAACGCAACACAAACAAATGAAACACATGGCTATCCCAATTTTTTATTTCAGGCAAAACAAACCTGTCATTTTTTATGCTATCCAAGTAATACTTTGCAATCTCCCGACGGCGTGAATTATCCGCATCTAAATATTTTAATTTGACTGAGAGGATTGCAGCTTGTATTTCATCAAGACGGGAGTTCAGTCCCTTGTAGTTATGTATATATTTTTCATCTGAACCGTAATTCGATAAACTATTCACCACCTCTGCCAATTCTGCATCGTCTGTCGTTACAGCTCCTGCATCGCCCAACGAGCCAAGATTCTTTACAGGATAAAAGCTAAATGCTGCCGCATCACCAATACTACCCGCTTTTCTGCCTTTATAAACGGCACTATGTGCTTGTGCTGCATCTTCGATAAGCAGAAGGTTATATTTGAGAGCTAATTGGTTGAGCTTATCCATATCTGCGACTTGCCCATATAGATGAACGGCAATTATAGCACGGCTTTTGTTTGTTATCTTTTCTTCTGCTGAAGCAGGATCGATATTGTATGTCACAATGTCGCAATCTGCCAAAACAGGAACAAGCCCGCATTGCGAAACAGCTAAGGCAGTAGCAATAAATGTATTTGCAGGAAGAATTACCTCATCACCCTCCTTTATACGCCCCATCACCATATATCCCATCAGAATGAGACGCAGGGCATCAAGACCGTTGCCCACACCCACACAGTGAGAGACACCACAGTAAGAAGCAAATTGAGACTGGAAGGATTCATTCGCCGCTCCTCGTATATACCAGCCTGAGTGTATAATACGAGCAGTTGCTTCTTTCAGTTCAGTTGCATAGCGTTCGTTTTCTCGTTTTAAGTTAAGGAATAAAATTTCGTTCATGCTGTTTAGACTTTTTTGCCCAACATAACTTTCGCATTTTGTATAGCCGCCTCTGTTACCGTAGAACCACTCAACATACGGGCTATTTCCGTTAAACGTTCTTCATCGGACAAGCGCACCAAATTTGTAGTTGTGGTATGTTCGTCATCCGATTTATAAACCTTGTAATGCGCTTTCCCTTTGGCGGCAATCTGAGGCAAGTGTGTTATTGCCAGCACTTGCATATTCTTGCCAAACTCACGCATCACCTCTCCCATTTTGTCTGCTATCTCGCCCGAAACACCTGTATCTATTTCATCGAATATAATAGTAGGCAATGCGGTTGCACCTGCAATCATGGATTTGAGACAGAGCATCAGACGGGAAATTTCACCCCCCGAAGCTATCTCCGCAACAGGCTGTAGAGGTACATTTTTGTTTGCAGAGAACTGAAACAGCACACTGTCTAATCCATATATATTGGGATGTTTCTCTGTTATAATTTCACTTCTGAAACGAATGTTAGGCATACCCAGATAAGCAACCCGATCGGTGAGATCTTTCTCGAAACTATCGGTTATCGACGTACGACTATCGGTCAACTGCTTCGCAAGAGCGAATACCTTTTCCGACTTTTCGTGGACTTCCTTTTCAAGAGCTTCTAGTTGCTGATCGGATGACTCTATATTTTCTATCTTTTGTTTGAATTCTTCATACAAAGCCAACAACTCGGACACAGCATTTACATGATATTTCTTCTGCAATGTATAGATCAGATCGAGCCGTGATTCGATAAAAGCCAAACGCTCAGGGTTGAATTCCACGTCGTTTGCAAGCTTATCCATTTCGGAGGCAAGGTCTTTAAGATCGATATACGCTGTTTGCAGACGCTCGGATATTTCTTCCGAACGGGCATATACCTTTGCTAACTGTTGAGACGTATTGAGTCCTTCTTTGAGACCCAGCACGATTCCCTTATCGTCGTCAGACAACAAAGAGTGCATTTTGAATAATGCCGACTTTATATCTTCAGCGTGAGTAAGTGTCTCCAGCTCGTTTTCCAGTTCTTCCTGCTCCCCTCCCTCAAGAGCGGCTTCTGTCAAGGATTCGATCTGAAAACGAAGATAGTCTTCTTCCTCTTTACTTTTCCTCACTGCTTCACGCAGCTCTGCCAATACCTTTTCCGATTGCTTGTATTGATGAAAAGCTTGTTGGTATCTACTCAGCAACTCTTTGTTGCCCGCCAAAGCATCTACCACCTGCATTTGGAAACGGGTGTCGGATAGCAACAAGTTCTGATGCTGCGAGTGTATATCGATCAACTGACCACCCAATTCTTTCAGATCAGTGAGTGAGACAGGCGAATCGTTGATAAATGCTCTTGATTTTCCGGTAGAGAGTATTTCCCTGCGCAGGATATAACTATCGGGATCGTACTCTATGCCTTTCTCTTCGCAGAAAGCTCTGAGATCGTATGCCGAAACATCGAACGATCCTTCGATAACACATTTACTCTCCCCCTGCTTGATAGCCTTGATATCGGCACGCTGCCCAAGTATAAGAGACAGTGCCCCCAGAATAATAGACTTTCCGGCTCCTGTTTCTCCGGTAATAACAGAAAAGCCAGGCTCGAAGTCAATTTCGAGGCTGTCTATCAAAGCATAATTTTTTATGTATAGCGATCTTAGCATGGCTAATATATCATTTACTAAAGTTGACATTGAGAACTACAATCTCCGACACTGTGCCAATCCTGTATTGAGGTCCCGCCAATCCAAGTCCGGAGGACACATATATGTGTGTATCTCCTTTTTTCTTATATCCGTAGGGAATCTCATACATAAACCTCATTTTGGAAGAAATGCTTTCCGGCAATATCCCCGAGTTGTATATCATAGACGAAACAGCCATAATCACATTGTTTGGAAAAAACTGACCGTTGTGCGTATGACCATACAGAGCGATATCTGCACCGGCTGCAACCTCTTCCTGCAAGCGATGCGGCTCGTGATTCATCACAATGACAGGATATTGCCTGTCTACCCCCTGCATTATTTCGGGTAATTGTTTACGGTTTTTACACATATCATCTTCCCTGCCTACAAGATAGAAAGAATCTGCGATCATAACAGTAGTATCACGCAAAACATTTATTCCGGCCTTTTGGCTCAACCACAAGATTTTTTCGTCCTTAGGCTCGTCCAGCTCTATATACTCATGATTTCCTGTAGACGCATACACCCCATAAGGAGCTTTTAGCCGATGAAACTCTGTTTCCATTTGCTGCTCGTATAGCGATTTGGCATCATAATCGACAATATCACCCACCAACAATATCAGGTCGGGTTTCTGCTCCATTATCTTATCCACATACATGGAAATAATTTTCTTGTCGATCAGATATCCCGCATGTATATCTGTAGCTACCACGATGCGCAAGTTTTTCACATTGGGCGAATCCTTCTCTATCGTGAGGTTCTTCTCCGTTATCACAGGATGCCAGAATCGGTAGTTCCCATTCCACATCACAGCCACTACCAAAAGCAATGCTGTACAAAAATAAACAAGTCGGGGCTTTTTTGCTGCAAAATCGAGCGAAAATATTTTTTTCTTTTTATTTATATATTTCACTAAATCATACAATAAGAGCAATGACGTCATATAGATAGTAAACAACATCCACGTTGTACCCGTCCAGGCGAATGTATGAAGAGCGTCGAACGATAAGTGTTTTGAGGTAAAGAATCCGATAAAGTATATTATCAACTCTGCAACATATATGGCAGTGTAGGGAATCTTAATATACTTCTTATCGGGCAATGCCTGCCATCCTCTCCAGTAGATGTATGCACTGAAGAATATCTGAATCATTATGGCATTGAAAAAGACTCTCATTTCTTTTTATTCACATCTATTACAACATACTCGGATTGTGTACCTATACGGAATTTTCCGCCCCAAAGACCAATACCCGAACTTACGTATATATTTGCATTCCCTTTTTTCACAAAACCATGATCTCTCTCATATAGCTTTTTGGTAATCATCGATATAGGCCACACCTGCCCTTGGTGGGTATGTCCCGAAATCTGTATATCGATACCGTTGGCTTCAGCCTCTTCGAGGTGATAAGGCTGATGATCGAGCATTATGATTGGCTTGGTATGGTCAAGCCCGGCGACAAGCTCGTTCAATGATTTGCGGTTCGGGTTAGACTTATCGTCTCTCCCAACCACGTAAAAACAACTATCTACCTCGGCTACAGAATCACGCAAGAGATGTACTCCTGCTTTTGTAATAAAATCGAAGCTTTCTTTTGCTCCGCTTATATACTCGTGATTTCCGGGGCAAGCATAAATGCCCATCGGTGCTTTTATCTTATGAAAAACTTCTGCAAAATGCCCTTCTTTGAGCGGACGCACGCTATTGTCGATAATATCTCCGGCAATGAGTACAATGTCAGGATTTTCGGCATTTATTAGGTCTACCCATTTTTCAAACTCTTTTTCACCGATGCCATACCCCAAATGCAGGTCGGTAATGGCAACAATGCGTAACGAGCGTGGCGAAATGGTATCACCAAAGGTTTTATATATCTGAACAGGAAGATCGACTCTTACTTTCCACTGATATTTAAGATAGCCGCAGGTCATCAGCAGTGCAACAAAGCCTACCATGAGCCCCAGACCAACCCAGTTGTCTCTCGTATAACGGGTAATGGAATCGCTCGGCATAAAGTGCAGCAACTTATTACTAAGCCCCAGCAAATCCTTTGCAGCAATTATCATAAGGAAATAAAGAAGAATGAAAAACCATGCTGTGCCCACTTTGTATAGCAACGAAGTAAGCCCTACCGGTAAGGAGTCCCCGATCAAGAAGGATATGAAAAATGAAGTAACCGCTATAACCGCAAACGACAAAAGTGCTATACGCCCCACATTACTCGGAGGCATCGCAATCCAAAAGTGCCTGAATACATAAAAATTAGCTAAGAGGTATACTGTAAATACTATAATAAAAAACATCGATTTCATTTATACGTTTATTGTGTGTATGTATATACAGATGCAAAAGATGCATAGGTAAAAAGTACGGGCTATTAACCTTTCGGTTTATGTGAAAAAAGAGCAGTCGCCAATGACCACTCTTTCGAATATCTTTCTATCGTATAAACGATTAGCTACGTCTGCCACTCATGGCTATCATGATGTAATATATAAGTGTAGCCAATGAGCCGATAGCTGCTATCACATAGGTATAAGCTGCCCATTTGAGAGCATCCTTTGCCATATCATGATTGTTTACATTTGTCACTCCGGCAGTATTAAGCCATGCCAAAGCGCGGCTGCTGGCATTCACCTCTACAGGGAGTGTAACAAAACTGAATATCGTTGTCATTGCAAAAAGCGCAATACCAATCCATATCAAGGCAGGGAATATATTAATCGTAAATATTCCGGCAAGAATAACCCACATCACAATGCTTGATGAAAAGCTTACAACAGGTACAAGTGCCGAACGCATTTTCAACGGTCCGTACTCGTGAGCATGCTGTACCGCATGACCACATTCGTGAGCAGCTACGGCAGCAGCAGCCACACTATTGCTGGCATATACACCTTCGCTCAGGTTGACTGTCTTATTGGCAGGGTTGTAGTGATCCGAAAGCATACCGCTTGTAGATACAACTTTCACATCATAAATTCCATTGTCATGAAGCATCTTTTCGGCTACATCACGACCTGTCATTCCGCTACTCAACGGAACTTTAGAGTACTTATTAAACTTGCTTTTCAGCATCTGCTGAACTGCAAAACTGGCTATTGCTATTAGTCCAAATAATATCCAACCTATAGGCATAGTCTATTTCTTTTTAAAATGATTTTTTCTACTAATTTACTTGTTAGTAACTAAACAAAAAATGTGCCACCTGAGTTTTTGTCATATAATGTATTTGAATGACAATCACATTTCTTAATTAAATTTGACTTATTTTTCGTTTCAGTCGGCTCTATTAAAAAAACTAATGTCATGCAGAATGAAACAAAATCGTCTTTTTCTATCTTCAAGACGCCTTATTCTCATTCAGCATGACAAAGAGGTCGATATATTTCTTATCAGAAATTATTTACGAATAATGGTCTGCGCTCTGTCAGGTCCGAGCGAAACAATACGGATAGGCACACCCAGTTCTTTTTCGAGGAATGCAACATAATCGCTGAATTCTTTCGGGAACTGGTCTTCCTTCTGCATTTTTGTCATATCGGTTTTCCAGCCCTTCATTTCCTGATATATGGGTTTGATACTATCATCTATCTCGAAAGGGAATTCGGTTACTCTCTCTCCGTTTACTTCATAAGCCACACAGGCTTTTATAGTTTCGAATGTATCGAGCACGTCGCTCTTCATCATTATCAACTGGCTCACACCATCTATCATTATAGCATAGCGCAATGCAACCAGATCGATCCATCCGCAACGACGCGGACGACCTGTTACCGAGCCAAACTCAAATCCGAATTCACGCAACTTATCTCCCGTAGCATCATGCAGTTCGGTAGGAAACGGCCCGCTACCCACGCGTGTACAATATGCCTTGAAGATACCATACACCTCACCGATGTTTCGAGGGGCAACACCCAGACCTGTAGACGCTCCGGCTGTAATTGTATTGGAAGAAGTAACAAACGGATACGACCCGAAGTCGATATCCAACATTGTACCTTGTGCACCTTCTGCCAATATTTTTTTGCCCGACTTGGTAGCATTATTTATAAAGTGCTCGCTGTCGATAAAAGTAAATTCTTTGAGTTTCTTCACTCCTTCAAACCACTCTTTTTCGATATCAGCCAGCGCATTTGTATCGTAATTATATTGATTGAGAATTCTCAGATGTTTTGCTTTGGCAGCATTGTATTTTTCTTCAAAGTTGTGGAGAATATCGCCTACACGCAAGCCGTTGCGGCTAACCTTGTCGGTATATGTAGGGCCAATACCTTTACCTGTGGTTCCTATCTTAGAGTCTCCCTTCGATGCTTCGTAGCATGCGTCGAGCAAACGGTGTGTAGGAAGGATAAGATGAGCCTTCTTTGAGATATATAGTCTCGATTTGAGATCATGTCCCGATTTTTCCAATGCTTCTATTTCTCCTTTGAATAAAGCAGGATCGAGCACAACACCGTTGCCGATAACATTCAGTTTATTTCCCTGAAATATACCGGATGGCACTGAACGGAGAACATACTTTTTGCCTTCAAACTCAAGTGTATGCCCTGCATTTGGACCACCTTGAAAACGGGCTACAATTTCATAATCAGGCGTTAGAACATCTACTATCTTTCCTTTACCTTCGTCGCCCCATTGCAGGCCGAGCAATACATCTACTTTCATTTTTTCTTATTAATACGAGTATTCTTACTTTCTGTTACTTTATTCTTTTTTTCTTCGGTCTTCTTAGCCCGCATACATTTGTTGCATATACCATAAATATACATGCTGTAATAGCTAACCTTGAAGCGTTGTAGTTTTTTCTGTTGTGCAGGAGTGAACAGGTTGCCATTTTTGTGCTCTTTCACCTCGCCGCAACTAAGACAGATCAGATGGTCATGGTTCTCATTTCCATAAGCACGTTCGTACTGAGACACATTTGCTCCAAACTGATGCTTGACTACCAGATTACAATCCAGCAACAGCTCTATAGTATTGTACAATGTGGCTCGGCTAACCCTAAAACACGACTGCTTCATAGAATTGTAAAGGGAGTCCATATCGAAATGCCCTTTAGTAGAATAGATGTGATCCAGTATTGCGTATCTTTCGGGAGTTTTACGATGCTTGTTTAAATTCAGATAATCTGTGAATTCGTTCTTAACTTGGTCTTTTAGTTTAATGTTATCCATTTAAAAAAATCTGATCTGAACAAAAATACATCTTTTTAAAGAATAAACAGTGGTATAACCTCAGAAAAAAAAGAAAGTGTTCATAAAAATCAGTATCTCAAAGACTTTATAGCAGAAAAAAGAAAAAGAGAACTCTCACGAGCTCTCTTTTTCGAAAGGAAATCAAAAAGAATATTAATAAATATTCAGGTTAGTTGTTTTACTGTCGTCGCTTGGTATGTCTTTAGATTGAGCCTCAACCGCACCATACTTGTATTCAATCGTATCTGTCTTGGTTTTCCCACCAAAGTCCATCCATGTTATTTCAAATGTTACTTTATCTCGTCCTGCTATCAAATATGGCGCTAGATCGAAAGATACATAGCCACTCACAGGATAATGCTCCGGATCTTGTCGTTGATTGTGTCTGAATTCCAGCTTCACCACATCACCTGACACCGACAAGTCGGGCTGTGCTGACACAAGATTGAGCATGTGGGCTGTGGTTCCGCCACTGTTATATCCAAAATAGATATTCAGATAGCCTCCGCTTGCCCATGCAGAATGAACCTTAATAGGATTGTGACCGATGCTGTCTTGCTTTGCCTGATCGTCGGACGGAATGTATACTACGCCCTTTGTCAACACTTCTTTGTAGCCGTTGAGTTTGATCGCATGATCATATCCCTGATATTGGTCGGATAAAATTGTGTAGTTTATAATAGCTCTGTTATATTTTGGTTTCAGATTTAACCCAACAGGAGCTGCAATCCACAGTTTTTTTCCATTGTCGAGCGTAAAATCATACGTATTTTCTCCCACTTTGTTTACGGTTACCATAGACACCCAGTATTTATCGAGTGAGTAACCATCATCGTCCGAACAAGAAGAAAATCCTGCTGTTAAAACAAAGCCGAGAATTGATGCTAAAAATAGTTTTACAGTTTTCTTCATAACTCTTTAATTTTTTAATGTATAGTTTAAAATACTTTTGCCTTACAATATAATAGACAATATTTCGTCCCTCATGCTGCATGAGAAAATATAAATTAATGTTAAACAATTAGTTATTTCCTATAATACAGAAAGTTAACTATCTCTTCTGTTTGAAAAATTCTTTCATCAAAGAAGCGCATTCGTCTTCCATGACACCGGAAACAACTTCAGTTTTGGGGTGTAATATGGATGGGGAAAATACAGAGTAGCCTTTTTTTTCATCTTTTGCCCCATATACAATTTTAGATATTTGAGACCAGAGTAAACCTCCGGCACACATCGGGCATGGCTCTATGGTAACATACAGAATACAATCGGTAAGATATTTACCACCAAGTACATTGGCGGCTGCCGTAATCGCCTGCATCTCTGCATGGGCTGTGACATCGGTGAGCGTTTCGGTGAGATTGTGTCCACGTGCAATGATACGCCCCTTGCAAACGACTATTGCCCCTATAGGCACTTCACCCTTGTCGAATGCCTGACGGGCTTCGTTAAGAGCCTGCCGCATATAGTACTCGTCGTTGAGAATATTGGTTGTCATCGGCGCATTTCGTTTTCGCCAAAGAGCGTAGGATAATCCTGCTCAAGGCTTTTGAGCACATGGGTAATAATTGTTTCCCTGCACCATCGAGAACGGTTGGCTATCTTGTATTTTTTGATGTACGAAGATATAAGGGCATACTCTTCTTCGTTGAGCGAGAAAAGCAAATGCTTCGTGCGGTTACTATGTGCCCCTTTCTTCTTTGGTTTCATTGCTGCAAAAGTAAGTACTTATCTGAATATCTGAAAGGATTTTGAGAAGAATATACATTTAGCCTAACCTTTAGCCTCATCTTCTTCAAAATTGATGCGCAACTGAACAGCATCATACCAACCCATTTCATCATCGCTATTCTTTACACCCAAACCAATAAGGCGAACTTTAGGAGATAGATCGACGAGCTTAAGCAACTCAAAGCCTGCTTTGTAAAACGATTCGTAGTCTTCCACAGCATCGGCGAATGTACGGCTTCGGGTTATTATCTTAAAGTCAGCATATTTGATTTTCAGGGTTACGGTTCGTCCCTTAAACTTCTTCTTCTGTAAGTAATCGAACGTATCACGTGCCACGACATCCAATTCCACCGCCAATTCGTCTAGCGAGTCGATATCCCTGTCGAAGGTTGTTTCGGAGCTGATGGACTTTCTGATGCGTTGCGACTCTACAGGACGATAATCGATGGCTCGTGCATTCTGATAATAAATATGTCCTGCTTTACCAAAAACAGATACAAGTTCATTCTCCGAACGTTGCTTCAAGTCCCATCCCGTCTTGATACCCATTTGATGCATTATTTTGGCTGTAACCTTCCCTACCCCAAAGAATTGCTCAATAGCTAGTGACTCCACAAACTGCTCAGCTACTTTAGGCTTTACAACAAACAGCCCGTTTGGTTTATTCTGATCGGAGGCAATCTTTGCTAAAAACTTATTGAACGAAACTCCCGCCGAAGCTGTCAGGTTTGTCGCATCTCGTATTTTTTGCTTTATCTCCTGTGCTATCTGAGTGGCTGAAGCTATATTCATATTATTCTCGGTAACATCGAGGAACGCCTCGTCCAGCGAGAGGGGCTCTACCAAATCGGTATATTCGTGGAATATCTCCATAATTTGTTTCGAAACAGACTTGTAGACATCGAAGCGTGCGGGAACAAATATCAGATGTGGACATTTACGCAAAGCCGTTTTGGATGCCATAGCCGAACGTACTCCGTAGCGACGTGCCTCGTAACTGGCTGCCGCCACTACTCCCCGAGGTCCCGCATAACCCACAGCAAGAGGCTTACCCCTATATTCGGGATAGTCGCGTTGCTCGATAGATGCATAGAAAGCATCCATATCTATGTGGATTATTTTTCGCATATTCTTTCTTACTCCAACTAAAAAGTAACAAAAGTGTACATAAAAATCTTATTGCAATAATTATTTTAAGACTTTCATAATATTACCGGGAGGACGTTGTGCTTCCAACTCTTTTTTCATGAAGTCCATATAGGGGGCTATATGTTCGAAGAACTTGTAATAGCCATTACATAGATAATTTATTTCTTCGCCCGATTGAGTTTTTGATATTCGGTTTTTAGGGCATTCGCCACGACAAGCAAACAAATACTTACATTGCTTACACTGAGATGACAAGGAAGCCGACTTTGCTAAACCAAATTCGGTTTGTTGCGTCGAATACATCATCTCTATCAATGTCTTGTCGTTTATATTACCCAGCTTATATTGAGGATATACAAAGTGATCGCAAGAATACACATCACCATTAAATTCCATAACTCCGGCATGTCCGCAATTCTTAGCAAAGATACAAATTCCGGGGTCGACACCAACCCAATTGGCCAGTGCTGAATCGAAGTATTGAACAAAATATGTTCCGACATCTTTCCTTACCCACTCGTTGAATATAGCAATAAGAAAATCGCCCCATTTTTCGGGTGTAACACTCCATTGAGTTACGTTCCCATTGCTGTCTCTTTCCACAGCGGGAGAGAATTGGATGTAATGAGAATCGATATCTTTAAAAAACTGATAAAACTCTAGCGGATAGTTAATATTAAAGTCATTTACAACTCCCATTATATTGTATTCTACTCCATGCTTCTTTAGAAGATTGATCCCCCGCAAAACATGATCGAACGTCGGACGCAGATCTTTTGTTGTTCTGTATTTGTCATGGAAGGGCTTAGCCCCATCAATGGAAATGCCGATCAGGAAGTTGTGTTCTCTAAAAAACTCACACCATTCATCGTTCAACAGCGTGCCGTTCGTTTGCAGAGTATTCGATATCTGTTTCCCTTTAGCATATTTACGTTGCAACTCCAGTGCTTTCTTATAAAACGAGATGTCACGCATCAAAGGTTCGCCTCCATGCCATGTAAACAGTATCGGCTGCATGGTTTGCGCTTCGATGTATTGAGAGACAAACCGTTCCAGAAGATCGTCACTCATTATTGTCTTATTACCCTTGTCGGGATACAGCTCCTTCTTCTCCAGATAATAGCAATAAGTGCACCCTAGATTACAAACAGCTCCTATTGGCTTGAGCATCACATACAGTGGCTTTGCAAAAGGAGCATACGTTTTCGAAGACATCCGGTCTGGTTTTAGATTGTGATATTATTTCTAGTTGATAATAGAAGGACGGAAAAAGTTTTTCACTCACTTAAAATTCATCTACCTTGAGTTTCTTTCTATAATTATCGAGAGCAGTCTGTAACTCCTTCGTTATTTCTTTATACCCTTCTTTTCCGTAGAGATTATGTAATTCAGTCGGATCATTTTGCAAGTCAAACAACTCGTTACAATTGATATCTTCATCATTCCCTATTTCTCCTTTACCGTAAAAATGAATCAGCTTATACCTTTCTGTCCTCAATCCATCATGGCGGCGTACATTGTGAATCGCAGGATAGTCATAATAGTGATAATATAAATCTTTTCTCCAATTTTTAGGAGTTTTGCCGTCAAACAATCCTTCAAGAGAAACTCCGCTCATTTCTGTCGGCTTCTCTATTCCGGCTAATGACAAGTAAGTAGGAGCAAAGTCTATATTCTGCACCAAAGCAGCGGTTTTCGTTCCTGACTTTATGGCTTTGGGATAACGTATTATCAGCGGTGTTCTGAACGATTCTTCGTACATAAAACGCTTATCGAACCACCCATGTTCTCCCATATAAAAACCTTGATCGGAAGTGTACACAATAATTGTATTATCCATCAAACCCTCTTTTTCGAGGTAATCAATCAAGCGTCCGACTTCATCGTCAATCGATTTTATACAGCGAAGATAGTCTCTCATATAACGTTGAAATTTCCAATCGAGCAGCGCATCGCCGGACAGGTTACTGTTAATGAATTCCATATTCTTGGGATGATAAGCCTTCTCCCAAGCTTCACGCTGAGGGGGAGTCATTTGATCCATTGCTTGTTGCAATCCACCGTCACTCCATTCCTTATTATAGGGTGGTGTATTCTTCAATTCATTTAGCTTCAGATCATAAATAAATGTCATCGTCTTATCGATAGTCATATCCTGAGTGCGGGCAGCAGAGCAACGGCTTTCGTAGTCATCATAGAATGTTTCAGGTTTAGGGAATTCCACATCTTCGTACAAGTCATAGTACTTCGCTTCGGGCATCCAGTTTCTGTGTGGAGCTTTATGATGTACCAACAGGGCAAAAGGTTTGCTCTTATCTCTGTTTTTAAGAAAATCTATCGAATGAGTTGTAATCAGGTTGGTTGCATACCCCTCCTCACGTATGTATTTGCCGTGAGAGTCTTTCGTTTTGAAGCTCGGATTATAATAATCTCCCTGATCGTTAAGCACGCAATAATAATCAAAACCTTTTGGTTCGCATTGCATATGCCATTTACCTACAACTCCTGTTTGATATCCTGCCTGCGTAAGTAATTCAGAAAAAAATATTTTGGTTGTATCTATACCTGCACCGAGCTGACGTTGCCCATTCTGATGGCTATACAAGCCTGTCATAAGACATGCCCGGCTAGGGGTAGACAATGAGTTTTCGACAAAAGCTTGCTGAAATAACATGCCTTCGTTCGCTAATCGGTCTATATTGGGTGTAGGTGCTAACTTGGAGATAGGATGCCCGTATGCACTGATTGTCTGAAACGAATGATCGTCCGTCATTATATGAATAATATTGGGACGGGATTGAGGTGCATCACTCTGTTTATTTTGGCTATAACTATATGGGCTGAGTATTGACGCAGGAATAATTACTAAAGTAAACCGTTTTAAATCTATCATGGGATATCAGGTGTTTGGGTTAAAACAATACTCTAAAATTAATAAAAATAAATTGAATGATAAAACAAAAGTAACACGCCTCAGGCTGTTACTTTTATATTACTTTCCTTACATCTAATGTTACACTTACTGAAAGATAGAAAATTGCTGGTTCAAGAAGCGAAAAAAGAATCATCACTTATTACTGATACCCATATTCTAGAAGCAATGTTTCTATTTTTTTCCACAGTTGTCCATTTTCATTAATCTCAATAACGTGGCTATGCGACTTGTCGAAACGTGAAGTTAAAATAAATTCGTCATCCTCTCCCGCCAGATCAGCCATAAAACTATGAGTCAATGCCATTTTAGGATAGTTGTCGCGAAACAGCATTTTTGTTTTGCGATGAGAATGATTTAAATAAACTCCCAAAATAAACTCGACACGCTGATTGAGGCTCAAGGGGTATGTTCCCAATGATGGTTTGTAAAGCGTATTGAAGAGTATCTTCTCATCTTCATATTTTAAAGACTGCAAGCAGTTGCAAATATTGTTGGAAGAGAAAGTGATTGTAGTCTCTTTACTTTCATCGTCAGTTTCTGTTTTTACATCTAAGTCTTCTTTTACATTCACCTCTCTGAACAAGCTTTGACACAATTTCGTGAAATTATCAATTCTTATTTGTTCGGGTAAATCATCAGGTTTTAATGTAAATATCTGAACAATATTTTTATTGTAGTTAAAACTTCCGGGTTGTTTGCTAAACACAAATC
Organism: Dysgonomonas sp. Marseille-Q5470; assembly: GCF_951230145.1. Taxonomy (NCBI): domain Bacteria; kingdom Pseudomonadati; phylum Bacteroidota; class Bacteroidia; order Bacteroidales; family Dysgonomonadaceae; genus Dysgonomonas; species Dysgonomonas sp. Marseille-Q5470. Next base: position 108,780 of record NZ_CATNVE010000002.1, on the reverse strand, counting down.
CAAAGATGCGATAAGCACTTGGAGGATATTTTGAGAAATTCCACTGTTCCTGATATTCTTTCGAAAGGTAGCTCATTCTGTTTGTTTATTTTTATTGAAATGCTCTAAATGATGTATATTTATATAATATACAATAGGGGGTTTTTACTTTTCTATTTCCTTTTTGTAAAATCCATGCCAATTAATAAAAACAAATATAATTGTTTTTTAGCAGACCGAAAAATAAGGGATTTTTAATCGAGTGTAATGTGCTTTACTTCTATCTCTTTGTTCAGAAAAATAGTTGCCGCACCTGAAAACTTTTCGGAAGATTCGGTTGTAAAATAATGCGTCTCTCCGTTTTTGGTACATGCCTCATCCATCTCAGGATGCCGTCGCAGATAATCTTTGAGACTATCGGCAATGTATTCTCCCTGAGGCAAGGCGGTTACCTCCCGGGGTAAGATTTTCTTTATCTTATTCAGCAACAACGGGTAATGCGTGCAGCCGAGAATAAGTGTATCTATATCGGGATCTTTAGCTAAAATATTATCGAGATTTTTTTTCACAAAGTAGTCTGCTCCTTCACTTTCGTATTCGTTATTTTCGACCAAAGGAACCCACATAGGGCAAGCCTCACCAGTTACTTTTATATCGGGAAACAGTTTGTTAATCTCTATCGGGTACGACTGCGACTGTATAGTGCCCACTGTACCCAAGACTCCTACATGCCTACTGCGTGTTATCTGTCCGATAATCTCGGCTGTAGGGCGTATAATACCCAACACCCTCTTATCGGGATTCATATTTGGCAGATCTTTTTGCTGAATGGTACGCAAAGCTTTTGCCGATGCTGTATTACAGGCAAGGATAACAAGGTTACACCCCATATCGAACAATGCCGTTACAGCCTGCTTGGTAAATTCATAGACTACCTCAAACGACCGAGCGCCATAGGGTGCACGCGAGTTATCGCCAAGGTAGCAATAATCGTATTCGGGCATAAGGGCTTGTATCTCCGATAGTATCGTGAGACCTCCATATCCTGAATCAAATACACCAATAGGTCCGGGTTTAAGCATCATCTTTTTGTTTCTGCAAAGATAAATACAATATTGAAGTTATTTGATTAATCTTGATATTAAAAATTAATATGTTCTTGCGTTGAGCTTTCGAATTGGAATTAGCAATCAACGGAATGTAACGTAGTTAAATCCGAAAGGACGAGCAATCTTTCGTTCTTGTGGATTTGAAATCCGCAAGTTAGGTTTCGTTACAGGGGATTTGTAATCACCTGCCATCTACTATAAGGATTTTACAATCTGAAAGAAACTAAACAATAATAACATTTAGCAGACCATTCCCCCCTGCATAATCTATAGCAGAACTATACTTATACTCCTCCGGCTTATTAACAATTTCGGCTACCACTGGATTTTGGTGGATATAATTCAATTTTTGTACTAAATAGTCATACATATAAATAGGTTGCATATCGTTCCCATCTTGCCAAAAATGATAATTCTTAATCTTCTTATCGTTTCGTGCAGCGTATTCAAAACGGTTTAACATCCATTCGCGACGCGACTCCTGGATGTCGCTCTCTAACGAACGCATAATTCCCTTATTTGTATGTTTCTTGAAATCACGCAGAATGTCACTCATCGTATTTTCTCCTTCTGCACTTACAATCATATGCAAATGATTACTCATTAATACCCAGGCATATATTAATAAACCCTTGTTTTGTTGACAGTATTGCAATGACTCTATTATGATATGTTTATATCGTGGACGAGTAAAGATATCAACCCAATCGACAACTGTAGTTGTTGTAAAATATATATCTTGTGCTATTCGGTTTTGTATATTTATCATGATTCTATTGCGGATTGCAAATCCTGCTAATATATACTTTCGGATTGCAAATCCGAAAGGACGATCGGACGGTAAAATTGGAGAGGAACAAATCTTCTCTTTACTTTTTAATCTTTATCGGGATATAGATATCCTCTTCAGATTCAGGATCATTATTTTTATATTTCTCACCCAACACTTCAAAATGAGGTCTGTTATTATCTAAGAGATATTCAGATTGGGGTAGCCACTCATTAAAAATATATCCAAAGACACGTGTATCTGTACTCAACCCCTTATAATGAATCAGGGCATAAAGTCCTCCTTGTATAGTATAACTTTCCATATTCTGAGGAATATCTTCAACCAGTGAAACCTCTACAGCAGCCCACTTTCTAAAATTTATATTTGGAGAAAAATCAAAAGAAACTGGATAAATTTGCATAGAGATTAAATCAGAATTTATTATACGTTTAATTTCATGCTTTCGAGGCATAAAACTTCTCCACAAATTTGCGGTCAAGTTATTAGCATAAGACATTTCTAAAGATAATCCTACTAATTTTCGTTCGTTTAACTCTATTATTTTAACATTCAAATTTTTCATTATATTTCTATCTTTATCGAATGTAATTAATACTTTCGTTGCAGGGGATTTGTAATCACCTGCGTTCTACTATAAGGATTTGCAATCCGAAAGATTAAGTCATGAGGGATTTGCAATCACCTATTCTAATACTATGCCAGCTCGCTCAACTCCAGCCAACGCATTGTCTTTTCTTCTATCGCCTCTATCAGTTGACTGATACGATTTGATTTCTGTAACAACTCATCGGTAGATAATGTACCGCTGGATAATTCATTTTCAAGGTTCGCTTTTTCTTCTTCGAGTTGCGGTATCAGAGCGTCGAGCTCTTCAAACTCACGCTTTTCTTTGAACGACAGCTTTTTCTTTTCGTCATTCTTAGGCTGCACCTGTTGCACCTTTTCTTCTTTAGGCTTCGCAGCCTGTTCCTTTTCTTTTTCCAAAAGCTCCTGCACCTCTTTCCACTCACGGTACTGAGTATAGTTGCCTGGGAAATCCTTTATACGTGCGCTTCCCTGAAAAGCAAGTAAGTGATCTACAACCTTATCCATAAAATAGCGGTCGTGCGATACCACAATCACACAGCCTTTGAACTGTTGAAGGTATTCTTCGAGAATATTGAGCGTGACGATATCCAAATCGTTGGTAGGCTCATCCAATACCAAGAAGTTAGGGTTGGTTATCAAGACTGTACAGAGATACAGACGACGTTTTTCTCCTCCCGAAAGTTTATAGACAAAATTGTGTTGTTTTTCGGGTGGAAAGAGAAAATGTTGTAGAAATTGCGATGCTGTCAGTCTGTTGCCATTGCCCAAATCTATCACCTCAGCTATATTCTGAACCACATCAATAACCTTCATCTGCTCGTCAAACTTCAGTCCGTCCTGACTATAGTACCCGAACTTTACAGTTTCGCCAATATCGAACCCACCTTTGTCGGGTGCTACCTCTCCCATCAGCATTTTGATGAATGTAGATTTCCCCGTACCGTTATTTCCTACAATACCCAGTTTTTCGTATCGGGCAAACACATAATTAAAATCTTCGAGTATCTTAATATCTCCAAAGGATTTGTAAACATGCTGTGCTTCGAAAATCTTATTGCCGATATATGTACCTTTCATCTGTAATTGCACATTTCCAGCATCACGCACCTGCTGGGCTTTCTTTTCCAAGTCGTAGAATGCATCGATCCTCGACTTTGCCTTCGTAGCCCGGGCTTGCGGTTGACGACGCATCCACTCCAGCTCTTTACGCAAAATATTGTTTGCACGATCCAACTCGGCATTCTGGGCAGAAATACGCTCGTCACGCTTTTCGAGATAGTACGAAAAATTTCCTTTATACTGATACAACTGTTGTTGATCTATCTCTATGATTTCGTTACATACACGATCGAGAAAATAGCGGTCGTGCGTTACCATCAACAGACTCAAACGTGAACGTTGAAGGTATTCTTCGAGCCATTCTACCATATCGAGGTCGAGGTGATTGGTAGGCTCATCGAGAATAATAAGATCGGGTTCGGTAATCAGCACATTGGCGAGAGCCACACGCTTGAGCTGTCCTCCCGACAGCTGAGATATTTTTTGTTCGAAATCGGTAATTTTCAGTTGTCCCAAAATCTGCTTTGCACGATGCTCGTAGTCCCATGCCTGCAAAATATCCATCTTTTGCAAGATAGCATCAAGCCCCGAATGATCTTTCGAGTTGATTACCCTTTCGTATTCGGCAATGAGGTCTGTAACATCATTCCCCGAATGGAAACACGCTTCTAGCACCGTCAGATTCTCGGGATAGGCAGGATCTTGTTCAAGATAGGCAACACGCAAGTCACGACGAAAAACAACGGCTCCGCTATCGTAAGGTTCTTTTCCTGTGAGGATATTCAACAAGGTGGTCTTGCCCGACCCATTTTTTGCGATCAGCCCGATGCGTTCGCCTTCGGCTATACCGAATGATATATCACGAAACAAAACCAGATCACCAAAGCTTTTTGTAAGTCCTTCAACTTGCAGGAAAGAAGCCATATATATTTTGAGTTATAAATTGAAAACTATTTTTTTTAACCGAGATTGTATTTCTAATCATCGCAAAGGTAACCAAAAAAAGAACTGCCTGATATTATAAGTAACCTAAAACGTTATCTCTACATATCACCTCCACTCAGTCATACTGACGATAGGGAGTATCTTTTATCATTAGCATCTAAAATAAGACAAGAATATTTTCAAATCTCCGGTATAAAAAAGTGATTTTTCCTTTAGGGTTTTTCTTTTCTCAACGATCATATTATGTATACGGTCATTTTAGTCTATCACTTTAAAGTATCGACAATCATCATGAAGACACAATTTCTTAGCAGCTTCGTTGCTCTGTTTATTTTCGGAGCCATTCACCTGAATGCTCAGTGCGATCACCAACATCATGGGCATATATGTACAAAAGCTTATGCTGCAACAGATCCCTCCGCTCCTCTTACCCCTTACGAATTTGAACGCAGAAACCTCAACGATGATGATATTCTGATAGAGATACTGTATTCGGGTATCTGCCACTCAGATATACATACCGTTAAAGGCGACTGGGGACAAGTAGCCTATCCGCTTGTTCCGGGACATGAGATTGTGGGCAAGGTAGTGAAAGCAGGCAAGAATGTTACTAAGTTCAAAGTCGGAGATTATGCAGGCGTGGGTTGTATGGTCAACTCATGCGGAGAATGTTACTACTGCAAAGCGGGTGAAGAACAATATTGCACTAAAGGGGCTACTTATACCTACAGCAGTAAGGAAGGTGACGGATATACACAAGGCGGATACTCAAACAATATTGTTGTAAGAGAAGCTTTTGCGATAACCATACCGAAAGGTGCTCCGCTCGAAAAAATAGCTCCTCTCCTCTGTGCAGGTATTACTACCTATTCGCCTTTGAAATATAATAAGGTGAAGGCGGGCGATAAGGTTGCCGTTGCGGGTTTTGGAGGATTGGGACATATGGCTGTGCAATATGCCATTAAGATGGGAGCCGAAGTTACTGTATTCGACATTACCGAAGACAAACGTGAGGCTGCCGCCAAACTGGGTGCGGTAAGATATGTAAACACAAAAAATGCAGACGAATCGAAAGGTTTGGAAGGTACATTCGATCTCATTTTGAGCACAATCCCTGTTTCGTTCAGTGTAGAATCGTATCTATCGATGCTAAAAGTAGATGGCACAATGGTTCTGATTGGTGTTCCGGCGATCAAAGACATGCCATCTGTGCAAACTTGGGCTTTGCAAGGACGCAAGAAAATATATGGAACGTTGATCGGCGGTATACGAGAGACACAGGAAATGATGGATTACTCGGTCGCTAACAACATTTACCCGATGGTAGAGATTATACCGATACAACAGGTAAATGAAGCATACAAAAATGTACTGGCCGGAAAAGTTCAATTCCGTTACGTTATAGACATATCATCTTTGAGATAAGAGTTTTGCTGAATTCAATAAGCTTTTTATGCTTGGAGGCTGATAAGGATTTTTCATCCTATCGGCCTTTTTCTATAATGAAGCAAACAGCTGGTGCAATATCGGTATCAGCAATGCAGTCATTACCCCCATCAGACCGATGGCAAGCCCACTCAATGCGCCCTCTATCATCCCCATTTCCATCGCTTTGGCTGTACCTACCCCGTGCGACGAAGCTCCCATCGCCAAGCCTCTGGCAACACTGCTTTTGATACCCAGCAAACGCAAGATAGGAGGTCCGATAATACTTCCGAATATACCGCAGAAAAGCACAATCACCGCCGTAAGCGATACATTACCGCCCGACTGTTGGGCAATACTCATCGCAATGGGTGTAGTCACCGATTTGGGTTCGAGAGAATGGATAAGCATCTGATCGGCTCCTGTTATTCTCGCTAATAGTACCACACTGAGTATCCCTACAATGCTACCCATAAAGATAGAGGTAAGGATGGATATTACATTGCCCTTGAGGTATGCCAACTGCTCGTATAGTATGTAGCCTAACGCCACAACCGAAGGCCCAAGCATAAAGCTAACAAACCGACTGCTCTCTTCGAAAGTCCGGTAATCGATACCTGTCACCTTCAAGAATGCGATAATAATAGCAATGGCAACAATCATAGGGTGCAACAAAGCGATGCGTGTCTTCTTAAAAACCCATTGTCCGAACAGGTAACTGCCAAAAACAAGGAGAAGTGTAAATTCTGTGGATTCAAACAATGCTCTCATTTTCTTCTTCGTTCCATTTGCTGTTGAACAATAGCGACAACCACAATAACCAATACGGTACTCACCGAACAGACGATGAGTATAGACATCCAAAATTTACTGATCACACCATACGCACCCAACAAGCCTGCTCCGGCAGGAATAAAGAATATTGCCATGTTGCGGGTAAACACATTTGCTACGTCTTTTACATTGTCGGGAGAGATAGCCTTGAAGTAAAGACTGAGGAATAATAAAACCATTCCGATGATATTCCCGGGCACGAATCCTTGAATAAGATAACTGATTCCTTGTCCCAAGAAATAAAACAGGAGAATGATAAAGATACCTTTTATCATTTTCATAACGATAACCTTCTAATTAACTCGGGTACAAAGGTAGATGTTTTTTATTGATAAGCTATCAGACCTTACTTTAATTTTTCAGACAGAGTAAACTCCCTAAGTATTATTTAACTATGTCGATTTTAAAGTCATTTCAGAGGCTATAAATATCTATCAAAAACACTTTTATTTAGAAAAAACAAACCTAAAAGCACAAATATTTGTGAACTTTATATTATGTTTGTGCGTTTGTTTGTTAAAAGGGATTTAAAAAGGACACAATAATAACATTAAATAAAAAATTAAAACCAGAACAAATTTTTTAACCGTAGCACATTACAATCTGAAAAAAATAATCAAATCTTAATTTTAAATATTTAAAGTATATTTTATTGTATAATAATTTATTAAATAATTGTATATGAAAAAAGTATTATTCGTTTTTATGTTTGCCTTATTGGCAATCGGAGTGCAAGCACAACAAGGTGAGAAATCAGGCGTTCTTCAAGCCGGTTATCAATCAGACCCGGGTCGTTTAATGATTGGAGCTGAAGGCAGATACAACATCACTAACAATATTCGTATTGCGCCGGATGTAATGTTCTTATTCCCTAAGAATAAAGTTACAGGGCTTGATATTAACGTAAATGCACATTATGTATTTCCATTAGAAAGCAATGTAAGTGTATTTCCTTTAGCAGGTTTGGCAATGTTGAACAATCGCTATTCTGGCGAAAATGGTAGTGGCAGTAAAGGTTTCACAAACTGGGGTTTTAATCTTGGTGGAGGCTTGGAGTATAATCTGAGCAGCAATACTTTCTTAAACCTCGAAATGAAGTATACATTCAGCGATGCTGACCATTTCACTGTAGGATTTGGATATGGTGTTAAGTTCTAAACATCTATAAATAATAAAAAAGGGAGAATCGTTATTCTCCCTTTTTTTGTATCTATTGCTTAACCGTTTATTCTTCAAACAGCTCTAACGAAAAGTTTTCTCCATCGTATACACCATAAGAGAAAAACTTAATCCAATCGCCCAATATCACGACCCTACCTGTAGCAGAGATCATCAGATCGAGCATTATATGCCGATGTCCGAAGATGAAGAAGTTGATATTCGGAGCCAATTTCAAATGATTCTTGGCATAAACCACCAAGTGCTCTTTATCTTCACCAAAATAGTCAGGCATCTCGTCGTTCTCGCGGTTGTGGTTCGACCACCATTGCGCAAAGCCTACCGTCCAACGGGGATGAATAGCAGCATAAGCTTTTCTGCATATTTTGCTATGGAAAATAGAACGTAGAATTTTAAATGATGCGGAATCATCTCCTAAGCCATCTCCATGTGCCAGAAAAAACTTTTTGCCGAATATTTCTTTCACCAAAGGCTGAACATGAACAATCATACCACACTCTTTCTGTAGATAGTCGGTCACCCATATATCGTGATTGCCGATAAAGAAATGCACCTCTATCCCCATGTCTGTAAGCTCGGCTACTTTGCCCAAGAAGCGGACAAATCCGCGTGGAACCACATTCCGGTACTCGAACCAGTAGTCGAAAATATCACCCAGCAGATAAACTGCCTGTGCATCTTGCTTTACCATATCGAGCCAACGACACAGCTTGCGCTCCACCTCATGTTGTGGGAAATAACTTTCTTTGATTTTTACAGATGGCAATGTCATCATCTGTTGCTTATCCATTCTTTTCTTATGAAAAGCAGAACCCAAATGGGCATCGGATAAAAAATAAACTTTCTTTCCCACCGCCTGTGTTTTATAAAAATCCTAACTCAAGTTTTGCCTCTTCGCTAAGCATATCTTTGTTCCACTCGGGCTCGAAAGTAAGATCTACAATCACATTATTGACTCCCGCAACCGATTGTACTTTATATCTTACATCTTCGAGTATAAAATCGGCTGCCGGACAGTTTGGAGCTGTCAGCGTCATTGTGATGGTTACATTTTTATCGTCGTCTATATCCACTTCGTAGATTAGTCCGAGATCGTAAACGTTGACTGGTATTTCCGGGTCGTAAACAGTCTTCAACATGTTTACTATTTTGCTTTCTAATTGTAATAAATCACTCATAATTCATTTTTTGTATGTGAGTTATAAACATTCTTTGGCATATAATGTTTACAATCACCCTCTGTTAGAGGTACAAAAATAATGAAAAAAGATGATTATACGAACATCGCCCGGTTCAAGTCGTATGCAAAATTAGCAACCCAAGAGCCAAAAGATGGTGCTTGCCTGAATCGACCGGTATCGTCGTGCCATATACGAATTATCTGACCCCGCAATCCCCTGTTTGCTGGAGCCATATCTAAACACAAGTGATTGCCTAAACCGTCGTCGGTAAAAGGTATCCACGAGCGACTATGCCACACTTCTTGTACGCCATCGTCTGCATTTGCCATCGCATCATCAAAAGCTCCGGTAGTAGCCAGACGTTGCCAAATAACCCATTCTTCTACAATACGTTCAAGACTCATCAACTCTTCGCCGTTGACGATGCCATACGCATTGGGTATCTGTCCGTTATGTATTTTATAAAATTCTAGAAAATCGATGGGTAACTTTACACCAAGCACAGACTCGGCCCAGCCTATCTGTTCTTGCGTTGCCCCGGGTAGTAATACTGCATCAGGTTTCACGCCTCGTTTCAATAAATAGCTCTCTATACGAGGCCAACTTTCCTCTACAATTGAGTTTTGTGTAATAGCGGTTTTCATCTTTATACTTATTTTGCTCTTCTATATTCTCCCAGTGTCCATATAGCTGTAGTATGAGTTGTCACAAACAATGATATGATCGAGCAGGCGGATATCCATAATATGTCCTGCTTCTTTGAGCCGCTTTGTAATCTGATCATCATCGTCGCTCGGTTGAGTGTTTCCCGAGGGATGATTATGACACAGTACCATAGCCGAGGCTAAGGATTGGATACCTTCTTTCATTATCAGACGGATATCCACTACTGTTGCGGTCAAACCACCTTTACTTATCTGTATATTTTTCACCACTTTATTAGCCCGGTTAAGGAACAAAACCCATACTTCTTCATGCTTTAGGTCTGCTAATATCGGATGAAATATATCATACGCATCTTTACTGGACGTAATTTGCGGACTGACAAGGGCTTCAGACAATTTCCTTCTTTTTCCCAATTCCAGTGCCGCCACTATTGTTATTGCTTTCGCTTCTCCTATTCCTTTAAAATCCTTTATAAGGTCTTTTATTTCCAATTTACCCAGAGTGTTCAGGTTATTGGAAACGCTATGTAAAATCCGTTGGGACAGCTCAACCGCTGTTTCGCTTTTATTGCCCGAACCGATCAGTATACCTAGCAATTCAGCATCAGAAAGTGCCGATACCCCTTTTAACAACATCTTTTCGCGGGGTCGGTCTTCTTCAGCCCAATCCTTAATGTTTAGTTTCGTATTAAGTTTCATGTAGGTTATTTGTCTCCTAGATCCATTCAACTTCAAAAATATACATAAAATTTGAATATAAAATATTTTTCATAAAAAAAATAAGGTCAGTTTTGAAAACTGACCTTATCCTCTATAAAAGTAATAATTACTATGCTTTTACTCTTTCTACATACGAGCCGTCGGCCGTATTAATTTTAATTTTGTCTCCTTCGTTAATAAAGAGTGGAACACGCACCTCAGCCCCTGTTTCTACAGTAGCCGGCTTTAACGTATTGGTTGCAGTATCACCTTTCAGTCCGGGTTCGGTATAAGTTACCAAAAGCACAACGTTCTGAGGCATTTCGGCTGTTAATACAGTTTCTGTTTCGGCATGAACCTGTACCTCTACCATATCTCCTTCTTTAAGAAAAGCCACTCCGGCTATCATATCCCCGGCAAGAGATATTTGTTCGAAAGTTTCGGTATTCATAAAGTTATACCCCATATCGTCCTGATAAAGGAATTGATACGGACGTCTTTCGATACGCACTTCATCCAGTTTCACTCCGGCATTGAATGTTCTTTCAAGAACACGTCCGGTAGTTACACTTCTCATTTTTGTACGTACAAATGCGGCACCTTTACCCGGTTTCACATGAAGGAATTCGATTATTACATAATATTGTCCATCGATATCGATGCACATACCGTTTCTTATATCTGCAGTAGTTGCCATTGATTGTATTTTATTGTTATTATTTTTTTTCGAGTTGCAAAGATAATAAATTACATTTATCAGCCAACAGTTATCAGTTAACAAACAACTTAGAACTTATTACTTTACAAACCCCCTGTTCTTCAACAGATAAATCGGATTAGGTTCTGCGCCTCTGAACTTTTTGTACAATACCATTGGCTCTTCCGATCCGCCTTTCGACAATACGTTTTCACGGAACGATTTTGCAGTTTCCTGATCAAAAATATTTCCTTTTTCTACAAAAGCCTGGAATGCGTCAGAGTCTAAAACTTCAGACCACAAGTAGCTGTAATATCCCGAAGAATAGCCTCCACTGAATACATGTTGGAAATACGTGCTTCTGTATCGAGGGATTATTTCGGAGATCAAGCCGATTTCTTTCATTGCATCCGCTTCAAATTTATCTACGTTCAGCTTTTCAAGACCTTCGCCATGTTTAGGGTCAAAGTTTGGAGAAGAAGCGGTCAGCGTATGCCATTTCATATCCAGAATTGCAGCAGCCACAAGTTCAGTGGTAGCAAATCCCTGATTGAAGTAACCCGCATTCTGAATTTTTTGTATCAGCTCGGCAGGAATTGTTTTACCTGTTTCATAATGTTTTGCATACATCTTCAACACTTCCGGCTCAAATGCCCAGTGCTCCATGATCTGAGAAGGCAGTTCTACAAAGTCGCGAACAACCGATGTGCCCGATACGCCGTTGTAAGTACATTTTGACAACAATCCGTGCAATCCGTGACCGAATTCATGGAACATCGTTTCCACCTGATCGAGTGTCAACAATGCAGGCTTGCCATCTGTTGGAGGATTGTAGTTACCTACGTTGTAGATCAATGGATAAACAAACTCGCCTTTATATACTTCCTGTTTGCGGAAGCTACTCATCCATGCTCCCGGACGCTTGCCCTGACGTGCAAAATCGTCGAAATAAATGATTCCGATAAATGAACCGTCAGCATCACTTACCTCGTATGCTTTTACGTCTTGCTGATATACAGGTATATCTGTTTTCGGCTTGAATGTAATACCATATAGTTTGTTTGCCACAGCAAATACACCTTCACGCACATTATCCGCTTTGAAGTAAGGTTTCAAAGCCTCTTCATCCAATGCGTATTTTTCTTTACGCAGCTTTTCGGCATAGTACCACCAGTCCCACGATTCTATTTTTATATCATGTCCTTCTTTTTTAGCAATAGCTTGAAGTTCGGCAGCCTCTTTTTGAGCTTGCGGCAAAGCATACTTCCATATATTGTTTAGCAACGCCATCACATTATCAGGAGTCTTAGCCATTGTTTCTTCGAGCACATAGTCGGCGTGTGATTTATAGCCAAGCATATTTGCTTTTTCGAGTCTGAGGCTAACAATCTTCTTGATATTTTCTTTGTTGTCGAATTCATTTCCGTTATCACAACGCATATACATCGCCTTATATAGTTTTTCGCGAAGCGCGCGATTGTCGGCATATTGCAAAAACGGCTCCCAGCTTGGTTTGCTCAGACCAAACACCCATTTGCCTTCCAGCCCTTTATCTTTTGCTGTTTTAGCAGCAGCGGCAATTACATCTTCAGGAAGTCCCGAGAGGTCTTCTTTTTTATCAATTACCAATTGGTAACTATCTGTTTCCTTCAACAGGTTCTGATTAAAACTAAGCGATGCGTTGCTCAGCTCTTTGTTGATCTCACGCAAACGTGCTTGCTTCGAGCCATCCAAAAGGATACCCGAACGGACAAAGCCTTTGTATGTTTTATCTAACAACATCTTTTGCTCTGTTGTCAGGGTCTTTACTTGCAGGCTATCGTCGTACACGGTTTTGATACGTGCAAAAAGCTTTTCGTTGAAGTTGATATTATCATAGTGCTCGGTACGTAAAGGCGTAATCTCCTTTTCTATGTTCTGATACACAGAATCGGACATTGTACCTGTCATTACAGAAAATACAGAACCTACCCGATCAAGCATCCGGCCCGACTCGTCCAAAGCCACTACTGTATTTTGGAAAGTAGGTGCTTCGGGGTTATTGATGATAGAATCAATCTCGGCATTATGACGCTTCATTGCTTCTTCGAAAGCAGGCATAAAATGTTCTGCTTTTATTTTATCAAAAGGAGGAACCCCTTCCGGAGTGTCGAATTCGGAAAAGAAAGGATTATCTTTCCCATCCTTATTGCTTGTAGTGTTACAAGAATAAACCATAATTAGAATACTAAGAATAAATAAGATTTTCTTCATACAAATAAGTTAATCGTGTGAATGATTAGATTTTATGACAAAAGTAAGTAAAAATAACGTTAAGGAGAAACATTTAATCGGCTTCCACAATAAAAAACAGCGGAATTAACAGATAATCCGATTAATTTTCTTAAACTTGTATGGTTTATAAAATTTAAGAATCCATGAACAAACTTCTAAGTAGCCGAAACCTCATTTGCACATTTCTGCTAATTAGCATTTTTTCATTCATCCGGTGTGCAGGCAGTATCGAAAGCAAGTTGCAGGCAATAGCTGCCGAGACAAACAAAGATTGCCCTAAGACATTGGATCAGTGGACTCGCCTAGATAAGTGCGTTGCTGTAGGCAGTAGTAATTTTGAGTATCATCTTACCATACTACAAGTGGTGATAAGTGATACCACCACTTTCAAAACACAATTGAAGCCGCAGCTTTTGGAGGTATTGAAAACAAATCCCGACTTAAAAATATTCAGGGATAACGATATTACCGTAAAGTATATATACAACGACCAAAATGGAAAGTATATATTTTCTACAATCATAACACCTCAGGAGTATAAGCAATAAAAAGGATTACAAAATAAAATATGGAAGACAAACAACGCATGTTTCAAAATCCATTTTCTGCAAAAGGACGTATCCGCAGACTAGAATATGGACTTAGTTATCTTATTTATGTAGCATACTATTATACGATTGTCCTCATTCTTGCCTTGTCTGGAATACTTGAGGATGTAAACTGGAGTTTTCTTATCATTTTCCTTCTTTTGATACCAGCCTATTGGTTTTTGATTGCACAAGGAGCGAAAAGATGTCACGACAGAGGTAATAGCGGATGGTTTCAGCTCGTCCCTTTTTATGCTTTTTGGATGCTTTTTGCAGGAAGTGATTATGGCGAAAATGAATATGGGTTTAACCCCAAAGGCGAAGGCAACGAAAGTGTAGAAGATATGATAGACAATATAGGAGTACCCGAACAGGAGTAAAAGAAGATAAAAAAATGATATTAGACAAATTAGAAAACTCAGGAAAATACGAACATCTACACCCGCTGTTTAAAGAGGCATTCGACTATCTGAAATCAATTGATTTCTCGAAAGCCGAACCGACTAAAACAGAGCTGAAAGGCAAAGACCTTTTTGTAATGGTAAGCGACAGTGAACTGAGAGCCGCCGATAAAGCGAAGCCGGAGACACACAACAAATATATAGATATACAGCTGCCAATAAGCAGGCCTGAAACCTTTGGGTGGAAAGCTCGCCAAGACCTGACGCAGCCTATTGGCAACTTTGATGAAGAAAAAGACATTCAGTTCTTTGACGACAAAGTTGAAACACAGATAACAGTCTTACCCGGCAACTTTCTTATATTCTTCCCCGAAGATGGGCATGCCCCTTGCATAGGCGAAGGACAGGTAAGAAAAGTAGTGGTAAAAATAAAAATATAAGTTCCGACCCCGCTTTGGGAGACGAACTGTAATTAACAATTGACAGACATGCTTAAACTCATTAAAAACGACCCTTGGTTAGAACCTTATGCAGCAGCGATAGAAGGCCGTTATGAATACATTCAGAAAAGAGAGGCGGACCTTACCTGCAACGGAAAGATCACTCTTTCTGAATTTGCCTCAGGACACCTGTATTTTGGGCTTCACAAAACAGAAACGTCGTGGATATTCAGAGAATGGGCCCCGAATGCAACCGCTATCTATATGATAGGCGATTTCAACGGCTGGCAAAAAACTGAAGAGTTCAGACTGCAACCAAACGGTAACGGTGAGTGGCAAATAGAACTGCCTCTGGACAAAATAAAACACCACGACCTATACAAACTTATTGTATGTTGGAATGGTGGCGAGGGCGAACGTATCCCCGCATGGACAAACAGAGTAGTGCAAGACCATCAGACACATATATTCAGCGCACAGGTGTGGGACCCGTTGCTGCCTTATGAGTTTCGTACAAAGAAATTTAAGCCCAACACCAACCCCCTTCTGATTTACGAGTGCCATATAGGGATGGCTGTAGAAGACGAAAGAGTGGGTACATACGAAGAGTTCAGAATAAATGTGCTTCCCCGTATCAAAGAAGACGGCTATAATGCTATCCAGATAATGGCAATACAGGAGCATCCGTATTACGGTTCGTTCGGATATCACGTCTCCAGCTTTTTTGCGGCATCTTCACGCTTTGGCACACCCGACGAACTAAAGCACCTGATAGACGATGCGCATGCGATGGGTATAGCCGTGATTATGGATATCGTACACTCGCATGCCGTAAAAAATGAAAAAGAAGGACTGGGACGATTCGATGGATCTTACACCCAATATTTTCATGGAGGCAGCAGGCGCGAACATCCGGCTTGGGATTCATTGATTTTCGACTATGGAAAAAGTCAGGTCATACACTTTCTGCTTTCCAATTGTAAATTTTGGCTTGAGGAATACAACTTCGACGGATTCCGTTTCGATGGCGTTACCTCTATGCTTTATTACTCGCACGGACTGGGAGATAACTTTGGCGGCTATGAGGACTACTACAACGGCAACGAAGACGACGATGCCATTTGCTACCTTACATTGGCAAACAAGCTAATCCACGAAGTACGCCCTAATGCCATTACCATAGCCGAAGAAGTAAGCGGCATGCCGGGACTGGCAACGAAGATAAAAGACGGCGGATACGGCTTCGACTACCGCATGGCGATGAACATACCCGACTACTGGATAAAAATCATCAAAGAGCGAAAAGACGAAGACTGGCATCCTACAAGCATATTCTGGGAACTGACAAATCGCCGTGAGGAAGAGAAAACAATCTCTTACGCCGAGAGCCACGATCAAGCATTGGTAGGCGACAAAACAATAATATTCAGGCTCATAGACTCTGATATGTATTGGTATATGTCGAAGCATTACGGCAGCTCGTATGCCACCGACAGAGGAATAGCGCTGCATAAAATGATACGCCTTGCAACTGCCTCAACGATCAATGGCGGCTACCTCAACTTTATGGGTAACGAATTCGGGCATCCCGAATGGGTAGACTTCCCTCGCGAGGGCAATGGGTGGTCGCACAAGTATGCCCGCAGACAATGGTGGCTGGCAGACAACAAAGACCTGCGCTATCATTATTTGGGCGACTTTGATAAAGCTATGCTTTCGCTTCTAAAATCGGAAAAGAAATTTGAGCAAACACCTATTATAAGATTGTGGGATAAGGACGAAGATCAGGTGCTCGCCTACATGCGTGGCAATCTGATATTTGTTTTCAGTTTCAACCCGAGCCAATCGTTCTACGATTATGGATTCCTTGCTCCCGAAGGAAAATATCAGATGGTGCTCGATACCGACTCTATCGCTTTTGGAGGTAATGGTCTGACGGACGACAGTATAGAACACTTCACTATACATGACGAGCTATATCACAAAGACGAAAAAGGCTGGCTCAAGTTGTATATACCTGCACGTACGGCTTTTGTACTGAGAAAAATAGACTAGCTATCAGATAAAACAAATTGCCTTAAAGGTAGACTCCTTCTACCTTTAAGGCAATTTTCATCTTTCAATCTTCAAAATTTCCACTTCTTTCACCGAATTACATTTCAGTTCATTCTTCGAAAAACCCTTCTTTAAGATTGTATCATAAACATCAACTCCGGGCAGCATATCCAGCCCTCTATCTTCGGCTCTACCGGGAGATAAATAAAAATAAATAGAATCGACCGTAAATGACGCAACCTTCATCAGGCTATATTCATTTTTGTCGTACCTCACATAGTAAACGTCACCCACCTGTGGATTCTCTACCTTGTCTTTTATATCCACTTCGCCGGATATAGCGTTTACTACAACCCATACAAGAATAAAGATGACTACTAGTACGAGCACAGATGGTATAATAAATATCCACCGAGGAGTTCTGAACTGCTTGCGAATGTCATCCGTCACGGAAAATTGTTGAATAGTAAACGATGTTTCGCATGAACAACAAACAGGAATGAAGTGTTTAGTTGTGGGAAATAAAGGAATCTGAAGCAGATGAAAATAACGCTGATACGGCATCATCAGAATAGAATCTACCTTACCACATGCAGGGCATGACTGTCCTGTGTGAATAGGAGAAGCAGACGTTCCCCTTGTTCCAAAAATAAAATTCATAGCATACTCTATTATCGTGTAACTGTAAGTTTGTGTGCTTAGTAAGTTTCTACGAATATATTAAATTTTTATAAATAAAGATTGCACTTATTTAGGTAAATTAAATAATAACGGATAATAATAAAAAGATTGACTATTTTTGTTCTGATTTCTTGAAAAGCATACAATAAACGTAAGCATACTGATCGGAAATCACGAAAATAGATTAATCGCAATCACGGATATTCCGTGTAATCACAAAAATAAATTTTCAACCAAATGAGTTTATACCCATTAAAATTTAAACCTATCCTCAAATCCATCATCTGGGGGGGAGACGAAATATGTAAGTTTAAAAACGTAAGCCCGCTTCAGGAAGGGATCGGCGAAAGCTGGGAAATATCGAGTGTGGAAGGCAACGTTTCGGTAGTGGCCAACGGTGCGTTGGAAAACAAAAGCCTCGACGAAATTATTTCTACATACAAAGAGCAGTTGCTCGGGAAGAAGAATTTCGAAACGTTCGGCACTACATTTCCTTTGCTTATCAAGTTTATAGATGCACGCGACAATCTGTCGATACAGGTACATCCTGACGATGAACTGGCAAAGAAAAGACACAACTCTTTCGGGAAAACCGAAATGTGGTATGTTATCAATGCTGCTCCGGGCGCATTCCTGTATTCGGGATTCGAAAAAGAAATAACTCCCGATGGATATGTAAAAAGCATTGAAGACAATACATTTGTAGATTACCTTGCAAAACATGACGTTAAAAAAGGAGATGTATTCTTCTTGCCTGCCGGACGTGTTCATGCAATCGGTGCGGGAACATTCATCGCCGAAATACAACAAACATCGAACATCACATACCGCATCTACGACTACAACCGCAAAGACGCCAACGGTAACGGACGCGAACTGCATACCGAATTGGCAAAAGATGCTATCGATTATAAATTGTACGACAGCTACCAAACAGCATACACACGCAAGGAAAATCAACCGGTAGAACTGGAATCGTGCAGATACTTCACAACCAATCTGCTTGAGCTTACCAAAGATATTACAAGAGACTATAGTGACAATGACTCATTTGTTGCTTATATTTGTATGGGAGGTGCTTGCAATATACGAGACAATAAAGGCAACGACCTGAGTGTGAAGCAAGGCGAAACAATCCTTATCCCTGCCGACACACAAAGCGTAAGCATCAGCCCCGAAGGCAATGTCCTACTTTTGGAAACATATGTATAGTTAGTTTATAAGATATTTATATAATAACGCGACACCATATTTTCCTTTCCGGGAGTGTATGGTGTCTTTTTTAGAAGAAAAATGAGAGGAGTATTAATAGTAAATACAGGCAGTCCGAAGACATGTGAACGAAAAGATGTAAAATTCTTTATCCGATCGATGCTTTCAGACCCCTATGTGATGACCGTTCCCGATTGGTTTCGACCTATCTTGGTCAACGGAATTATTATTCCGCTCCGTCAGTTCAGCTCTACAGCGCATTATGAACTCATCTGGGACAATTCGCTCGACGACTCACCATTGATACATCAGGCAAAACAATTGTCCGAAAAGCTGGAAGAGCTCACAGGCCTACCCACCGAACCGGCCATGAGATACGGACAGCCCGATACGACTGCCGCACTCGATTACCTGATGAGCAAGAATAACCGATTGCACGAGGTGGTTGTGTTCCCACTGTTTCCACAGTATGCAGAATCATCGTACAAGACAGCCGTAGATCAGGTTGGCAAAGAGTTTTTTAAACGTCCATACCCTTTCAGACTAAAATTTATAGAGCCGTACTTCAATCATCCTGCCTATATTTCTGCTTTAGCCGAAAGTATACGACCATATATCGAAAAAGAATACGACAAAATTATTTTCAGCTTCCACAGCCTGCCGCTCGACCATGTAGAAGAAGGCTGGAAGAAAGGGAAAGAGTTCGACTACGTATATCAAACCAAAGAAACGGTGAGGCTTGTGATCAAGGAGCTGGGTATCGACACGAAGAAAACCCGCCAAACCTACCACTCGGCGATGGGCAAGAAATGGCTGGGCCCCGACTTGGATGAAATAGTAAAAGAACTGGCAGAAGAAGGTCAGAAGAAACTGCTGGTGGTTGCTCCGGGCTTTGCTGCCGACAATCTGGAGACATTATACGATATAGACATAAGGACAAAAGAACTGTTCCTAAAACAAGGAGGTACAGACCTTACATATATCCCTTGCCTCAACAGTGAGCCGCATTGGGTAGAAGCTGTAGCTAAAATAATTTCTTAGATGAAACGTATTTTATTCTTCAATGATGGCATGGAAACAGGCGGAACCGAAAAGTTATTGGTGAGCCTGCTCAATCATCTGGCAGGAAAAGAGTGTGTGATCACGCTTCTTTTGCCAATGCCTTCGGACAAGAATATATTGATCGAAGAAATATCTCAATCCATTACCATAAAGTATATATACAAAGAGAATACATCGTACCTGAAAAAAAAGCTGGGAGAGAATTTTATGGTATTCTTTCCCAGCTTGTTTGCGAAATGGAAAGGCATAAAAGAATCTGACTACGACCAGATCGTTTGTTTCAAAGAAACATTCTTTGCTCGTATATTCAGCAAGATGCAATTACCTAAAATTTTATGGATACACAATATTTTATATAAACGGATATACGAAACAGATTCTTTGCGAGATAAATTCTCGGCATGGCTCAACAAGAAGCAATTAAAGCTTGTGCAAGTGTCATACAACCATTTCGATAAAATAATATGCGTGTCGGATGCAGCCAAAAATGCATACCTCTCGGTGTTGCACAACGAAACAAGCCCCAATCAGGATATACGGGTTTTATACAACGCTATAGACCTTACAAAAGCGATAGAAAAATCGAAACAAACGATAGAAACCCTGCCGCAAGGACAAACCAACTTCATATTACTGACACGCACATCTCCCGAAAAGCGTACCGACAGACTGATTAGTGCAGCAAGGAGGTTAAAAGAAGAAGGGTATGATTTCCATGTATATATAATAGGCGAAGGCATGAATAGCCAATCGATGCAAAATTCCATTGCAATATCACACCTACAGGACACAATCACGCTGAAAGGACGCATTGACAATCCTTTTCCTTACATACTACAGTGCAAGTGGTCGCTATGCGTATCCAAGAGAGAAAGCTTTTCACTCGCCTTACTCGAATCGATGGCACTAAAAACACCTGTGATAACAACCAACTGCGGAGGCCCCGCCGACATTGTAGACGGAGGCAAATACGGTATCCTTGTAGACAATAGCACCGAGGGGGTTTATCAGGGCATGAAGATGGTTTTGGACAACCCTACCCTATCCGTTAAATACAGTGCAGATCTCGACAAGGCTGTTGCCCGATTCGACTATCAGGGCTGGCTGAAAAGCGTGGAAAAACTATTGGCTGTTAATTCATAGCTTTTGGTGTACAAGCAGATAAATGCGCTCGGCTTTTATTAACAATCTGCCTGACTTTTCAACAAAAAATATCTTGTTACACATATTTAACTTCTAAATCCTATTTTTATTTATTTAATTTGTCCTCGGAAATTTTATTATTAACTTTCTCTATGGGTAAAATTATAGCATTAGCTAATCAAAAGGGTGGCGTAGGAAAAACCACCACCACAATCAACTTGGCGGCATCGTTGGCAGCACTCGAAAAAAAGGTACTGGTAGTAGACGCCGACCCTCAAGCAAATGCATCTTCCGGACTTGGGGTAGACATAAAGAAAGTAAACAAAACGATCTATGAATGCCTTATCGGTACAGCATTGCCCAAAGATGCAATCGTAAAGACCGACATAGAACGCCTTGATGTACTGCCTTCGCACATCAATCTGGTAGGAGCCGAACTGGAAATGCTGAATATAGAAAACAGAGAAAAACAACTGGCAGCAGTGTTAGTTCCCATGAAGGCCGATTATGATTTTATACTCATCGACTGCTCTCCGTCATTGGGGCTGATTACAGTAAACGCACTTACAGCGGCAGACTCTATCATCATACCCGTGCAGTGCGAATATTTCGCCCTCGAAGGAATCAGCAAATTACTGAATACAATAAAGATAATAAAGAACAAGCTAAACCCGGCATTGGAAATAGAAGGATTCCTTCTCACGATGTACGATGCCCGTTTGCGTTTGGCAAACCAAATATATGAAGAGGTGAAAAACCACTTCCAAGACTTGGTATTTACTACCGTTATACAGCGAAATATCAAGCTCAGCGAATCGCAAAGTTTCGCTCAGCCGGTATTGGTATATGATGCAGCCTCCAAAGGAGCGATCAATCATATGCAGCTGGCGCAAGAGCTTATTGAGAAAAATTCTTAACTTTGTTTTTCTGTAGAATATATAACTAACAATTATGGCTAAAAAAATGGTTTTAGGAAGAGGACTCGATGCACTGATTGCCATTGACGAAGTAAAGACCGAAGGCTCTTCCTCTATCAACGAAATAGAATTGTCGAAAATACAGGCTAATCCCGATCAGCCAAGACGTATTTTTGATGACGAAGCATTACAAGAGCTTGCATCTTCTATTCGGCAGATAGGTGTTATACAGCCAATTACTTTACGAAAAATAAACGAAGACTCATATCAGATCATAGCCGGAGAGCGTCGCTACAGAGCTTCACTCATGGCCTCCCTGACTACAATCCCTGCATATATAAAAACGGCAGAGGACGAAAATGTGATGGAGATGGCCCTTGTGGAAAATATCCAGCGTGAAGACCTCAACTCGATAGAAATAGCTTTGGCATATCAGAATCTGATAGAAACATATGATCTTACACAGGAACGACTGAGCGAACGTGTGGGAAAGAAAAGGACAACAATAGCCAACTATCTGCGCTTGTTGAAGCTTCCGGCTGAAATACAAATGGGCATCAGAGACAAGAAGATAGATATGGCACACGCCCGCACACTTGTCACTCTCGAAGACCCTGCGGCTCAGCTCGAAGTATACGAACTGATACTTGAAGAAGGACTGTCGGTGCGCAAAGTAGAAGAATACGTAAGAGCTATCAGCAAGGGAGAAAAGCTTGAAGACCTGCTTAAAGAAGAGAAAGCAGTAGAAACCGTAAAAAAAGCGGGGATAAAAAAGGCGACACCCGAAGAATTTGAATTGTTGAAAGACCATTTATCAAAATTCTTTTCTACAAAGGTTCAACTGACTTGCAACGAAAAAGGAAAAGGGAAAATAAGCATCCCTTTCAAGTCGGAAGAAGATCTGGAAAAAATTATAGCTATTTTTGACCAATTAAAAAAATAAAACGAAGTATTCTCCGTAATATCTATATGAGGAAGGGGTTAATAATTGGTTTGTGTTGCGTTTTAGGGAACTTTTGTCTGAGTAGCAATGCTCAGGAGGCACTTCCAAACGATTCTACCATTCTCAAAAATGCACGGCGGGAAGCAAAAGAAAACGCTATCAAGAGTGATACCGTATCTCCGCTGATAAGCGAAAAACCTGTAGTGGTATTAGCCGATTCTATAATTACGATTGGCAAACCTGAGTTTAAGCCTGACTCTAAGAAGGCAGTCTTATACTCGGCTATCTTTCCCGGAGCAGGGCAAATTTATAACCGCAAATACTGGAAACTACCCATTATCTATGGAGGCGCATTAGGGCTTACCTATGCCATAACATGGAATGGAGCACGGTACAACGAGTATTCGCAGGCTTATAAAGACTTGGTATTGGGAACAGGAACGAGCTATCTGAACTTTATCAGTAACAAAGATGTACAAGCAAATAAGCAAGTTTGGATCGATAGATTTAAGCGTCAGAAAGACTTTTTCAGGAGAAATCGCGACTTGGCTATTATTGCTTCGGTTGGAGTATATGCACTATGTATGATCGACGCGTATGTCGATGCTCAATTATATGATTTTGATATGTCTCCGGATCTATCCATGCGGATTGAACCCATGATCTGGATACCGACACCCTATTCTAAAGCCGCTTTCGGGCTTCAATGTATTATAAATTTTTAAACTAAGCAGGGTTCCTATCCCTTGCTATGTATCATAAAAAAACACTTATGCTGAGAAAAATTATATTTACCGGATTTCTTATTGGCTGCTCACTCGCAGTCGTCGGGCAAAGTAATCGCAAATCTCTCGCATTACGCGACACAATCACAGACAATTCGATTGTTTTCCCTGCAGACATGGAGCAAAATTACGACCAGTTGTTGTCTACATGGAGTAAAAATGTTAAATATGGAGACGATTGCAAATCGCTAAGCGACCTGCCAATCATTTTTGACGATTCGATTTACATCCGCCGCTTGTATAGCCTGCCTACCAAGATGGAAATGGTATTCAATCCCGTAGTCAGAAGCTATATAGAAATGTATGCCGGACGTAGAAAAAATCAGGTAAGCTATATGCTGGGTGAAGGAAAGTTTTATTTTCCTCTATTCGAAGAAGCTCTCGACCGTGAAGGATTACCTCTCGAACTAAAATATCTGCCCGTTATAGAATCAGCACTCAATCCTATTGCCCGCTCAAGAGTAGGAGCAACAGGACTTTGGCAATTCATGGCAAGTACCGGAAAGATGTACGATCTGGAGATAAACAGCTTGGTAGACGAACGCCGCGACCCGATGAAGTCGACAAATGCCGCAGCCAAATACCTAAAAGATTTATACTCTATCTATGGCGACTGGAATCTTGTAATTGCTGCATACAACTGCGGACCCGGAAATGTAAACAAAGCCATACGACGCAGTGGCGGACAAACCGATTATTGGGCCATCTACCCTTATCTACCTCGCGAAACAAGAGGATATGTACCTGCATTTATTGCTGCCACATATATAATGAATTATTACAACGATCATAATATCTGCCCTATAGAATGTAGCAATCCGGCATCGATGGACTCATTGATGATTAATAAAAACGTGCACTTCCAGCAAATTGCCGATATAATAAATGTATCTGTTGACGACTTGCGCCAGTTCAACCCTCAGTTTAAGAGCGACATAATACCCGGCGAATACAAAGGATATGCACTGAACCTGCCAATACAAAAGGTATCTGCTTTTATCGAGAACAAGGATACAATATACGCTCATAAGTTTGAAGAACTGATGCCGCACCGCAAAGTTGCAGGATTAGACGTAGTTGGCGGAGGCACATCTGGCTCCAAAACAATTACTTATCGGGTAAAAAGAGGAGACACACTCTCTAAGCTGGCAAGCAAATACGGAGTAACATCCAATCAGATAAAACAATGGAATAGCCTATCGTCTAACAAACTGACAGTAGGCAGACGCCTGAAAATATATCGTGAAGTTCCGCAAAAGGCAGAACAACAATCAGGCGAAGCAGTATTGGCATCCAATACCCAAAGCTCGGACAACACTAGCAATAAGTCGGTAAATACCGTCAAAAAAACCGAAGCTAAAACAGTAACTTCATACTACAAAATTCGCAGAGGTGATACTTGGGCAGGGATAGCAAAAAAGAACGGAACAAGAGTGGCTCAGCTAAAGAAATGGAACAATATAAAAAGTAATAGCCTGATAGCCGGTAAGCAACTAAAGATTCAGAAAACGAAATATATTGAGGTAGAAGAAGAAGTAGCTGTGCAAAATAAACTGAGTGAGCCAATATTGCCAACAGTAGAAATAGATACAGCCTTTACAGCATCACTCTTCGATACCTACCTGAAAAAAGTAGGAACAGAACGAGACGAATCTCAGCTTCCTCGTGTACGCATAGCTTCAGACGATGAAGACGATGAAGATGACAACTCTACTGCTAAAGAAACCCGCTCGGCAGGTGAATCCAAAATTATATACCACAAAGTAAGAATTGGAGAAACCATTACACAGATAGCTTCACGCTATAATGTAACAAAAAAGGAGATCATAACTTGGAATAAGCTGTCATCGAATGTAGCAAAGGTTGGACAACGATTATTGATCATTCTTCCCGACAGCAGAACCGAAGGTGCATCTAATATCAAAGCCCAACAGCCAACAAAAGACGAAACGCTTACAGCCGGCAACTAATAAGGAAATAAAACATTATTGTTAAAACCACTTTATTGCAACACTCTTGCTGTTAATTATCGTTGAATTTATTATTTTTGTATCCTTACTGAATATTTATGGGTAAAGAGGATACACATACGAATGATGATTTAGCCATCGAGTCGGAATTTAACGGTCTGATCGATGATTATCTTAAGACGAACCACAGGCGCAAGGTAGAAATTATAACCAAAGCTTTCCTTCTGGCAAAGGAGGCTCACAAAGGAGCCCGTCGCCGTTCGGGAGAGCCATATATTATGCACCCGATAGCCGTCGCACGCATTGTGTGCGGTGAGATAGGGCTGGGTTCCACATCCATCTGTGCGGCATTGCTGCACGACGTGGTAGAAGATACCGAATATACAGTAGAAGATATAAAAGTTCTCTTTGGCGAAAAAATAGCTCAGATTGTAGACGGGCTTACAAAGATATCGAGTGGCATGTTTGGGGAGAATGTTTCGGCACAAGCCGAGAACTTCAGGAAACTGCTGCTTACCATGTCGGACGATATCCGTGTTATTCTGGTCAAGATAGCCGACCGCCTGCACAACATGCGCACATTGGGGTCTATGGCGCCGGCCAAGCAATACAAGATAGCCGGAGAAACCATGTTTATTTATGCTCCCCTCGCCCATCGCTTAGGACTATTTGCCATAAAAACAGAACTTGAAGAACTCAGCTTCAAATGGGAAAACCCACAAATATATCAGGAAATATCATCCAAACTTCAAGAAACACACCTCTCCAGAAAAGACCTCTACGAGCATTTTGCACAACCGGTTATAGAAAAACTGAATGAGCTTGGATTCAAATACGAAATCAGGGCTCGAGACAAATCAGTATATTCTATCTGGAATAAGATGCAAGCCAAAGGTGTGCCATTCGAGGAGATATACGATATATTCGCTGTCCGCATCATTTTCGAAAACGAACTCGGTGTAGACGAGAAAAAGCGATGTTGGGATATATATTCCGTCATAACAGATATTTATAAGCTTCGCCCCGATCGTATCCGAGACTGGGTAAGCCGCCCTAAAGCCAACGGTTATCAGGCGCTGCACCTCACCGTAATGGGACCCGACGGGCAGTGGGTAGAAATACAAATCCGCAGCCGCCGCATGGACGATGTAGCCGAAAAAGGATTTGCGGCACATTGGAAATACAAAGAAGGTAAAATAGAAGAAGATACCGAGCTAGACAAATGGCTGAAAACCATTCAGGAAATACTGGAAAGCCCAAGCCCCAATGCTTTGGACTTTCTGGATACAATAAAGCTTAATCTTTTTTCACAAGAAATATTCGTGTTCACCCCAAAAGGTGAAATCAGGACACTGGCGCAGGGAGCGACAGCTTTAGACTTTGCTTACGATCTGCACTCCGATATCGGAGACCATTGCATCGGCGCCAAAGTAAATCATAAGCTCGTTCCGCTGAGTGAGAAGCTAAAAAGTGGAGATCAGGTAGAAATACTTACATCGAAATCGCAGATTCCTAAGCTGGAATGGCTAAGTATCGTTACTACTGCCAAAGCCCGCACAAAGGTAGAATATGCTCTGCGAAAACTGAAAAGGGACATCGCCAAGCAAGGAGAGGAAATGCTTTACAAAAGCACCGAAGGCTCAACGATAGAAATTACGCAGCCCATCCTCGACAAAATGATGGACTACTATCAGAAAACGAATAAAGAAGACCTTTTCTATGCTATCGGCAACCAAGAAATAGCACTGCCTCAGAAAATAGAAAAGCTACTGACCCTAAAAAGGCAAAACCCTAACAATGGCATATTCAGCTACATGAAACAAGCATTGCATGTAGGCAAAAAGATAGGGAAAGCAGAAACAAAAATATCGGAGAACGAGCCGATTGATCCTAAAAAAACATATATCCTCGAAGAAGATTCTTTCAACAAGAATTTTATAATGCCAACCTGCTGCAACCCTATTCCGGGCGACAAGGTAATCGGATATATTACAGATAACAACGAAGTAGAAGTACACAGCATAAACTGCCCCGTAGCACTCAAGTTAAAAGCCAGCCACGGCAACAGGATTGTAAACCTCGAATGGGGTAGCTATACACAATTTCCGTTCATTTCGGCCATCACCATAAACGGTATCGACCGCATAGGAATGCTCAATGACATCACAAAAGTGATCACTGCCGGATCGCTGAATATCAAGAATATGAGCATAGAATCCAACGATGGTGTATTTGAAGGGCGCATCGTGGTAAACGTTCACGATGTGAACGACTTGCAGGCATTATGCGCACGCTTAGCCAAAATAAAGGGAGTAAAAGCCGTTAACAGGAAGCAAATCGGTGGGGAATATACTCAACCTGTATAAATAAAAAATCTTAAGATCAAGATATTCGCTTCCAAAATTTGGAAAAAAAAATAAAATTCCCTAATTTTGTATCCGAAATACAAAAGGGAGAGAAGGAGGCTATGGCTTCCTTTTTTTATTACTTGGTAAAAAGATGATAGAAAAAGAACTCATTAAAGATATCACAGAGAAATATCTCGAAGGAACAACAATGTTTCTTGTAGATGTAGTGGTAAAGCCCGGCAATGCTATCGTTGTAGAAGTAGACAGCGACGAAGGTGTAAGCATTGACGACTGCATTGCATTGAGCCGTAATATAGAATCGCATCTGGACAGGGATGCCGAAGATTTTGAGCTCGAAGTAGGATCGGCAGGTATTACTTCTCCTCTGAAAATACCACGCCAGTACAAGAAAAATATTGGTAACGAAGTGGAAGTGCTGACGAAGAAAGGACAAAAACTTTCGGGTGTACTCAAATCGTGCGACGATAATTCTTTTGTAATTACCGTTACCAAGATGGTGAAACCCGATGGAGGGAAAAAGAAAGTTGCAGTAGACGAAGATTTCTCTTTTGTTTATCAAGACGTAAAACATACAAAATATTTAATAAGATTTAAATAACAACCATGGCTAAGAAAGAAACTATCAATCTAATTGATACATTTTCAGAATTTAAAGAACTGAAGAGCATAGACAGAATGACTATGATCAGTGTGCTCGAAGACTCTTTCCGCAATGTAATAGCAAAACTGTTTGGGTCGAATGATAATTATGACGTAATCATCAACCCCGACAAAGGAGACCTTGAGATATGGCGCAACCGTGTCATCGTAGAAGACGATCAATTAGAGGATGATAATACAGAAATTGCACTTTCGGAAGCCAAAAAGATAGACGAAGACTTTGAGGTAGGAGAAGAAGTGACAGACGAAGTGTTTTTCGAAGACTTCGGACGTCGTGCCATCCTTAACCTTCGCCAGACGTTGACATCCAAAATACTTGAGCTGCAAAAAGAAAGCTTATACAACCGTTACAAAGAGAAGATAGGCGAAATCGTATCGGGTGAAGTTTACCAGATATGGAAAAAAGAAATCCTGCTGCTCGATGACGAAAAAGAAGAACTCCTTTTACCTAAAACAGAGCAGATCCCTAGCGACTTTTTCCGCAAAGGCGAGCATGTTCGTGCAGTAGTAGAAAGAGTTGACAATAAGAACAACAATCCGAAGATTATTTTATCAAGAACTTCACCGACATTCCTCGAAAGATTGCTCGAGCTCGAAGTTCCTGAAATAAACGACGGACTGATCACAATAAAAAACATAGCCCGCATACCGGGAGAAAGAGCCAAAGTAGCCGTAGAGTCGTACGACGAGCGCATCGACCCTGTGGGTGCCTGCGTGGGTATGAAAGGATCGCGTATACATGGAATCGTGAGAGAGTTGCGTAACGAAAACATCGACATTATCAACTATACGTCGAATATGAACCTGTATATACAACGTGCTCTTAGCCCTGCCAAAATAACTTCGGTGAAGATCAACGAAGAAGAAAAACGTGCAGAAGTATTGTTGCGTCCCGAAGAAGTATCACTTGCTATCGGTAAGGGCGGTTTCAATATCAAGCTGGCCAGTATGCTTACCGGATACACGATAGATGTGTACCGCGACATCGACGACTTCGACGAAGAAGATATCTACTTGGACGAGTTCCGCGACGAAATCGACGGATGGGTTATCGATCAATTGAAAAAAATTGGTTGTGTTACAGCTAAAAACGTGTTGGCTACCGACAGAGACAAACTCATACAGGAAGCCGACCTTGAAGAAAACACTGTAGACGAAGTACTCAATATTTTACGTGCCGAATTTGATGATGAAGCTTAAGCTTTATTTGGTGATTAGCTGATTTCTTAATACTTTTGTATTTGGAGAAAGCCAACCTCATCTGTTTTCAGAAGCATTTATTGGGTTCACTGTCTATTTTTAGAATTAAAAAAAATATATGTCGATAAGATTAATAAAAATATCCAAAGATTTGAATGTAGGAATCAGCAGCCTTGTTGAATTCCTGCATAAGAAAGGCTTTGATGTAGAATCAAACCCGAATACTAAAATTGGCAGTGAACAATACGAATTGCTGGTAAAAGAATTCGGACGAGACTCCGACATCGATGCACTATTAAGCAGACGAGAAGAAAAGAAAGAGCTTGTCAAAGCTCAGGCTAAGAAAGAAGAGGAAGAAGCCAAAGCTCAAAGTGAACCGGAAGTGATCAGAACAGAGATACCCGAATCCATTAAGCCGCATGTGCAGATTGTGGATAAGATTGATCTCGATGCTCTGAACAGACCAAAAAGAGTAGAAGTGAAACAAGAAGAGCAAGCCCCTGAGGTGGAGGCTCCAGTTGTTGAAGCACCAAAGGTTGAGGTTCCTGAAGTAAAAGCCCCAGAAATAGAAGTAGCAGAAGCCCCGGCTCCTATTGTAGAAAAAGTAGAAGAAGAGCCTAAGGCCGAAGAAGAAATAAAGCAACCGGCTATAGAAAAAACACCAAAAGAAGAACCTGTGTTTATACAAAAAGAAGAAAAAGCCATTATTGAGAAAGACGAAGAAAAAGAGGATAAACCTCAACCAACGTCTACAGCTCCCGCAAATGAAGAAACTGAAGAAAAGGGAGATAAGATATTCAGGCTGAATAAGGCAACAATAAAATCAAACATTGTTGTAAAAGGCTCTATCGATCTAAGTTCGATAAACGACAAAACCCGTCCTGCAAAGAAAACCAAAGCCGAAAAGAAAAAAGAACGCTTGGAAAAAGAAATGCAAGATCAGAAAAGGGTGAAAGAAAACACTGTTCGCCTGTTGAAAAAAGAAACAGACGAAGAGAAGAAACGAAAAGCGATCAACGATGACAATGATGACGCATCGAAGAAAAAACGCAATCGGATCAAAAAAGGAAAAGTCGATATCGAGAAAGGAGCTATACCTCAAGGTGGCGGTGGCGGACAACAACAGCCAAATGCCGGAGGTGACAGATCGAAACGCAGCGTACGCAAGCCTATCATCAAGCATGCCGTAAACGAAGAAGACGTACAAAAACAAATAAAAGAAACCCTGGCGCGTTTGACTAGCAAAGGCGGAAAAAACAAAGGGGCTAAATATAGAAGGGAGAAGCGTGAAGCTGTATCTCAAAGACAACAGGAGGAACTCGAACAACAGATGCACGAAAGCAAGGTGTTGAAGATTACAGAATTTGTAACCGCCAACGACCTCGCCAACATGATGAATGTACCTGTTATAAAAGTTATCTCTACTTGTATGAGTATCGGTATCATGGTGTCTATCAACCAACGACTAGATGCTGAAACGATCAATATCGTTGCCGAAGAATTCGGATTCGAAACCGAATACGTAAGCGCCGAAGTAGTGGAAGCAATAAACGAGGAAGAAGACAATCCGGAAGATATGGAACCTCGTGCTCCTATCGTTACCGTAATGGGACACGTAGACCACGGTAAAACATCGCTATTGGATACCATACGCCAAACAAATGTGATTGCCGGCGAAGCAGGGGGAATCACCCAGCACATCGGGGCATACAACGTTAAACTGAAATCGGGAAGACGTATCACATTCCTCGATACTCCGGGTCACGAAGCCTTTACGGCGATGCGTGCACGTGGAGCAAAAGTAACAGATATAGCAATTATCATTGTAGCAGCCGACGACAGCGTCATGCCTCAAACCGTGGAAGCAATAAACCACGCAGCTGCGGCAGGCGTACCAATCGTGTTTGCTATCAACAAAATAGACAAGCCAAGTGCCAATCCTGAAAAGATAAAGGAAACACTGGCAGGAATGAACTACCTTGTAGAAGACTGGGGTGGAAAATACCAGTCGCAAGATATCTCGGCAAAACAAGGTCTCGGCGTAGATGAACTACTCGAAAAAGTACTATTGGAAGCCGAACTTCTAGATCTGAAAGCAAACCCTAACAGGAGAGCTACCGGATCGGTTATCGAGTCGTCTCTCGACAAAGGTAGAGGATACCTGTCTACAGTACTTGTAGAAAACGGTACACTCAAAAAAGGAGACATCGTATTGGCAGGAACATATTACGGTCGTGTAAAAGCAATGTTTAACGAGCGTAACCAACCTACAGATGCAGCTGCGCCAGCCGCTCCTGCACTCATACTAGGTCTTAATGGTGCTCCACAGGCCGGTGATATATTCCATGTGCTGGAAACAGAACAGGAAGCCCGCGAAATAGCCACAAAACGTGAACAGCTACAACGCGAACAAGGTCTGCGTACACAGAAAATACTTACTCTCGATGATATAGGTCGCCGTATTGCTATCGGTAACTTCCAACAGCTCAACGTGATTGTGAAAGGTGACGTGGATGGTTCGGTAGAGGCTCTTGCAGACTCGCTGATCAGGCTGTCGACAGAAGAGATACAGGTGAATGTAATACACAAAGCCGTAGGTCAGATATCAGAATCAGACATCACGCTAGCTGCCGCATCAGACGCTATCGTTATCGGGTTCCAGGTGCGTCCGTCACAGGCTGCACGCAGATCCGCAGACAAGGATGGTGTTGAAATCCGCTTATATTCTATCATCTACGATGCTATAGAAGAAGTGAAGTCGGCGATGGAAGGTATGTTATCTCCTGAAATCAAAGAAGTACAAACCGGATATGTGGAAGTACGCGAAGTGTTCAAGATCACGAAGGTGGGAACAGTTGCCGGTTGTATGGTGAAAGAAGGAAAACTGAAACGTGCAAACAAGATTCGCCTTATCCGCGACGGTATCGTGATCTATTCGGGAGAGCTGGGATCGCTCAAACGCTTCAAAGACGATGTGAAAGAAGTTGCATCGGGATATGAGTGCGGTTTGAACATCCACAACTACAATGATATAAAAGTTGGCGACATTATTGAGCCATTTGAAGAAATAGAAGTGAAGAAAACTTTGTAATATTAAATTATTGTATACCTTTGTATCCAATATAATAAAGATTTAACCTAAGAAACCAATTGATAGTTGTTACAAGCAAATCTTGCCTTGAAGGTCGGTGGTACTAACCATGCCACCGAAACACACAACTATCAATCAGTTTTGCGGTTGATTACAAAAATTTCTTCGTCAGA
Source organism: Dysgonomonas sp. Marseille-Q5470 (assembly GCF_951230145.1). Classification (NCBI taxonomy): domain Bacteria; kingdom Pseudomonadati; phylum Bacteroidota; class Bacteroidia; order Bacteroidales; family Dysgonomonadaceae; genus Dysgonomonas; species Dysgonomonas sp. Marseille-Q5470. Next base: position 75,664 of record NZ_CATNVE010000002.1, on the reverse strand, counting down.
TTTTGAAAATTGTCACACACAGAAACGACAAATCATCATGATGAAAAAAATTATTCTTATATCTACCCTTATAATTCTTCCTTTATTTTTTGCGAAAGATCTGGCAGCACAAACTGCTCAGCAGATTGCGTTTATTAACTCGAACGAGTTGCTCGAAGCTATGCCCGAAAAGGTGAAAGCATCGAATCAGTTGATCGACCTGAATAACAAGTATAAGGAAGAGATGAAGGTTATGCAGAATGATTATAATAAAAAATATTCTGACTTCATATCATATCAGACATCTATGGCGGAAAATATCCGTTTGCGCCGTATGCAAGAACTTTACGAGCTTGAGCGTCAAATCAATGATTTTATGAAAGTGGCACAGGAGGATATCCAAAATCAGGAGAAAGCCCTGATAGAACCTCTACGCCAGCGACTAAAGGATGCTATCTATCAGGTAGGTATCGAAAACGGATTCGTATGCATTTACGATCTTGCCAATCCGTCTATAGCATTCGTTACTCCGGATGCTACTAATGCTACATTGTTAGTAAAACAAAAATTAGGAATCAGGTAAGATTTATCAAATAATTGTATAATGAATGCTTCTGATTATCGGAAGCATTTTGTTTTTAGGCAACACCGTATATGTCACAAAAAGCAAAACTTTGGTCGTTAAGCTATCTCAATGTATGTTTGGCTAACTTCCTGATGGCATGCTCATTCAATCTGCTAATGCCATCCATACCTCTATATATTACCGAACAGATGGGCGTTCCCCAATCTCAAACGGGTATTGTGCTGGCATCGTATGCCATTGCGCTGATGTTTGTTCGTCCTTTTTCGGGATTTATCGTAGACTTATATTCCCGCAAGAAGATACTGCTGATTGCTTTTTCGTGCTATGTACTTATATTCTTCGGCTATTTTTGGGCAACAACCGTCTTGCTGTTCATTGTTGTTCGTTTCATACATGGCATCACTTGGGGATTGTCTACCGTATCGTCGAGCACGCTGGCGATAGATGTTGTTCCTTCCGAGCGGCGAGCAGAGGGTATTGGCTACTATGGTACATTTATGAATGTAGCGATGGCCATCGGTCCTTTTATAGCCATCCATATATATAATCATTCCGGATTTGATGTATTGCTTTGGTGCGCCATTGCAATGGGTGCACTGGGTATTATCACCGTATCGCTTATAAAAGCACCGATAAAGACAAAAGTAGAAAGACAGAAAATTTCGTTCGACCGCTTTTTCCTCATCAAGGGCTGGCCTATATTCCTCAACCAACTCCTACCCTGCTTTGCATGGGGTACGATAGGCCCATTCGTTGCGCAGTATGGCAAGGGAATAGGTATTCCTAATGCGGGGATTTTCTTCCTGTTTTGGGCGGGCGGTATTATTGCTTCGCGTGTCTTTGCAGGAAAACTGGTTGACAAAGGTAAAATACACGAGGTAAATGTATCGGCAATGGCTATCGTTGCTATTGCTTTCCTTGTATTTGCTCTGGTTCATAATATTTATGCCTTCTGCATATCGGGACTGTTTATCGGTGTGGGATTCGGGATGATGTTTCCGGCACTGCAAACACTATATATCAATCTTGCAGAGCATAATCAGCGAGGGACAGCCAATTCAACTTACCTCATTGGGTTCGATCTGGGTCTGGCACTGGGTATGCTGGTAGGTGGTTACCTCACAGGATATTTCTCTTTCGAAACACTATATATAGTTGCTTCGGGACTGTGCGCAGTAAGTGTAGTTGTATACTGGGCTTGCTCGCGGGTCATCTTTGAGAGAAAGCGGCTCAGATAAATCGCTGCAATTTATATCTTCCCTATTATCATATCCATCACCTTTGCCGTCCTTAATGCGGTCTCTCCGGTAGATGGGCACGTACAAGACCCTCTGAGTTCATCTACTATTGTCTGAATGAGAGGTTGTTGAATATGATCGGGTTGAGCGGGCATAAAGAACTGCTCTCTATCGGTTGATGATAAGAGAATAGGTGTAAACTGGAAGGTACTGAAACGAATTGAACCTTCTGTTCCTGTAATGGTGATCGTGTCTTCTCTCGTCTTTTCGGACGATATAAAGCACCATTCGGCAACACCTTGCGCGCCCGACTTGAACTGTAAAATTGCGGACAGAGTGTCTGCAACGTCATAGTATCCCCCCAGATTGCTATAATACCCTTTGGCATCGGTGATCTCACCTAAAAGAAAATCGAGTATATCGAGCGTATGTGGAGCGAGGTCGAAAAAATAACCTTCGCCTGCTATCTCACGTTTTAGCCGCCACGTCTGCTGCTGCTTATCCATATCGGAAGCACTGGCAGGGCGGAAGAGACGAACATTGACTGTTAAAATCTTACCGATAGCCTGACTGTCGATCAGATCTTTTACTTTCAGGAAATAAGGCAGTGCTCTGCGATAATGTGCCACAAATAACTTCTGATTAGCCTGCTTCGCCGCTTCTACTATTTCGAGACATTCGGCGTAACTCATGGCCATTGGTTTCTCTACATAAACAGGCTTACCTGCCTGCAACACTCTTATTGCATATTCTTTATGCAAGTGTGGCGGAGTAGCTATATATACAATATTTACTTCCGGATCGTTGATCAATTGGTCGGCATCGGTATAATATCTTCTTACACCGTGACGCTTAGCAAAATCCGCTGCTTTTTCTGCATCACGGCGCATAATAGCCCGCAACCATGAATGCTCTATCTCATAAAATGCAGGCCCGCTTTTTCTTTCACATACGGCTCCTGCGCCTATTATACCCCATTTTACACTTTTCATATCGCCTTTATATTTTACACATATACACTTCCGGCTCTTTTCGTGCAGCCATAAGCGGTGCAAATTTCGCTTTTACCGTTTCGTATAATTCGCCTCTAAACGCACGCGAATGCTCAGGACATAGAGTAATACAACGTGCGCAACGGATGCATAAATCCATATTCGTCACTTTGGGATTACTCGTTGGTATGGCACTTGTGGGACATTGACTTACACATGTTCCGCAATCGTCGCACCTATCATCACCAGTAGGGACATATCCTCCCTGTGTTGGTTCACGATAGGGATAATTACCTTTAACGTCTGGCAAGCTATATTGTTTGTTTTTGTCGTAAGATTGATATAATCGGAAACATTCTTGTGCAAATTTTTGAATCTCCTGCTTATCTTCCTTGTCGGGACGCCCCACAGCAACATCGGAGAAGATAGAATGGCGTGCAATAAAAGCACCTGCTGCTATGGGCACAAAGCCATTTGCCTCAGATATATCTTTGAGTTCAAGAAGGGCATCGTCATAGTTTCTGTTGCCATACACGCATACCAACACGGCGGGAGCCTCTTATCACCTTTTATCTTCTCAAATGCGTTAACCGCCAATTGAGGTACACGTCCTGCATAAACAGGAAAACCAAATATGACAAGATCATGACTCTCGATGTTCAATGTATCGGGGAATCCCATTGTAACGTCATGTTCTCTAACCGTTGCACCCATCTCTTTGCCGATCTCGCGGATTATCTTGCGAGTAGACAGGGAAGGACTAAAATAGATAAGATGTATATTTTTCATATCGGTAGTTTTATAATCGGTATTAAAGTTACAAATAAATACAAAACCCACCTTTATGAGATGGGTCTTATTTTATTATATGATTATACGACTCTCAATTGCTTCTGGGTTCGGCATAAATATAATATGCTTGATAGTCTCCCCAGTCTACGTATTTTGAAACTAAGGCAATATTGGTTGTTTTTGTTTCCCAAACATATCTAGGGATGTAAGCATCTTCTTCTTGTTTAAATATCTTATGATATGATTCTACAAGTTTATCCGCATCTTTTTCGAAACTGAACTTCGGATCGCCGTATAGCTTCGAAATGTAGTTTCGTATCAAGGTCTCTTGCTTCTGAGTATAAAAAATCTTTGATAATTTTTCATCTCTACCAACTTCCCAAGCAGGCTCAAAATAGACATACAACGAAGGTAATCCATCGATATATCTTTCTATAAAAGAAATTTCCAATTCAGGTTTCAATATGTTTGCTATTCCTGTACGAGGTGTTGAAGAAGTAATATCTTTCCAATTGTATCCAAGAAAATCACGTTTATTGTATACATCAATTTTCACCGAATCGGATAATACTACTTTACCATCCTTAAAACCCTCAAGGATAACATTTCCGTGGCTCTCTTCATAAAAACAGTGTCCCCATCTACTAGTAAAAGACATCCATCCAGGGGCATGAGACAGCAAATTGAGACGTCCCTTTTCTCCCTCTATACGCCAAACCAAAGAGTCGTAGCTCTCCATTATATCGAGCATTGTACAGTCTTCACCGGGCACTAAGTAAAATTCCATCATAGTATGGATATTAGCTTCTTGTGCCTTTGCCTTTAAAGAGATTTTTACCGAAGAAGAATTATTCCCATTGCCGGAATCATCACCATCATCTTTACCAAGATCATTGCCATCGGAACACGAATAAAGGAATAGGAATGTAAGCAGAATGAATACTATTTTTCTCATAATTTATGATATCTAGGCGTTTGTTACTTTTATCTTCAAAGTTAACATTTTTTATTTTTCAGATAAAGTAAAGTAAGCCTTTTTGATTATCATTTACCATAAATATGGTATTGTATTGAGCAGAAACACAATATATCTTTGTACTGTGTTTTTCATGGTATTAGATTTATGGTTAAAAAGTTGAGATTGGTTGTCGAGATGACAGCCTTTTTTATTTCCTTTTTTGATCGTCTTCTTTACTATCTTTTATGGTAATATCTCCGCGGAACGCATGAAGATGTTCCGATTCAGCCTTTTTCATGTCACTACTCAATCCTTCTACTTTTTTCATAGGGGCTCCCAGCCTGCTATCGAGCATAGACCTATTTTTCAATTTATCGTCATCGTTAAGCATGGTAGTATTTATTAGATTCGCAATTAAAACTGTATTATCTTAGAACAGCCCTTAACATCAAATTGTTTCTTGATAGTACATGAAAATAAGAATCTTAACACCTTTAGCCGCTTTTTTTGATCAATTATCGCAGAAAAGCCAGATTACTTCTTATCAATAACTTAACAATTTACCATAAATATGGTATTGCTATTATATCGAAGACGATTTATCTTTGTAATGTATTTTTCATGGTATTAGACTTTAGGTTATAAAATTGAAGATTGGTTGTCGTGATGACAGCCTTTTTGTTTTTATACAGATAGATAATAAACGAACCGAGAACATTATTCCGATTCGTTTTGTTTAGTCTATGTATGTCGAACATTTAAATTTATTGAACCATGAAAGAAGATATATCAAAGACACAATCCAAAGAACATAAATTTGAGGGATACGAACATGCCCGAAAAGTAAAAAACATCAAAAATCCTGTACCTAGCTCCGAAAAATCGGTAAAGGCTGCCACAAACAGAATTAATCCGGATGAAAACTCTAATGATAGAGGGTAGTTTTTTGAAAACTTACTGTAATAAGATATTGTACCTATTGTTTTATAGGTACAATATTAAGTTGTGGCTTTAAAAAATATGATGAAAGACAAGCAAACTCAAATTACAGGTGAGAAATTTGAAGAGGAGGTGCTATATTCTATTTTTTATGGAAATAATTCCTTCTATTATCTAAACTGTTTAGAGAAAATAAAGAATGGAAAGAAGTTGGTATTTAATCTTTATGCTTTCGTTTTTAGTATACTGTGGCTAGCTTACCGTAAAATGTATTTAGAATTTGCTATTTCCTTATTGATTGGAATATCTCTTGCTATATTTATAGGCATATCATTAAGCACATTTACATTGTCCCTAATTCTTGGATTGACAGGAAACTACTTATATGTAAAGAAGTCTATTAGAGAAATGCAAAAAGCACAAGTAAACTACCACAATTTAAATGACCGGATGGACTATTTGAGAAGAATAGGAGGAACAAGTTATAATATTGTTTTCACTTTTATTGGGTTATTTATTCTTATCTCACTTCTCACATTTACAATACTAGCTTATATTATTGGACATAAAGCTATTTGAGCAATCTGCACTAAATAATATTGTTCCCCTCATCAAATATTTAGAAAAAATTCATTGTATACAGAATCAATATTATGAAATTTTCTTCTAATTTCACAGAGAATATTCTGTTAAACAAAATATAATACAACACTCTCTAAAAAGCATACCTATTTGATTAATAAAACAAACATTATTACGTATGAGCTTACTCGATTATATATTTTTTCGATTTTATGATTATTTCAAGAGAAAAAAAGATTATTATTTAGGATTAGAGAAAAAATATTTAAAAGATAAATATAAGCTACCAATCTGGATAATGTTTAGTTTTCCTATATTTATTCTGTTTATCTCTATTATTGGATATGGGCTGATTAAAGGAACCCTAAGATCTCCTTTATTAGATAGTCTATTTTAGACTTATTGAATGATCTTAAAAGATTCCCTTTAACAAGAAATAAAACAACTATATATGTTCGATTATCTTTTTTATAGATTTTATGATATTTACAAAAGGAAAGAAGGAGATACATCCGCATTCTCTGCTACTGCTGCCATTTCCTTTATCCAAATATTAATCATATCCAGCATTATCTTGTCGATAAGTTTCATTACAAATATTATTTTATCGGTCAACTTCCTGACTCCAGTAATATTAGCAATAGGAGAAACCTTATCTAAGTTTCTAATTGTATTATTATCCTCATTATTATTTAGCTGTAATTACTTAAAATACAGAAAAAGTTTAGATGAAATTATTTCTAAGTACTCTAAATCCAGATTAAACGGAAAATTAAAAATGTGGATTATTTTTTTGATAATGCCTGCCACTATGCTTTTTCCTTTTGCCTTAAGATATATTTTAAGTTCCTTTTTATGAAAAGACATTAGATAAATAAGTCATATCCTCATTTATTTATATCATTATTATTCAACCTAATAACTTTTGGCTCCTTTATAAATAGTCATACCTTATAAAAACATTAAGAATACAAAGTTCATAATTGTTAATTTTATAAATAAAAATAAAATTAATTGTCAAACTAAAATCCAGATTATGAAAAGTATTATTTATTTCCTTTTTAGTGTCCTATTTTTAACGGCATGTAACTCAGAGGAAGATCCTTTGATTGTTGATAATAATATAATAACACGCGACAGCACTGTTATAAAGTCAGCTAAAGATAAACCGTTAGAAATGTCTTGCGATCTTTTTTATTATTTAGAAGGAGGAGGAGGCAACGCAATGTTTCCGTCAACAAAAATCCAATATAAGGTTGGATCCTATATGATGTTTGATCCGTATAACAATAAAATAATAAATTTAGAGACTACACTAAACATAAATGCAACATTAGCATCGAATTACTATCATCAGATTTTATCTTGGAATCAATCACATTGGAGCCAAAAGCCTGTTGCGAATAGCAATCAAATTACAGTGTCTTTTAGTGGGAGCTATTCTTGTTCTTCGGGAAATATCACTTATCTTGATCTAGAGTATGTTTATGATCCAGCGACTAATACATCTAGACCTAAACGTCCCAAACCAGTGGCAATGGATGCTGAAGTTTGCTACTGATAAGTCATATAAAAATACGCATATTTATACAGAGCAGTTGACATTTCAACTGCTTTTTTATTTATTCTCACTATACATTTATGATAAAGCATCTTTTTGTATTATACCATTAATCTTTTTCATTGATATGAGATTTCTTCGATCTGGGTAAAGTCTATAAATCAACAGAATTAATCCGGATGAAAACTCTAATGATAGAGGGTAGGTGCGGGTAAAATAAGACTCCACTATTATTTATAAAGCTCCTTTGGTTAAGGGGCTTTTTTATTTCAGTTTAATACTTTTTCAATCTATTTCCAAAAACACTGCAGATCAATCATATAAAAGATGCAGTCACAATATTAAAGATACATACGAAATTATTATAAATAGGAAACAATTTTACCCCCTTTATATTTAGCGACATACACTTAATAATTATATTTTAATAAAAAAAATAAACTATATAAGATATTTCTTCCCAATAAGAAAAATAATTGTAAATTTGCACATTACCACATATTAAGACAGAACAAATTCTCAGATTTCAGCATAGTACATTTAATACAAACAACTTACGTTCTCAAGTATTTTTTGTTGTGTTAATATTTTAAATAACTTTTATAAAACTTACAAACAAATGAGGTTATATCCAGTAAAAAGTATTTTTCTATTATTATGGGGAATATTTGCTATAACATTTTCCGCACAGGCACAAGTAACAATAGGTTCAGATATACCGCCAGATTCGAATGCCTTATTAGATCTAAAAGAGAACATCACAGGAACATCTTCCAAAGGGATTATATTACCAAGAGTTGCTCTGACAAGTACTACTTCGCCTTCGCCAATGGCAGCCTTCGCCAATGGAATGGTAGTTTATAATACAGCTACAGATGGTACTTCACCAAACAATGTAACTCCAGGATGCTATTATAGCGATGGCAACAAATGGATTCCTATGGGATCGGGTGTAAATGATTGGTATGCTGCTGGCGGAACGACAGATGCCTTGGGAGACAAAATATCTCCTATATATCGTTTTGGAAAAGTAGGAATTGGCACCATAAGCCCTGATGCTTCTGCTATATTAGATATCTCGGGGGTAACTAACAAAGGTATACTCGGCCCCAAAGTGGCACTAATATCTACTACAGATGTTACCACTATTACTAATCCGGCCACTGGATTATTGGTATATAATACCGGAGCAGGAACTTTAAAATATAACGGCTATGTATTTTGGGATGGAAGCTCGTGGAGAACATTAAGCGGCACATCTTTAGAAACAGGTACGATAGGCAGTATTACGTGCAACAGCGTAGTTTTAACGCCAAGTATATATACTTCGGGAACCTATTTTGAAGGCATAATGAATGTTCCTTATACAAATGGAAACGGAGGTATATACGAAGCTCAAACAATAGGCCCCATAAATGGTCTTACAGCTAAACTTTCTGCTGGTAATTTCAGTAATGGTGCCGGTATTTTGAGCTATACGATCACAGGTACCCCAACAGTTACAACTCCTAATGTTACGGTTTTTCCTATAAATATTGGAGGACAAACATGTAATGCAACAATAGGTGCCGGAGATGGTATTGCTCCCGGCGATTTGGTGTATTACAAAGCTGATGATATTCCGGCCAACATTGGAGGCGGCGGAGCTAGTGCTACAACAGCTAATTATTGGTTAAGCTATTATGCTACTAATCTACCCGTGATAGGAGGGAAATTAAGATTGGACGGATATTTCACTGCACCAGCTTCAGCAGGAGCAGGAACGGTAAGCTTTAACCCAAGACTAGTAAATATATCATCTTCTAATGTTAAGTTCTGGTTTGCTGCGCTAACAAATGTAGATCGTGCCAATGGAGCAAACATCGTATTGGCTCCAAATGGATTTGTAAACTTGGACAACGGTATATACTCCAATCTTGGGTACAACGATTATATTACAGGTAGTGGTCGTACTAGTCAAACAGGAATAACCTCCGATAATCAGGAAGTTTTAACTATGGATATCAATTTGGATGATAAATGGTATCGTGTTTATTATTTCATCAACGTAGATAACAAAGACACTTCATCAACTAGCGACGATGTTAGAAGATTATATCTCTCTATACAACGCTTATACTAAAAAGAAGTATTTTTAATAAAAGGTTTTTAGCCTAAGAGCAGTTTTGGTTTCAAAACCTACTACTCTTAGGCTGAAACTTATATTTTAACGAAAACTCAGTACTTATTGATTCTCTAGATTAAACTTTACCAATCTATTGTAAAAATAGATAGAGGTAAATACATCATAAAAGGGGAATAAAGCTTAGCGTTTTCCGCTACGTAGAATCCAGAACTTATTTATTATGCATATTTAAGCATCAATTTATTACTTTCGTGTACAGGAATATGTGCATTCTTACAATATTGCAAAGTTGTGATAAAAATACAGCCTCGTCTCTTCGGATTTGCAATCCGAAGATTAATGTAGAAAGGCTTTCTAACAACAAAAGCCGCTTCACCAGCGACTTTCCGTGTAGCACAGCCGGGAATCGAACCCGAATCTAAAGTTTAGGAAACTTCTATTCTATCCATTGAACTACTGCGCCATACATCCTACCGTCACTATTGTTTCCGATAAAATCACTGCAAAAATAAGAGAATTTCCGACATTAGGCAAATACATTCTGCGATTTAATCAAATAGTGTTAAAGAAACCCTGTTTTTTCAGGAAATAGGACTTTAGCCAATTGTGTGCTGCTATAAAAACATCTATATTTGCTAAATATTTTTTAAAAACATAACAATAAATAAATGTTTCAAATTGGCGATGCAATAGTCGCATCAGATATAATCGAAGAAAATTTTCTATGCGACCTCTCAGCCTGTATGGGCGAATGCTGCGTAGAAGGCGATGCCGGTGCACCTCTCGAAGAAGACGAAGTAAAGATAATAGAAGACCTCTTATCTGAGGTCTGGGACGACCTGTCGCCCGCTGCCCAAGCAGTAATTAAAGAGCATGGAGTAGCCTATCGCGACCACGATGGAGACATGGTAACCTCTATCGTAAACGGAAAAGACTGTGTGTTTACCTATTACGACGAAAAAGGCATCTGTAAATGCACCATCGAAAAAGCATACCGGGAAGGGCGTACCAACTTTTACAAACCCATCTCCTGCCATCTGTACCCTATCCGTTTGCAAAAATATAAAGACTTCACCGCCGTTAACTATCATCGGTGGTCGATCTGCAAAGCGGCAGTATTACTCGGCAAGAAGGAAGGATTGAAAGTTTACGAATTCCTGAAAGAGCCCCTTATCCGTCGTTTCGGAGAAGATTGGTATAACGAACTTGTTCTGGTAGCAGAAGAATACAAAAAAGCAGGATACAAATGGCAATAATCTGTAAAGAGCTTATGGTTTGTATCGGTTTACAATATAACTTAAACTCATAACTTTAAACTCAAAACATGCATCCACTACATCAATTCAAATTTTGCCCAAAATGTGGTTCAAGCCATTTTGTGGAGAATAATTTCAAATCGAAAAGATGTGAGACTTGTGGCTTCGTTTATTACTTCAACCCCAGTTCTTCCACAATAGCCATTATTATCAACAGTAATGATGAACTGCTGGTTGCAACACGGGCTCACGACCCTGCAAAGGGAACATTCGACCTGCCCGGCGGATTTGTAGACATGAACGAAACAGGAGAGGAAGCTGTTATACGAGAGGTAAAAGAAGAAACAGGGCTCCATGTTTCGCAAGCAAAATATATGTTCTCTATACCCAATACATATATATATTCAGGGTTTGAGGTGCATACCCTCGATCTGGTTTACCTGTGCAAAGTAGACGATATGCAGAACATAAAAGCTGAGGACGATGTCGCCAGCCTTCAATTTATAAAAATATCCGAGCTTAACCCCGACCTGTTTGGGCTACGTTCGGTAAAAGAAGTAATACAGGAAATCAAAATAATGAAAATATGAGAAAACTGCTATTAGTTATCACCCTTGCATCGGGCTTACATTTGGCTCACGCTCAGAAGTCAGTGTACACAGAATTGCCCGGAAGGCTATTTTCGCAAGGCAAAGAAATGTTCTTAAACAATAACTATGTAGGATGTATCAATACACTACAGGAATTTAAGAACCAGTCGAAAGATATAAAACTGATGGAAGAAGCAGACTATATGATTGTCAGCTCCTTATTTTATCAGGGCAAAGCCGGTGACGGAACAATTTTGAAAGATTTTCTTGATGATTATCCTGAATCTTATCACCGCAACCAGATCAGTTTCTTTACAGGATCAATTCATTTTCAACAAAAAGATTGGAACAAAGCCCTTCATTGGTTCTCACAAGTGGATATCGATTACCTATCGGTAAGCGAGCAAGAAGACTACAGCTACCGCATGGCGTATGCCAGCCTTCAAAAGGGAGACAGAAAAGAAGCTAAAAACCTATTCGGACTATTGTCTCGCAATAGTAAAAAATATGCAGAGCCGGCATCCTACTATCTGGCTTATGCCAATTTTCAGGAAGGAGAATACGATCAGGCTATCGCTACATTCCGCAGACTGAAAAGCAAACCCGAATACAAGGAAAATGCAACATTCTTCCTCATACAAAGCGAGTTTCTGCAAGGCAATATGAACGGAACGATAAGCGAAGGACAAGACTTTATCTCGTCGTATCCGGGCAGTAAAAACATAGGAGAAGTATATCGCCTGCTAGGCAGCAGCTATTATCGCCTTGGCAACATACAAAATGCCATCCGTAACTATGAGCAATATCGTGCCACTACATCTACACCTTTCCGTGAAGATATGTACCAATTGGCAGAAGCCTACTACCAAACAGGTGCGTATGGCAATGCCGTAGAAGCGCTGAAAGATGTAGCTTCTACAACCGACAAACTGGGACAGGCAGGACAGATGCTTCTGGGACAGTCTTATCTGAAACTAAACGACACGCAGAATGCCGTTATGGCTTTCGAAGCTGCCGCACGCTCCGAGTTCGACCCTTCTATCAGCGAAGGTGCATTATACAACAACGTAATGATACGCAACAGAGACGGAGGAGGTGCTTTTGGCGAAGCTATTACAGCATCGCAACGTTTCCTTGCTCAGTATCCAAATTCGAAATATACGAGCGCAGTAAGCGGAGCTCTGGCTTCCACATTGCTTTCGTCCAAAAACTATAGCACTGCCCTTGCTGCCATCAACAGCATCAAGTCGCCCGATCGTCAGATACTGGAAGCTAAGCAAATTATATTATTCCAGTCGGGTGTGCAAAACTTCATCGACAAGCGTTACGACCTTGCCGCCAACGATTTCAATGCAACTATCAATATGGGTAGCTACAATGCCGACGTGCGCAACGAAGCATACTTCTGGAGGGGAGACATAGCCTATCGCAGTGCCGACTATGGCACAGCAGCCAGAGATTATACGGCTTACATCGGTCAGGCATCGCCTTCGCAAAACAATTATCCGCTTGCTCTATATAACTTGGCTTACGCACAGTTTCAGGATAAAGTTTATTCTTCTGCTCTAAACAACTTCAAGAAATATATTTCGGCAGAAAGAAGCAAGCAATCGCCAAACTATTCCGATGCCCTCAACCGCATCGGGGATATAAACCTCTACAACAGAAACTTCTCAGAGGCAGAAAGATACTATGCGCAAGCCGTATCTTCAAACCCTGAGAATGCCGATTATTCTGAATTCCAAAAAGCATTTGTATTGGGATTACAACGCAACTACTCGGGAAAAGTAACGGCACTGAACAGTATGATGGCAAAATATCCGAACTCGCAATACATAGACGATGCACTGTACGAAAAGAGCCGTGCATTGGTTATGCAAAACAAAGAACAGGAAGCAATATCGGTTCTTGAAAAAATGCTGAAAGACCATCCAAAATCCAATCTGGCACAAAAAGCCGGAGTACAACTCGGACAATTATATTTCAACACCAACAACCCTCGCAAGTCGGCAGAAGCCTACAAGCAGGTAATTGCCAACTATCCGAATTCGGAAGAAGCACGTACTGCCATAGAAAGCCTTGAGGCCGTTTATAAGGATATGAACGACATCAGCTCGTATGCTTCATACGTCAACTCGTTGGGTAAAGGCACAATCCTTTCGTCCAACCGTCAGGACTCACTCACTTATCTGGCTGCCGAAAACATATATATGAAAGGTCGCAAAGATGAGTCGAAAACAGCATTCAACAAATACCTGCAAGCATATCCTAACGGGGTATTTGCCAGCGATACACACTTCTATCTGGGCGATATGGCATTCGAAGCCAAAGATTTCGACAAAGCACTCACCCACTTCAATGAAGTTATAAACTCAAACAACCCGAAATACATTGCCAATGCCTTGGTGTTTGCATCAGGAATAGAGTTCGACCGCAAAAACTATGAAGCTGCCTATGCCGCTTACGAGCACCTGAATATGGTGGCATCCAATACCGAAAACAAAGACATTGCCCAACTGGGTATGTTGCGTTGTGCTTATCTTCTGAAAAAAGATAACGAGGTAGTAGCTGCCGCAAGCAAAATATTGCAAGGAGCAAAAGCAGCTCCTGCCGTAGCCAACGAAGCCAGATTCTACAGAGGAAAATCGTATATCAACCTAAAAAAGAACGACGAAGCAGCCACAGACTTGCAGGCAGTAGCCAAAGATACTCGCAGTGCATTCGGAGCCGAAGCTCAGTTCTTACTGGCAGATATGTATTACAAGTGGAAATCGTACGACAAAGCCGAAAAACAAGTGCTTGCCTTTATGAAAGAAGGTACACCATACCAATATTGGATGGCACGTGCGGTGGTGGTATTGTCGGATGCTTATGTTGCCAAAGGTGATAAATTCTCGGCACGTCAGTACCTCGAAAGCCTTCAGGCAAATTATAAAGGAGGTGAAGCCGATATAAAAACAATGATAGACGAACGCTTGTCAGCTTTAAAATAACTTATGAACAAATCAGAATTAAAACGTATGAAAACAACATATAAATCATTATTGGTCATAGGACTGGGAATAATAAGCCTGACAGTTTCGGCACAAAAAGACTCTACCATCACTCGTCAGGTGATGCTCGAAAGAGATTATGTACCTACAATGCAAGAAGCATCGAAAGTAAATACACAACCCGATATCTACGCCCCTACTATCAAACCAAAAGAAATCAAGTTTGAGAGCAATACCCCTCAGATCAGGTTGGACAACAACAAACTGGGAGCTTCGGCATCGGGCGACATCAAAACCGATGTAGCCTTCGACAAAAAACGTGGATATGCGGTATTGGGCTTAGGCACAGGTGGAAATATAGATGGAGCTCTCGGGTACAGACTTGTAAACGGAGACAACGACCGCCTCGACTTTTTTGGTACATATAGCGCAACAGGCTCTACAGTAGACTATATCAACGGTAGCGACTATGCCCGCAAAGATGTAAAAGCCAAGTATATGCATGCAGGAGGCAACCTGAAATATCAACACACGTTCGACCCTTCTGTCTTATCGGTAGGAGCATCGTTCTACAATACGTCTTACAATTATTATGGAAACAGCTTTATTCCGATCACATCGTCTGCCGTATATCCGTTCGATGTAGACAGCAAGCAAGGCGTAAATGTGTTTAAGATCGGAGCAGGACTGAAATCGAGAGAAGAGAACGAAGGCCCGATCAAGTATGACGGAAATGTGAGCTACAATTATTTCACAAATAAGTATGGTCGCCAAAAAACAGACGACGGAGTAAAAGGGGGCATTATCAATGCCGACCTAAACCTGTATACAGAATTTGGAGCCGATCAGCAAGTAGGGATAAAGGGAATGATATTGAACCAATCGTTCAGCAACAAAACCGATTACCTACCCAATGCGCATCACGGATATACAAACATTACAGGTACGCCATATATCAAGTTTCAGGGAGCAAACTGGAATGCCGATTTAGGAGCAAACCTGAGTGCATTGTTTGATGTGAAAACGGCTTTTGCTATTTCACCAAATGTAAAAGCTAGCGTGAGCTTCTACGAAGTAAACACACTCTATGCCGAAGTAGGCGGAGGAGTGAACAACAATACATTCCTCGATATTTTGCAAGAAAACCGTTATGCAGACCCTAGTACCCGCATCGAATATTCAAAAACATATTACGATGCCAAGATCGGATTCCGTTCGGGTGTAGTCAGTGGTTTAGAGTTTGACCTCTTTGCCGGATACAAGCACGTAAGAAGAGACCATCTCTATGTATACAACTATTATAAAGAAGAAGGATGGGGAAATGTTGGAAGCCCTGTATATGCCAATATATCTACAGGACACATCGGCGGGTTACTGAAAACCAATCTGATCCCATACACCGACCTTTCAGCTCGTATGACTGCTTATTTCTACAATGTAAAATATCATGAACCGTATGTGCAAGTAATAGATGCTGAGACGTTGCCTGATACCAAACCGTGGGGACGTCCTACATTCACTGCCGAGTTTAACGCTGACGTTAATCCAATCAACAATCTTACCCTATCGGTGAATTATCTATATGCAGGCGGACGCAAGGCTCTTGCCTCAAACGCAAGTACCACCGCATGGACGATTGCAAATATGAAGGATATAAACGAACTGAACTTCAGAGCCGAATATAAGATAAATGACTATATAGCCGTAAACGGACGATTAAACAACGTGCTTTTCCAGAAGTATGAGTTACAATACGGATATCCGCTACAAGGCTTTAACTTCATGGCGGGTGTAAGCCTCAAGTTCTAAAAAAGAAAATACATTAATCTTCATAAATGGAGTGAGACCCCGTTCGTGCAACGGATCGTTTCACTCCGTTTTCTTTGTAGGGTTACTGTATTTTTTGTTATGCAGAAGTTATGGAGTATGAGAGAAGACAAGAATACATTTAGGTAACTACATACAAGTTTTTCTGAATTATTACTGTCTTTATATTTTTTACTTTCTACCTCTCTTTTTCTTTTCTTCATTTGGATGAAACTTCAATGCTTTATCAAGATTTGAATTAAACTCAGAAAGGTTTTGCTGTTTTTGTATATCTCTTATGCTTATACCCAAATCTGATATTTTTTTAGACGGTAATTTTCCTGTTGATTTTATTTCGTCTACGGCTTCGTCAAATCGCTCATAATCGGACTTATATTCACTATCCTGTATAACCCTAAATTTGTCGTATTCTTTTTCTGCAAAATTTTTTGCTACATCTGCCCTCATTCGCCCAGAGTCTTTTAGCAAATCATATTCGTTGAATTGCAAGAATGTATCAAGTTTCTCAACCCAATCTTTCATTGTCATAGTCCTATTCCTTTTTGCTTGAAGTTCTGCATAATCTAAATACATATTTACAAGAATATTTAATTCAGAAATCTCATCTTCTGTAAGATAGTTTTTAGCAACACCAACATCGCTTTTCTGGATTTTACCACCTTTTTTAATATTCTTCCATGTTGTTAGCCCCATATTTGGTTTATTTGAATCAGCTCTTGATCTTATTATTTCTGAAGCTGTGTGTTTTGTTATAGCATATTCTAACTTATTTTGAACTGTTTTGAAAAAAAGCTGTGTTATTGGTGCATTTTTATCGTAATCTATCGCAGTTGCATATATATCTGTTATTTTGAGATAAAATCTTCTTTCACTTGCTCGTATCTCTCTAATACGTTCAAGCAATTCATCAAAATAGTCTTTACCAAAAGCTTGCTTACCTTGTTTCAATCTTTCATCATCTAAAGCAAAACCTTTTATCATGTATTCTTTTAATACACTAGTTGCCCAAATTCTAAATGTTGTTGCTTTTGGGGAACTAATGCGATACCCAACTGATATTATGACATCTAAATTGTAAAATTCAATATTACGCGAAACGTTTCTATTACCTTCTCTTTGAACTGTCAAAATTTCTTTGACAGTTGCTCCTTTTACTAATTCGCCCTCACTATATATATTAGATAAGTGATAGCTCACATTTTGTTTGGTTGTTTCAAATATCTCAGCTATTGAATTTTGCGTAGCCCATATTGTTTCATCTCCAAGAACAACCTGTATTTTTACATTCCCATCTTCTCCTTGATAGAATATAAATTGGGAATATTTATCTATGATATCATCCATATATTAATTCACTGTAAGTTAATCTATTTTCCATATTACAAAGAAAAGAATTAAATCTATTTCTTGTAAAATTATCACGAGTATTATATCTAAAAATAAATTCATCCATATACTTTTTTGTAAGAGTTTACGAGTTGTAAAATGATAGATGCCAATTATACCACGTTTAAGTAAAGGCCAAAAGCCCTCACTAGTATTTGTATAAACTATACCACTCACATATTCGCAGTCGTTATGTTTTACAAAAGTTTCGTCAAATCCTAATTCATTATCTTATTGATCATTATCAGAAATACCAAAGCAATAGCGAATACGTTGCAACATACACCAAGCTGTTTTCTGTGTTACATCAATATCCTTTGCCAATTGCATTGACGAAATACCTTTTTTATGAGAAGTTACAATGTAGATTGCTAAAAACCATTTGCGAAGTTCTATTTTAGTATTATCAAATAGAGTATTAGTCTTAACATTGAAGTATTTACCTGTGTTTTTGCAGCGATATTTATTATCTCTACACTTGTAAACTTTAGAAGTAGAATCAAAAGGACTTACTACATTGCCATTCCAACGCAATTGCTCTAAATGATCTATACAAATCTGCTCATTTGGAAAAGCATTTAGTAAATCTATGATTGAATTGAAATCTTTATTTGTCATTGTTATATAATTATTACGCCACAAAAATAAGTAGTTTATTACACACAAAAAAACCACTTAATGTAAACTTATATATAACCATCTACATTTTAACCCTTTCTTTAACTACAAATAAACAATATGCCGGTTCGAATAGCGTTATAAACATGAGGAGTTCTTACGATATTTCCCCGAAAGATAGTTTATAACAACGGTTATACTGTGTAGTTTATAACTAAAAGTTGATCTAAAGCCATACTAAACATCGCATACAGAAGGGTATGTAATCAACTTATAAACAAATCATTAAAAATTATCCACATATAATTTGTTTGTTTGTAAATTTTAACTATTTTCGTAAACTGTAAAATGCGAGTAATGAATATCAGAATACTTTCGAAAATCAGAAATTCCACCAATTTATTCAGAAAACATTTTATAAAACGATCGGGCACAAACGAACTTCTCTCTCTATTTATGTGTTATAAAAAAAGAGTTAATAAAAGGTATTACGTATGAAAACAAAACAATTAGTATCGCTAGCACTCTTTGTACTTATTTGTGTACTGAGTATTAATACTGCCTCAGCCCAATTTCGTTTAGGGGTAAGGGGAGGTGTAGATGTAGCCAGCAACAAGCTGAATACCGATATATTGAAGGCCAGCAACCGATTAGGCTTCCAGATAGGCCCTACCGCCGAATTTGTAGTTCCTATTTCGGGATTCGGGGGAGACATTTCTGTTCTGTACGGACATAAAGAATATAAGATCAGTGAAAAGCAAGACAATGCGTCTTTATCCGACTATAATTATATAAGCGTGCCTATCAACTTAAAGCAACGTATCAAGCTAGGTCCTTTGGGCTTGTTTGTTACAGGTGGAGTATACGGCAACGTGAAAGTGGGTGACGACAATGCTAAAAATGCAAATGAAGTGGTTAACGCTTTCAAGCACAAAAACTTTATCTTCGGATTGGGTGCAGGAGCAGGAGTTACTTTATTCAGAAATATAGATTTGGGAATGTACTTCCGTGGCGACCTGACCAACAATTATAAAGAAGAATACATGGATGCCGATACGTTCCAAAACAAGAAAAACCAATACTGGACCGTAGGACTCAATTACTACTTCTGATAAACAAAAATGCTGTATGCTGATGTAATATTACCCTTGCCGCTACAAGGGACTTACACTTACGCTATTCCTTTAGAATTTAAAAAATCGGTATACGCAGGGAGTAGAGTTATTGTACAGTTTGGCAAAAAGAAGTTTTACACAGCCATTGTTTTTCAGATATACGAAAAAGAAAAATTATCACAGCCGGTAAAAGACATTGTTACCGTGCTAGAAGAATATCCTATAGCCACCCCTCTCCAGCTAAAGTTCTGGGAATGGGTGGCTATGTATTATATGTGTTCGCTGGGAGATGTGTATCGTGCAGCTTTGCCCTCTGCCCTGAAACTGGAAAGCGAAACTCACGTTTTGCTCAATGCCGACTTTGAGACTTCCGAACCGCTTACCGCCAACGAACAGAAAGTATTCTACTGCCTGTCGCCCGACAAAGCCAAAACGATAGCCGAGATAGAAAAACAAGCGGGGATACCGAATGCCGTCACAGCCATAAAAGCTTTGGTAGACAAAAAGGCCGCATACATCAGCGAAAACATACAAGACACATATACCGTAAAGAGCCAAACAGCCATACGCCTCACCCGTCAATACAGCGAAGAAGAGCTAAATGCGATAATGGACGAACTGGGTAGGGCAAAAAAGCAACAACACTTGTTTTCTACCTTCCTGTTTATGAAGGACGAGGCTCCCCTTGTGCTAAAAAAAACACTGCTCGAAGAAGCCGATACTTCGGCTAGCGTACTGTCCGAACTGCAGAAAAAAGGGTTCCTCGAAACGTACGAATACGAAGTCAGCCGTTTCGACTATGGCGATACCAATATAGATGCCGCTTCTGAACTGAACGAATATCAGCGAAAAGCCCTTGAGGAGATAAAAGATTCATTCAAGGAAAAAGATATTACCCTGCTCTTTGGCGTCACATCGAGCGGAAAGACAGAAATATACATACAACTTATAAAGGAGGCAATAGAGAAAGGCAAGCAGGTACTTTACCTTCTGCCCGAAATAGCCCTCACCACCCAGATAACCGACAGGCTAAAAGCCGTTTTTGGTAACAAACTTGCGGTGTATCACTCCAAGTTTAACGATAACGAGCGAGCCGAAATTTGGAACAACCTACTAAAGAACAACGACATACAAGTTGTCTTAGGAGCACGTTCCGCTATATTCCTACCTTTTACAGACTTAGATCTGGTGATTGTTGATGAGGAACACGAAAGCTCGTACAAGCAGCAAGACCCTGCCCCCCGCTACAATGCACGCAATGCCGCTATCGTATTGGCTTCTCTATTCAACACCAAAACGCTGTTGGGTACGGCTACCCCTTCGCTAGAAACATACAACAATGCCCTCACGGGAAGGTACGGACTGGTAAGGCTGGACAAGAGATATGAAAATATCGAGTTGCCACAGATAGCAGTCGTTAACACCAAAGAGCTGAGAAGGAAGAAACAAATGAAGTCGTTCCTCTCTCCTCCCCTCATCGACAAAATGAAGGAGGCGTTGAGCAAAAAGGAACAGATCATACTTTTCCAAAACAGACGTGGATTTGCATCTATGCTCGAATGCAAGACCTGCTCGTGGACATTGCATTGCCGAAATTGTGACGTAAGCCTCACCTATCACAAAGGGCAACGAATGATGGTATGCCACTACTGTGGAGCAACATACGAAGTGCCTACCGTTTGCCCCGATTGTAAGACCCCTACACTCGACATGCTTGGCTATGGTACAGAAAGGATAGAGGAGGAAGTTGCAGAACTCTTTCCCGAAGTTTCGGTTGCACGTATGGACTTAGACACCACACGAGGAAAGCGGTCTTACGAGCGTATTATTTCCGACTTTGAACAAAACAAAACCAATATACTTATCGGTACGCAGATGGTATCCAAAGGCTTAGACTTTGATAATGTAAGCATTGTAGGCATACTTAACGCCGACAATATGCTCAACTATCCCGACTTCAGAGCATACGAACGGGCGTACCAACTCATGACACAGGTAAGCGGACGTGCCGGTCGAAAGAACAAACAGGGCTTGGTATTCCTTCAAACCTCCCATCCGGGTAGCCCGTTGATCAGCTTTGTAAGGAGAAACGACTATGAATCGTTTTACGAACTACAAGCCGAGGAGCGAAAAATGTTCCGTTATCCACCCTACTTCCGTCTGATAAACATTGTTGTACGTGGCAGAGACGAGCAACTGACCGACAGCGCAGCACGGGAGTTTGCCTCAGCCTTGCGTACCACCTTTGGCGAGCGTGTGTTGGGACCGGGCAAGCCGCCGGTATCACGCATACAGTCGTTGTATATACGCCACATTATGCTCAAAATTGAAAATCAGGCATCGATACAGAAGGTTCGTGAAGGTATTTTCCAATGCCAGTCCCTTGTATTTACCAACCCGGCGTTCAAGTCGCTGTTGTTGCACTACGATGTTGACCCGATGTAGGTTTACGCCGGCTTTTATATTATCATACTGAACGGAATGAAGGATCTTTTCCCGCTAAATATAAAAAACGCTTTCCGCTACTGAACATAACAAGAATTATTGAAAAGCATTTAAGTTTTTTTATCTGCATTATTGAAACGTTTTATATAACTTTGCGCCAAGTTAAAAGACTTGCATACACTTATGAATGAGAAGGAAAAACAAAGAAGGAATAATAAGACAAATAAAAAACGCACCCCGAAGACCATCATAAAAAAGATGTGGATCGGGTTTGCCTGCTTCATCGGAGTACTCACCATCACATTTGCCCTTATCAGTATAGGAGCAATCGGCTATATGCCTGATGTAGAAGAGTTAGAAAACCCGATTGACAAATACGCCTCTCAGATATATTCTACCGATGGGCAACTGTTGGGCACATATTCCCTTGCAAAAAACAACCGTATATATTCCAACTACGAAGATCTTTCTCCGTATCTGGTACAAGCGTTGGTAGCTACCGAAGACGCACGTTTCTATTCACATTCGGGTATTGATGCATACGCATTGCTCAGAGCCGTAGTGAAAAGAGGTATCCTGATGCAGGAAAGTGGCGGTGGGGGTAGTACCATTCCTCAGCAGCTGGCAAAACTGCTTTACTCTCCTCCTTCCGAAAACTGGGTTCAACGTGTGTTTTTACGCAAGCCTATCGAATGGGTTATTGCCGTAAAACTGGAACGATATTATACAAAAGAAGAAATAGTGAACCTATACCTCAATCAGTTCGACTTCCTATACAATGCTGTAGGTATTCAGTCGGCTGCACAGGTGTACTTCAACAAAACACCAAAAGAGCTCAAGATAGAAGAAGCCGCTACCCTGATAGGGATGTGTAAAAACCCTTCGTACTTCAACCCGAGAAGATATCCCGACAGAACAAAAGGTCGTAGGAATGTGGTATTGGAACAGATGTACAAGAGCGACTACATTACCGAACAACAATACGACTCACTGATACAAACAGAACTGAAACTCGACTTCAAACGGGTAGACCACAAAGACGGGCTTGCTCCTTATTTCAGAGAGTATCTGCGTATGGCTATGACAGCCAAAAAGCCTAAGAAATCGAATTACGCTTCGTGGCAAATGGAACAATATGCGCTCGATTCTATCAGCTGGGAGACAAACCCGCTGTACGGATGGTGCAACAAGAATAAAAAGCCGGACGGCTCTAATTACAACCTCTCTACCGACGGACTGAGAATATATACAACGATCGACTCTCGCATGCAGCAGTATGCCGAAGAGGCGATGGCAGAACACCTCAGCAAGGAACTGCAACCCGATTTCGATAAAGAAAAGAGAGGTCGCTCGTATGCTCCGTTCTCCTACTCGGTAGCCAAAGATGTAGACACATTGCTGTATCGTGCCATGAAGATTAGCGACAGGTACAAGGCTCTGAAAAATGAAGGAATGTCCGACAAAGAAATACTACAGATATTCAAGAAGCCTGTAGATATGAAAGTATTCTCTTGGAAAGGAGAAGTAGATACGACAATGACCCCTTGGGACTCCATACGCTATCACAAAAGCTTCCTGCGTTCGGGCTTTATGGCGATGGATAATCACAACGGATATGTAAAAGCTTATGTGGGAGGAATAAACTTCAAGTTCTTCCAGTATGATATGGTGAACATGGGACGCCGACAAATAGGTTCGACCATCAAACCATTCCTTTACACCCTGTCGATGGAAAGCGGAATGACGCCTTGCGACCAAATGCTATATGTGCCTCAAACCCTCATTGCCGAAACAGGTAAAGAGTGGACTCCAAGAGGAGGGCGAGCATCTATGTTTGGCGAAACAGTCACCATCAAATGGGGACTGCAAAACTCCGACAACCTTGTTACGGCTTACCTCATGGGACGTACCACACCGTATGCCTTTGCACGTATGTTGCACTCGTTTGGTATCACCGGACGCATAGACCCTGTGGTTTCTATGGCACTGGGTACACACGATGTGTCTGTATCGGAAATGGTTGCCGCTTATACCTCTTTTGCGAACAAAGGAATACGTTCCAACCCTGTATATGTTACCCGCATCGAAGACGCCTTTGGCAATATAATAGCTGATGCAGCCTTCGCTCCGAAGATGGACGAGGTATTCAGCGAAAGCACATATGTGAAGATGCTCGACATGCTTCGCGGAGTAGTGGATGGCGGTACAGGCGGACGCATCAGACGCAACTATGGCATAACAGCGCCAATGGGAGGAAAAACAGGAACAACACAAAATAACTCCGACGGATGGTTTATGGGATTCACACCTAAACTTTCTACCGGATGCTGGGTAGGTGGAGAAGACCGCTCTATACACTTCGACCGCACGACTGACGGACAGGGAGCCAGCATGGCTCTGCCGATAGTAGGTCTGTTCTTCAAAAAAGTATTTGCAGACAAGCGACTCGGTTATAGCCAGGGAGACCAGTTTGAGAGTGTACCGGGATATGGTGTTTGCGACAAGAGCAGCGACGAAGAGGTTCAGGATGCACCACCTCCGGCTCAGATAGACGAAATGTTTAAGTAAAAACCGGCTATAATCCGGGCCTAGACTTTATGCTGAAATATTACTACATCGATGATATATCGAAGTTGCAATGCGGCCCCTTTACTTCAAACGAGTTACTTCGGAAGAATATCAGCCCCGAAACAATCGTTTGGCGTTCGGGGATGGCAGACTGGGCTGAAGCCGGAACCTTGCAGGAGCTGAATTTTCTTTTCGACACGAAAGCCCCTGTACCGCAAGACCGTAGAGAAGAGCAGCAGACACCTCCTCCAATACGACAGCAGCAGGATAGACAAAACCCGACATATAACAGCGGGCAGCGATACCAATATGACGACCAGCACAAGTGGGATGGCATAATACCCATGCCCAAGAATTGGCTTATAGAATCGATATTGCTCACTATATTTTGTTGTTCGCCGATAAGCCTTGTCGGAATATTTTATGCCGTGAAGGTAGAAACGCTGTATGGCAAGAGAGAATATGAAGCTTCGCAAGATGCATCGCGCAAAGCTAAACTATGGACGCTATGGGGTATTGCATTCTTGCCTGTTATCTATATGTTATTGTTCATTTTAGGTTTGCTTGCAGCTCTTTCGCAGTATTAAAACCGAGAAACAATGCCGAAATATCTAATCAGAGTTATTGTGATAGGCTGCGTAATACTGCTTGCCGCAATTATATACTTTCTGTTCAGTCCCGTAGAATCGGCATATTTTCCGCAATGCCCTTTTCATCGGATCACAGGGTTCGACTGTCCGGGCTGCGGTTCGCAGCGAGCCATACATCACTTGCTACACTTTAGGCTGAAAGATGCATTTACGAGTAACCCCCTCCTTATACTGGCAATTCCCTATCTTATCATTGGAATTTATTTCGAATACTTTGGCGGTAAAGAAAAATATCCGACCGTACGGAAGACATTATTCGGAAAAAGGGCTATCGTTATAGTTCTTATACTGATTGTGCTTTTCTGGATAGGGAGGAATATCAGCTTTTCATAATATATAACAGGGATAGCAAGCCACCGGATACAATTTCCCCCTCCAATAGAAAAGAGTGAATCTAATGAAGGGGGAAGAAAATAAAGTATATCTTTTATTTCACAGCTTCTACTGTGTATCCTTTAGCAGCAAGCTGAGCGAGCAATCCGTCCTTGTCGGCAAGGTGCAACGCACCTACGGCAATGAGGCTCGATTTATTTTTCATTATCTCAGGAAGTTTTGCGATCCACTTATCATTACGGTCTTTGTTCAGAGCGTTTTGCGACTTTTGTGATACGCCACACGGATCGTCGGGATTATTAAAAGCAAGATTGTACATATTTGTCAGCTGTCCTGCCTTGTAGTATGCATTCAGTTTATCCAACATATCTTTTGCCTTGTCGCTGTTCACGACATAGCATGCCAATGAAACAGCCTGATCTTTCAACGGTTCGGCATCGAACAGAGCATAAATCTGATCTTCGACAGTTTCGAGACCAACAACGGATTTTCCTTTCTCGGTAGCTATGCGTTGTACATATCCATCGATAGCTTCGTGTGCCATCGGGTTAAACTCAGGATAAAATTTTGTATATAACGTGATAGTGTACAACATAGAAAGCATACCCGGCTTGAGTTGTCCAAACTGACTGAGACCAACACCGAAAAGCTCTTTCAACCCATTATCCAGCTTGGTATAGTCGTCGGGAGACAACAAAGCTGCATAACTTTCGCCTGCCGGCATCATCGCCGCCTGTTGCAGTTTGGCCTGCATCGCCGTCTGATCAGACATCAGAAGTTCGCCCACCGTTTGTTCGGTAGTTTCCATGGCATTTCTTAGTCCCGGAATGCTATCTACATAGCTCACATGTGCCAGATGGTGCGTACCAAGTATATAAGAAGGCTTTGATAGCCCATTGCCCGAAACCTTCCAAAGCAAAGCGTTATCATACTTCGTTTCGTTCTGAGCTGTGAGCGTGGTAGCAGCTACAAATAGTATCAGTGCAAAAAATGTTGCGACCAGATTTTTCATATTACATTTATTCGTTAAGTTTCTTACAAAGGTTATTTATATTTTGTCATGCTGACGACTAGAAGCATCTATTATGGCAAGAGATTTTTGGCTATGCCGATTTTCAATTCAGTCCTTTCAAAATGACAAAGAGGATATTCTTATTATTCAGTCATTATTATCTTTCTCAAAATCTTCTATTTCCCGTATCGAATCTTGTATCTTCTTTATATTATTCAAGTACAAATATTTATAGATCAGGAAAGAGAAAACCATCGTAGATGCAATCATAAAGATAAGTAACAAGAGCATAAACGACGACTCGCCGTCAGACGAATATCGCCCCATCAGCTTAGGAAACATACTCGGCAGACCATAATATATATACGACACCGAGAAAGCGACTATCCACACCGCTCCTATAATAATTTCGTACACCAAGAATTTCTTGTAGCGTGTCACCCCCTTCGATATTTCCAGTATTCCCATTTTAGACACATCCGCCTTCTTCAGGTAGCTGATCTTATACAGCTGCCAGAAAAATGCCGGGATAAGCAATGCAAAATAAAGGATACCGGGCAGAGGATGCATACAATAGAACAAGACTCCTGCAAACACACAAGGTATGAGCAGCCACAGAAAGCACTTGTCATACTTCAATAAATTTGCATAAGCGCTTTTCCCCTTATTATCCAACATTTTCTGAATCTTTGATTCATCGATTGTCGGCTTTATATCCGCTTCTTGCCACGTTTTTTTTATGCTATCGAGATCCATATAATTTGGTTAGTTTTCTCCATTCGACATCTGCTTCAACTTATCTTTTATGCGGCTCAGTTTGGTTGCCACATTTGTCACAGAAAGCCCTGTGATTTCGGCTATCTCCTTATACGGTTTATCGTCGAGATAGAGTAAGACTAGGGCGCGTTCGATTTTTCCTAAACGGTTGATTAATTTGTACAATTCTTGTATTTCTTCATTGTTGTCTACCACGTCGGGAATATCTGTCGATATATCTACATAGGAAACATTAATTCTATTCCTGCGATAGAAAGACACACAGGTATTGAGCGCAATCCTATATATCCAGGTCGAATACTTGCTTTCGCCCCTGAACGACGGATACCCTTTCCATAGGTTGAGTACGACTTCTTGATAAAGATCGCCGATCGGATGCTCTTTGTCGACATAGAAGGAAGCTACCTTGAAGATAATACCCTCGTTTTGGCGTATCATCTCTAAGAATTGTTCATCCCTTTCCTTCGTTTCTTTCATCTATTAGAAGTCGCTTTATTATATATGTCGCAAAAGTGTGCGATTTGTCACAATATTAGGAATTTTTTAATGTTTAATCACGAATAGATGATGAAAATATGAAGCGGTAACCAAAAAAATGGATGTAAAAGCTTGTTGCTAGGGGCATGTTCTCAATTCGATTAACCACAAGAATAGCCTCTACTGTAAGATATATTTTTTGCTATGTACTAGCCATTTTTCATATCTTTGCAAAAAAATATAAACATCGGATATAATGAAAAAGATAGTATACTTGCTGATTATTTTGTTTAGCATATCCGCGTGTAAATCTGTTAAGTTTATGACAAGCAACGAAAAATCACTGATAAATAGCGGAAGTGCAGATACTCCGCTCAGAGTATTACAAACCGACAACCAAAAAGATTCTCTTTTCCTCAGAAAAAAAAGCATCGATCTGGATGCGAAGAACATTGCAACCAACAAAGACCTGCAACTCCTTATCGACCGCCTGCAAATGACACTTGCCGTAGAGTCGGGAGTCGGAATAGCAGCTCCGCAGGTGGGTATAGGGCGTAACCTTTTCCTTTTCTTGCGTATCGACCAAAAAGGGATGCCTGTGCAAGTAGCCATCAATCCACGTATTGTAGGTCATTCGGCTGAGACATTCCTCTTCGAAAGAGACGGATGCCTTTCCGTACCCGAACTATCAGGCACGACGAATCGCTACACATGGGTAGATGTGGAGTATTACGACGATAACGGAACGCTTATAAAAGAAAGACTAAGCGGCGGCTCACGTGGCGCAGACTTTACGGGCGTGATATTTCAGCACGAGTACGACCACCTTCAAGGTATATTGTTTACCGACAGACTGGCTACTGCCGTTTCTCCTGAGGTTCAGAAAGAGGATTGATGCTGCCATTTGAAGAAAAACAATCGACAACATAAAAGCAAAAAGAGTAAATCAAGGAAATGATTTACTCTTTTTTTTGACGAATATAGTTTTGTATGTGTTCGTATTAAGATTAGAAAGTTAACATAATCGTCGTCTAAAGTAAGACTGTAAAGCAAAAGTATAGTATTCATTTTGCACTTATGTTAACTATTATAAATCCTGACCACAACTTTTCTCCACACAAGCAAATTATTTAAAGCTGTTTTTTCGAATGTATTCTTTGAAAATAAAAACTGTTTACTAAAAATTACCGACCATTTTTCTATGCTCCGAAAACTCCCTCAGGAAGCAACAAAAGGTGTAAACATTTATAAATATTTACAGCAGAAAGGGCATTAGAAAAGCGTTTCCGCTATTTGTGCAACTCATCGTAGAGAAAGAAATATTATCGATGTATTGAATTTATAGCGGCAAAAAAACAAGTCATAGGATGTGATAAAAAATAAAGTACATCATCGCAAAGTTGTATCCGGCATGCGACAGCACAGCTCCAAATATAGAGTCACACATCTGCTTACACGCAAAAAACAATCGACTGACAGCAAACATTGACAGCACCCACAACAGTGCCGGAACAGGAAGCAATTTCCACACTCCTGCATCAAAAATGATTCCGAAATGAGCCAAATGCGTTAATGCAAAAGCGAGGCTATCGAAGAGAGAAGCCTTTGTTTCACCAAACTTGGGAACAAAGCTGCCATGTATTACCCCTCTGTACAGAAATTCTTCGCCGATAGGGCTGAATAGCATACTGGGTATAGCGGCAATAAGGAAGAAGATAAGCCGATGACTATCGTCCAACACGACAGACGTGCTGGCTTTAGAGATATAGACAAGCGAATTGCTGATTGTATTGCCATAAAAAAGATAAAACAGCCCGTATATAGCTCCGCACGCCAATGCGCCTAAGGCAAAAGAATAAAGCAAACGAAGGTAATTGTTAGGACGCTTAAAGCCAATTTCTCTCCTGCCCTTGCGAGTGAGAAAAATAAAAGGGGTGAACCACATGACGAAAAAGATGATAAAAGCTGTGCCATATCCGCCCGACATGTTCGCATCCAACACCAGAATAAAACGAGGAACACCAAACAGCAGAATTAGCGCAAGACCAAATTGCCAATTATAGCTGAAATAGCGTGACCATATTTTGTGTAGTGATTCCATAATTAAAATAAGTATTACGATTGAAAGTATAAATGAAGTATCTTTTTCTATTCTGACATAAGATTCTTCACTTGTGAGCATGGCAATAAAAATACATTTTAAATATCATCCCGAAAAGAAGAAATCCCTAAAATCTGAAAAATGAGCTTAAATATTTACTTAATAAGAAAAAACATCGCCTGAATATCGATGAAAATTGTACTTTTGTGATATAAACAATTTATCGAAAGTATTGATTTAAACTTTTATCGACATGAATGGGATAGACTGGTCTAATTTGTCTTTCGGGTACATGAAGACAGATTATAATGTAAGAAGCCATTACAAAGATGGAAAATGGAGTACACCAACCGAAACTACTTCTGAGAGTATTGACATTCATATAGCTGCCACTTGCCTCCACTACGGACAAGAAGCATTTGAAGGACTCAAAGCGTTTAGAGGGAAAGACGGGAAAATCCGAATTTTCAGAATGCGCGATAATGCTTTGCGTATGATTTCTTCATGTCATGGTATTATGATGGCCGAGCTTCCTGTCGAAGTTTTTGAAGAAACAGTATTAAAAGCTGTAAAACTGAACCAAAAATTTGTTCCGCCATACGGAAGCGGAGCTTCTTTATATATCCGTCCGCTACTGATAGGCACAAGTGCACAGGTGGGAGTAAAACCTGCTGCCGAATACATGTTTCTCGTATTTGTTACCCCTGTAGGCCCATACTTCAAGGAAGGGTTTAAACCTACCCCGGTTGCCATCCTGCGAGGATACGACCGTGCTGCACCTCTGGGTACAGGTACAATCAAGGTAGGTGGCAACTATGCAGCCAGCCTCGTAGCAGGACACAAAGCGCACGAAATGGGGTATTCTGCCGTTCTGTATCTCGATGCCAGAGAAAAGAAATATCTGGACGAATGCGGCCCTGCAAATTTCTTCGGAATAAAAAACAATACATATATCACACCGCTTTCGAGCTCGATACTTCCTTCCATCACCAACAAGAGCCTGATGCAACTGGCCGAAGATATGGGAATGAAGGTAGAACGCCGTCAGATACATGAAGACGAATTGGCGACATTCGAAGAAGCGGGACAAGTGGGAACTGCTGCCGTAATCAGCCCGATACTAAGAGTAGATGATCTGGACGAAAACAAGTCGTATGTGATATCTAAAGATGGTAACGCAGGCCCTGTAAGCACCAAGCTGTACAACAAGCTGAGAGCGATACAGCAGGGCGACGAACCCGACACACACGGCTGGGTAACAGTTCTCGACTGATCGGGTATCCATATCCTAACAACTTGTTTGCTTGTCTACAATAGTAATTGAATAATGGCAGAAGATAACAATATACAACCCACCGAGAGGATGGTGCTACGCACCGAAGACCTTGTAAAGCGATACTCGTCGCGTACTGTCGTAAATCACGTCTCGATAGATGTGAAGCAGGGCGAGATTGTCGGCTTGCTAGGCCCCAACGGTGCAGGAAAAACCACAACGTTCTACATGACTGTAGGATTGGTGATGCCCAACGAAGGCAAGATTTTCCTCAACGATACGGAGATAACCAAGTTCCCTGTTTACAAGCGGGCGCAACATGGCATCGGCTATCTGGCACAAGAAGCCTCCATCTTTCGCAAGATGACTGTGGAAGACAATATCCGGTCGGTACTGGAAATGACAAAGACATCGTCTGAATATCAGAAAGAAAAGTTGGAAAGCCTCATCGATGAGTTTGGGTTGCACAAGGTTCGCAAGAATCTGGGAGACAGGTTATCGGGAGGTGAACGCCGCCGCTCGGAGATTGCCCGCTGTCTGGCTATCGACCCTAAGTTTATCATGCTTGACGAGCCTTTTGCGGGGGTAGACCCTATTGCCGTGCAAGACATTCAAGAGATTGTGGCAAAGCTGAAATATAAGAACATCGGAATTCTCATCACCGACCACAATGTGGACGAAACGCTGAGTATCACCGACCGTGCATATCTTTTGTTCGAAGGGAAGGTATTGTTTCAAGGAAGTGCCGAGCAGTTAGCTGAAAATGAAACGGTAAGAGAGAAATATCTCGGACGTGACTTCCAGCTGAAACGACGCAATTTCGAACATTTGAAATAGCAGAATAAAAAATAACAGAGAGCGCAGATTGATATAATCTGCGCTTTTTTTATTGCTGAAAAATAGAATAACATAAGAACGACAGACATATAAGTTAACACGCAGAAATAGCTTTTGATATTCAATATAAATAAAATTTATAAAAAAAATAGCACTCTCACCAAAGCTCTTATAACCAAACTATTAGACACCATATAAACTATCATAATAAAACAAATAAAATTAAAAACAGGGGATAAAAAACACACTAAAGTTGCATTTCTATATCACAATAGGTATTTTTACAATCAAATAGATACCAATCTAAAGAAGAATACACAGAATTATATCCATTTTTACAAAAACTAAACCTATGTTAAAATCACTAAAAACAGCACGTTTACTTTTTTTGTTGTGTACAGTAAGCACAGGGACAATCTATGCCGGGTCTGTAAAAGAAAATACAGAAATCAGCACTGTGTTCCAGGCCGAAAGATGTAACGGAATAGTAAAAGATGAAGCAGGAGAAACCATTATTGGAGCATCGATAGTTGTGAAAGGAACAACTAACGGAACTGTTACCGGTGTAGATGGAGATTTCTCATTGACCAACGTTAAAGTTGGAGACATTATCCGTATCAGCTTTGTGGGTTATATCCCTCAAGAAGTTAAATGGGACGGAAAACCATTAAACATTATCTTGAAAGAAGATTCTAAAGTATTAGACGACATTGTTGTAACAGCACTGGGCATCAAGAGACAACAAAGATCGTTAGGTTACTCAACTACGTCTGTAGGCGGCGATGAGTTTACCCAAGCCCGTGACCTCAATATCGGGAATGCCCTCTCGGGTAAGGTCGCGGGAGTTTCTGTTGCAGGAAATGCAACCGGAGCAGGAGGAAGCAGCCGTGTAGTAATTCGTGGAAACGCCTCTCTTACCGGAAACAACCAACCTCTTTATGTAATAGACGGTGTGCCATTCGACAATAGCAACTTGGGAAGTGCCGGCACATGGGGCGGAATGGATATGGGAGACGGACTATCCAACATCAGCCCCGATGATATTGCAAGCATCCAGGTACTGAAAGGTGCTGCGGCATCTGCCCTTTATGGATATCGTGGAGGTAACGGAGCCATCCTGATCACTACCAAATCGGGTAAAAAAGGACAGCCGGTAAGTATCGAATTCAACAATAGTCTGACATTTAATAAAATTTACGACTATCGTGATTTTCAGAAGAAATTCGGACAAGGAACCGAAGGTACTCGTCCCTTGTCGAAAGAAGATGCGATAAGCACTGAGACATCAAGCTGGGGAGCTCCACTCGACGGAGGTAAAGCAATTAACTTCTTAGGTAACGAATACAAATATTCGTACGTAGATAACTGGGACAACTTCTATCGCACCGGGGTTAACGATGCTACTTCACTTTCTGTAAGCGGTGCAGCAGATAAGATACTTTACCGATTTGGCGTATCCAATATGTACGACAAAGGTATTCTGCCTAATTCGTACATCAGCCAGCAAGGTATAAACATGAACACCACTTACGACATTACCTCTAAGATACAGTTGAGCGTAAATGCCAACTATGTATTTGAAAAATTCAAAGGACGTTCTAACCTATCGGATGGTAACGGAAACACGAATGCCTCGTTACTTTACCGTGCCAACTCGTTCGATGTACGCTGGTTGGAGCGTGGTGATGCCGATTCACAATGGGGATCTACAGCCGAAGGAAAAGAGCTGCTGGGAGGAGATAACGTATACTTCAACAACCCATACTGGCTACAATACAGAAAAACAAACGTAACAAACAAAAACCGTCTGACTGGCGGAATGACCCTGAAATATGATATCTTCGACTGGCTATATGCCCAGGGAGGTATTACACGCGATGGTTACAATATGGACTTCAAACAAGTTCAACCAATGGGTGCAGCTGCCGATCCGCAGGGTTTTATGACCGAATATTCTAAAAATTTCGCAGAAATAAACTTAAATTACCTCATCGGATTCAACAAAACATTTGGAGACTGGAGCACCAGCGCTACGTTTGGAGGGAACCGTCAACGCAATATCACCAAACAATGGATGGCTGATGGCGTTCGCCCATTCTTAGTACCGGGACTTGAATCGGTAAATAATGTAGGAAATCGCCCGATGACAAAAAGTTATATCGAATATCGTGTAAACTCAATCTATGCGACTGCCGATTTTGGATATAAAAACCAAATATTCTTGAATCTTACAGGTAGAAACGACTGGTTCTCGACACTGAACCCTGACAACAATAGTTACTTCTACCCTTCTGTAGGTGCATCATGGGTATTTACTGATACATTTGCTTCTAAAGGAGCTTTAGAATTTGGTAAACTACGTGTAGCCTATGCCTCAGCGTCCAACGGAACAAGTCCGTATCAGACACTACTGACCTACAAACTGAATGATTATATCATAAACGGGCTTAACAACGGAACCATCAATAATGATGTTTATCCCAATCCGAACCTGAAACCTGTTCGCATCTCTGAGTGGGAAGCTGGATTGAATCTATCGTTCTTCAAAAACCGCTTGTCTTTCGATATGGCTTTCTACAATAAAACCACAAAAGACGATATTGTTACCATAAGCACCAGTAGCGCTTCGGGCTTCAACTCTACAATAATGAACGTAGGTGAAATCAGAAACAACGGTTTCGAATTTATGGTAGATGCGGTTCCTGTACAAACGAAAGACTTTATGTGGAATTCTACTTTCAATATCTCTTACAACGATAGTAAAGTAAAATATCTGGGAGAGAACCAAGGGAAACTGGTAGAGGCGATAGGTATTGCAGGTGCTACATCACGTAGCGGAAACGTATCTATTCAGAATGTTTTGGGCAGACCGTACGGCGAACTGGTAGGTTACAAGTACAAGAGAGTAGACGGACAGATTGTTTACAAAGACGGAGTTGCTCAGCGTTCAGACGAACTTCACAATCTGGGATCAGGTGTTTATAAACTAACGGGAGGATGGCGCAACCAGCTAACATACCGAGATTTTACACTTTCGTTCTTATTAGACTTCAAATTCGGAGCTAAACTATTCTCAGGAACAAATTATTCATTATACAGCAATGGACTTCACAAGAATACACTTGAAGGACGTGGAACTGACGGAAAAGGAACAATCGTAGGTGACGGAGTTATGCTCTCGGGAGACAAATATGTGCCAAATACTGTAGCCGTATCTGCCGAAAAATACTGGCAGGCAATAGCGTCGAACAGTATCGCCGAAGAATTTATCTACAATGCTAGCTTCATCAAGCTTCGTGAACTGTCTATCGGATACACTTTTCCTAAATCGATATTAGGCAACAAAACAGTAAAAGGGTTATCAGTTTCCTTAGTAGGACGCAACCTTTGGACTATCTTAAAACATACCGACAACATCGATCCGGAGGCTGCATACAACAACTCTAACGGTCAGGGATTGGAGCTAAACGGATATCCGGCTACCAGAAGTATCGGTTTTAATGTAAACGTTAAGTTTTAACCTAACAAAACACAGAAATAATGAAAAAAAGAATTCTATATATATTCGCAGCAGCTTGCCTTATGGGGGCAACTACTAGCTGCAATGACTTTGGAGATGTAAATATCGATCCCGAACACCTAAACCAAGGTAATATGGATTACAGCCTTGTATTTACACAAGTACAATCGCAGATAGCTGGGTCTGACTGGGATATCTGGAGAAACTCTGTTATATACGCTGCCAATATGATACAGCATACCTCTTCGGCAAGAAGCCGCTACGGAGTGTTCTACACTTGGTCGGAAGGTTACAACGCCGCTTATTGGGATGGCTATTATACAGGGGGAAGAGCCGCTATCAGAAATGTGGTGGATGTAATGGAAAACTGGAAAGAAAAACCCAAATATGCAAACGAGTATCAGTATGCACGTGTGATGAAAGCATATATGTTTCAACGTATGACCGACTTGTATGGAGATGTTCCTTACTTCGAGGCCGCACGCCCTAGCGTCACCGGTTATCCGAAATACGACACTCAACAGGCTATTTACGACGACCTATTAAAGGAAATGGATGAAGTGAATACGGCGTTGAAAGCCAACATCTCAAATGCAGGCTCGTTCAAGGCTGACGTTATTTTCAACGGAGACTCTGAGAAGTGGCGCAAGTTTGCCAATTCATTGATGCTTCGTGCTGCAATGCGCTTATCGAAGGTGGATGCCGAAAAAGCTAAAACATGGGCAACAAAAGCGTTGGCGAATGGTTTGTTTGACAGTGCAGCAGATAATGCGATACTAAAACATTCGGATGCAGTAGTTACAAACGACTCTGCCGAACCATTCGGAAAAATTCATTCCAACGAAGATGCAGGAAAATATTACATCAGCGAATTTTTCATCGATGAACTAAAGGCAACAAAAGACCCTCGTATTCACCTCATTGCTACTAAAACAACAAACCCGAGAGCCAAATGGGCTGAAGGCTTCGACTTCGGAAACAGTACCAATAGCGACGAACTGATAGGATTCCCTATCGGGTATGAGCAAGGAACAACGACATGGGGTATCCAAAAAGAGCAAAAAGTTCGTCCATTCTTCCCTGACTACATAGACCCTGATAAGATATCTGATCCGAAAGAAAAGGAAAATGCAATAAAAGCAAATGCGGAAAAATGGAAAGACTGGGAAAGCATCTGTGCGTTTCCTAACCGTCTGACATACTCTCGCCCGGATGTACCTTCGGTATTGATTACTTATACCGAAAACAACCTGCTGTTGGCTGATGCTGCTGCACGTGGATTTATTCCCGGAGGAGAAGCAAAAGCTAAAGAATATTTCGAAAAAGGAGTGAAAGCGGCTATGGAGCAGTTTACACTTTACCCTGCGGCTAAAACATTGTATGATATTTACCTGACATCAACAAATGTGGATAAATACCTAACAGATGCATTGAATAGATTTGATGCCAATCCGCTAAAAGAAATTAATTGGCAGTACTACATCACTACATTTGGTGACGAATACGAAGCATTTGCCAACTGGCGTAGAACAGGATACCCTGAAATAAAATCAGTGTATGCTGCACCGCACAATCGTCCGGCTTATACCAATAGTATCAGTACAGAGATACCTCGCCGCTTTACCTATCCAAGCAACGAGTCTCAATACAACGCTACTAATTACGATCAGGCTGTAAGCCGCCTATCGGATGGAGATAAAATGACCTCTCGTGTATGGTGGGATAAACAATAAGGCTTACTACTAACTATTTATAAACGAGTAAAAAAGGAGCTGTTCTTAAAAGAGCGGCTCCTTCTTTTTTGCCCAAAAGCCCACACTCAGGCTAAAAAAAGTCATATTGCAACACAAACAAAAGAAGACTAAACAATTACACTACAATATCTTATCACGAGTCACATCCTACAAAAAGTCATATCCAGGCTTACACCACCCTTATTTCCAGACAATTATTACTAATTTCAAGACACATAAAATTCTATGTTTAACGCTAAATTAAGTTATCATGAAAAAAGCTTTGTACACATTAATCGCTGTTTTTGTATTTACACTTACATGCAGTAGTCTGAAAGCCCAGTCAGTCGACGTATTTTTCACAAATGACAAGCTGAGTTCTGACAAATCGAAAGTGACTGCTGATGTTTATAGCAGCCAGCCATCAACTGTTATTTTCGAATTGAGAACAAGCAAGCATCCTTCTTTTTCGTACAGTGCAGCCGGATATAAAGTGATAGATTGGTCAAATTATATGAGTTGCTATGTGCCCAATACGAGTACAATGATTACTTACATGACTGTAAATCTGCCTCAGGGTTACTCTCCTATCGAAATCTATTTAACGAATTACCCTACAGTAATAATGCTACTCAGCAAAGTAAACGGAGTTGCAGCTAGTACCCGCCCAATTGTTTTCGCAAATTATTATTGAAATTTACTCATAAAACAAGATCAAAAGCGTCTGAATATTCAGGCGCTTTTTTATTTCCGACTCTACGCTGCAATTTTATTATCACTACAAAAACATTACCTTTGCAATCTATCCTAAAACATTATGACAAAAGCTATTTTTTTTGATATAGACGGCACGTTATTAAGTTTCAAAACACACTCGGTTCCACAATCTACAATCGATGCTATCAACGAAGTAAAGAGACAAGGCATCAAGGTTTTCCTTGCCACAGGTCGCTTGAGAAAGCAGATACAAAATCTGGGAGGCTTGGAGTTTGATGGCTTTATAACCGTAAACGGAGCGTATTGTGTAACTACCGATCATGATGTTATATTCAAAAAGCTGATCCCCAAAGAAGAGCTGAAATCGCTGATCGAGTATCAACAAAACGAGGTGAAATTTCCTTTAGCCTTCATGCTCAACGAAGGTTCGTTTGTAAACTATATAGACAGCAATGTAGAAAAGATAGCTAACCTTGTGAAGGTAAATGTGCCTCCTGTAAGAAATCTTGAGGAACTGATAGATCAAGAGGTTCTACAAGTAAACCTGTATGTAGACCATGCGTTGGAAAAAAGAATAATGAACGAAGCATTGGTAAGTTGCCATGCCAGCCGATGGCATCCTACATTTGCCGATGTAAATATCAAGGGGATAAACAAGAGCACAGGGATAGACAAATTTCTCGAACATTTCAGCATCCATAAGTCCGAAACGATGGCTTTCGGCGATGGAGGCAACGATATAGAAATGCTTCGCCACGTAGCTATCGGCATAGCGATGGGAAATGCCGGCGACGATGTAAAAGCTGCTGCCGACTACGTTACCGACAACATAGACGATAATGGCGTTGCAAACGCATTGAGGCATTTTGGGGTAATAAAGTAAAAAGAGGCGAAAATCCCTTCCACCTCTTTTCAAACCTAAAATCACCTAAATTCAGGAAATACTGTTCCTAGTTATTTAGACAAGGAATTGCATATCTCCAAATTCACCTTTTTTACGCGTGGTTCGTCCACTTTTATTTCTTTTCTATCGTATGTAAT
The DNA here is from genome assembly GCF_951230145.1 of Dysgonomonas sp. Marseille-Q5470. NCBI lineage: Bacteria > Pseudomonadati > Bacteroidota > Bacteroidia > Bacteroidales > Dysgonomonadaceae > Dysgonomonas > Dysgonomonas sp. Marseille-Q5470. The sequence continues at coordinate 36,643 of NZ_CATNVE010000002.1, read as the reverse complement.
GAAGCCGTTTACCTCGCCTTCCACATCCGTAGTCTGGGTGTAGACAGCAGCAGAGAAACCGGCTTTGATAAGCTTTTTCAACTGTTCGGCATACTTCACATATTCGTCTGTCACTTCTTTGGCATTCTTAAACTGAACGTATCCCCAGTTTTTGTCAGTTTGCCACAAGTGATTCTGAAGCGGAAGACCTATCCCTCCATACTCTCCAAGCACTGTAGGACGTTCGGCATCGTAGAGATACATGTCAGGGCCCGGATAATTGTGCAAGTCGAGCATATCGCCTGTACGGTAGAAGTTACCGCCACTGGCAGGGTTTACAAGGCGCGAAGGATCATACGCTTTTGTCCATTCGGCAATCTCCTGTGTTTTGAACTGCCCCCATGCTTCGTTGAACGGAACCCACACAGCGATAGAAGGATAAGAGATCAGATAATCCATAATCGCTTTCCACTCCTGACGATAGTTTGCTTCCGACTCGGCACTACGAATCAGCTCCGATCCTTTGAAGTAATCTCTGTTTTGCCACTGTGGCGAACGGTCTCCGTTAGGCATATCCTGCCATACCAATATACCCAGACGGTCGCAATGTGTGTACCAGCGTGCAGGCTCTACCTTCACGTGCTTGCGTATCATATTGAATCCAAAGTCTTTCGTTTTCTGTATGTCATACACCAAAGCCTCATCGGTAGGTGCGGTATATAGTCCGTCGGGCCACCAACCCTGATCGAGCGGGCCAAACTGGAAGTAATCTTTATTGTTGAGTTGCAAACGCATAATGCCATTATCGTCACGCTTGAACGAAACCTTACGCATGGCCGTATAGCTCTTTACCTTATCCTGTGCTTTGCCTGCGCTATATAGTGTTACCTCTACATCGTACAAGAACGGACTTTCGGGCGACCACAATTTAGGATCGGCGATAGGCAATTCGAGCGTCTGTCCCGCAACGGCTTTTCCCGAAGCTACTGTCTGTCCTTTATCTTTTACTACTACCTCTACAACATCTGAAGATGAAGCATTTTCCGCACACACATCGAATGCTATTTTCTTCGTATCGAGGCAAGGTATAGCCTTAATGTTCGCAATATGTTTGTTATTCACCGGCTCTAGCCACACTGTTTGCCAGATACCCGACACAGGCGTATACCATATACCGTGAGGGTCTTTGTGTTGCTTGCCCACAGGCTGATAGCCGTCTGTGGTAGGATCCCAAACCTTTACAACCAATTTTTGAGCACCCGATGTAAGGAAAGGAGTAACATCAAAGCTGAACGGAGTATATCCGCCCTTGTGTGTACCCACTTTTATATCGTTAACAAAAACCTCAGTCTTCCAGTCTACCGCACCAAAGTGAAGGATCACATTCTTACCCTTCCACGACGATGGTACAGAAAAAGTACGCTTGTACCAAAGTTCGTTTTTTGCTCCAAGTTCCTTTTGCACTCCCGACAGGCTCGACTCTACAGCAAACGGAACAAGTATCTGTCCGTCGAAACTGCGAGGTTCGGCTTGTCCGATGGGTAAGATTGCATATTCCCAAAGTCCGTTTAGGTTCGACCACTCGGCACGCTCCATTATCGGACGCGGATACTCGGGCAATACGTTTTTGGGATCGAGCGATTCTGCCCATTTTGTTTTTATCTTATCTCCCGCAGGTTTCCATTGGGCAAAAAGACCAATACTGGTGACGAATAATATTAACAATAAAAAATTCTTCTTCATGTCTTATATTTTGAGTTAATGATTTCTTCTAGAATAATGCTTATTCTATAAAAATTAGCGATATGTTATGTTATTCTTCGTGTAGTGAGAGAAAGAAAACTTTCCTCTTTCTTTACTTCCCGAACGAAGCTTATGTTCTGGGCTCGCTTCGTCCGGGGCAGTAAATACCAATCATTAATTAGGTTGCAATCTCCTATCTATTACAATCACTATATCTTTAAAACACAGGCTTATCTGCCGAAGAAGACGGTTTGCCTCCCTCTATATAAGGCCATGAATTGTTATCCCATTTTACCTGATCGAGCAGTAGCATACGCCCATCGGGGTGGTTAAGGTCTACGCCATGATACAATATCCAGTCATTACCTGCCTTGTCCTGTACTATTTCGGAGCAATGTCCGTTGCCTACAAAGTGGGAGCTTTTGCTTATGACCACCGTATAGCCATTGTCCATCATATCCTTGCCTGTTTTATCCACATAAGGGCCAAACAACGACTGTGAACGACCAACAACAAGCTCGTACGTACTGTTTGCACCTTCGCAGCAACTACCGATAGAAGCAAACATGTAGTAATAATTTCCTCTCTTGTGGATATATGTTCCCTCAAAGGCTGTTCCGGCTATTTGTTTTTTCTGCGCTCCTTCTTTTACCGACAGTCCGTCGTCGCTCAGCTCTATGGCATAGATACCACGGAAGCTGCCCCAAAAGAGGTATTTCTTGCCTCCTTCTTCGATATAAAACTGGTCGATGGAATTCTGAACGCCGATCTCGTTGCTTCTAAAAAGCTTTCCTTTGTCAGTGAATGGTCCTTCGGGCTTGTCGGCAACAGCTACGCCAATGCCACACGTCCACTCGCCACCCCATACCGACATGGAGTAGTACAGCACATATTTGCCGTTGATGTAATTAATATCAGGCGCCCACAAACCTCCGTTGGGCTCGAAGGTGGGGCGTGTAGCATCCGTAAATGCCGTTCCTAAAAATGTCCAGTCTACAAGATTATCCGATCTGTAGATAGGAGTATTTCGTGTATTCTCTGTTGCATACAAATAAAAATGTCCATCCTGTGCCTTTATGATTGTTGGGTCGGGCAGGCTCAGAGCCACTACAGGATTTGTATATTTCTGATTTGGAGTTACAGGTTCTTCTTTTTCAGAACTGCTACATGCATTACATCCCGTTGCCACAAGCAACTGTATAATGAACATATATGTAAAAATTTTCTTCATGGTATTATTCGAATTTTATTGCATTATCTTATGACATGCTTTTCGTAGCGTTCTGCACTGCTAAGTTAGCATGCCAAGAATAAAAGATAGGTATACTTTTCAACCAAAAGAGTATCAAAATAAGCCAAATTCGGCCTTTGACTAGTTTTTATTACTATTTGACCGATTTTTATCATTAGCGCCACTCTCCTTTAAGGCTCGTATATTGAAGTTTAAGATGGGCGGGGAATTTGTTCCCTGCCCATTGTTTTTATTTTTTCTTCGGATTAAAATACGTCTCTACTCTGTCGGGGCTCAGCATTTGCCAAAGAGAAGCTACAGTCCAGCCGGGAGCAAAGATGTCGTTATAAAATCCTTTTCCGTTTTTGCCATAGTCCCAGTTGGTATGCTGTACTACTTCGGGATAATAACCCACCTTGCCGATATTGAACATGTGTCCTTTTACAGGCATTAGTTGCAGCATAGAGCTTTTTATTACCGACGAAAACTGTGAGAAACGGGGTTCGTTGCGTTCTTTGGCTAGCCAATCGAGCACAGTTGCAAATTCGAAGATGAAGACATCCACATGGTTGTTCTCTACCGAGACATTGCCCCATCCACGCGATTTGAAGCCCACATCACCCAGCATCTGCCCTTGAGCAAAAGGCACATCCCACATATAGTACCACGACAAGCTAAAGTATGCCGCCTTCTTAGAAAGGTCGATGTAACGATCTCTTTCTTTTGGGGCAGAAGCCATTGCCAGATAATACATGGCTGTGGATGCGTATAGCGACGCTTCTTTGTCTTCACAGTTGGCATCGAGCGTAGAAGAGAAGTAATCAGCTTTGGATATCAGCTCTTTTTCGAGATATACAGCCGTACGTTTTGCACTCTCCATATATTCCTTGTTCTTGAAGTAGGTATAAGCCATCGTAAGAGGTAAGGTTGCCGATGGGGTACTGCCTCCCGAAGGGTCGGTAACACGGAATTGGTCGTCAAACTTACGAGGAAAGCTACCGTCTTGTCCTTGCAACTTTTGGAAATTAGCAAGCAGTGTTTTTATCTTGGCTTCCCACTCAGGGTGCTTGCGTCCTTGCTTCTTTTCGTAGTTGAGATAATTAAGGATAGCAAATGCCCCTTCCGACTGACGGCGAATGCTGTATATATCTGTTTCGTTGTTGTGACTATAATCTACAAACTCACGGAAAAATCCGTTTGGAGTAAAACCATGCTTTAGGTAACTGTCGAACACCGAGTTTGCTTTATTTATTAGGTCGGTATTGTTGGTTTGCTCGCCATATTCCAACGCATTGAAGGCATTGAGCAATACACGCCCTACAAATCCTACCTCAACCGAGCCGGTGCTTTCGCAATCATCGGTACGCATGTGTACTCCTGAGAAATATTTGAGATCGTATTTGTTTACATAACTCTCTGTAAAGAAGTTAGACAAAACTCGTTTTGCTTCGGCAGTGCTCATCGCATCAGTATATACCTGCGGGCGATATGTATCGTAAGAATAGTTCCACACATCGGCTACAAAAGCAGAGTAGTCGGCAGCTTTGCCTTTACGAATCTCCCATACTAATTGGCGGGTTTCTCCTTTCTCTAGCTTTTCGAATGCCTGAACAGCAGGAGCCAACGTCAATTTGCGGATGTATGTTTTTGGTGCTTCGCTATATGGGAATCCGAAAACAAGGGCTGTAGTACCCCCTACATTACGGAATCCGGTGAAGCCAAGCGAAGTTTTATCGGTAAGGATAATTTCGCCTGCACTATGAGTAGCCAAGCTTTCGTTTTCGAATTTATCGAGACGTACGACTGTATAGAAGTCGCCTGTTTTGTCGCTATAGATACCCGTTAGCGGTGTGCTCAGGCGGTCTTCACGTACCTGCCAGCTGTCGCTTGTAGCAAACGAAGGAGCCTCTTTTGGAGAACGCATATTACGGTGATACCAAAATCCGGGCATCAAAAACTGACAATCGGCATGCTGCATTGTCGATAGTTTACATACTTCTTCGAAGTTGTAATAAACAAGGTCTGTAGCTCGCAGTGTGACAGTGATACGTGTTGCAGAGCCGTGTTCCTCCTTTTGCTGCCTGATCTCTATCGGCAAAAGCTGCGAGGCTTTCAGGTAGCCCGAAGCATCTTCGGTAAGGGTATACGACTCTGCCGGATTTCCGGGCGATTTTAATGTAATCTTATACTCCGATTGTACTTCCTGCGCATCTATCATTGCGCAAGAAAACAGGAGTAAGACAACAGAAAGCAATCTCTTTTTCATTATATTTTAAGTTTTATTTGGTTGTCGTTTCATTCTTGTATCTGCTTATCATATTTTCATCTTTACTGTCATCCTGAACAAAGTGAGGAATCTCTTGCCTCATTAGGCGTTAATACTGTTCGTTCTTCTTGTTTTATTCGTTCTTTCGGATTTGCAATCCGAAAGCTGTTTGTTTTAGCGGATTTAAAATCCGCCGTAAAAATTTTCGGATTACAAATCCGAAAAAACAAGTGATGGACGGTATACTTCGTTATTCAGCATCACAAAGTGTTGCAAGCATTAATTTAACAAACTTACTTTCAGCCATGTATTCGGTTTATTTTCTTCGCTATTTGCGAGCATTTCTTTGTAACCATTTACGGCATCGCTATAGGCTGATAATCCCAATGCTAATCTTAAGTCTTTGCCACTGCCAGACTTTATATACTTCTTAGGAATGATGATCTTCAGATCGTAACCTTTATCATTAGTAGAGGAAACTGCCTGCACATCACTTGCCATTTTGGTATGCCACACCCCCTTTTTCAGTTCACTTACTTCTGTATTACCCTGATAGCTGCACCATACTCTCATCGACTCCATTCCATCGCTGAGATAAACATATACACCATCAGAATCAGAGTTTTGCAAACCATATAATTTATTATCATTAACCTTGCATTCGACATACAGGTTTTCCTCGTCTGTGCCTAATCCCGCACGAAGGTTTGTTTCGCCCTTTGCCCCTACAAACAAGGGATAAGTGGTAATATCTTTTGTAGCAACCTTTAGTTCAGGAATAATATATCCCTTGATAAGCCAAGGCGCTACCTCTTTGGAGTTAAAATTGGATGAAGCAAAAGCCACAACCGTATTTTCGTCCCACAGTGCCAAAGAGTTCCATTTTGCCTCTTTATCGAGCGGCACATCGAAAGGACGTGTTCGTTTCGTGAAATTGCGAGCGGACTTATCTCCTATCGCTACTTCGAGTGTGGAGTATTCCCAGTCGGAGGCTCGTTTTTCGTTTGTCTGATACGAAATCAAAGTTTCGCCTGTAGGGAGTTTAAGCAGATAGGGAGCACCCATATATACCGAATTGTCTATCTTCTCAGCAAGGGCGTATTCTCTGTGTGGAGAGTCTGCCAATACAGGTTTCACCCAATTATCTTTCAGTTTTGTACGCACTGTGTATGGTTTAAAGCGGTCTACGTTGTTATCTTCTATAACCACTACTATTTCGTCGCCCAATATTCGGGCTACCGGCATACCATCACGCCTGTTTTTGCGGAAAGATACCATTTGGGCATCGCTCCATGTAGCTCCATTGTCGGCAGATCGAAGCAGGGATATCTCCTGTTCGTCGGATTGCTGATACGGATTTTCATTTGCAAAATATATCTGAACCTCCCCGTCGGGCAATTGCAGGAACGAGGGTTCCCAACATCCATCGTTGAAACGTGGAGCTGCATTGTATAGCACCTGTGCCGGCAGCCATGTAGCTCCGTTGTCGGTGCTGCGCCTTATCACAATGGAGTAAGGTGCTATTTCGGGCTTTGCAGGGCGATAGTTGCAAGCGGCAATAATGTCGCCATTCTGCAACTGTGTGATCTCTGCGTTTGCAATATTCACTATTGTAGATTCTCCATCTTTGCCTTGATAAGTAAATCGGGGGAATACGGTTACCGCAGACGACCATGTGTGTCCTTCATCGTAGCTACGGCGAAATTCCACACTACCTGTTCGTGTTTCAAAGATGGCAATCAACGAATTATCCTGCATCCTGAGCAAGCGTGGATAACCTCCCCGCTCGGCAAGCTGCTGCATGGAACTGTAGTCCCAAGCTATGCGAATACCATCTACCGTACTTTCGATCTCTTCTTCGGGAGTATTCTTTGTCTCCGACTGACAGGCAGTGAAAGACAACAATACGGATAAGAATAAAGCTGTATATTTCATTATAATACTTTTATAAACTCATTTGTAATCTTTTGCGCTTTGGGACGAAAGAATAATCTCGAGTAATTATTTTAAACTACCTATATCACAAATAAGAGAATATCTGATAGTAAAGTTTCTTCATTTTACACTGAGGCAAAATGAAGAAACTGTCCAAAAAATTATCTGGCAACTTTAGGGCTAATAATATCTCCTGTAATTTTCATTACCGGCACAGCATCGTCCGTAAAGCTTACATCTGCAATGTACATAGCACGTGGATGAATGCTATCTTTGGAGTGATGCGCATGGAATACTATTTTAAGCTGACCCGCTTTGTCGCGGAACATGGCGCTATGCCCTACCCCTACAAGGCTGTCTGGCTTTTGCAAAATAGGATTCTTTTCATACTTTGTCCAAGGTCCCATCGGGCTGGTAGCTGTAGCAAAGCCTACGCCATAAAACGGACTTTCGTAGCTGTTTGCCGAATAGGTGAGATAGTAAATCCCCTTGTGCTTGGTTATAAATGCACCTTCGTTGACACGTGGCCATACTTCTTCCCATGCTTGCGAAACGTTGATACACTTGGTCAGCGTCTCGGTTTTGATGGTCTTCAGATCGCTTTCGAGTTCGGCTACCCATATATTCAGACCATCGTTGAAACGGTCGAAATAAAGATATGGTTTACCGTCGTCGTCTACAAAGAGAGAGTTATCTATACATTTTTCGTCTGCCATCATCGGCTCTTTTACATCCTGTACAAAAGGTCCGAGCGGCGAATCGGCTGTCGCTACGCAAATATGCTCGTCGGCAGAATAGTACATAAAGAATTTGTTCTTTTCTTTAATATAATATACCTCGGGAGCCCAGAACCAACGGTCGGCCCACGAGTCTTTTTTGTCGAGAGCAAGAACGGGTTCTTTTTTCCATGTCAGCAAATCGTCGGATGTGTACACTTCTATTCCATTCTCGGCATTGGTTCCGTAAGCATAGTATACATTGTCGTACAACATAATAAACGGATCGCCCAATGGTACAGGGTTTTTATATTCAAAGTCGGTCTTTTCGCTGCTGCCGCAAGACAAGCAAACAAAAGAAACCAGCAGGAATACAATAGCTTGTAATTTTTTCATTCTATTCTGTTTTATGATTTCCCCCTTCTTATTAAGAATAGAGAAAATATTTTTTTGATGAAGCTGCTCGGGAGAGCAGCCTCATCAAATACTCATATTAATAATTAGGATTTTGATCAATATTCGGGTTGTTATTAGCCTCATCGGATGGGATAGGCAAACAATTGTGACGACCAATAACAAAATTTTGTATCCATTTTTGCTCTTTTTCATCCCAGCGAGCGAAATCAGCATCTCTTAACTTCAACTCATCGATACCTGCCTGATTGTCGAGCAATCCCCAACGTTTGATGTCAGCCCAACGATGCCCTTCGGTAGCGAGCTCAAGCACACGTTCCATTTGCAGACGCTTGAGGAATGTATCCTTATCGGTGGTTGCCGCAGGGTGGTTTACCGACAGTTTAGGCATATTGGCTCTGGCTCGTACTCTGTCTACTTGTGCTACTGCTGTAGAGAGGCTTCCGCCTGACTGAACAATAGATTCGGCATACATCAAAAGTACATCGGCAAAACGAATCAGTCTTACGTTGGTAGGATTGTGATAATCATCATAATCGCGATAATAGTCTGAGCCATACTTGCGGAAGAATACACGTCCTTTCCAGTTGTTTTGACCCCATGTAGCAGCATTACTTGTATACTTATAAATCCTCTCGTTATTGGTAAAATCCGCCTCTTGTCCTTCATAGAAAGCTGTATATCTGAGACGTATATCGTAACCGCTACTCAAGTCTTTTTCTTTCTTAAACTCTGTTACCAGCCAAGGACGAAGCTCGCCGTCAGTCCACCCGATACCGGGAGGTGCGAAGAATTGTCCACGGTTCAATCCCAAGTTTGGATCTACATCAAAGTCACCATCTCCGGCAGGAGCCTTGTGTGCATCAGAATATTGTATTTCGAATACCGATTCTATATTATTCTCTTTATCCTTGTTGAAGTTATCAAAATAATTTGTTGTCAGGTCGTAATACTTCTTGCCTTCGCCTTCTACCAGCCAACTCAAATCTGTCTTGGCTTCGTTCCATTGATGTAGCTGCATATAACATTTTGCTCTGAAAGCCAATGCCGCACCTTTGGTCGCACGTCCTTTGTCGTTGTCACCCCATACTTCCGGCAACACTTTTTGCGCTTCTGTAAAATCATTGATAGCCTGCTGATATACCTCAGCTCCAGTATGTCCTTCGGGTTGCATACCCGGTGTAGAAGGTTCGAGCACGATAGGCAGACTCTTGTTGGTGCTACCCCATAGCAAAGCCAGGTTGTAGTAATATAATCCGCGAAGAAAATATGCCTGACCCAGAATCTGATTTTTGTTGTTCTCGTCGGCGAATGTTATATTCGGCACATAGTACAAAACCTGATTAGCTCTGAAAACAGCCTCGTAACAGTCGCGGTACGTCCATGCGTTACCTTCCCAGAAGTTATAATTATTGTATCTGAAGTCAGTCCACTCTTTCAACTCTGCCCATGGGCTCTGGCTAAAACCTTCATCGGAAGTAAGGTCTAAGCGGAACCACATCCAACGGCTATATGTGCCGGGCTTGTAAAACATATTGTATACAGAGTTTACTCCGTACAATGCATCTTTTTCTGTCTTCCAGAAGGTAGCAGTTGTGATCGTATTGGGATTCTCTACATCCACATCACAAGCACTGAATAAAAATACAGTGAATAATATATATATAAGTTTTTTCATTGTTTTGGTATTTTTAGATTAGAATGATACTTGTGCTCCAAAAGTTACCCCACGAGGATTAGGGAATGACCCGCCATCGTAGCTGCGATCCCAGATATTCGTATTCAGGAATTCAGGATCAAGCCCCTTGTATGATGTAAATGTGATTAGATTTTGAGCATTCACATACACACGAATACCACTGAATACTTCACCCAATAGAGATTTTGGAAGATTATATCCCAAAGCCATTTGTTTTACTCTCAAGTAGCTTCCGTTTTCTAACCAGCGATCCTGATTGCCGCGCACGTTGCGAGAATCGGCGTAGATAGGACGTGGATCTTTTGCGTTCGGATTGTCGGGAGTCCAAGGGTCGTAGTCGGCACGATAGTTCGAGTTGTCGTCAAACCTGTCGTAAGCACTGCGAGGTCCGTTGAATGATTTATGTCCGAATGCACCTGAGAACTGCAACTGAAGATCAAATCCTTTGTATTCGAAGCCCCAATTCATCCCCAATTGGAATTTTGGCAAAGTAGAGCCGCAATATTGTCTGTCGGCATCGGTAATCATACCATCATCGTTGGCATCGATAAATCTCACATCACCCGGTCTGGCATTTGGCTGTATCAGTTTGCCTTCACTATTTTTGTGAGCTTGTACCTCTTCTTCGGAGCGGAACAAACCATCGGTTTTGATCAAATACCACTCTCCGATAGGGTGTCCTACTTTCGACTTCGTATCCCACTGTGTAAACTCTGTACGTCCATATCCTAATTCTTTAATCTTATTCTTAAGGAAAGATCCGTTTACGTTGAAACTATAGCCAAAGTCTTTACCAATCTTGTCGCGCCATGTAGCCGATACCTCAATACCTGTATTCTGCAAGGTAGCTGCATTTACATTCGGGTTACCGCCATTGTTACCGGTTACCATTAGTATTTGCATCGGAGTCAGCACGTCTTTTGTTTCCTTCATAAAGTAGTCTACCGATATCGCTAATTTGTTGTTCAGCAAAGCGGCATCGAATCCGGCATTGATTTGCGAAAGTTTTTCCCATTTCAAATCGGCATTGGCTAATTTGATTTGAGTCATACCTGTTTGTACAGATTGTCCTGTACCAAACACCGCCTGAGGGAATACGGTAATAAATGAAACCCAATCCCACACACCTATATTTGAAGTACCCAGCACTCCATAGTTCGCTCTTAGCTTCAGATCATCTACCCATGGCACATCGAAAAAGCTTTCTTTACTGATTCTCCATCCTGCCGATACAGAAGGGAAATATCCTACTCTGTTGCTAGGTGAGAATTTTGAAGACTCGTCTCTACGCATTGTAAAGCTCATGAGATATCTGTCGTCATAATTGTAATTGATTCGTCCAAATACGGAGAACAATTTCTGCAAGTCTTTATAGTTACCTGTCTTAGGATTAGATAGTGCTGCATCGAGATTATCAAAGTAGTTGTTTCCCGTCATGAGCACATCATTCTTTGTACCCCAGATTTGCTCATAAGTAGAAGTCTGGTAGCTTATACCCAATACGGCAGAGATATCGTGCTTATCGAATTTCTTATTGAATTCTAATGTATTATCGAATACGAATCCTTGATATTGAGCCTGATTTTTATTTAGTGAAGAAGGATCGTATGGCTGATTGTATGTCCAGTAACCTTCTTTACGTAGGTATTTATGCTTATCGTTGCTAAAGTCGAATCCAAAATTGAAGCGATATTTAAACATCTTGAAAGCTTCCAGTTCAGTAAAAGTATTACCCCTGATACGCAAGTTGCTATTTGTTGTATTTTCAAAATCTTCTTTCGCAAACGGATTAGAACCGAAGGTAACATCACGGCTACCGTCACCAAATCCGTAACCACCCTTAGCTGCATTGTTAGAGTCGTGAATAGGGATGGTAGGCAACATACGGTATACATCTATAATCGGATTGGTATTCAGTTCATCTACTCCGAAGTGGCTTAGTACAATATTCTCGCCGATACGGAATGTTACATTATCGCCAAAGTTGCGTGACGCTGAAGTATTGGAACGCAATGTGAAACGCTCGCTCTTAGCCCCGATTGTAGTACCCGAATTGTGCTGATAGTTACCCGAAATAAAGTAACGGCTGTCTTTTGTTCCTCCCGAGAAGGAAATATTATGGTCTTGTACAATACCGGTTTTGAATACTTCTTCCTGCCAATCGATATTACCTTCAAAGTGGTTTGCCGGAGCTTTGCCGCCATTGGCAAAAGCAAGGTCGTTGAGCTGAATCCATTGGTCGCGGTTTGTAAGATTATATTTAGGCAACCACTGGAGTGTCATACGCGAAGATACATCGATCTTCATCTTGCCTTCTTTCCCTTGCTTGGTGGTAATGATGATAACACCATTTCCCGCGCGCGAGCCATATATAGCTGCTGCCGAAGCATCTTTGAGCACCTGAATACTTTCTATATCGTTGAAGTTGAAGTCTCGGTTGGCTCCCGAAACGATACCATCCACTACATACAGCGGCTGACTGTCTCCCAACGTACCTGTACCACGAATCTCTACCTTTCCTTCGCTACCCGGATTTCCGGCTGTACGTACAGTCAAGCCCGGAAGTGTACCCAGAGCATCGCCCACAGTACCGGTTACGATCGTGTTTTTCATTTCAGTCGGATTGAATACCGAAACAGCTCCTGTAAGGTCTGCCTTCTTGATGGTTTGATACCCGATCACGACTACCTCTTCCAAGCGTTTATCGTCGGTAGCCAGTGATACATTTATAGCAGGCTGTCCTGCATAAACAACCTCCTGCGGTGTCATTCCCACAAGGGAGAACACCAAAGTCTGATTTCGAGATACCTCGATAGAATAATTACCGTCAACATCAGTGATAGTGCCCCTTGTTGTACCTTTGATACTGACACTCACTCCGGGAAGCGGATCGTTGATATCATCCACAACCTTTCCCTTTACCTCCACATTCTGCCCATAAACTGCTAATGAACAGACCGCAAACAGTAGAAATAAAATTCTTTTTAACATGTTTCTAGATTTTGGTTTTTTATAATTAGGTTAACTCATTATTTATGAGGATAAATAATAATTTCTTTCCTTTCTGGTATTTGATAAATGATTGTTGCCGTACTCTAGTGGCATTACACAATAATAGAGAGGCATTAAGATAGTCTTTACTTCATGGTTTGATTTTTAATAGGTTTTTCTGATAAATCAAAGTTACAGGAGAGCGAACAAAAGCAAATGTACTTTTCAACTAAAAAAGTGTAAAAAACAGTCCAGACGCGTAATTGCTCAATTATTACAAGTATTTGGTTATTTTTTACCACAAAATAAGCTTCCCGAAGAGTTCGTATGTTCGCAGATATACTGTATTTTTACAAAAATGAAAAACAGAAGACTACTTTTCACCATTTTTCTGACCGTTTTTTATACCATAAATCTATTTGCTCAGGAAAATTCCAATTTTCACTTCCGTAAGATTCAGGTAGATGACGGGCTCTCGGAAAACGCCGTGTACTGTATCCTACAGGACTCGAAAGGCTTCATGTGGTTTGGAACCAAAGACGGGCTCAACCGATACGATGGAGATAACTTCCGCATATTCAGAAAAAACAATCACAACAACCAGTCTTTGGGCAACAATTTTATCCGTTGCATTGCCGAAGGAAAAGAAAACATACTCTATGTAGGTACAGATGCCGGACTATACAGAATGGATATGACCGACGAGAGTTTTGCGAAGATAAATACCAAGACCACCAACGGCATAGAAGTTACATCAGCCGTAAATGCATTGTATATAGACAAAGACGGCAATCTGTGGATAGGGACAATGGCGCAAGGCATATTTATGTACAACCCTGCAAAAAAGACACTGAAAGCCATAGAGATAGAGAAATACAGGCTGGGGCTGAACGCTACATGGTCTATCGTAACCGACAAATCGGGATCGATATGGGTAGGTACAAGGCTGGGGCTGCTCAGGTACAACCCCGACAAAGGCAAGCTGGAAGCACCCGAAGACATGTTTAGTATACAAGACAATTCGCAAAACGAAATACTTTGCATGCTCGACGACAACAAGGGCAATCTGTGGTTGGGCACGTGGGACGATGGCATCAGGCTGTTCAACAAGCAAACCAACGAATACACTTCGTTCTTCGGGCTGGGATCTAAGTCGTATTATATTACGCACGTGCGCTCTATATTCCAATATACCGACAACTCGCTGCTTATCGGTTCCGACGACGGGCTATACCTCTTTAATACAGACACCAAGTCGATAAAACGGCTCGATGCCCCTCAGGTGAAATACAGCCTCAGCGACCAAAATGTGTACTCGATAGCCAAAGACAAGGAGAACGGGATATGGATAGGCACTTACTTTGGAGGAGTAAACTATCTGAATACCTCGCTGCTGAATATAGAGACTTACTACCCCGATGTTTTGCACAACCTGCTATCGGGAAAGGCGGTCAGCCAGTTTTTGGAAGACAACTTATCCAATATCTGGATTGCCACAGAAGACGGCGGGCTCAATTACTTCGACACCAAGACAAAGGTATTTTCGCAACCCGTAAAAACCTCTTACCACAACACCCATGCCCTGATGATGGATGGCGATAACCTGTGGATAGGTACATTTTCGCGCGGCATAGACATATATAATACACGCAGCCATTCGCTCGTCAACCACCGAAGCAATATCAGGGACGAAAGCACGCTGAATGACGACTGTATCTTCTCGCTCTATAAAACCAAGAATGGAGATATATACGCCGGTACACCTGTTGGGTTGAATAAGTTTGACCGAAGCAATAACAGCTTTAAGCGTATCCCCGAGGCCTTCGGTTTCATATACGACATGAAGGAAGACGACTACGGCAACCTGTGGGTGGCAACATACGGAAGGGGTGCGATAAAACTGGATATGACTCGCAACAAATGGGTACACTACGACACGATACAAGGGCGCAGCAACCCCATTGTAGGCAGCAAGCTAACGAGCATACATATCGACAATACGAAGCGGGTGATATTCTCGAGCGAAGGGCGTGGCATTTTTATCTACGACTACAAAACGGATAACTTCAAAAACATATCGGAAGACGACGGCTTGCCTAACAATGTGATTTACGGCGTGCTCGACGACCCTTTTGGCAACCTCTGGGTAAGCTGCAACAAGGGGCTGGTAACCTTCAACACGTCCGATCCAAAAAGCCATCGGATATATAACAAAGCAGATGGGCTGCAAAGCAATCAGTTCAATTACAAGTCGAGCTACAAGACCAAAGACGGCAAGTTTTACTTCGGAGGGATAAACGGATTCAGTTGTTTTTACCCTAAAGACCTGAGCGAGAATAAAAACGGCATTATTCCATCCATAGAGATCACGCAGATACGTGTGTTGGGAAATATCACTGCCGAAAAGGAACAAGAGATACAAACCCGTCTGAATAAAAAACAGCGCATAAAATTGCCTTACAATCGTTCGTCGTTCACCATATCGTACGTTAGCCTCAGCTATATATCGCAAACTAAAAACCAGTATGCCTATATGCTCGAAGGAACGGACGAGGAATGGAACTATGCGGGCAACAACAAGAGCGTGACCTATGTAAACCTTTCGCCGGGCAAATACACCTTCAGGGTGAAGGCCTCGAACAACGATGGACTGTGGAACGAAACGGGCACAGCGATAGAGATAGAAATATTGCCGCCTTTCTGGTTGTCGATACCGGCACGGCTCGTTTATTTTGCGCTCGTTATATTCTTAATTTATATGTTGGTGTCGTATTATACAAAGAAAAGCAAGATAAAGCAGCAGAAACACCTCGAAGCTTACAAAGCCGAACAGGAAACACTTGCCTTCAAATCGAAAATCGATTTCTTTACCACCATTGCGCACGAGATACGCACACCGCTAAGCCTTATCAGCGCACCGCTCGAAGAGGTGATTTCGTCGGGCGAAGGCAGCAAGGAGACTCATCAGAACCTTTCGATGATAGAGAAAAACTGCGACAGGCTGACGGTGCTCATCAATCAGTTGCTCGATTTCCGTAAGATGGATTCGACTAAATATATCGTAAATCCCGAAACAATAAACCTTAGCGAGCATATCAGCGAACTGTATGAGCGATTTAAGAAAACGGCCCAGAACAAAAAGATAGACTTTGAGCTGCACATGCCTGCCCAACCTATAATAGATGTAATATCCGATCCGGATGCGCTGACCAAAATAATAGGTAACCTGCTGACCAATGCGTTGAAATTTACCCGAAGCAAGATTATCCTTACTCTTATACCGAACAGTGATAAGACGTATACCGTCACTGTAGAAGACAATGGGCGAGGCATATCCGACAATCATAAAGAACTGATATTCGACCCTTTCTATCAGGTACAGCAAGACGACAGCAAGGTAGGTACAGGCATCGGGCTTTCGCTGGTGAAGCATTTGGCTGAGATACTGAAAGGAAAGATTGAGGTAAAAGACAGCAAAACTGGTGGCGCATTGTTTGCGTTCACTTTCTCTGATATATGCAAAGAGTTTTCTATCGACCAAAGTGAAACGGCAAGTAGTGAAAGTATCTCCTTCGAGGATGGAGGACTAGCAACAATCAACGGCAAGAACAGCGTGCTTGTGGTAGACGACAATCCCGAGATGATACAATTTATAAAAAACAGCCTACAGAACGAATATACAGTAGATACGGCACTGAGTGCTACCGAAGCTTTGAAACTGCTCGAAGACAAGAGCTTCGATCTCATCGTTTCGGATATTATGATGCCCGGCATCGATGGTATATCCTTTACCAAGCGACTGCGAGCCGATCTCAACTACAGCCATATACCGGTGATACTGCTATCGGCAAAGACCGAAAATACGGCGAAGGTAGAAGGACTGTTATCGGGGGCTGATGTGTTTATAGAAAAGCCGTTCTCGATATCGTACCTCAGAGCTCAGATAGCGAGTTTGCTGGAAAACAGGAAAGCGATACTCGAAGCGTTCAACCGTTCGCCGCTATCGTCTTATGCAAGCTTGGTAACCAATAAGGGTGACGAAACATTCCTCAACAAGCTGAACGAAGAGATAGAAAAACACCTCTCGGAAGAAACATTCACCGTGGAATCGCTAACCGATATACTGAGCATCAGTCGCTCCAACCTGCAACGCAAATTAAAGAGCATCAGTGGCGTGACTCCAGGCGACTACCTGCGCAATTATCGCCTAAAAAGAGCATGCAAACTTCTGCTGGAGACAGACATGCGGATAAATGAAGTGGCTTACTACGTAGGTTTTAACTCGGCATCGTACTTTACCAAGGCATTCTTCAAAAGCTATGGCATGTCTCCAAAGGAATTTGTAAATAAGATGAAGAGCGGGGAGTAATATTTTCGGTAGGAGATACATAATGAAAAAATATTACCTTCTTTTGTCATCCTGACAGAATAATAGTAAAAAATGCTTCTGACAAACCCTCATACCATAAACGCTTATCCTGATAGGTTTTTCTTCAATGTTTCCAAATTTTCTTTTGTATCGTTAGACAGCACATTGATAACCAATTCGGAAGGTTGGTCTGTCTCCTCCTTTTTTTCTGCGGTTGTAACCTTAGACAGAGCATTTGCATTGTAAACGCCAATACATTCACCTTCGAGCTGCTGCTGACGGATTGTCAATCGGAGATGCTCTATAGCCTCACCAAAGTGAGGGTCACACTCATATCGTGCGAAAGTAGCAAGACTGATCCCACAAAAAACGCACAGGCCTTCGATGGTGTATGGGCGTGACACAGGAAGCTCTACCACCTCTCCTACCCTTGCTCCCGAGCGAATCAGCTCGGCTTTGTGCCAGGGATTACTGTCGCACCACTCGAAGTATTTATATGCCTGTGCGAGAAGGCTGCCCGGGCTTTCATACCTTATCTCCCTGCCGTTGTTTTCACGGCTTTTGTAACAGGTTTTGCGGGCAGCCATTATTTATCTTTTTTCAAATGTTTCTTTGCTGTCTTTACTGATGCGGATTGTACTACGGTAGTTTCTTTATCTGCAATACGCTCGTTATCGGAGTTTTTAGCAAGCCAGTTTTTCAACTCTCTTACTTTGCGTATCAGGCAACTGGCGCACGACTGAGGGGTTTCGTTTGTGCCGAAAACCCGATTATATAATCCATAGATACGGCTCATCGAGTAACGGTGTGTTTTCTCTACTTCGCGTACCAATGCTTCTACTTCTGATCTTAATGCTAGATTTGTCATTTTACTATTTTTTTGTTGTCGATATATTTTACAAGGAAAAATATGATGAACGCAACTACAATGCCGATACCTGCCAAAGTCCACGATTGCCTTGCAAAAGCAAATATCCCGAACAGCATCCATGTGAGGTGAAAGGTGAGACAGGGACGACAATTGAACGGTTTTCGGTCGAGCAAAGTCCACACTTCGGGAAGCCTTAGCGACAGCACCACTCCGCAGTAAAGGGAGGTGACAATGCAACACAGCATCGTAATAATGATAATTAGCGCATCCATATATAATAAGATAATTTTGTAGAGAAATAATGCAGTTTTTGGGGGAAGGAAAGAGAAAAATATCCTCTCTGGCATTTCACCGTATAAGATGGAATGGAGAGAGGATATTTACATTTCACTCTTTTGAAAATAACAAAGAGATAATAAGAAGTGATTAGTATAGCACGCTAAAAGCGTACCTTAATTATCAAATTTCAGGATAGACACCTCCACCGCCTCCGAGGCCTTTTACAGGGATAGATATTGAAGATCTGCTGGTTCCACACTTATTTTCGACTGTTGCGATAATAAAGACCGAACCATCCAAGTCAAAGTTAGCAACCTTTATTAGTACAGAATTTTCTGTCTGAGATGTTATTGTTGCTCCGCTTATATCCCATGTAACTTTACTTCCCGGAGATACATTCGTTATCATTACATCATAACTACTACCCGCAAAAAACTTAGAAAAAACAGGTGTTATAAGAGGTTTTAATGGTGCTCCTATCCAGACATCTGAGTTTTCTATAACATATTCTCTTCTGAAGTTTTTATTATTTTGTCCGGTTCCTTTTATTACAACCTTTGCCTTTACCTTAACAGTACCATTGCCTAATGATTTAAAAACTCCAGAAGAATTACCAGACCCAGAAAATACAAGAGACGCATTGCTCACCGCCTCCCATGTCATTTCTGTAGATGTATCCATTATCATAGGAGAATTTTCAATATTGTATGTGATATTTTCTCCTGAACAACTAACATTATTCATTGATTTAATCTCAGGCCTACCAAACAAATAAAATCCCCATGTATGAGTACTCCGCTCTCGCTTAGTATAAATCCATAAATCAAGTATAATATAATCAATCTCAACAGAGACCGAGACATTTTTCATTCCAATTATTTGTTTTGCTCTCAGCTTAATATATCCCGGTTGTCTCTCAACTTCTTCAAATAATTTAGTATCATATATCCATTTATTTATAACAGTTCTACTTGGATTATAATGTTCAACGCTAAATGTAATAATATCACCAGATACAGTACCTGAATTTTCTAAAGTACTATAAAGAAGAGACCTACTAGTACTCACAGCGTTAGATCCAGGCTTTTCTCTAGTTATGTTTATATTTTCCAACACAGAAACTTTGCCTGACTCAGTTGTCTTATAAGCTATTATAAAAGCTGCATTGGTAGGAATACTATCCCAAAAAACACTAAAGTGTATATTAGAACTTCCAGTAACTGCTATTATTTCAAATTTATTAGGGTTGTCTTTTTTATTTATTCTCCCATGGCTAGCAAGTACTGTAATTTTTGTTGTTTCTTTTAGTGGTGCCGTAAAATTAATAGTATAACTCTCTTCCGTACTAATCTGGACTTTTGCATTTCCTGTGATTTTAGATATCTCTTGAGAGTAAAGTAATGGTATAATACCAAGAAGCCCAACAATCATTAATAAAATTTTCTTCATAAGCTTAATAATTAGTTTAATAGTTCTTTTTAGAAATGTTTTGAATTCAATAAACACATGTGCACAATAAGATAATATTGAAGAAAAAAGATGACGGTTTTTTCACGATTTGGATGATATTTTTTTTATGAAATTGCGAAAGACTCCGCTCTTCAGTACGACAGACAAGGATTATAGCCGTAAGTAATATGCAGGACAATGAAATTTCCCTTCAAACATTTATCAGATAGTCTTTTATTCCTCTTAAGAGAAACTCCCACAGAAAATTAAGCGGAAAGCACCTACATTACTTTTTTCAATAGCTAATAGACAGAAGTTATTGTATATTTTAACTATTAATAGACAACCCGCTACCAATGACGTATTTAGTACACTAACACAAATCGATTAAGCCCCACAAATAGGCTTTAAATGCTACAAATACGTACACCGCAAAGCTTCCCGAAAGGACAAATATTATTTTATTTACTTTTAAAGTGCTAACTTCGCAGCGAACTTTAGGGCAAATACTAACACAAATTACACTGCATTATTTTTATTTTTTAATACACAAAACTATTATGATAAAATATATAATATTATTATTAGGAATCAGTATCAGTATCTTCTCGCAAGCCCAAGTAACCATCGGGTCTGCCAGCGAGCCTGTCTATGGTGCTATCCTCCAACTCAAAGAGAATGATTCGAAGGGTACAAATGCCACTAAAGGCTTTGGTTTTCCGAGAGTTTTTTTATCAAACGGAGACAAACTGTTTCCTATGTTCCCAGAGGGATACAATATAGTACAAGACACTATAAACGAAGGACTAACGGTATACAACACCAACCCTAAGTTTTCTAACGGACGAGGTATATATACATGGCAACTAAACGACTCTTTGTATACATGGACAGCCCTGAAACCAAAAGTGTCAGTTGTAGAAAAAACATTGGCGGTTGTAGTCAAGAATGACAACCAGACTATCGCCGCAAGAACAAATAGTGAAACAAATCCGGCGAGAACAAATATTATATGGGATTCGATAAAAGGTATAAATACAGAAGGCATAAAAATTATAAACAACACAGATATATATCTTCCTCCTCTCAAAGACTTTAAGATAACCGGCTACGTTGGTATTTTTACAAATGGCACTGAAGGAAGCGCAACTTATATCGCTAGCCGTTTCTACCTGATAAAAAATAATAATCCGACTCTTGTTTCACTGCCAATATCTACATGGGGATATTCTGAATCATCTACAGAAAGCTATCACGATGGCGGTGTCACAAACCCGATATGTATTTTGAACTCAGGAAAGGAAGGTTCATTGATACGAATGATAGCTAACGGACCGGCAAACAATAGAGTCACACGCATGGCGGCATCTACATCACATGATGCCAAATATATGAGCTCGATAGGTAGCTATCTACTGATAGAAGAATTATAAAAAAACTATAAGCCTTAATAGCATTACATATCCTTACTAAAATGTAAGATCGTTTCTACACAACAGACAGGACTTCCCAACCTTACAGCCCTTTATTTTATATTGTCATGTGACAGATATAAAATAAAGGGCTTTTTTTATTTTTACAATTCGCAACTTCAATACCAATAAGAACTTCTATACTAATTCTTTGCGTCTTTCGGCAAACTCTTTATTGGCAAGCACCCCTTTCTTGATGCGCGAGATAGCCCGCTGTATATTATGCGCCTTAACCCCTGTAATCTCCGATAGAGAAGTATAGTTTATAGCAGGTTTCAGCGAGATATACATCTTAAACAATTCGAAATCACGAATATCATAATTATCATATACATATTGCATTATATCCGACTCCAACTTACTTTGCTTGGCTTCGATCTCACGAAAGTAACCGCTATCTACATCCGACTTGTCGTAGTTGGGCAACAGCTCGCAATATCTGTTTTGCTTGATGCCCTCGGCCATCAGGTTGGTATAATACGAACGGATAAAATAGTGCATGTAATTCTCTATTTTGTTTCCCGAGAAGAGAATGTTCTCGTACATTTTCAGGTAGCTGTCGTTGAAAACATCACAGTTGTACGAACGACGCACCTCAAGATATTGTGTCAGTTTTTTATTATTGTCGGCAAACCAACGGTTGAAAGCTTCTGCCTTTTCGGCAAAAACGACATCCGACATATCACGTTTTTTACTGAAATACTTTTTCCCTTTGTTGCCTTTGCTTACGTTGAATAATAGCATAATATAATAAGATAAAGAATGGTTAATAATTGATTATAAATACATTGAATACACTTTTGAGATAAAGATCACCGCACAAAAAAAGAGCAGGCGATGCCCATCAGGACGAAAATCCCGACAATTGTTAATAGCTACAAATCATTTGTTAATCAGCGCCTTTGGCTCTGCCCCTTGAATTCGATGCGGCGGGTAACCGAAATTATGCGCTCCATCACCCGCTGACCATAGCGAGCCACAATCTGATCGCCGTTGAGATTGGTGGATACGATAACCAGTTTTCGGTATTTTTCGGCGGCATCCATCACTTCGGCAAAGGCTAGGCGGCGGTTGCCATAACTGACCAAAGTATCTTCCGTACCAATATCGTCGAGGCTTATAACATGTTTCCTCAGCAGCTTGTCTATATCGCTGTTCATCTTCTGAGCATCGTACACATTCACCACCTTGTTCATATACTTCAGCAAGATGGCAGGCAGCACATGATAACCCAGCATTGTTTTGCCACGACCATAGTCGCCATACAGAAAAAGTCCCCTCCCCCGATTGTCTGCCAACCAATCTGCCACCTCTTCATACTCGGGCAGCCAGTTCAATTCGCTCCTTTTCTGTGCCAGACAGTCTTTCATATAGTGATAGAGCACCGTGCGTGCTTCGGGCACACGTACTATCACTTGGCTCTGAGGCACAGGCATATCGTGCTCTTTCATTCGACAGCATATTTCGTTAAAATCGTTCATCTCCTAAGCTTTTTTGTTGTTTACTCTCGGCTACGGGCTGTATATAATCCTCCGATTTTTCCCACGTGCGGACAGCAGCCTGCCAGTTTTTCATTTTGTTACGCCCTATCATCCAGTCTTTTGCTGTATAGAAGTCTATAAACTTACGGGCATCTACCCTGCCACCCCTTTGGTTGCAATAAGCCTCCACCTCCTCGAAGGTGGGCACTACGAATGCGGATTTTGCATTGCTCTCATCGCCCGCAAAGGGGAACCCTTCCTTTTCAGGTTTCACCTGCTTCTTACTTGCCGGTCTGCACCCTTTTTTGTTGTACAACAGTGTATATACGGGCGAACGAAGCCTGCGCTGTCCTGCCTCAAAGTCTATCAGCCCCTTCTCTTTTAGCCTGTTGCGTGCATCTATCATGGTCTTTTCGCTAAAACCGATCGTAGCGCAGATAATACCGTTGGTACACTCGAAAGGGTTTTCCCATTGGCGAGCGTTCGACTCCTGCATCAGGAAGTAATACAAGTCAGCCTCGCTGGAGCTCAATCGCACCTTACGGCGGATTTGCCAAAATAGATTTATGAGTTCAATGTAGTTCATACAAGCGATTAATTGTTTAACAGCCGGGTTCGGTTAGTTCTTGCCGGAGAGGCACACATTGCACTCCCATTAGCTTGTGTATCTGTCGGAAAGTATATCCCGCGATTGTTCACATGCTTCGCTTTCGTTACGGTTATATTCTTCCACTATGGCTCGCAAGCGTGAAGTCAGCACAGCAGAGTCTTCGTAGAGTAAATCCCAGTCGCTATCGAGTACTTCAGCGGTTTTCAGTTGTACGGTATCCATGTATGTTTCAAACTCTACACACACCCGCACACCGTTAATTACATCGTCAAAATCGGGTATCTCCGACCTGTCGGATTCATACAAATGGCCGGTAACGGCTTTCACTAAGCTTGCCATCTGTCTTTCATTGCAATAGCAGTCAATTTTCAGTGCTCCCATTTTTCTTTCGTTTTAATTGCCAGATTGTATTTATTTTCTTTAATTTGATAGTAAATAATACTTTCAATACAAATATACACATATTTGTGAATATATAATACACATTTATGTGAATATTATAGTTAATTATAGTTAACTCTTATTGAATAGGCAATACAGCATAGATAATGAATAAGATAGCTCGGTAATCATTTTCTAGCAAAGACTTAAGAAGAAAGAAATGAAGAAGAAAAAGCAAAATAATCACATTACACGCCCATTTAACAATACACATATTGGTGAACAATGGAAATACATGAGAGAATAAAGAAAATAAGGGAAGATTTGTTTAAAGGGTCTAACAGCGAATTCGCCAGATCGATAGACGAAAAACCAAATACGACTAGCAACTGGATAAGTGGAAACCGAAAAATCGGATTGGAAGTGATAGAGAAAATACTTGCCCGCCTGCCACAGATAAATGCAAGCTGGCTACTCACCGAAGAAGGACCGATGATGAAAGCCGACGCCGACAAGGAAGAGCCATACCTGATAACAAAGGCAGGGGTGAAATACTTTCAGTTGGCAAACGGAAAATACCTGATGCGGGTTCCCTTTGTGCCGATAAAAGCCTATGCCAAGTACATAGACGACTATCGTGATGCCGAGTTTAGCGGTTCGCTCGACGAGTACAATTTCATTGTAGACCAGATAGGACACGGAAAGTACATGGCCTTTGAGATAAAGGGCGACAGCATGGACGACGATACACGCAAAAGCCTTGCAAACGGCGACATCGTGCTGGGGCGTGAACTGGGATCGGAACACTGGAGAGACAAGTTGCGTACAAATGAGTATCCCAACTGGATAATTGTGCTCGACAACACCATCCTCTGCAAACAGATAATAAATCAGGACGTAGAAAAAGGTACGATCACCTGTCATTCGCTAAACACCTCACCCGAATATTCAGACTTCGAGTTGAGCTTTAACGATATACGGCAGATGTTCAATATTATACAAAGGGTATCGAATATGATGTAGCTTTTCAAGCAAAAGAAGAGACAAATATTAGAGCAGTAGGGGCGATCCCTTGTGGTCGCCCGAATACAAACGGGCAGGAACGAGCCATTGCCCCTACGTATAGGACATCGTCCTTTCGGATTAACGCCGTCCTTTCGGATTTGCAATCCGAAAGTCAGTCTTATTTGGATTTTAAATCCTCACAATAAAACTTCGGGGTTACAAACCCCGAAGGACGAAGAGGACGAAGGAAGGTTACAAACCTAGAAGGACGAAGGAATCAACAAAAGGGAGAACCATTAAATATGGGGAGTTTTCTAAAACTTAACCATAAAGACATGCCAATATAACAATAAATAAATATTATAAAATAGGGGAATGCCTAAATATGACTTTTTATGTGTTAAATCAAACATTAACATATTAAAAAGAAGACACTTAGACATGTGACTCACAACCCAAAATATGACTTTTTTAGGGCTGTAAAATTATGCTAAAAAATTATTTTTCTATTAACATAAAAATAAATATCAAAATTATAATTCTGTTACAGAAATAGATGTATATTTGATCATAAATAGCATATTATCAGGCAACACAAAACGTTCAAGACTTCATTTTCGATATGAATTTCGATATGAATTGAAATGAGTTCGGACAATACAAATCAATATTTCTGACGATAATTCATTAGAATCTTGTGCCTTAAATGTGCAAAAAGAGGTAAGCTCTTGTGAGATAGAGAGTGAGCACTAAAGTTAAGATTGATATTGTTGTTTTAGAAACAATGGAATAAATGTAATGTACAATATAAGTAATTTATAGAACAGTAAGTATGTTAACAAAAAGTAGTGATAAAATTAATACTTCAATAAATAATAAACCATAAATCAGGCAGAATGAACACAATACACTATTTATTCATCGTATCGCTTCTGATATTTGCAGTTTTCTTTCTTTTTGCAGGGTGGAAAAACATCAAACTATTGCTAGACGACTGGGATTACATCAAATCGAACAAAACGGGCGTAGGAAGATTCCTTTATGTTGCCGGTTTTGTAGGTATCGCTGTATTACTGTCTGTCTTAGGCTTCATTTTCATCTACTTCCTACAGATTGCCAGTTCGCAAGCTTATCTATTTTCGGAGTAAGAACTAGAACAGAAAACTTTACAATAAACGAAGGCCTACGCCACCATTCCCTCTACATCAAAAGCAAAGGGAAAGACTATTTTTCGCTGGTCTTTCTAGCTTGCACGTTAAGATCACAACTGCAACAAGGCTATTCTTGTGCAAAAAAATGACAAAAACCCCCATATATATTCTACAAAAAAGTCATATAAAGCCCCCTACCGAAGAGGGTTAAACGACTGATATAAAAAATATTATTATCAGCATATCGGTACAAAAAGTCATATCGCACAAAAAATGATAAAAAAGGATTCATCTTATCATTAGATTTGCATAGAATTCATTGATATCACCTTTCCTTTTATGTGTAAGATTATGTCTAAATATTATATCTCCATTGAGCACACCGAGGACATCGACACCGGGCAATATGCGATCAATGATCCGGATATTCTGATCAAAAAGCGCAGCTTCTTGATATTTGACATGATTGTAAAAAACTTTGGAACGTATAACCGTGACTTAAAGGAATATGCTGATAGATATTGTAAAATATTAAACTCGGTATCTCTCTAAACATGATAAAATTTGTCTTTATATAAATCCGAAGAGGCTGTACACCCAACACAAGCCTCATCCATTCAAAAATCCTAATCCTTAAGATCATTCTCAGTAATTAAGAAAGGTCCACAAAATCACTTTGTAGACCTTTCACTTACACAAACTTTACAAACTACTTAATATATTAAAAAATACGAAAACCTATATTTTTTAATAAAAAAACAGATTAATAAAACTTTAGATTTTTCCTCAAAAAGAACAAAACTTATAAAATTATTTTGCTTTTTTTGATAGTTTGATAGTCCATATGAGAGTATTTAAAATAACTTATTATTGTTGTATTTGTAATGTTTACACAAAGATAGTCAATTTCACACATTATAAAAATTAATTCTCCTAAAAAAAATCACCTACAACCCTCTGTCAGAGCATATATGCTAATAATCCGTTAATATATAGCGTATTATATACGTCATAAAAAATGTGATTTTATTTAAAAAAATTTCAAACGCCTACTTTAAACCTCCGCATTACCAAATATCCGAGCAGAAACAGCAACAAAATCCTGCCACACCAGATCTGAAAAGACTGGAAAGAAGTCAGCTTGTTTACTTCCTGCACCTCTACCACCGGATAGGGCACGGCTATGCTGTCTGTCTTAAATACTGAATCCCTCACCACCTTGTCTCGATAGAGATATTTATACTTCTCGAGCCATACCGTATCGCCTTTCATCTTTATCAGCACAGAGTCGTACAGGTGAACCGAGTCACGCAACAGCTTGTCCCGATATTCCACCCTAATGCTTTCTACAGGCACATACACCGTTTTGGCTTTGCAAGACGCAAGTATCACAAGTA
The DNA here is from genome assembly GCF_951230145.1 of Dysgonomonas sp. Marseille-Q5470. Taxonomy (NCBI): domain Bacteria; kingdom Pseudomonadati; phylum Bacteroidota; class Bacteroidia; order Bacteroidales; family Dysgonomonadaceae; genus Dysgonomonas; species Dysgonomonas sp. Marseille-Q5470. The sequence continues at coordinate 9,204 of NZ_CATNVE010000002.1, read as the reverse complement.
GCAAACAGACCGACAAGCCGGCGACATATCGCTGTACAGATTTTAGAATCATTCTTCAAATTTTAAATCGTTAATCCTGTTTAACCACCCTCTCCTGAACTTTCGATTCGCCGGACGTGCTGCCACAATCCTATTCACAAAGGCAATACGCTCTTGGCGGATTTTTTCGAAAAGTTCACACTGAAGTGTATAATCATTCACAGCAGCCAGCGTTTGGTTACCCACAACGCCATCGGCAGTAACGTCCAACATCTTTTGCGGCAACTTGATGCCATAGCTACCCGAAGCCCATACCCAGTCGACAAGGATATTGGCTATGCTCTGATTGACAATCTTATCCCCCTGCCACTTGTCCCAATAGAGGCTTTTGAGTACATCCGCCCACTCTGCGTCCGAAATATTCTTCAGGTCGGCAACGGTGGTTGTGGCGTATCCTCTTTGGCGGCGGTAGAGCCTATAGGTAGCTATCGTTATGCCCTTATTGGTGGCTCCGCCCCTATCGTCGGGATCGTCTACAAAGCCACCTTCCCATCGGAGGATAAATGGAATAAGCAGTTCAACCTTTGCCATCTTTATCCTCATTTTTCTTTTCGTCTTCTACTTCTATGATATCAGTTTTCTTTCCAAAAAACTTTAGAATGTTCACCTTCACGTTTTTACCTCTCGATGCAAAGTAATTCACATAAATGCTTTCCAATTCTACCCCGTATATAATCACAAGCATGAGCATAGGGAGCAATTCCACGCCAAAAGGCAAGGCAAATGCCTGTCCGAAGGTGTATGCCAATATAACCCAGATGATGTAGCTGGTTATCTTGTCGATTGTACGGCGCACGGCCTTCGATTTCTTTACATCTTCTTTTCTGGCTTTGGCGGCGGCTATCCCAAACTTCAGGTCGGCAAGCGTTAGTGTCAGCGCCAGGATCAAGAGCCATTTAGCCCAAATAAAGAAATCCAGAAGTCCTACTAAAAAATTATCGGTGTATGTCATAAGTTATTTTTTATTTGTTTGTTGTTTTTGTGATGAATGAAAATGTCGGATTATTCTCTTTGAGGAACGCCCGTCTTTCGGAATTACAAATTCCGAAAGTTTACGAAGCAGGGAAGTACAAATCCTACGTTGTAGGGGATTTGTAATCCCCTACAACGAGTTTACAAGAATGTGCCGTAATTGAGTCCGGCGTCTGTCTTATTAATAAATACCGCCTCCACTTTACTGCGGCTCTTTTCGCCTGCTTCTGATTTTTCGATCAATATCAAACTGATCTTGCTGTTTTGCAGAGACATTGTCTCTACGTCCTTATTGTTCAAGTCTGCCATGTTATATCGGGTTTTGTGTGGTTATCTTCAATCTCAATTGCATAAATGCCCCTTTGATAGGAAAAGCCAATTCGCCCGGGTTACCACTCATTGCCAGCACCGAGTTGTAGAAGTCGGGGTGCCCCGATGCAATGTAATTGCCAGCCTTGTCTCGCTGCATTTCAGCCTGCTGCGCATTGTTGAGGCTCATAAGGCAACGCAGGTCGTTGGGCAATACATCAAACCATTTGGGCTTTTGCTCATTCTGCCAAAACGCTTTGTCGGTGGCGTCTGTGTCGGCTTCGTTATAAAGGTCTTTCCAGCATCTTCGAAGCTGCACATTGCCTGTCAGTGTAAAAGTAGATTTGCCCGCCTCTGCCACAAACGAAGAATATGCCGGATAGGTTATGCCGTTGTATGTCACACTACCCGAAGCGTCGCTCACCAATTTGGGCTCTACAAAATACCAATATCCGGCTTGCAGGCTTCCCGAAGCAATTACACCCGAAGGTATCTTGTTTACAATACGCATCTGAACGGTAGAGTGCAACACCTTATCCAGCACCTCATACACAATGGCGTTAGACGTTTCGGGCACAAATGAAGTGACACCTGCCACTCCGTTAAAAATATTGTTGCGGGAAATTACAGCCGAACTATACGTCACTCCGTTGTATTTCACCTTTGCCTCCTGATTATCCTTCGAACGCACAATGTAAGCACGATGCACACCATTGCTGTAAGGTACAATACCTCCGTCTTTGTTTACCTCAACGGACGAAAGTGATGGCGTGCTGTCGATCAACACGCCTTGATCTATAGGCAGATTGTGTATAATATCCAACTTATTGAGCTGATACTTACCTCCCAGCCAGATTATATTTGTAGCACATTCACCCGCTACCGCCTGCGAAACATCGATGTTGGAAGCCAATGCTATAGAGCCGTCCGTTATGGCAAGCGAGCTATTGGCATAGACCGGCGAAAAGCTTGCCGACTTGCTTTTGTCGGATGTGATACCGATGGCGTCACATCTGTCGAAGGAATAACCGAAATATACCAAATGCCTTTTTTCGTAATTGTGCAAAGCTGAATCTTTTTTCACAAGACCGTCTACACACGAGTTTTTAGAGAAAATCCATTTCCCCTGCTTCATCGTCTCGCCCATGTCTGTAACATTGGGCACCGTAATAGATTGCGCCTCGCAGCGGGCTACAAAATCAGCTCTCAGCTCCTCTTCCGTGTTACCGTTCAGTGCCTTGTACTCGGTTTCTGCTCCGATCTTAAGTTCGCAATCGTTGAATGCCACAAAATTATTCCTGTAACCGGATACATCAGAGCTCAAGATGGTTACCTTACAGTGATCGAACAAATCAAGATTGGTATTCGACAATACGGCATCGGGTACATTTATAAATGAGTTTCCTCCATTGGTAGAAGTCTTGGCATAGAGCTTACAGCTATGTTTTGTTCCCGAAAGGTCTGAATAGATAGTACATCCGACAAATATATATCCGGTACGGTATAAAGGCTGTGATATATGCCTCACAGTCATATCATAGAAGTAAAGGCTATTTTGCCAAACAGAACCTTCCCCATAGGCATTTATGTTTTTATTCCATATCGTGCTATCCATGCCACTACCTATCATATGCAAATAGTTGTAATTTGCACTGGCCTCTGTAACAATAGAGCCGGTATGAATACCGCCGGAGAAGACGTTCTTGGTCACTCCCGAGTTTCGCTTTAGATCTATAACTCCATGAGACTTCGCCGGATTTGTCCTTGTGTACACAGATCGTGTCCTCTGATCGTAGGCTGTAGCACTTAGCGCAGAAAAGAAAGCAACATTGTCTATACTCTCATCCAGCCTGCCATACTTATCTCTATAATTATACTTGCCCATCGTCTTCTGTTTTTTCGGTTATTATCACTCGTCCTGTAGCAAGTACAAGAACATTACAATTGTCAAAGTCTGCCCTGTCGTTCTCTTCCAAATCGTTATACAATCGTCTGAATGAATGTGACTGACTGTCAAACAGCAGATTGTCATCGACCTCAAACGTGACATCGTCTTTCTTTACTTCATATATCATGGTAATGTAGCTTTTGCGTAAATAAATAAGTATCCGGTAGGCTCTGTGCCAACTTTTTCGACCTTAAATTCCACAAGCGACTTAGCCTTTATCTTTACCAATACCGTTTTGGCTAAGGGCACTTCTTTGCCGTCTACCCATAGTTTGGATACATTCATCGCCTCTACCCGATAGATTATCATCTCCTCGCCTATAAACATTTCGTAGGGCGAAGCAAGTCCCATATTGATCGACATGCGACGCTCCAACTGCAACTGCTTGGCATATTCTGCCAGATTCTCGAACAGGTACTTGCCCGAGCTGAGCGCACCGTTGCTATCTTTCTTCGAACCGAATATCCAGAAACCGCTGGGGTCTTTGATTTCGGGAAGCTCCGACAAGGGGATAGCTGCTATTTTAGTGTTTTCTGCCATATTTTTTTTTGATTTATTTTTATTCTAAAATCTTCTTTGTTCTTCTGATTCTCTTTTTCTATGCTATTTGTTTTATTCCTCTTTTTATACTCTTTGTTGTTGACTACACTACGTTCCGTCTAATGTTGTTTCTGAACGATAGAGGGGATAGGTAGGGGCAGTGGCTTGTCCCTGCCCTTTTCTATCCGGGCGACCACAAGGGTTCGCCCCTACTCCATTAATATTCATCATTCGTCCTTCGGGGTTCCCTTCGTCCTTCGGGGTTTGCAACCCCGAAACTTTATCGTCAGGATTTTAAAATCCGAATTGAAAGGACTTTTGGATTGTAAAGCCGAAAAACAAGAGAGATCATCGCATTATATCAATATTGCAAACTTTCCATTTTCGGTAACTATCACCCTCCTGCTCTCTGTTCCCAACGCAAATATTTTGTTGAATTTCTCTGCATTCACCTCAAAGAGAGGATAGATAGAGTCTTTGGAAAGCGTGATGCTATACTCCGCCGTTTCGCCCAATTGCCCCGACATCTGCGAAAAGGCAAGTGTAGCCCCACCATCGGAACCAAAAGAGTAAATATTGCCCTGCATATTCCTGAACACCACCAGATACTTGTTGCCAAGGGCTTTGAGCAGGTTGTTGGTTTTGTCTGACTTGATAGTATTCACAAAGGTGGTTAGTTGCTGCCTGTACAGTGCACCATCGTTTGTTTCGGTGAAATTGCTTTCGCTAACTTCCGACAGCGTGGTGTAAGGGGTGTCTACGTCTTTGAGGATGCGATCTACAAAACAAGAGTCGTACAAGGCATCATCTTTGAAGTAATAAGCTGCAAAATCCTTTATATCCAAAAGGTAAATATCGGCTATACCTCCCGAATTGTATCCGCATGTGTGTTTTATATTCTGCACCAATCTGCAACTCATATTGTTCTGTTTTTTGAGACAAAGCGGCAACTGCCATCAAAGCTGAATACCGCTTTATCAAGTATGTTTTATTTAAACTTATAATGTGACATTCTTTCTCCCCCTTTGCTTTTTTAGTCGTCCTTCGAGGGTTGCAACCCCGAAGCTCTACTATCAGGATCTACGATCCGAAAGGACGATAAAGAGGCGAATATCACAACTACCTCCCAGAACAGGTTACGGAGTTACAACTGTCTTATCCACAATGGCAGTAACCACGTCTTCACCCTTGAGCAAGCGACCGATTTCCATCTCTGTTCCCGCCATTGTCACCGTCCAGCCGTTAGCATCAGCCTCAGCAGCACCCGAAGCGTAATTGAATGCCGTTGAGCTCAGCCCGTTGATACGTCCCAGCACTACCGAACGGTTGCTCTTATCCACTACCACAGCCGTAAATTTACCAAGACTGAGGGCATCCCCCTGATTAAGAATCGTATAGTCATACTCGCTCAGTGTGAAGTTTAGGGTGTGCGTACGGTATTTACCGCCGTTGCTGTTCTGTGCCAGTTCGTCGGAGAAAGAAGCCGTATTGTCTATAAAGTCTACCTTATAGGCTTTTGCACTGTCGGCAAGCGTGATGGCGCTGATCTCTCCTTCGGCCGAAAATTCGTATTCGTTAGCCGAATCGTGATTGATCAGATAAACCGATTTGATACCGGCAACGGAATACACACATGTTTTCTTTGTAATATTTGATGTTAATTTGCAAGACATAATTTTTATTTTTTTTTGATTCGTTAATTTTTTGTCGCTTTTCTTTTTTTGACTTCTTTTGTTCTCTGTTCTTATCCTCTCCGTTCTTCGGGGTTTGCAACTCCGAAGATCTATCATAAGGATTTTAAAATCCGGATAAGAATTGCTTTTGGATTATAAATCCAAAAGGACGGTGTCGTATAGGTAGGGGTAGTGGCTCGTCCCTGCCCGTTTATATACAGGCGACCACAAGGGATCACCCCTACCTTCGTCCTTCGGGATTTGCAATCCCGAAGCTTTATCATGAGGATTTAAAATCCAGAGAATAATCGCTTTCGGATTGCAATTAGCAATCAACGGAGTGTAACGTAGTTAAATCCGAAAAAACGGTAGGATTTATTTGTTACTTTTGGTTTGTTATAATTATTTGTTATGAATCGCACTAAAATCACGAAACTGGATATATTTTCTGTTATCCTCGTTATTTGTATAAGTATACCTCTAATAATTTTATCCCTAAATAATGATGATAAGGTCATAAAACATGAGATGAATAATTACTTATATTTGCCAGATTCAGTTAAATCTGAAGTTAAAGGATTCGTTCTAAGAGAAAGATTTATAAAACAAAAAGGTGTTACTCTTATTGACTTATCCAATGGCGGAAAATACATGTTACGCGATGTATGGTTTATTAAGCGTGATTACTATATTTACAAACCGGCGAATAACGATTCCATCTATTTTTATGATAGAAATAACAAATTAGTAAACCATAAATTAAAATATTGATCCCTTCGTCCTTCGGGGTTTGCAACCTCGAAGCTTTATTACTAGGATTTTAAATCCGGATAAGACTGACTTTCGGATTACAAATCCGAAAGAACGGTGCATAACACGAAAAGAGGACAAGAACAGCAAACAAGAAGTCGGTAGATATAACAGCCGATTAGTTGCTCGGACTATAAAATACTACTTCGTCTTCGAAAGGGATAGCAAAGCCTAGGCGCAAACGTCCGTCGATGAAAATCTTATTATCGTTCGGAGCAGCAAACTGCCCTAAGCGGATTTCCTCCAAGTCGCGAACGAGGTCTGTACCTACAAGGAAGTTTTTAGAATCGGCGGCTATCATATCGTTATCGTCCAGCCCTTTCACAGGAACAATCTCCACGCCCATATAGCGCACCGAGTCACCCTCTACCGCAAAGTTTGAACTAACCACTACATTGTCGCCCCAAATGCCGCCCAACGCCATTTTAACCTTCATGTATGCCGAGTACGAAACGTAGATGTTCAGCGAGCCGTTTTCCAAGCCCATCGCCATTACATCTTCGGGGATGGAAGCGAATACCTTTTCTACTTCTGCCAATACATTTGCCTTTGTAAGCGATACACCCGTTAGCTTAATGGCTTGTGTGCTGTCGGTCAATACTTTTACTGCTCCATCGAAGTCGTTTGCGTCTGCCGAGCTATCGCCTTTGAATATCTTAGTTTCGATCTCGCTGCTAAGTTCCGAAGCAAGGATTGTCATTGTTGCCTCTTCGAGGGTAGCGGGCAATTCCTGATTCTTGGCACCCGGACTAAGCATCCATACGGTACGTTTGCGCTCGAGGTCGTCGATGCACTGCTCGAGGTTGATTTTGTAGGTTTTTACTTTCAGTTCCTTTTCGCTCAGTTTGGCGATCTGATTTGGTGTCCACGAGCAATCGCGTGAATCTGCCTGAAGGATATTTCCTTCGAGGTCAATCAGGTTGAGTTGTGTAGAATCTTTCACCCCGATCACAGGTGTGATTTTTCCTTTTTCGATCAGCTTTCCGCCGAAGATGGCTTTTGTAAACCAATCCATGTTAGACGACGGTTGATAAGTAAGTGATGAAATGTCGTAAATGTTTGCCATAATTTTATTCAATTTTTTAAAGTGAGAATATGCCGATGTGCCAATCATATTCAATATGTATTCGGATTAGCATACTGGCATATTGATTATTTTCTTCTGTTGATAGTTTGGTTAAGAGCCGCTGCCATGCGTTCGGCTGTGCTCATCTCGGCAGGAGACTTGCCTGTACCTGAAAGCTGTACGGCAGGATATGCCGAAGGTGTCTTGCGGCGCATTTCTTCCACCTGTGTTTTGGTGTCTTCGAGCATTCCGTTTGCTTCATCGAGCGCTTGCAGAAGTTGTTCGATGGTAGCCTGCATTTCGGCAATCTTGGCTTTGAGGGCTTCTGCCGTTTTTCCGTCAAAGTCGGACAGCCTTACTCCTCTTTTCTTGCTTCGCAATGCTTGTTTGGCTTTGGCATCTTCGGGGTTGGTTTTATCGTCCGAAGGTTCACGTGTTTCCACAAATTGTCCGTTCTCGTCTACTACCAGCAGGTTTCCATTCGACAGGTTGTGTTCTCCCGCCGCCATTTGCTCACCATCGAGCGTCACAAATCCATCGGCATCCACGTACGCCTCTTTGCCGTCGGCAAGAACAAAGACCACATAGGCCGTGCCGCTGGCAGTCGTGTCTGCTTTTTCTACGGCATCGATGTCGAGCAGCATGTTTGCTATGCGTCCAAGCAATGTCTGTTTCACTTTTTTCCTTTTTTTATTCATACTTTTGTTATTTATGCGGGATAGGGAAACTTGCTGAGAGAAAAAGCCTTCGAGGGAAAATCCCTTTACATGCCCGCTCATCACTTCCTTTTCCCAATAGTTTTGGTCTTCTATCTTGTAGCTGCACATGAGTGTACCTTTTGGCAGATCGCTAAATCCGAGTGCTTTCGATTTGTCGTTTTCGGGGTCTTCTACTATCCACAGTTCGGTGAGGTAGTTGCCTGTGAGGGGCGACCGGTGCTGATGGGTGGTGCTATGCAGGGCAACGCCTGTTTTCATCATCTTGCGGGCAATTTTCTCTACCTGTTCCTCCGAAAAGCGGATGTAATAGTCACCCGTTTGCGGCGAATGGCGGTAGATGAGTTGTCCGGGTTTGAGCACAACGCCTGTGAGTACTTGCTTTGCGGTATCTCGGCTAAGATGTAGTTCCTGTTGTCTGTCGAGAGCGATAAAATCGACTTGGTTTGCCGGAAAGTCTACAAACGAAATGGCATAGATGCCCGTCAGGTCGTCGGCACTTTCGTCGATCATGCAATCGTAAATCGGTGTATTCATTTTGTTGTAAATTGTGGGTTCGTATTATGAGATAATTTTGAAAAAATAAAATGCAAATAAGGGGGAAGTTTTATGTAACCTGCGCCATTCTTTTGGATTTGAAATCGGGATAGTATGAGCTTCGGGGTTGCAATTAGCAATCAACGGAGTGTAACGTAGCTAAACCCCGAAGGACGGAGGGAGTAGACAGGGGATTACAAATCCCCTGTGACGAAAATCCCCTGTGACGAAGATGTAGGGGCAGTGGCTTGTCCGTGCCCGTTTATATACGGGCGACCACAAGGGATCGCCCCTACTCGCCAAAGAACGAGAAAGGAAAAGGACGGAAAAGAGAAGATAAATAATAAAGGGATAATACTAAAAAATAAAAACACCTCATTTTTGAAAAATAGGTGCAAAAAACGGCAGGCTTTTTCTTTTACTGTTTTCTTTTATAGTTTATGTTTTGTTTATGTTTATATATAAGGTGTAAATAATACTTGAAAAGTATACCACCAGAATAATTCAAAAGTATACCACCTATGGGAGTAAAATAGGATGATTTAACATTCATTTGGTTGTTAAGATTCTTTATTTTATTAACAAATACTAACA